>DAOUTW010000003.1 GCA_030668485.1 Candidatus Zixiibacteriota bacterium
AATCTCTATAGCCGCGGAGTAAAATTTGGGCAGGCAGCTCGCATCAAGGGTGACATAGATAGATGGCGGGCCGATATGAGATTGCCGTACCTGCCGAAAAATCTCGCTTTTACCCTGGAATATCTGGATGTTTCCGCCCTGGCGTCGGGGCATATCGAGGCCTGGCCATTTACCGACCCGCTGGTGGATTTGTTGGGATTACGGCGGAACTTCAAAGCCGATCTGGAATTGACGATGTGGCATTTCAATGCCCGAGGGGACTTCAATCTTCCTGTCCGAATCGGTTTGGCTGCCGGTATAGACTTATTCAGCGTCACGCCGGACTTGCAATTCAAAGACTGGATGCCCGATTTTCTCGTCTTTGGTATTGCCGATCTTGATCAATACCAGGATAAATATGAAAGAATTGATTTTGGCCGGATCGAACTGCGGGCTACAAAGCCGGTTGGCCGATTTTCAATCGGTTGCAATATCTCCCAGTTGTTTCCGATCAGGATTAAGGAGCGGCCGGGTGAACTGACCGTCACTCCCGGCGAACCGCCGGAGCAGCCGATCAATTCCATTGAAGGAGAAAGCCCCCGAGCCGATGGCGGCCGTTATATTAACTTCTGGCTGGGATATTCGTTTTAGCAGCCGGGCCAGTGACAATTCAAGATATAAAAAAAGCCCGCCGGTTAGCGGGCTTTTTTTAATCTACTTGAGAGATAATGGCAGCTACTCCCAATGAGTTTTGACATTGACGAACTGAGTCTTGTTGAAACGCCAGACCATGAAAACCGCCTCACGCTTTTTATCCTTCTCTATCTCGGCCAGAATGGCCTTACCTTCGTCAACCGATTCCACTTTGCGATCATTGATCTTCAAGATTATATCTCCGGCCCTGAGACCGTCAACAGACGCCCATCCGCCCGGCTCCTGCTTGTCGACAATAATCCCTTTGATCTCGTCGGGGTCAAGATTACGAGCATTGTAGTCGGCGAAAACCAAATCGCGAATTGTCATATCGAAGTTTTTATCCTCGTGGCGAGGAGCGTCGCCGGCCGAGACCGGCATATCCTCAAGGGTAACAACAACAGAGAGAGTATCAACGCGTGCCTCTCCGGGGCGAACGACCATCAAGTTCATAGTCCCTCCGGCGCCGAGTTCTGAGATTGATTTCTGGAAAACGCTCAGGTCGCCATCGTCGGAAATATCGATCGGATTGCCATCGAGCCCGATGATGAAATCTCCCGGCTCAAGGTCGGCCTTTTCCGCTGGAGAATGAGGGATAACATCGGAAACAATAATACCACCGGGAACATCGACATTCCAGAAGGCGGCCACTTCCGGGTCGAGCGCCTGGAGAGCAATTCCCATCCATCCGCGTTTGAATTCATCCGGAGAAGGCGGTTTGGCTAGTAACTCCTCAAATCTCTTAACCGGCATAATGCCGACCGGAGTGCCAAACGATTCACCGGCATCGAATGGTACCGATCTTCCGCCGCTGCGGGTGATCGTGGTGATAATGCCGATGAAATCACCCGATTCGGTCAGCACCGGAGTCATGGCGAAATCGGGCGTCAATTCGCCGGTTAGATAATATTTCTCCGGTTTGGAGAGAATATTGGTGATAACCGATTCACCCATCTGAAAACGAGGTTCGAAACCTTTCGGCAGCATCCAGAAAACGATTATTTCCTGGCCGAGTTCAAGCTCTTTCCGGCTGAATTCAACTGCGGGGATCTCCTTTTTGACCGAGTCGGGGAGGCGACAAAAGGCGATTGAACTGAACTGGTCAACCCCGATATATTCGGCATCGTAGGTGTTGCCTTTGGAGTCGGTAACTTTGAGAGATTTTGGTTTTTCCACACGTGGGGCACCGAAGGCAGCAGCTCCGAAATGAGATCCTACACTGAGTGAGGCGCCGTCAAATATAATCGTTCCTTGCGGCTCGACCGATATGCCGGCCACGCGGCCTTCGATATCGTCGCTTCGCCCCATAAATGTCATTTCCGCCTTGTATTCGACGGTAACCATCACCCGGTCGACCGCTTTATAAAGCTTCATGTGGTCGACATTGTCTCCCTTGTCTGACTTGGAGAAGGAGGGAGCGGCCAGCAGAAATATCGCCAGTATAAAACACACAAGCCTATTCATCGAGGTTTTTTTCCTTTTCCAGTTTGAGCAGGATAAAGCGAATACTGTCATTGCGATCAATCGTTAACAAGAGCTTCTCTTCGCTTTTCAAGGATTCATATAGTTGTTTCAGTTGTTCGAGGTCATCCATGATCTTGTTGTTAACTTTTTTGATCACATCACCCCGCCGCAGTCCGCCGCTGTATGCAGGTCCGGGAGCTGCCGCCTGGGTCACAAACACGCCGAGAGTGTCCTGCAGGCGATTGTCAATTGCCATCTGCTTGGTCAACGCCTTGGCGGTAAAACCCCATTTCTCAAAATCGAAATCGGTGCCCTGTAGATCGCCCAGGAGACGGGGAATAATCTTGAACTGTTTTTCGCCGCCGTTCACCAGAGCGGTTACTTCAATCTCCTGATTTGTCGGTGAGGCTGCGATCAATTGATAAAAACTGGGCAGCTCCTCTTCAAACCGGGCCGACACGTCAACCCCGTTGTATTTGAGAATAACATTACCGGCGGCCAGTCCGGCAATTTCAGCCGGTGATCCGGGATCAATCGAGGCGATCAGTACACCCCGGTCGATATCGGCGCCGAAGAACTGTTGCAATTCCTGTAGCGGTTGGGCATGGGTTCCGATCCAGCTACGTTCCACTTTGCCATGTTCAATAAGTGTTTCAGCAACCTGCTTGACCGTATTGACCGGAATTGAAAAGCCGATGTTCTGAGCGAAAAAGACTCCTCGGGTATTGATCCCGACGACCTCGCCATCAAGATTTACCAGCGGTCCGCCGGAGTTTCCGGGATTGATGGCGGCGTCGGTCTGAAGCCAGGTATTGTACCGACCGGTTTTTTCACCCGACGGCAATCTTATATCCCCTGGGAAGAAACGGCTTATGGTCGATATGACACCCATTGAAACCGAACGCGACAATGCCAGGGGTGACCCCATAGCCAGAACTGTCTGGCCGACCTGCAAAGATTTGGAATCGCCCAAAACGGCGGAGATGATTTTACCATCATATTCGGACAAATCAAGTTTGATGACGGCAATATCGGTGGCAGGATCCCCACCGACAAGAGTGGCCGCAACCTGCTCCCGATCATGAAGAGTGCAGATAATCCTTTCGGATCGCCCGGCAACATGATAATTGGTAACGGCATAACCGTCCGGTGAGATAATGATTCCCGAGCCGACGACCGATTGCTTTTTTTCACGCCCGGTCAGGTAATCCATAATCACCGGCTGGATATGAATCAGGGCCGGCAGAACCCGGTCGCGAGCTTTATAAATCTCCTCCTGATACTGCGACTGAGCTCCCGAAGTGGAGACCAGCGCCATGGTCATGAAGGTTATAATGGCAAATGAGACAATAGATTTCATCCAAACTCCTTTTAGCAGGGTAGATGTCAGGATACCCTTTAATAATTTCCGTGACAACAAAAATCGGCTGTCTGTCATTATAATCGGCAGGGGGTCGTTTTGTTCCTGCCGCTGTCCGGATATAACTGAAGAAAAATGTTGCCAAGTCCGAATATTTGTATATATTTGTCTTTCTGAAAATGCCGAAGTGATGGAATTGGTAGACATGCTGTGTTCAGGGCGCAGTGTCTTCACGGGCGTGTGGGTTCGAGTCCCACCTTCGGCATAAAATTTTGAAGCCCTTGGTAATTATCGAGGGCTTTTTTTAATGATAAAATCGAGAGTACAAGGTTTGATTATCTACCGATGCGTTCACTTCTGAATTTTTGAATAATAATTTTAAATAAAAAAAAGCCCCGACGAGAACGACGGGGCTAGTGGTTTTTTTGTAATACGAATCCAGATTACGGAATGCGTACTTTGGTTGCCTCGGGGCCTTTACGGCCTGTTCCTGCTTCATACTCGACCTTCTGGCCTTCTTCCAAAGTCCGAAAACCTTCCGAATCGATGTTTGAGTAATGCACAAACAGATCATCTCCACCGTCATCCGGTGTGATGAAACCATAACCCTTTTCCGAGTTAAACCACTTCACTGTACCTGTAGCCACGTAATTCTCCTCCGGCTCTCATGAGCCGGTGTTGCTAAGTCCCCCGTTTCTTTCAGGAGTATTCCCCCCGAGGGCAAAAAAGGCCTACCCCTTATTTCGTAAGTGCAATTAACGAAATAATTTGAAGCTGTCAACAGGCAAATTGACTTTTTTTATGAAAAAATAATCCCTCGAAAAATGGCAAAAAGGGCCAAATTGGGACAAATATCACGAAAAGGAGATGTTAATGGCTGATCCCCAGGCACCTTGAGAGCCTATTTTATCGGGGAATCGGGATTTGACTGGCTTGGTTGCCGCCGGGAGGAGGCCCCGATCTGAAGATATAATTTATCAAGTAGACCACGTCGCCAACATCGACCAGCCCGTCGTCGTTAACCTCAGCCGCCATTAGAGGAATCGGCTCGCGGCCGCCATTGAATACGTACCGGAGGATAAAGACAGGATCGCCGACGTCGACAATATTATCGCTGTTAGCATCGCCGGAAATATGACCGACCAAAGTGATAGTCTTCTGAAATAGAAACGGGGTCCCGTCATCGAAGAGACCGGAAACAGTCAGGGGGGCGGTGGTTGTATCCCAGAGTTCGCCGTAGGAATCAAGAAGCGGACTCAGGAAGCATTTGATTCTAAGGGCGGTCGGGAAATAAAGACCGGGATCCAGAAATTCCATTGAATGGAGCGCAGTACCATCGTTGACAGCGACTGATGATCCCACAATATCGTCAGGATTATGATGGTTTGAAATCGCTCCCACATATATGGTTGCCGTCAAATTATCCATGGTGTTGGCATGGAACGCAGATAGCACGTCGGGAAAAATTTTCATGCCCGCCGTAGAGTTAACACAACCAACCGGCAAAGCGCCGATCAGTGTTTTACATTGGTTATTTTGCGGAGCACAAGGAGAAGAACCGGAAATTTCAAAATTCCGATTGGTAGTATCGCAAAATAGCGGATCCAGAGAAAAGTTCCCTGAAATGCCGACCTGATCGGCAATTTCATCGGTCCAGTTGCCTTCCGGATTTCCAAAAATGTCGGTACAATAAAGAAGCGGCTGAGCTTCAGAGATGCTGAACGCATCATCGTTTGTGTTGAAGGCGATAATGCAATTTGTATAGACTGGGATAGCTGGACCGCCTCGCCCTGAGCAATAAATTGCGCTTCCGCGGGGAGATTCATTCCCGTAAAAAGTACAATTAGTGAATGTTGGCTCGCTGGAGCCGCCGGAAACGCCTCGTTCCTGGATAAAAATGGCGCCGCCCGTGCCGCCACGATTGCCTGCGAATACACATTCCGAAAATGAAGGGGAGCAGTTATCCTGCAGGAAGATTGCTCCTCCGTTGTTACGGATGTCATTGTTATAAAACTGGCAGTTCACAAGTGTGGGAGAGGCATCGTAGCAGAGGAATGTTCCGTGGGAGCCGTAATTGTCCTCGAAGAGGCAATTTTCGAAGTAGGCGGTCGCGCTCCGGCGGACCAAAACGGCGCAACCGACATTGGTACAACTATTGCCCTTGAAAACGCAATCATAGAAAGCAGGCGAACAAACATCGGTAATGTATACACCTCCGCCCTGAGGCACCCTGTTGTCTATGATATGGCAATTGCGGAAAGTCGGCGAACAGGAGTTGATATAAATACCTCCGCCCCATTCGACCCCGCCACCATTACGGATCGTAAAACCTTCGATGATCAATTCCGAACTTTCAATTGAATGTAAATTGAATCCGCGCTTGCCCACTCCGGATTGAGCGACATAATTGATATCGATTATGGTCGCGACAGGCCCGCTGAGGGACTTGAGCACGACGGCTTTCCCGGCAAAATAAAGGTCATAATTGCCATAACCGGCGTAGGTACCGCTGGCAACCTGGATTGTATCGCCGCTTTTTGAAAGATTTATTCCGGCCTGAATGGTCGAGGCCTCACCAGGAACATTAATTATCCCGGCCTGGGTAATGGAAAAAAGTGTAATTTGTGCTAAACAAAAAAGCAGTAAAACGCGCACAGACCCTCCCAGGCTTATAAGGCGTCTTCAAACGGTAGGTATCAATATTTAAAGATAATAAAGATCTACTAATTGTCAATCTTTTCCTGATCGTGAGAAGTCGAAAAGACAGGCGGCGCAAACAGGTTTTAGGGCAAATGCCAGGAACAACCGGGAGGGGAACCGTGTCTGAAGATATAGTTGATAGTATAGACAGCATCGCCGACGTCGACTATCTCATCGCAATTGGCATCGCCGGAAAGATATGGATCAGGCGGGGCTCCATCCCTGAACACATAATTGATCACGAAGACAACGTCTCCGATATCGATCATACCGTCGGTATTAGAATCACCCAGTAGAAAAAAATCTTCCGCAACATCGACCGTGATTACCTCGGAATGGGGGCTGAGATTACCCGAGGCATCCTCGGCGATAATCAGATAATCATAAGCGCCGGAACTGTCAACCAGGGTATCGACAAAAAAGGTATCGGTTACGCCGGGATTGGCCATAGAACCGGTGGGATCGTCAATCCGGAATAAGGACCCATTGGAAGAAGCCGGTCGGCGATAGACATGGAATGTGGCCGCTCCGATCTCAGACCAGTAAATATCAATCCGAGAATAAGACGCCACCCGACCTCTCAATCCGGAAGGAGCCACCGGCCAGTTAACCGGGGAGAGGAAGATATCTTCCAGTTGAAACGAGTTATTGGGAATCAGTTTTGACAGGACAAAACCTTCGCCATTGGCAGTATTGTAGAAATGGTAATCATAGGGATTGCCGGGGGCTTCGGTCAGGTAGTTCTGGAAATCATCAAACCAGTTACCGACGTCGTATCCGGCGCCGACCGACGATTCGAATCGAATCTCTTCATCGGTGTCGTCGAGATAACCGATAAAACTAATTTCGCCCGAATCCGGAACGCTGAAATCAGAATTGGTTACCGCTCCGAAAATCGATCCTTGGGCGGCAACAAGGCCGTGAAAGGCCAAAACGGACGCTATGATCAAGAAAACTTTATTCACATTCAATATTCCCGCACAATCGTAATTCGATCGCAACGCGCATAACATTCTACGTTGTTTTCCCCATTCGGATGACAGAAAAATCGAAATTGATTCTTACATGCATCCGGGGCCGGGACCTCCCTTGAAAATGTAATTTACCAGGTATACGGCGTCACCGACATCGGCGATTTCATCACAGTTGGCGTCGCCGGAAAGATATGGGTCGGGCGCGGGACCACCCCTGAACACATAATTGATCAGAAAAACAACATCGCCGACATCGACCAGACCATCGCCATTGGAATCACCCGAAGTGGAATAGGAAAATGAGAATGTCTGAGCACATACGGTTTCTCCGTCAAAAAGGTCATAGGCGGTGACATACCAGTAATAATAGGCTGCAGGCTCAAGCGGATTGCTCGGGATGTAAGAGGTCGAGTCGATATCCTCTACCGAAATCGCCTCGGCGAAGGTCGAGTCGGTGCCGTATTTCAATGTATAACGCACCTGGTCATACGAATCGCCATCGGTCGCAACGGTCCATGTGAATTGGGGGTTATTGTGTTCGAGAACGGACTCATCCTCCGGTGAAACGAGGTCGAAGGATGCCGGCGTCAGATTATCGGCGTTTACCCAGAATTCAGCCGGCTCGCTCCATTCACTATTTTCATAGGGATCACAGGCGCAAACCCGCCAGTAATAGGCTTCATCCTCGGCCAGAGTCGTCGTCACCTGCCAGTCGGTGGTCTCACCCAGTCCGCCCGGATGATCTTCGGCGCTTTCAATTAATTGTGTCAAAAGGGGATCATCATAAATCTCGTATGAATATGTGACGACATCCGCTTCGCCGTCAATTATGTTTTCATGAGTTAATATCGGGCTGAAATTAGCAACCCCCTCCATACCGGCCGGTGTCAATGAAAGCGGCACGGTCGGCACGGAATTCATGCGTATTTCTCCCTCATACCAATCGGACCACAGCCTCCCATTATAAACTCGAACACGTAGATAATACTGTTCGCCATCTTCAAGTGACAAACCGGTATAAGTGAGATGAGTTTCATCACCACTAATCGGGCCATAATCCCACATTTCTACAAATGACCAATCATGGTCGGTCCCAACCTGGATTTGATACATCGTTTGTGCCGCCTCCGAACCGTCGTAATAGGTCCAGTTCAGATCGGGATTGTGATCGGTGAGATTCATGGCATCACCGGGTGAAATATCCAGACCGGTCACTTCTGGCAGGGCATCCGGGCGCTGATAGCTGAAGAAGTCAAGAATATCGGAAAACAGGCTGTCGCGGTAGGTCCAACGGCTATCGCCGTTAATGATAGCCTCAAAGCCGAAGGAGAAAAAGATCAAGTTATAATCGCCGCTATAGGTGACACCTCCGAAATAATCCTGTCCGATATATTTCAATTCCAGAATCCCGCCATTTATCGAATCGATCAAATCGGGGAATTCCTGATTTCCGGCGCCGGAACCGCTGACCAGGGCAATGATATCCGATGTATCGCAGATCAGACCATTCATTCCATAAAGGAGTGGGATTTCGTTGATTGATTTCGTCATCCGGTATTCAGTTTTAAGATAGTCATTGAGAAAAGCAGGGTCGAGAGTGCTTAACTGCGCAGCAATTGCCTGACCGTTCAGAAATAGCTGCCCGCCGCCATCCAGATACCCTTTCATGGCGCTGATTTTGTCAATGTCCAAAGGATCGGGTCGATAACTGCCGGCAAACCAGATAACCATTTCGTAATTGTCAAGATCGGATGATGTGGGGCTGCCCGATTCGGTGTCCCGGATATCATACGGGATGCGGTATCGATCAAAGGCAACCGTGTAGTAATCAAGCGCTCTGGTGGAGGTATCGTCATCAACCAGCAAAACAGTCGGGGTGCCGATCGCCTGCTTGAGAATCACCGTATCTACCCCGGAGCCGCCCTCCCAGGATATCGCCAGGGTAAACGAATCGGTTCGGGCAAGATATTCCGCCGGGATACTGAAGGTAAACGGATTGCCGGTATTGGATACCGAATCGAGGGCAGGAATGCTGCCGTAATAAATGGTGCCATTGATGATTTCAAGCAAGGCGTCGTCGATGGCCAGCGTAGCCGTGACATCATTCAAAGCGGCTCCGCCGTAATTGATGATGGTGAATGTCATCTCGACGGTTTCACCCGCCTCGTAAACCTCATTGCCGTTACCGCTGGTGGCGTCGGAGAAGCCGTCGCTGCGCAGCCAGGGGATACCTTTGGCGGGAATTATACGGGTCAGCATCACTTCATACATCGGGTCGCACCCTTCCCAGGGGCAATGGAGATTATCGACGGTAAACCAGATATTCTGACTGCCGCCCCAGCCGTAATTGAAATGATACTGATCGAGGCCGTCGGCGACTCGCCAGCCGTCGCAGACAATGGCATGACGCGGGATCTGATACAGAATCGGGCGTCTCATGTCGATCTCTTCCTGGATCAGAGCGAACCAAGATGACGCCGTATGTTCGTCGCGATAGTTGATTTTGGTCGTGTCAATATACCGGTAATAATATGGGTAGATCCAGGAGCCTTGCATGGTCCAAGCGCCGGAGGCACAGGCACCATAATTCATCTCATAGGCGACACCCATTTCATAACATAGCTCTGCCTTGGCATCGTTGGAATCGTCGTAATAGTAAGGATCGGAATAATCGGCATACAGTGTCTGACCGGGAGTGCTGTCTCCGCATGAATAATCACCATCCCAGAAATATGAATGCTCATTGGCGCCATAGGGCGGCCAGGCATAATACCAGACGATTTGAGCTGCTGCGGTCGCGACACATCCTACAATGCAAAGGTCGCCGTCACCGGGAGGGCAGAGGGCATTATATGGCGCGCTCTGGTGCCAGACGGTTGTGAGAAGAGGTCCGACTTCTTCCAAAGGTTCATTGATATTTTTGGCTGTTGAAAATTGCTCGGGAGTCACCGTCAGTTGATCCCATTTCTGCCGGCTGATACGATCAAAAAGCGGTTGTTCGGTAGACTGGGATGCCTCAAGGCTGCCATAAACTTCGACGAATATCTGCATGCGGCTGAAAAGTATTTCTCGCATCATCAACGCCATACCGCCCGGTTCGTCGATATCGAGAGAATAATCTTCGGTGTATGCCTTTACCGGCGCCAGTTCCTTCAGAGCCGGAACGATGATATAGCCGGATGGCGAGATAGCATAATACCTCGCCAGCAGGGTGTCATTTTCAATAATATCCTGAACGTCTGTGATTTCAGGTTCGGTACTGCCGCCCCAATCACCGGTTTGTGATACGATATAGGTCAGCCAGTTTTGGCAAACCGTTTCCATTTCATCAGATGTAGCCAGTTCCGCCCTGGCAGGTAATGCCCATACAAGCATGATGATGCAATAGATAGCAAAAACAAAAATCGTCCGGGATTTTACATTATGTGTTTTCTGAAAAGGAAAAAAGCAACAGCTTTTCATTTATACCTCGCTTCCGGGGGCGGTTGCCTGCGACCGGTATTATTGTATAATGACACAAACACCCTGCGGTTTCGGTCTCCGAAGAACAAGAACGGAATTTGACAGCATCAAATTGAGGCCGTAAACCGCGCCATCAAAATCAATATACAATTTCAGGTTGTTTAAGCAATCGCTTTATAACGGATGTTGAATCGGAACTAATAGAAAAGGGGAGCAAGTTTCCTCGCTCCCCTTATTTGAAACGGTTGCAGGATTACAAACAACTCGGCGGTAGTCCGCCACGGAATATATAATTGACGAGGTATACGATATCGCCGACATTGGTTCTCGTGTCACCATTGACGTCGCAGAGCGGTTCGGATAGCGGCGGCCACCCGCCAAGAAACATGAAATTCACTAAGTAGACAATATCGCCGACATCGACTACGAAATCTCCGTTGGCATCGCCGCAAATATCCCCGTTTGAGGGTGAGTCGTATAAGAGATAGTCAATCAGCAAAGCGGCCGAATCGGGGTTCATGTACCAGAGATGGAAACCGAAGAGATAGGTGGCTGTACCGGCGACCTCGGTTTTGACTCCGATCGGATAACCTTCAATCATCGAGTTCTCCGGGCAGGTCGTTTCAGCCAGGTACAGAGGTATTCCCTGCTCATTTACAACAAAAGCTGAGGGAGCCGGGGCGCTTTCAACGGGCCATAATTCTGAGAAAATTCCCAGGCAGTTTACCAGAGGATTGTACTCGAGGTACGGTACATCGACGCTCAATGGGGTAGCGGCGCTCAGGCATAGCAGTGTATCGGGATACGGAGGGAGATCCCCGCCATAATAGCATAACAAACCGGCTTGAGTGACGGAGTCAATCCCAAAATATTCATCGACAAACCAACTGCCGCCGATTTCGATTTGAGTCGGATACAGAAATATAGTAAAACCTAAAAGGGTACTGAGTGATCCAAAATAGGCTAATTTCCCGCCGCTGTGAATGTATCTCTCAAATGCCCAAGCTGTCGGTCTAAGTGGATGCTCAGAGAGAACATCACCTTCGAATCCTCCATCAAGAATGACAAGTTCATAGGGAAGCAGATCAATCCAAAAATCGCTCTTCCACCCGCCATAGGCGGACATAGTGTCCGAAAAGAAGTAATGGTCATACATCCCGCCGATAATATATTCATAAAAATACTCGAGAGAATCGCACAACACCCGGTCGTAACGCAACCCATCATCGCGACCGGAGCAGTTTATGACCAGGATCTCTTTGGGCGTATATGGGTCAATCAGGAAAACCACTACGCTGTCTGAGAAATCCGACTCATGACCACTTTTGTCCACCGCCACGATATTGTAGGAACAGTAATTAGTTGGGTAGTCCGAAAATCCGGTTATGCCAGAATCAGTTTGACCGTATGCCTCCATGGCATAGTAGTAATACCATTGACCGTCGCGGAAAAAGCTGTCGACCGGCGCTTCTATAGCGCTGAACTCCCCGGTGTCGTAGAACGGATTATACAGCCCTGGGATAGTATCACCGAATTCCTGGCGGTAGATATTGTAATGGTCGATATCGACCCCTTCCGGTTCAGACCACTTGATGGCCGCCAGGGAGCCCTCATCGACAAACAAAAACTTGTTATCCGGAACCGGGGCGGGAATTCTGCCGCCGGGTCGGAGAACAATCGGATCGCAGAGATCGCCGGTGCCGCCGGTGGTATGGTTGGCGACGCTGGCAAAATAAAAATGTCCAGTCTGAAGCGTATCGAATTTATATCGGTAGACCATACCATTGTCGGCGACCTTGGTCATAACCGACAGGTCATCCAGTTCCAACCAGGGCGGTATCGCATCAGGATATGGCATCGAATCGGCCGGAATCTTGTGGAGATAGACTTCATACCCATCAATACCGGCATACCCGTAAGGGTCCCACTCGACAACCACGGAATCATCGCTGTCATACAGAACTCTCAATCCCATGGGAGGCATAGTCGGCCCGATTAATAAGGGCACGATCATATCGGCGGCCGCGGCGTTGGTTAATACATCCGAAAAGTCGAGATTGGCCAGGTAGACATCAGGATCGATGTAGATGTTATCAATGTTGTCGGGCACCTGGTGAACACCCTCGCCCGTGAAAGTTGTGTAGAGAATTCGCATGCTGGAATCGGGGTCGAGATCGAACGGCCCGATCGACATCAGGAAACGAGCATCGTAACCATCGGCGAAATCCACTGCCTGACTTGGCACAGGCGGTGGAAGGAAACCCTCACCCTCGTGAGAGACAGCGGTCGTGACCTGGTCATAATCGAATTCTTTGTGACTCAGAATATAGTATTTATTCGGGTCGCCGGTGGGAGTTCCAAGATGGGCATTGAATGGCCGGAAGGGATCTTCCGGTGTCCCCGCCAGGCGGGGGCCGAAATCAAGGGAGGCATTGCCGTTGCTTATCCACCAGTTGAAATTAGTATCAACGGGATCGAAAGAGGTATCTAGGAATTTGAAGGCGAATAGCCGAGTCGGACTGTATTCGTTGAACACTCCCGCATCCGGATCACCATCATTATCGATGATATAGGCGATACATTCATCGCGCAATGCCCCGGCGACATCATCCGCGAATCCGGAAGCCCCATTCGAAAAATGATAAACATCGGCATCAAAATAGAATCCGATATAGCCATCGTGGATGGCTATATCCCCGGTATTGGTAACCACCATATCATAAATTACCAGGTTGTGCTCGGGATCGGTGTTCCAGACATGAGCCCGGTTGGAAAACCTTAAATTTAACGGTTCATGCAGGCGATTGTCAATCGGATCGAATTGCCCCAAGTCTGCATCTACAATAGTATCGGTAAAATTAGCCCAGGCCGAATAATCGCTAAGTCCGTCAAACTCCATGCCGGAGTTATCTGGCCACAGCTCACGCACCCCGAACCAGCCGTCGGCTGCAACCGTGACCAGGGTATCATCCCCCACGACGCCGCCGATCCAGATAGCTCCACAAAAAAGGTACTCGATCCCGCTGTTGGCGGGGGATTCAAACGACGGGCAGATTTCCCCGTCGCAGTCCGGATTCGATAAGAATCCTTGTCCGAACTGACCGGTGTTGGAAAACAAGGCTTGTACTTCTTCGGTTTCCATAATCCAGAACGATACGGGCGGTACAAAATAATCCATATACGCTTTATTGTCAGTCGAGGCCGGTATTGAAAAATCGGCATAACCGTCTGCTGTCTTTTGTCTTAAAATATCATCCCCGAAAGTCAATGATGCGGAAAATAAAAGAAACAGTGATAAAGCGACAAAGTTACGTAAAAAACAAGGCATACTCCCCTCCCTTGTCCATAAGGTTTTGTCTGTCGACATTTTGTTATACAATTATTCTATACTTTGGAGCAACTCCCTTCAATATAATCCTACGACAATTTCGGCTTTGATGAATGTTTAGACTCCCTCCCATACGACAATGCTCATAATAAAGACGCAGAAGGAGAGTCTTTTATTCAATATATATATTTTATAATTTTCCATGGATTATTAAAAAGGTGCTTGACTTTCATAACCATTTGGCTATATTGCCAAATATGCAAATGATGGAGTTTGATTGAGATGAATGAAAAACAAAAGGCCCTCTATGAAGCCAGGGCGAAAATCATAAAGGCGATGGCTCATCCCACAAGGCTGTTCATCGTCGACGCCGTTTCCAAAAAGAGCCAATGTGTCGCTGAATTGACCGAACAGATCGGGGCCGATATGTCGACCGTCTCAAAACATCTCACTATTCTGAAAAACGTCGGCATTATCGAGGATGAAAAAAGAGGTTCGCATATCTACTACAAACTCAAGACCCCATGTGTTATGAGTTTCTTCGGATGTGTCGAGTCGGTACTGAAATCGACTGCTGTACAGCAACTGAAACTGGTGAAATAGGTGGCGATGACAGACTGGAAAAAAGAGTGGAAGCCGCTGTCAGCAATCGCGGGCGTATTCCTAGCCTTCTTCTATCTGCCGATCGGGTCGGTTCGTTTTGAGAATGCCCTAATCGAGGCGATCTATCTGGCCCAATGGTATGCCCGCGAACATGTCATCCTGTGTCTGATCCCGGCTTTCTTTATAGCCGGGGCGATAGGGGTCTTTGTCAGCCAGGCCTCGGTTATGAAATACCTTGGCGCGGGAGCCAACAAAGTTCTCGCTTATGGAGTCGCTTCGGTTTCCGGATCGATTCTCGCTGTCTGTTCCTGTACTATTCTGCCGCTGTTTGCCGGCATTTACCGCATGGGCGCGGGACTGGGACCGGCGACGGCATTTCTTTATGCCGGGCCCGCAATCAATGTCCTGGCGATTATTCTCACGGCTCGGGTCCTTGGTGTCGAACTGGGAATCGCCCGCGCGGTCGGGGCCGTGATTTTCAGCATTATCATCGGCCTGATGATGCATTTGACTTTCCGAAAAGAGGAGAAAGAAAAAGCCCAAGTACAGATGGCCATGCCGGAAGAACCAGTCAGTCGTCCTTTGTGGAAAAACGCCGTCTACTTCGCCGTTATGGTCGGCATTCTGGTTTTCGCCAACTGGGGCGGAGGGGGCGATGAAACAGGATTGTGGCAGGCTATATATTCCATTAAATGGATGATCACCGGCCTGTTCTCATTGATTCTGGCCGGTATACTCATAGTCTGGTTCAGTATTAAATGGTGGAAGATTGTCGCTGTCGTGATACCGGCCTCCATCCTCGGTCTGCTTTTCCCCGATCACCCAATGTTGTCCTTTGCGGCTGGGGCCGTCGGCCTTTCAGTGATTACAAGCAGTTCCAAAGGTGAAACCGGAGATTGGTTCGACCAGACCTGGGGTTTTGCCAAACAGATTCTGCCGCTACTCTTTTTCGGAGTTCTTGTGGCCGGATTGCTGCTGGGACGTCCGGGGCAGGAAGGGATAATTCCATCGGAATGGATCAGCCGTTCGGTGGGCGGAAATTCACTCGGAGCCAACCTGTTTGCCTCGGTGGTGGGAGCTTTTATGTATTTTGCCACGTTGACCGAAGTCCCGATTTTACAGGGATTGATTGGCAACGGTATGGGTAAGGGCCCGGCCCTGGCCCTGCTTCTGGCCGGTCCGGCGCTGTCGTTACCGAATATGCTCGTCATCCGCAGTGTCCTCGGCACCAAAAAAACAATTGTATATATATTCCTGGTTATTGTCATGGCAACCATTAGCGGAATCATTTATGGTGCCATATTCTAAGGAGAGAGAAAGATGAAGAAAATCGAAGTATTGGGTCCGGGATGCCCCAAATGCCAGAAACTTCATTATGAGACGCAACAGGTGGCGTTAGAACTCGGCCTTGAATGTAATATCGTCAAGGTCAGTGATATTCAGGCGATCAGTGGTTTCGGCGTAATGATGACTCCGGCCCTGGTGGTCGACGGTGTGGTCAAAGCCGTCGGCAAGGTTCCTTCCCGAGAAGAAATAAAAGAAATGATCGCTTAGACGAACCTGATTTTTATCGCCTTCGGCCTGAAGGCGGGGAGATGACAATGAAGGTCAAAAGTATTATTTCATTGATTCTGGTTCTGTTTGTCGGGGCTAGCCTGATTTACCTGGCCATCAATGAATCCGGATCGACGGCGGACAACATCGCTGAGCCTGAAATGGTAGCATCTTCAGCACCTTCGCATCAGATAGTCGCTTATTACTTTCATGGTTTCCAGCGCTGCAAAACTTGTCTGCATATTGAATCGCAGGCTAAGCTGGCTCTGGAAAACAGGTATCCGGAAGCGTTTCGAGACGGTCTGCTGGAATGGAAAGCGGTCAATTTCGAGGAAGAAGCCAATGCCGAAATGGCGACCAAGTATGAGTTAGTAGCCTCTTCGCTGGTAATCGTCGAATTCGTCGATGGAGCGGAGACAAACTGGAAGCTTCTCGATAAAGTGTGGGATTTGGTCTGGGATGAAGAACCTTTTGCTACCTATGTCCAGGCCGAAGTCGGTGGTTACCTGAATCAGGAACAAAGCGATGGATAGCTTCCTTCTGGCGGCAGCGTCGGCCTTTTGGCTGGGGATCCTGACCTCAATCAGTCCCTGCCCGCTGGCGACAAATATCGCCGCTATTTCTTTTATCGGCCGAAGAGTCGGCAATCCGCGACGTGTCTTCCTGACCGGTTTACTTTATACCGGTGGACGGACCCTGACCTATCTGGTTCTCGGGATAGTCCTTGTCGCCAGCCTACTTTCGATGTCCGAACTTTCCCTGATGCTCCAGAAATATATGAACAAACTCCTCGGGCCGATCCTGATAATTGCCGGAATGTTTCTCCTCGAATTAATTAGCCTCAATTTTTCCGGACGAGGAGTCAGCGACCGCTTTCAAAAGCGGGCCGAGACCTTCGGTATGTGGGGCGCGGGACTCCTCGGGATAATATTCGCACTTTCTTTCTGCCCGTTATCGGCAGCCCTTTTCTTCGGCAGCCTTATCCCGCTGTCGCTTCAGCATAATTCAAGCATTACCATGCCGCTCCTTTACGGCATCGGGACCGGATTGCCGGTTCTGGTTTTTGCGATAATCATCGCCTTTGGCGCTCAATCACTGGGCAAGGCATTCAATATCCTGACCATGATTGAAAAATGGGCTCGCCGGATTACCGGGACGATTTTTATCCTCGTTGGCATCTATTATTGCCTGGTATATATTTTCCATCTGCTTTAGGGCCATTCGGCCCTTGTCAACACGTACGATATTGTCTATCTTCTAATTCGAAGAGCATCATAATCGAAGAGGAGAAAACTATGTCGCAAACCGGCCCACCACGGCTTTTGAAAAAAATCGCATTTCTTGAAGGGAAATGGGATGTCGTCATGTCGGTCAAACCTGATCCGAATGCCGATTGGATAGAAACGGAAGGAAATTCGGAATTCAGATGGATCCTCGGCCGCACCATTCTGGAGCAGCTATACGACGGCTCAATGATGGGACAGCCGTTTAAGGGTCGAGGTAATCTTGCTTTCAATCGCTATTCGGGCAAATGGCAGCATACCTGGGGCGATAATGTCGCCGCCATTTTAAGCATGTATGAGGGTGATTTTACCGAGGGAAAACTGGCTGTTACCGGGAAAGAAATAACCCCGGGATCAAGTTTCCTGGTTCGAATAACATGGTATAATATAACTGACGATAAATTTGACTGGGTGTTGGAAACGGCGCATGATGAAAGCGATTGGGTGCCGACGATGAAGGCGATTTATACGCGTACTTGAGGTCAATAACCCGGCCTCGCTCAGATTAAAACAGACCGGCAATAAGGCTGGTTTATTGCTGTCGGTGATTGGATCATCTACGATGTCCCAGGCTCTTTATCAGGTCTGCGACTTGGTGCCTTTCTTCTCGCCGACGATCATCCGCACGCCGACGGCAACGATCAAGACCGGCCAGAGAAAACCCCAGAATGACCAGTCGATAATTCCCAATTCATTCAATAGCAGCAGTGCTCCGAGTATAACCAGGACAATCCCAAAAAACATAAATTCCTCCCGAAAATTTTCCTATAATAAAGGTGATTGAAACCACCGGGACAATATATTTTACTACGGTCACCGGGTCGATTTGATACGGAAATTTCTGGCGTAAACAGGTCAAAAGGTTATTTTATATCTGATGAGATCGGAATCAAACCTATTCCGAAATTGATATCGGGAATTATATGAAAGGTAACCAAAAACGAATATTCAGCCTTTCGGTCTTTGTCGTAGCAGCAATAGTCTACGGCCTGACCTGTTGCCGAACGGTTTTTGTCGGCGATAGCGGTGAGTTGACCCTGGTATTGACCACCGGCGGAATCGCTCACCCCCCCGGCTACCCGCTCTATACCATACTCGGTCACCTATGGCTTAAAATATTGTTTTTTCTCCGCCCGGCCTTTGCAGCTAACCTGTTTTCGGCCGTGTCGGCAGCTTCAACCGCGGTAATCCTGTTTCATCTTCTCGGCAGGTTAAACAAATCCTCGGCTTCTTCGATTATCCCTGCCGCGTGTGCGCTCATGTACGCCTTTACCTTTCCAGTCTGGTCGTCAGCTACCAATGCCGAGGTTTATGCCCTCTCAGGATTACTTTATACGGCTGCTCTCTATACTGTTATCCGCTTCCATCAGGACGGGGGAGACCGCCTGTTAATTATCGCGGCTTTCATGTGCGGATTGACTCTTACCCATCATTTCTCAGCCGGAGTCATTATCGCCGGAATGATCATCGTGATTATTTATCGGAAAAAAGAATTGTCATGGCAGAAGATTATACCGGCCCTGATAGTTTTTATTTTGCCGCTTTCGCTCTATTTATACATTCTGGTCCGTTTCGATCCCGGGCTTCCTGTAAATTGGATGGAGGCAAGATCGGCATCGGCGTTATGGGGGATGTTCAGCGGCGAGATTTACCGCCAGTTTGTCGGCTGGCCGACCGTCGGTGATATGATTCTATTCATTCGCAAGACGGCAGTATTTTCTTTTGGCTGCTTCGGGCCGGGGTTGATACTTCTCGCCATACCGGGATTAATTCTGGCCTTCCGTAAGAAACTGAAACTGACTCTGTTGCTGCTGATTCCGGCGGGGCTGAATCTTCTGATGGTTAGCACCTATCATATTCCCGATTGTGAAGGGTATTTGATCCCGGCCATTATCAGCGCTTTGACATTTATATATGTTTTCGCTCAATGGTTAATAGGAAAGTTCTCATCCAACAATACCGTCGCCATCGTCACCGCCTGCATCCTGGTTATCCTTCCGGTCTGGTCCAATTATGCGCACTGTGACCTGAGCCGGTTCGAACTGGCGGAACATTATGGCAAGGACCTGCTAAACTCAGCCGCCGATAATTCGATACTATTTCTGAAATCCGATAATGGCTCTCATACCGCTATGTACCTGCGTTATGCTGAAGGCTATCGGGAAGACCTTACCGTCTATTCGACCAACTGCACTCTGACCCGGCTGAGGCAAAGGTATGACCAAAACGATTTCCCGACTATAATGAGGACTCTTGAATCGGGCACGGAAAGGATCTTCTGGGGAACCGAATATATAATCAACCAGGGAATGAACCCATCAGCGAGTGAAAAATCGATGAGAGGGATGCTCTATGGTCGACTGGGCGACGATGATGATCTCGATATTGCACGACAAATAGCCGCTTTTACCCGAATAGAGCTTCCCGCAATTGACCTCAAAGACGATTTCAAAGCGCATCAGATTTACCTCGAATACCATTTGCAGCATATCGACCGTGCCTTGCCGGGAGGGATGACGAACGCTTTTACGAATTACTTGAACGATTTATTATCCTGGGGCGCAAATATCGATGACCCGATGACATGCCTGGCCGTAGCCCAGTTTTACCGGTCCCGGGGAGTGCTCGACCAGGCTTTGAAATGGATAAACCTGGCTGTCGAAGATGAACCCTATTCATATGAGCGCAAGGACCTCTATGTCAACCAAGCCACGGTTTATCGACAGGCCGGCGAATTGGGCCGGGCCGGGCAGGTACTCAACCAGGCTCTTGAAATAGACCCCGAATATCCACCGGCTCGTTACAACTCAATTCTGGTTCAAGCCGAAATGGCTTTGCAGGAGAAGGATTTACAGGCGGCCTTGGAAGCCTTCGGTGCCCTGGCTTCTATGGAACCGGACAATCCTCTTCCATATTTTAATATGGCGGTTATTTATGAGAGATTACCCGGTGGGTCAACCTATGCCGAACGTAATTACCGCCTGTTCCTGGAAAAGGCGGGGGCGGAACATTCGCGAGCCATAGACAAGGCTCGCCAGAGAATTGAGGCGCTTAATTTACCTCCAGACGGGAATAATTAAAATTTAAATCTGCTCAGGGTTTCTCCAACCAGTTCCGCGACCTTTTCCATCAATATTCGATCATCGTCGCCAAAGGCCGCCTTTTGATCTGAATCAATATCGAGTTCTCCGATCATCTCGCCGTCAACCCGGATCGGAATCACAATTTCAGATCTGGTTGTTATGGAACAGGCCAGGAAACGCGGATCGGTATTTACATCGTCGACCACAATGGTTTTTCCCCGATTGAATGCCGCGCCACAGATTCCCTTGTCCAGTTCGATTACCGTATGGGGCGTCGTTTTTCCGACATAAGGTCCGATATGTAATTTGCCTTCTTTGGCAAAATAAAATCCGACCCAATTGTATTGAGGGTATTGGTGGTTTATGGCCCGGGCGGTTTCCATGAGGAATTCATCCCGTTTTGCAGCCTTCGAGGACAGAGCCTCGATTTCTATTAGCAGCGGATGATCATTCATCTCCATGTCCTTTCGATTCTCTACCGGGAAAGTAAATAATGGGGTGGCAAAATCAAGGATAAATTGTCGCAAATCGCTCAAACCGGATAATTTTCATTCATCCCCGGCCTATAATTCGATCAAGATGATAATCAGAACACTATCGACAGTATATGGCCGAGTGCCTAACTGTTGAAATATCTTGCAAAATGCAGTAGTCGGCTTCAGCAACGGCCCAGATTGCCGAATTTCAAAATGAATAAGTACATATCGAGCTTACTGAATGAAGCGAGTAAAAATGCCTGGACGAATTTTTGTAGTTGACGACGAAGAGTCGATGTGCAGTTTCATGGAAATCATGCTCCAGAAGGAGGGGTATGATGTCGAAACCAGCACTCACGCCCCTTCGGCTGTCGATAAAATTTGCAGCGGTTCCTACAATCTTGTCATTGCCGATATGATGATGCCGGAGATGTCCGGTATGGAATTGCTGACTGAGATAAAAAAACGGAAAAGCGATCAGGATGTTATCGTCATGACGGCTTTCGCTTCGATGGAATCTGCCATCAAAGCGATGAAGCTCGGCGCCAGCGATTATATTGCCAAGCCGTTCAAAATCGACGAGATCAAGATTACTATCGAAAAGGCGATTTCTCATCAGAAGGTTGTTGACGAAAACAAAAACCTAAAAAAGCAACTGGCCGAATCTCATGGTCTCGATGCCTATATCGGCGCTTCCGAACCGGTTGCCAAACTCAAAGAACTGGTCAAACAGGTTGCCCGGGTTGATTCAACGGTTCTGATTCTTGGAGAGTCGGGCACGGGAAAAGATCTGCTGGCCCGGGCCATGCATGCCCTTTCCGGCCGCAGCAATGGACCCTTTGTCGGTATAAATTGTGCCGCCATTCCTGAGACCCTCCTGGAATCGGAACTGTTCGGTCATGGCAAAGGTGCCTTCACCGGGGCTATCAACCACAAGGAAGGGCTTCTCAAGGTTGCTGACAACGGAACCTTCTTCCTTGATGAGATAGGTAATACCTCCTTGGGGATGCAGATTAAACTTCTTCGCGTGCTGGAAGAGAAAAAGATTATCCCGATCGGCGAAACCAAGCCGATTCCAATCGATATCCGCTTGATATGTGCTACCAATGCCGATTTGGAAGAAGAGGTCAAAGCCGGGAGATTTCGTCCTGACCTGTTTTATCGTCTACATGTTATCCCGATCAACATACCGCCGCTGAGGGAACGAGTCGAAGATATACCACTGCTGATCGACCACTTCACCGACAAATTCTGCAACCGGCATAATCTGGGAAGCAAGGAAATTCAGCCGGAAGTTTATAATGTGCTGTCGGCTTATAGTTGGCCGGGGAATGTTCGCGAATTGGAAAACACGATGGAGCGCGCATTGCTTCTGACGAAGGGTGATATTCTGACTCCCAAGTCTTTCCCCGAAAGCATCATTACCGGCAAGCAAAAAAGTCTGGTGGCTCAATCCGATCCTCAGACACCGACCCTGGAATCGATTGAGAAAGCATATATTCACTGGGTTTTGGAACAGAACGACGGGAATAAATCCAAAGCGGCGCGCATCCTGGGAATCGACACCTCGACTCTGTATAGAAAACTGTGTAAATATGAAATTAACAGTCCCAAAAACAAATAGTTCGGGACGAACAAAGGATAGAAAGCGGAACGATACGGAGGTGATGTCAGTGTTAAGAAAGAGACAGGAGAGAGGGTTTACGCTAATTGAGTTGATGATTGTGGTGGTCATTATTGGTCTTCTCGCGGCACTTGCCATTCCCAGATTTATGGCGGTTTCCACCAAGAACAAACAAGCCGAGGCCAAGCTGATACTCAAACAGATATATGTAAGCCAGAGAGCCTACCGGCAGGCCGGCAACAGCTATTTCCTCCCGGCCGCGGCGGCTTCTTCGAGCAATCCTTCCGGGTTTGCAGACATCACTGTTGAAATTATGTCGACCGCCAACTATACATATACGATAACAGGTACAATCAATACCTTTATTGCCAGAGCGACGGCAAGTGCACTGGACGATGACGTCGCAGTCGACATCTGGGAAATCGATCACCTCGGTAACCTGGTATGTTTGTCGGACGATGCCCAGTTATAACCGATGCAAAATGCAACAGTAACGGCAGTATACAAATTGAAAATTATGGAGCCGATACGATATTGGAAATAACCCATACTTATAACGCGCAATGGCATCGTTAGATGTCGTTGCGGAGCAGGGAGTTGTAAAATCTTCGCTATTTCTATCAGATGATGATAGAGATGGCACGGGGCTTGCAAAGATAATCGGCAAAGAGCATATAAACCAAAACCAAACTTTCAGGAGGTTTCAATGTTTTCAAAGTTCCATAATCGCCAGAGAGGTTTCACACTTATCGAGCTCATGATCGTGGTTGTTATCATCGGTATTCTGGCCGCCCTGGCCATTCCGCGTTTTATGAGAGCCACAACCAAGTCCAAGCAGTCTGAAGCTAAACAGATTCTGAAGCAGATCTACACTATGGAGCGCACCTATCGTCAGGCCAACTCGGACTATTGGGGTGCCGGTGTTAGCGCTTCAGCCGCGGCTCCGAATGGTTTTGCAGCCATTGGTGTTGAGGTAATGCCGACGTCAATCTACACCTATACCATTACCGTGGCCGATGCTACCGCGCTGACGGCTACCGCTACCAGTAGCATCCTCGATGATGATGTTGCGATTGATGTATGGCAGATTGACCAGACCGGAGATCTGCAATGCACCAGCGATGACGTTGTTCTCTAGCATAAGTGGATAACGACACAAATATGGGCGGGAGTTTCTCCCGCCTATTTTTTTGGATGTTTTGTCGGTCATATTAGGTGTTCATAAATCGGCCAATCTGCCGAAAACATATTGTATGAAACAAGTTGCAGCTCCGTCAGGCGTTTTTGGCCTGCTTCTGGCGGTTTATCTCTGGACCATGGCGCCGGGTAATTTCTGGATCGATTCGGCCGCCTTTACCGCCTGCAATGCAATCCTGGGCTTGCCTCATTCGCCAAGTTTTCCATTGTATACCGTTTTGGGTAGATCGGTTTATTCCCTGTTGCCGACCGACCCCGCCACAGCAAGCAATCTATATTCGGCTTTCGCCGCCGCCTTAGGCGGGATGGTATTATACCTGATTCTCAACATGCTTCTAATACCGCTTAAAACATCTTCAGGTATCCGATCACTGGCAGCGGCAGGAGGCGCCCTGTTTGCCTTTTTGGCCATTCCGGTCTGGCAATCGGCAGTACGCGCCGAGGTGTATTCTCTGCAAATTCTTCTGTCACTCACGGTGCTCTTTCTTTTCTTGAAATCGTCTCATACCGGCCATCCACCCGATAAAATTAGATATGCCCTGGCGACGGTATTCATTCAGGGATTGTCGATGACCAATCATTCGCTGCTGGCTTTGATAACTCTGCCATTGATCATTGCCTTGCCATTTTTCATAGGCTGGCAAGCTTTGAGATCATGCCTGTTGAAACTTATGGCAACCGCAGTCATTCTATTCTGCATCGGGATAAGCTTCTATCTCTATTTGCCGATCCGTAGCAACCATGATCCGGCAATCAATTCGGGTCAGCCCAAAACAGTAGCGGCAGCCCTTCAATCTATAAGCCGCACCGGTGAGGATTATCTACCGGCCGGACCTGCGGCCAAAACGGATTACTTCAATCGAACCGGAAAACTGGCGAGATTCATCTTCGATCAGACCGGCGGATTGATTCTACTTGGACTGATAGCCGGTTTTTTCATTGCGATAAGACAAAGACAAAAAGCTTTATTGATGTTTACCTCGCTCATACCGATCGGTTTCGCGATAACCATTTGGGCGGCCGATTTCCGGATGCTCAACTTCGATATTGTCGCTTACAGCGCCTTACCCCTGATTTTGGCCATTATGCTCGCCTTCTATGGTCTGAGCTATCTGGCTGTCAGAGCATCGGAACGGGGTCGGTTGGGGAGGCTGGTGCCGGCTATCTTCGTCCTGATGGTTTTCTTCCAGTTCTCCGGCAATTTGTATTCGTCCGATCTGTCAGGAGTCGGCGGACCGGACCGGACCGCCGAAATAATCCTCGAAGAAGCTCCCTCCAAAGCCATTTTACTGCTCAATGAAGACAATGTCGTTCTACCGCTGTGGTATCATTGCCTGGCGTTAAATAAACGGCTTGATATAGCTGTTATTTCAGCCGGAGCTTTATATCGCCCCACCTATCGCAATGAACTCCGAGTGCTTTATCCGAATCTGAAATATCCAAAAGAATTCGAGTCTTATAAGATAGAAAACTTGGGTCGCAATATCGTTTCCTTCTGTGAGATGAATAAAGACCAACGGCCAATTATGGTTCAATTCGGTGTTCCGGGCATTGTGGCTTCAGATCTGATTCCACAGGGTTTTCTTTTCCGCTATGACCCTGACCGCACGACCGACGAAACATTGATAAAATACCCGTCGCCGCCCTTACTCGATTATATCGCCGACGGAGCGACAGATTTGCTGACAATAGATTTTGTGGCGAGAACGGCGTTCAATTATGGCGTCTATTTCAACAAGATCGGCCAGGCCGAATCTGCCTATAGATTTTTTGAGTACGCCATCTCAGCCGATGGCGATAATCCCGAATATCTCCTACAACTCGGGATTGCTTTCCTTAACAGCGGAAGGTTGGACGAGGCGATCCTACTCTTCGAAGAAGCGGCGAGTACCGGAGACGGCTGCCCCGAGGCAGACGTTTTGATAAAACAGATAAAAAACAGGAAATACGGCCAATTATGAATCGTGATCAGATCGAAATCAGCGTAATCGTGCCGATGTTCAACGAAGCGGCTAATTTGCCGGGGAATATCGAACGGATGAAAGCAGCCCTGAAGATGACGGAAGTCTCGTTTGAAATTATCCCAGTCGATGACGGCTCCAGCGATGAGACCTTCGGCAAATTAAGGGCTATGGCAGGCGAGGACGATACCATTAGGCCGGTTGGATATCCCGACAACTCCGGCCGGGGCCGGGCTCTCAGGGTCGGAATTAAAAGTGCCCGCGGAAAATATATCATGACCACCGATGCCGATCTCTCCTATGATGAAACATATCTACCGGCCATGTATGAACTTCTGTCCTCTCCGCAGTCCCCCGACATGGTTGTCGGATCACCATATATGGAGGGCGGTCGAACGCGGAATGTCCCCGCCAACAGGTTATTTATCAGCCGTCTTGGGAATCTGGTCTTGTCACGAATAATGCCGGGTGGCATAAAAACCGTGACCGGTATCCTGAGAGGCTATCGGGCCGATGCCATCCGCTCACTCGATTTGGAGTCGAGCGGAAAAGAGATTCATCTGGAGATTCTGTCAAAAGGTATTGCCGCCGGGTTCCGGGTTATTGAATTCCCGGCTGTCCTGACCGGCCGCAAAAAAGGAAAGTCAAAATTTCGTTTCAGGGCGACAGCCTTTTCACATATCCTTTTTTCGTTCTTTGAAAAACCGTCGATTTTATTTGGAGTTGTCGGATCGTTTCTAATCCTGTCCGGACTCGGCATTGGCGCTTATCTCATCCATCTTTGGCAGCAGGCGGCCCTGAATCCCAACCGGCCCCTCATGACCCTGATGGTAATCGTCCTTCTGGCCGGGATGCAGGTGCTATTATTCGGCTTCATCGGTTCATTGCTGGTTATCCTCCGACGAGAAATTTTCCGCGTGCAGAGAAGGCAGGGGGAAATGATGCAAAGGCTTGAACAAATAGATTCGACATCGAGATTTTCAGTGGAAAAAACCACAGAGGAGAGGGAGAAGAGCAATGTCGCTGTTTAGGCTGCTTCTTATCACCAATCGATATCCGGCACATCGGGATGACTCCGCGTCACCGTTTGTGGCCGATTTCGTGGAGGGACTGAGACGCAACCGGATCGACTGCACCGTCCTGACCCCATATCATCATGCCGATCATTACGATAATGATGACAAGGTGATAAGGTTTCGATGGGGGGAAGAAGAACGAACCATTGGATCTTTACCCCTGGTCAAACCCTCAAGCTGGTCCAAAATCGCCGCATATTTACGACAGGGGAATTTTGAAGCGGACCGGCTTCACAATTTGAAACATTTCGATTTCTGTCTCGCTCTCTGGGCTGCTCCATCAGGGTTGTTCGCTCACCGGCTGAATCGAAAGTACGGCCTCCCATATGCCGTATGGTGCCTGGGGTCGGATATTCATACTTACACCAAAATTCCGCTGGTCGGGAATAAAATACTGGAAACTCTGACCGCCTCCGACCGGGTATACAGCGACGGTCATGAACTGGGCCGTATGGCGGAGAGACTCTCCGGATGCAAATATCATTTTCTCCCTTCTCTAAGACGTGTGCATTGGAAATCTGACACCGAAGTCCAGAGAGAAAGACTCTTGATCTGCCCCGGGCGAGTAGAAAAATCGAAAGGGGTCTTTGACCTTCTCGAGGCATTCCGGAGTATTGCCGGACGATTCAACTCTTGGTCTCTGTATTATATCGGCGAGGGAAACGCTCGATCCGCATTGCAAAAGAGAATCGAATCCTATGGTTTGGACAGTCGAGTGAAATCTCTCGGCTTTTTAAAAAGCGATGAGATGTTTCGGCTGATCGATAAATCGGCCGGAGTTGTTATTCCCACCCGAAGCGATTCGCTTCCGCTCACGTTCGGTGAGGCGATGCAACTGAGACGGCCCGTTATCGTCACCGATATCGGCGATCTGAAACATTTCACCGAGAAATACAGCGTCGGTCTGGTGGTTCCGCCGTCATCGCCCAATCATCTGGCCGATGCCATGACGAAATTTATCACCGATAAGACAGAATACTTTGGCGGCTTCGAAGACTGCGTTCGGGAACTTGATATCAATTTGGCCGCTGACAGGTTTGTCGAATGGCTAAAAGACCACCTCGCCCATCAATCGGAAGTCCGAGAGAAGGTAATGTGCTGACCCGGATCGAAGAAAAGAAACGGTACTTCAACAATTACTGGCAAACCCGCGATCTGCCCAGCGCCGATGCCCGCTCAATCCAGAGGGCCGAATATATAGCGTCATTACTGGGCCACTCAAAATCAGGAGAACTGCTCGATGTCGGCTGTGGGCGGGGAACGGTTCTTTCATATCTGTCCGAACGAGGATACAATATCGGCGGCTGCGACCTGGCCTCCGATTCAATCGCATCGCTAAATGCCGCCGGGCATGATGTGTTCATCTTTGACATCGATACTGATGATCTGCCGCGCAAATATAACGCAATCCTCTGCCTTGAGGTGCTTCAACAGATTTTCAATCCCCAGGCGGCTCTGACAAAGTTCTCAAAAGCTCTCGATGAAGACGGTCTTCTGATAATTTCGGTGCCGAATGAGTTCCATCTCTGGGGGCGTATCAAATTGTTTTTCGGGACCAGTCATCTGGGACATTTCGATGAATCGCATATACGCCTGTTTACTCCTAAACGGGCAAAGGCGCTATTCGAACGAGTCGGACTGTCGGTTGATAAGATGATCTCGGTTTCCGTAATTCCACCGGGGATAAGAGCCCTCAATTGGATAGGGAAGATGCTGGCCAAAATATGTCCCTCGCTCTTTTCACTCTCTCAAATCTACAGGTTGAAAATCAAATGAGCGGAACCGAAGTCAAATACGATTATGAAAAAGAAGGGACGTTCTCCGAACGATTCCCGATTCTATACAACGAAAAACAGCGCCATCGCAAAGCCGCCAAGGTGATTGCCGTTTGCCGTGATTTCGCCGACCGTCCACTGAATGAACTGGTTGCCCTCGACCTGGGCGCCTCAACCTCGATTATGACCGACTATTTCGCCCGCTCTTTCAAGAGGGTGATCGCTCTCGATGTCGACCATGTCGGTCTTCAGTCAGGCAAAAAAACTTCAACATCGGATAACATCGTGTACCTGTGTTCCGACGGCACCAGATCGGCGTTGAAAGACGGCTCGGTCGACGTTATTATCTGCAATCAGGTTTACGAACATGTCGAGGATCAACATGGGCTCACCTTTGAAATTGAGCGCTTACTGTCACCCGACGGTTTCTGTTATTTCGGAGCCGGGAACCGGTTTGTGCTGATCGAAGGGCATTATTTCCTTCCCTGTCTGTCATGGATGCCACTCTGGGCGTCACACCTGTATTTGAAGTTGATGGGTCGGAAGGTTAAATATGACGTCTATTTGCTGTCGCTGCGGAATCTTCGCAGGCTTTTGAAAAACTTCGATATGATCGATTATACCGAGAAGATCATCCGCGATCCGGAAAGCTATGACGCCACCGATGTTATCAAACCGAATTCATGGCTGGCGCGGTTGCCGCGATGGATGTTCAAGCTGATTTATGCGATCCTGCCGGCCTGGATTTTTATAGTAAAACCGGCTGTGGTTTCTCAGGAAAATCCCAAAGCCGAATAGGCATTTTAAAGGGGGCTTACGTCCCCTATAAGTCTATAGACTTATCATTAATCCGACCACACAAGATAAATATCACTTGCGGAGATCGAAAATACCGAAAACCGGCTTCGCCGGCCCTATTCGCTTAGCATGCCGTTGATGATTAACTCGACGGCGTCGTCTTCCGACAAACCCCGCGACATAAGCGTCTCCAACTGCCGGCTGTCGACGCTGCCAATCGCTGCTTCATGAGTAATATGAGCCTTGGCGTGATGAACCTCCACGATCGGAATCGCCACCGCGACTCCGTCATCCTGGACGATTTCCTTACAATCGACATGTCCGCGGGCATAAGCTCCGGTGGCCGTCATTTTATTATAAACTTCTGCCCGGGCGCGATCACGGACGGCGATTTTTGAAGTCAGAAGTCCGCGTGCGTTTTCACCCTTGAGGTTGGCGGTTTCCTTGACCTTGATAATATCGTCATCGCGGCCGCTGATGCGCGCCGTCATATCGACGATGCCGTCATCTTCACAGATCGTCTCATAGTCGATATCGATCAGGCCGACCCGCCCTTTGAGCAGTTCGAATTCGGTTTTGAAATGGGCCTTTTTGCCGATTTCGACTACCGCCTTGGGATAAACTTTGACGCCCCCTTTGGGGCTATGAATATGTCGTTCAAAATATGAATAACGGGCTCCGTCGCCGATCCTGATTTTGGCATCCATAATATGCTGCACATCGATCGCGAAAGGAAACACACAATGAGCCAGGAGCGATATTTGCGAATTCTTACCTATATCGACATTCATGATAATCCGTTGAACTCCGGTGTCGGAGTAAAGGCCGAAACAAAGATGAACCGGTTTGCGGAGTTTGGTGCCTTCATCGAGTTTGACTTTGATGTCGACGCCGTCTTCCAGTTCTCTGACATCGACATGAAAACCGGGCACGCCCTGCATCCCGAGTACTTTATTGCCCTCGATAACCAGATGGGCAACCTCCGGATCCTGAAGTTCATGAGGGTCAGTATCGGTCTCCTTGTAAAGATCGGCCATCAAATCAGTCTTTGATTTCATTTCTGGCCTCCGATCTCCTGGAGAGGGAGGTTTTTGTGATCGCAGGTCAGGCATTTCCCCTCGAAATACTTCCGGATCTTACCAATGCCGCCCTGATCGACTACCTGGCCGTCGCACATCAGAAAAGCGTGCTCGGCATGATCGAGAACCGCCAGGCTGTGCGTAATCATAATAACAGTGGTGCCGCCCTCTTTGAGAATCCGTACGGCATCGAAAATACGCTCAATCGATTCAATATCGATTCCGGAATCAGGCTCGTCCAAAATGGCGACTTTCGGCTTCAAGGCCAGAATCGAGGCAAGTTCGACTTTTTTTCGCTCGCCGCCGCTAAGCGTTTTATCAACCGCTCGCTTCATATGCTCCACAGGGTCGATCCCGACCTGCTTCAGGACATTTACGATCGCCTCATCCGATTTATCCTTGGCCGAGGCCTTGATAAATTCCTTGATGGTCAGCCCCTCGAATCGGGCCGGTTCCTGCCAGGCCAGGGTAATCCCGGCCCGTGCACGTTCGTCTATGGTCATCTCTTTGATCGACCGACCCTCGAAAATAACTTCGCCCTCGAATCCGCGATAACCGCTGAGCCCCATAATAGCGGCCGCCAGGGAAGATTTCCCGGCTCCATTGGGGCCGACCACGGCATGAATATGGCCGTCCCAGAAATTTATACTGAGATTATTTAAAATCGCCTTGCCGTTTAATTGAAGCTTCAGATTTTTCGCCTCAAGAACTCCCATGGTCTGTCCTTTCTATGCCGCCGTTATTTTTCCTGCGGCGGCCTGATGTAATGCCCCTAGAACATAATCGAAAATTTCCACTTATCAAGTCCATTTTTATTAAATAGATCAATTTCCGCCTGACTTGTATCAACGGATAGCAGGCCTCGGCCTGCCTTAAAAAGAGATTGACTTGGGGGCTAAAGCCTCTTTTCATATAATCATGAAAACAATATTAATATCACTGATCGCGGCCTTTGTCATGGCAATGCCTTTGGCGGCGCAATATCTTCCCTCCGGTCCGGATGTCACCGCCGATATGGATAGCCTGCTCGAATCCGGGATGGATGAGGTTTTATCATATTTACTGTTAACCCGACAAGATTTTCGATTTCGCGATGATTACCTCGAAAAAGACAGCTTCCGCCTGCCGATAATCGACAGTTTGATGGCTCATCCCTTATTAATGAATACTTTCGCCGATGAGTGTGTCTCACAGTTCTCGTCTTGCGAAGAAAATCCGGATCAGGTCCTGGCTTTTCTGGCGCGGATTTCACAAACACCGTATGGCAGTTCCGGTGACTTGTCGGCAGTTATCGAGCATTTGTTCAAGGTGCGTAGCAGCAGGAAAGGCGATTACAAACAATGGGAAGAATCCCGCGATTCTATCGCCGCCGTGATCAGTACCTGGAATGCATCGATTGATAAATATATGAGTGACCGTGTCGGACCGGATGAGATTGACCGAATCATAAGTGATTATAAGAATTTAATCCTGGAAGATATCGCCGATAAGGACAAGTCGGCGGAGGAACAGGACTCGACTTCCAATATAGAGGAACAATATGCAATTGAATTTGGAAAAACGGCCGTCGGTCTCGATATCCCCAGGATAAACGGCATTCAATTCATATTGAGTAAGTTGGACGATCTGAAATCAGATTTCGAATCGGATTCGAAACTCCGCTCCCGGGCCGACTCGGAAAAACTATATCTGTCCGAAAGAAAAAAAGATGGCCTCCTGATAGCAATCGGTAGTCTCGGCAACGATGTTTACGAAGGTGATTATGATCTGATAATCGATCCCGGTGGCAACGACAGCTATCTCTTGTCTTACGACCCCGAAAATCCGCATTCGACCATTATCGCCGATTTCGCGGGAGATGACATATACAAAGCCGAAACCGAATTTGCTCTGGCCTGCGGTGCTTTCGCATATTCGCTGTTGATAGATTATGAAGGAGACGATATCTACCGAGGCGGGAGTTTTTCCCTCGGCGCGGGTTATTTCGGGGTCGGCATCCTCTGGGATAAAAAAGGCGACGACAGTTATTTTGGTGATACCTTTACACAAGGAGCGGGGACATTCGGACTGGGATTGTTGATCGACTCAGATGGCTCGGATACATATACCGGCAATCTCTTCTGTCAGGGATTCGGATTTGTCAACGGTATCGGCGGCATCATCGATAATTCCGGCAATGACTCCTATGTCGTACAACCCAAATACGGCGACTTTATTCGCTATGACGATCATTACATTTCGCTCTCGCAGGGATTCGGTTATGGTATCCGGCCCTGGCTGTCGGGTGGATGGGGATTTATTTTTGACTATGGTGGCAATGACGTCTATGTCTGCGATATTTTCGGACAGGGAGCCTCCTATTGGTGGTCGCTGGGCATGCTCTACGACAAATCGGGCAATGATCAATATCTATCCCATCAATACACTCAGGGCAATGGCACCCATATGTCGCTGGGAATTCTCCGCGACGATGCCGGCAACGATATCTACCGCGCCTACGGCGTCAGTCAGGGGTGCGGTCATGATTACGCCTGCGGCTGGCTACAGGATCGCCGGGGAGACGACCTGTATGCGACTCAGGGCCTCGGCCATGGCGCCGGACAGGCCAACGGTATGGGAATATTAACCGATCTTATAGGCAATGATCGCTATTATGTGGTAGACAAACACAATACTCAGGGTTACGGCAATCCCCGCCGCGATTATGGTTCGATCGGTATCTTCCTCGACCTTGATGGCGATGATCGTTATGACGGCAACGGCTCCAACAATCGTTTCTGGACAGTCCCGGGATCGAAATGGGGGGGAGGCCTCGACCGGCAAATACCGGTCCCCGACACCACCGATACTACGGAGGTGAACAAGTGATGAAAGCGAAGATTATATTGCCGTTCATGATAATAGTCATGATGCTCGCCGCTAATGCAACCGCCGATCAAAATATCGCCGATAAAATCGATTCGATCTTTGTCATGGCCTCGTCACTCGATATCAAGTATAAGGATTCTGTTGGATCGGCCCGCGAGAGTATCGCCGCTATGGGTACCGAAGCGGTCCCGCATCTGATCGAGATGCTCGGCACCCCGCATGGGCGGGAAAGAGCCGCCCTCGAAGATATCTTCAAGAAAATCGGCGAACAGGCGATTCCGCAACTGAACGAAGCTCTGCTCACCACCGATTCGTTACGCTTATCGCGAGTAGCCAAAATCTTGTATTTCTTCCCCGACACCTCTTCGGTAACCAACCTGCTCAAAATCACCGACAATCCTTACTATTCAGCCCGCTATCAGGCGATCCGGGCTCTGGGCAAAATAGGCGATCACGAAGCTATTCCGGCCATTCGTACCGCCATGATGGATGACAATGAATTGGTGCGCACCATCGCAGCCGTATCAGCCGGGCGGATGAACGATGCCGGTCTGTTTCCCGATCTGGTGGCCGCTTTCGATGATGAATATTATGGAGTCAGGATGTCGGCTCACGAGGCCTTCAAGGCCGCTGAATGTTCGGCCAAGGTTGAATTCATTACCGCCGCGCTTGGTAACGCTTCAATCAATTCTCGCAAACATCTATTGATGGTCATAGCCGAAGATAGTTGCCAGTACAGTATGGAGGCGATATTGCCGTTTTTCCATGCTGCCGATCCAATGATAATGAGCCAGGCACTGAAAGCTGCCTGCCGCCTCGATTCCAATTACGTGTTCGGATTTCTCTCGGACCCGTCGGATGATATCGAGTCCTTCATCCTGAATCAAACTATAGAGGATATACTTCGCTGCCATGAAGCGGAAACGTCTACAAAGCCTTGATCGTTTTCTCGATCTCCCCGGCGATTCGGCTCCTGCCGAAGATAATCTGCCGCTTTTGGCCGAACTGGTCGGGGCCGAGATAATTAGGGTCGGAAAAAACCGTATCCTTAAAATCATCGATGATCATGACTTGTTTCCCTATTCCGATCTCAAAGATATCCACGACCATCTGGGAAATGATCTTTACCGTAATTGGCATTTTGTAACCGGGGGAGACGAAAACAGCTATGATCCGGCGAAGTTTCTTTTCTTCGATACCGAAACGACCGGACTCTCCGGCGGGGCCGGGATGGTCATATTCCTCTGCGGTTTCGGTTTCTTTCATGAAAATAAATTCCGCGTGGTGCAGTACTTCCTTCCCGATTATCCGGAGGAGCCATTCTTTTTGAAAATGGCAATGGAACATATCCGTGACGATACCATTCTCGTAACCTATAACGGCAAGGCTTTCGACTGGCCGATGATGACTCAGCGACTGACCATCAATCGGATGGAAATCAAAGACCCCGCCGACCATCTCGATGCTCTGCATCCGGCTCGGTCTTTGTTCCGGCGACTCGGTGATGATTGCACGCTGATTACACTGGAACAGGTTCTCCTGTCATTTGACAGGGGAGAGGATATCCCCGGCTATCTGATTCCGTCGAAATATTTCGATTATCTCTATGACCGCCAGCCGGGAAAAATTCCCGAGATAATCAGGCATAATCGTCTCGATGTAATCTCCCTGGCCTTGGTCACCCGTTATATCCCCGAATATCTATCCCGGCCGGAAATGGTCAATTCGGCCCCTCTCCTGGAGGGAATCATTAATCATTATTTCAAGAATCGCCGCTACCGGTCTTTGATCGATTATGTTTCTCAGGTGACCCCCGGTTATCTCTCCGAAAGTTCAGTTGTTGCCATGCTTCAATATTCCCTGGCCCTGAAATCACTGGGCCATCTGGAGGAAGCCAGCCGAATCTGGAAGGAAACCTCGGAAAGGAAAACCGGACCCCAGGTGTATAAGCATCTTCTGGAACTCGCCAAGTATCAGGAACATAAGGAAAAAGATCCGGAAGCGGCTCTGGAAACGGTTGATCTGATCCTCAGTCTGGAATTGAACCCATCTCAAAAAAAGCAGATTTTTCATCGCCAAACCCGCCTAATTTCAAAGAGTAAGCGCTTATCCCCTAAACCTTTGTGATTTCCTGTCGATAATCGTATTATAAGGAAACCAGTATGCCTGAAAAACAAATTTTTGATCTGCTAAGAGATTGCAAGGAACTCTCGTCATTACCGCAAGTATTGGTCGAAGTGATCCGTGTTACCGATCAGGAGGATTCATCCGCCGAGGATATCGCCAATGTTATCCTTAAGGACCCGGCGTTGTCAGCCAGGATTCTCAGGGTGGTCAATTCACCCTTCTATGGTCCGGTTCGGGGCATCAGTACCATCAATCAGGCGGTAGTAACTTTGGGTATAAGGGCTGTCAAGGCTCTGGCCTTGTCGACCAGTCTGTATAAACTTTTCGACAATGATAAGTCGATTGTCGATCGCGTCCGTTTCTGGCGTCATTCATTGGAAGTGGCAATTGCCTGCCGTGAAATTGCCCGGGCCTGCTCATACCAGCCCGAGGAAGAAGCTTTCGTTGCCGGATTGATGCACGATATCGGAATCCTGATCCTGGAATCGAATTTCGAAGACCAATTCCAACATATCTGGAAACTGGTGGAGTCGGGCGAATCGATGGTCAAGTTGGAGAAGGCGACCTGGGGAACCAATCATGCCCTGGTGGCAAAATTCCTGCTCGATCAATGGAAACTACCGTCCTTCCTGGGGGAGGCGATCGCTACGCATCATGACCGCTTCGATGAGTATGAGGATGCACCTCAGAACCGCCTGGGCAGGATAATCAACCTTGGAAACCGGATATCCAAATTCCGAACCTGTCAGATACCTCCTCTGGATGCCGATGATATAGTTGAAATTGAAAAGCTGTCCGATTCATTGGGGATTGGACCGACGGTGCTGGCGGAACTACAGGAAACCATTCTCAGCCATCTGCTAAAAGAATCGGAATTTCTGGAAATCAAAATCGGGTCGATGACCGATCTACTGGGCGCTGCCAACAGTCTTATTTACAAGCAATACGTGTTCGTCGAAACAATATTGCGCGAGAACCGCAAAATGCAGGCGCAGATCGCACGCGATCAAATTAAAAAGGCTTCTCTTGATTCTCTTAGAACTATCACCGCCACGCTGTCACATTATATCAATAACGCCTCGGCGACAATTCTGGGGCGGGCACAACTGGTCGAATTGGCGATCAAGAAAGAAACCGTTCATGATGAAGAACATGTCGCCGGGAATTCGATGGATATCATCGTCAAGTCGGTCGAAATGATTTCGGCGGTCCTGGAGGAACTTAAGAAGCTTTCCAGTTTTGACACCACCCACTACCATGACGAAACTGATATCCTCGATATCGAGGATCGTCTCAAGGAAAAAATAGTCGCTATCGAAGAAGAGAAAAAAGCGTTTGCATCGATGAAGTAAATTTCTGAACTCTATCCCTCCCATATACATTAAAAAGACCCCTAATTGGGTCTTTTTTTTGCAGATATTCCTGGAGGATGACCTGAAATCCCGTAAGCTGATATAGCTATTGCAAAATTGGGATTAATCATTATATTACATTGAAACAATAATTATGCTCTAGTTACATATTTGCGATTTATTGTATTCTTTGGGAGGAGACAATGACTACCCCTTCGAAAATAAGTTCAAAACACCTGTATAAGAATAGTTCTGCGGCAATGGTGTTATCTCTTATGCTATTCGCTTTGATGGCATCGCCGGCGACCATTCAGGCAGACGAAGCCACCGTCTATATCGATGTTGTCAGGAACGGACATACCGAGCCGGTCGATACCATTTATGCCGACAACCATTATGAATTCCGCTTCTGGATGGCTCGAGATTTTGGTGCAGGGGGGATGACTCTTCCTTTTAAAATATACTCTCCTGACGATTTGACATGGGCGTGGTTGGCTGTTCCCGGTGGCTATGGAGAGGGATCAAGTTCCGTGCCGGGATACGGCTGTGCCTGTTTAACCTTTGTCTTAGGCAGTGCCTTCTACCCCGGGTATTTCGATATGACCGGTCTGATTGTGGAAGAATTCGACCTCGATGGTGAGTTATCTGATACCATCAGGTTCGGCGGGGTTGGTATGCAAGGGCTCCCCAAATGCGATCTTCAACACCAGCTTTCCTTACACTTTCGCCTTGACCCGATTGCTCCGGGCGAGGTCTATTCCCTCTATATCGACAGCCTCAACGAACCTCCCCCTTCATATAACTATCTCATCTTTACAACCTGGAATGATCCTGTTTTCCCCTCGTTCGAAGTTCAGTCTGGCTGGCCAGTGGTTTATTGTTGTGATGTCGCCGGAGATGCCAACAATGACGGTCTGACCGGCGTCGGCGACGCCGTATATATTGTCAACTATGTATTCAAAGGCGGTCCGCCAATGATGTGTATGGATAAGGGTGATGCCAATGCCGACGGGTCGGTCAACGTCGGCGATGCCGTATATATGATCGGGTTCGTTTTCACCGGGGGACCGCCGCCGCAATGCCCGTAGAATCCGGGAAATCGTTTAAAATTCAAAAGGCCCCGCTCCCGGGGCCTTTTCTGTTAATCGTAAGGAAGAAATAACGCCTGAATTTTTATGTCAATTCGGTCAGTCCGGCCTGACCGGCAACTTTCAAATATGTCTTAGTTCTTTATACGTAAAACTCCTTATTCGGTTGTGATTTTTATCGAAGAATTGTTCCCCGTCAGTTTTATTGACGGGTGTGATTTCCCCGTAATGTATTCACCGGTGCTGATGCTGCCGCTGGAGTTGATTTTCATCGGAACATCGGAGTCGATCTCACCATAAGAGGTGGTCGCCATCAGGTTGCAGGAACCGAGTTGAGACAGTTCCAGAAGAATGTCACCGAAAGTGGTCTGGACTTCGCTGTCTTTGTCAATCCCAATGACCCTTACCATTTCCACAGATCCGTTGTCATTACCGATTATAAATGAACCGCGAATATTTTCACATGAAATCAGACCGAAAGTGGTATTGACGATGACGGCTCCATCAATGTCGGTCAGGTCAACCGAGGCGTTTTGGTTTTCTACCTTGACGTCACCGGTAATTGCAGAAAGCATGACCGGGCTGAATTGGTTAACAACATTGACCGCCGCCATCACTTCCGATACGGTCACCGGAGCATTGGTATTAAAGACACTTACCGGTCCGGCAACATCCGAAACCGAGACCTCGTCGAAGCGGTTGATAATACTGACTCCCGCCCTGACCTCTTCCACCGAGACGGCACCGTTTGAGGATTTTACGGTTACCTTTCCACCGATATTGGAAATTGTAATCGGTGCGAATTTGTTGGAGACGACCAGTTGCCCTTTGACACCCGTGATCTCGGTTGGGGCGTTGGTGTTTTCTATCTCGGCGTCGCCGCCGACTTTTTCAACCTGCATCTGTCCGAATGAATTGACAGCGGTAAGTTTGCCGGTAATACCGAATATATCAATCTCGCCATTGCTGGAATAAATTTTGGCATCACCATCGTGGCGGTCGACGGCTACCATTCCGGATGTATTAATGTCAAGTTGTCCGGCCGATTTTTCGACAATTACCGGAGCATAACTGTTAGATAATTCGGCATGACCTTTAATATATACCGCTTCAATCGGTGCGAACGAATTCGTTATTTCAAGATCGCCGTCTATATCCTCAAGGTAAATCGCGCCCGATGAATTAGTGATAAAGACGTTTCCTTTAATCCTCTGCACATCAATCTGAGAGAAATTGGAACGGATATCAAGATCGTTGGCGAGGTCTTCGACAATTACCTGACCGAATGAATTTTTAATCCTGAGGGGATTCTCGCGCGGTACGGAAACTGTCAGAAACGATGAAACGATATTTACCGTTTCATCATCTTCTTTGGGATAAACAACCCGTACTTTGATGGCCTCCGGCGAATGGTCCAGGACCAGTTTTATCTCCTGCGCCAGATTGCGACTGCGCTTCGAATCCTCCCGATACCCGATTGTCAATTCGGCGCTGACCTCGGAACGATTCCAGGTTTCGGTTTCGACCCCTCCGAGATCGTTTTCCAATTCGACCGTAATATCCCGGTTGTCGACCGTCACTATTCCCGACTGAGTCATCGAGCCGTCAAAATTGGCCTTCCGCGCCTTCTCATAATATATTCTGGCCAAGCCTTCACCCCGTGGTAAGTGCTTTATATCCGGAAGTTCAGGCACTTCGGGAACCTCCGGTACCTCGGGAGGTTCTTTGGACTCAAACATTATTTGAGCTTCGATCATCGCTATGCGGGCTTCTTTGAATGCCTGCGTAATAATTACCGAAAGAGCTTCGGAATCCAGCTTGTAATACAGTCGAGCGTCGCCCACTTCTTCATCAAGCTGTTCTCTTATATCGTCAATATCATCCTCTAGCGCCCGCAGGTTTCTGAGACGTTTGTGCTGCAGCTTCGATTCCGATTCCGATAATTCAAGCTCCAGTTCTTCAAACTTCAGAAGTAGTTCATCCAGCGCCAGCATCATATTTTCGTACGATTCAGCCGAATAATCTTCATCCAGCGAAGCGCGAAGGGTTCTTATCGCTTTCTCATATTCCTTGATAGATACCTGCCCGAACTCCTCGAAAAAATCTTCAAACTCCGCCAGGACATCTTCCAACTCATCTATCAGATCAACATAATCTTCACCGAAATTGAGAAGCTCTCCTTCCAGCAGCGCATCAAGCTCCGTTTCCTCTTCCGGGGAGTAATCATCCGGGAGGGGAGGGCCGGCCCAGAGGTAAGATGCCGGAATCGCCAGAATCATTAGAGTAGCGAAAACAATAACCGATATCAGCTCAAAAGTCCTTGAAGAATTATTCATAGCGGCCACCTCCAAAATAGTTCTCACCGGAAAAATCACCGGAGAGATTCGATCCTCCGCCTGATTTGTGAGACAAACCAAGTTTCCCGTACAATTCGATCTTCTGTCTGTATACTATAGCCAGTTGAGCCTTAATATGGTTATTTTGGGGGTAACGTTCAAGCGCTGTTTTGATTGTTTTTATCCTCTGATTCAACCCCCCTATCTGGCCCAGGTAATAGTCGCGAACCTCGGAAGGGAACTTGTCCTGATTGGCCATTAGATATAGAGAAACATACTCGATATCCCGGTTAACTCTGCCGCCGTGTATGGACGATTGATAAACCGGTCCTGATTCGTGAGAGGCGCCACCGGGAGAAAGGCTGAGAACAGCCACCAGCATCAGGCTCAACATAGCACCGGCGAGGTTAAGCTTGCCATTCAGTGATCGGATGGCAAATCTGTTTCGGGAAGGAATCCGTTCGTCTTCGCCCCAGGGATGTTCATCGAGACTAACCGATATCCTCTCCCAGAGGTAGGGAGGGGCCGGGGCTTTTTCTATCGACAACGCCGTCTCTTTCAGCTCCTGATAAAACTCGAATTCTTTGCGGCACTCAGAGCATGACTCCAGGTGAGCCATGACCTTTTCTTCCGCCCGATCCGAAAGAGGGCTGTCGAGCCTGTCAGACAACAGGCGACGAATTCGGTTGCATTTTTTACCGAAAATCGGCATTTATGCTTTCTCCTGCCCGGTTAAAATCTTTCTCAGCATCGCTCTGGCCTTAAATAGCTGCGATTTCGATGTTCCCTCGGCCAGGTGAAGACGTTCGGCAATCTCCTTGTGATTAAATCCCTCGATATCATGAAGAACAAAAACCGTTTGGCATCCTTTCGGCAGCTTTTTGATTGCTTTCTCCAGTTTCCGTCTCAAAATCACCTTTTTCTGATCCGGCTCCACCGTACCGCAATTGCTGTCGTTGAGATCTTCAAAGGTTCCTTTCTTGCGGCGCAAATGTTCCAGGCCGATATTGAGACATATCCGGTACATCCAGCTTGAAAGCGTTGATCGTCCGGCAAAGAGATGGATCTTTTGATAAGCGCGAATAAACGTGTCCTGCACAATATCCTCTGCTTCCGCGGTCGATCCGGCCAGTCGCCGGGCCAGGTTAAAAAGTGTATTGATATTCCGATCATACACATTCTTGAAAAGAGCCCGATCTCCGGCTGCTATGGCCTTGGCGATCCTGAGATCCTCGGCATAGGCCGAATTACTGGAATATGTCAGTTCGCCCGCTTTAATTTCGACAGCTACTTCCTGCTTTTCCATCTTCCTGCCTCAATCCTCTATATATTCGATGTCAAAACAACTTATCTCGTTGCCTTCTTTCTTTAATATTTACGAATTCCAGCCCCGCTGGTTTCGCCTAAGTACTTGACAACGAGGATAATTTAGATATATTTTTATGGGTAGTATAGCAAACGCCCTCACAGGTGTACCTGCCACCGTCAAACTTGACCGTCGTGTACCTGACAAGAGTTTTGCAAAGTATGCAATTTGTTTACCAGTTACTGGCTTCCAAACCGGGATCGAAATTCCGGTTAAAAGACCTTTCAGGTTCTCAGTCGCGGCTGTAACTCGCCAAACGACAATTGATAGGGAGAGAGCAACCATAATCGACCGATAACGAGACTCCGGAGACCGAATTCCGGCATATCAGTTGCGCGACAAGAAATTGAATAACCCTAGCCAGGGACCTGTGATGAATCGAAATTCTGTTATTTGTCTGATAGTAGCCCTTATAGCTTTCGTGTTTTCTTCACAAATATCGACGGCTGAAATATTACCCGGTGAAAATCCGCATCTTTTCCGTGATCAGCTTCATCGAGATTACTCCAGATTTGAGTCAGCCGGGACCAATTTTACCTCCGAGGCGATGCCGAACGCCGTCGTCCGGTCCGAAAAAGCGACTATCGGATTTGAAGTTCTCATTTCCGAATCTGTAAGTCCGGCTAACTTTACTCAGAATAATGCCGCTATTGCAGCTCTTTCCGGTGGCCGGACCGCCGTCGTCTGGGAAGATGACCGTCAGGGACCGACCGCATGTTTCATCCAATTCTTTGATGATAACGGAAATGCTTTGGGTGAAAATCAGGTCGTTGCATCTCGATTGGATTCAAAAGCGATCGACCCCCAAATATGCCCCGATACCAATGGCAATTTCTATTTAATCTGGCGCGAAGATATCAGTGGCTATCTGAAGGCGATACTTCTCGACTCCCTGGCCGAACCTGTTAATTCCGTCTTCTACATATCCGATACTACCGCTCCAAGCTATGCCGGCGAATATGATGTCGCCTGCCTTCCCGACGGTCGTCTGGTGGTGGTCTGGGAAGACTATTCGCCTCAAAATAATATCGCTTTTCAACTTTTTACTCCCGCGGGCGCTCCCTCCACAGTCAAGACTCTGGCCAACAGCGATGGTCTGGACATCAGACATTGGTCCCCTAAAATTGCTGTCGCCGATGATGGCGGATTCGCCATCGTTTGGGAGGACCCCCGCAACGGCTTTGCCGACATTTTCTTCCGGCGTTTCAATGCTCTCGGTCTTCCCGCCGATCCGGAATTCTCTCTGGCGGATGGCGACGCCCCCGATTCCGGTCGTTTCTTACCCTCGCTGACCTATAGTTCTTCCGATGGTTATACCGCCGCCTGGGTCGATCTGCGCAATAAGCAAAATATCTATATGCAGCGAGTATCGGCAACAGGCGCCTTGATTGGAGGTAATCTCTGGTTGACGTTTGCAACCGCCGACTTCCCCAATTGGGAGGTTGATCTGGATGTCAACTCATCCGGGAACCTGCTGGCCGTATGGACGCTATACGCCATTGACAAATCAATCATGCTGCAGAGGTTTTCGTCCGGCGTTCAGTTCGACGGTGTTCCTCGGGCGGTCTCATCCGAAGATGAAAATCTTAAATATGATCCGGTGATTACTGGGAATTTCTCCGGAAACACAGCCGCAGCCTGGACCGACGAAAGTGCCGGTTCGGACGATATCAATATCGCCTTTCTGGCCGCAGACGGCACTGAAATCTTTCCGAGTTCTATCGTCAATGACGATACCGCCGGAAGCCCCTCTATTGAACCGCAGGTTATCGACTTCGATCAATATGAGTGGGCGATTGTGTTCACCGATATGCGCCGTGACGGTGGCGATATCATGCATCAAAGATTATATGTCGGCGGAGATCGGGTCGGTGGCAACCGCATTATCAATTCCGACCCTCCGGGCGGTATCCAATCACAACCGCAGGTTGCTTCCAACCGGGAACATCTCCTGTTTAGCTGGACCGATGAACGTCAGGGGACAGTCAGCGGCCAGAATATTTTCTGCCGATTCTCACGGCCGCATTACTCGGTCACCGATGAAATCGTTGTCAATGATGATTATGCCGGATCATACGCTCATTATAATTCCGACTGTGTCATAAAAACCGATGGTTCCGCCCTGGTGGTCTGGACCGATACCAGAACCGGCGTGCCGCATATCTATGGACAGCTTTTCGATCAGGATTTTGAAAAAAACGGTCCCAATTTCCTCATCGGACCGGACGCCCCGATGGAAACCGGTGAAATGGCCGCCGTTTCTATTGACGGCGATGGAACTTTTATCGTCGGCTACCTGAACCGTCTTAATCCTTCCGGCCCTTCGGTCGAATTCAAACAGATCACTGTCGGTGGTACCGTCACAGGACTTTTCTATTTTGCTTCGGACCAAGGCGATTTCCGGATCGACGGTTTTGACGGCAAGGCTAACGGAAGCAACCAGGTCGTGCTGGCCTGGCATGCCGTCGATGCCGGTATATCCGAACTGTATCTCACCGCTCTTGATTATTCCGGGGCTATAGTCTCGCCGACGCAGGTTATACCGGATGACGCCGACTACAGCGTCGGAATGCCCGATTTATCGGTCGATGAATCAGGCAGTTTCCTCGTTGCCTGGCTCCACTCCAACACTGCGGACACCGAACCTTTTGCCAAATATTATTCTTCCGACTTCAATCCGGTCGCACCGTCACAACCAGTCACTTCGGTATACGGTATGGAGATGCAATATGTAATGGCTCCCGCAACAGCTACCTACCATGGAAAAGGTGTCTTTGTATGGAGTGACTCGCGGGGAGACGGGATGCAAATCTACGCCTCGCAGGAATTATATGATGCGACCGACGTCGATGACGATGCGGCTCAAATACCGGCAAGCTTCGACTTGAAACAAAACTACCCCAATCCGTTCAACCCCTCGACCGTTATCCGGTTTTCAATGTCCCGGGCCGGTCATGTCAGGCTGAACGTGTTCAACCTCCTGGGGCAAAAGGTCCGTACCCTGGCCGATCATGATTATCCGGTAGGAAATCACAGTGTCAACTGGGATGGAAACGACGATAATGGCCGGACCGTCGCCTCCGGTATTTACCTCTATAGAATTGAAAGCGGGAACCAGGTCCGGGCCCGTAAAATGACGCTCCTAAAATAAAACCAGGTGGTAAACACTTGATTTCGCTTCGTCGACTGATATTCACCTTATGCCTTCTCTTCGCCGGCAATGCGGCTGTATTTGCCATCGACTGGCCGACTACTCCCCAGGATCAATCCAAATCTCTCGGAAATTCCTATGGTGAATACCAGAACTATGGCAGTTACTCCTACTTACATCCCGGTATAGATATTCTTGCTCCGGCAGGAACCCCGGTCTACGCCGTCAAATCCGGCTATGTTAAAGCGGTTCTGACAATTTCCGCCGAACTTCACTGGCGCGTCGCTATTGGCGATTCGGCCGGAGCGGCCGAATGCGATGGCTGGCTCTACGCCCACCTGGATGAGCCTACCATAGCTGTTTCCGAGGGAGAATGGATCGATGAAGGTCAGTACCTGGGCGATCTGGTTCATTGGCCGACAGCCGACTTCCACCATCTCCATTTTGTGAAAATACGTAATTCCGGGATCACCTGGAGCTCCGACTGGGAATTTATAGCCAATCCCCTTGATGAACTCGAGGTTATCGATGATCTCCTTCCGCCCGTATTCCTCAACGCTTATGGAACCCAGCTATTTGCCTTCTGCCAGAATGAATCGGAGTCGTATTTCACCTTTGGTGAACCTTTAGCCGGAGATGTCGATATTATCTGCCAGGCTGATGACCTGATCAACCATATCTGGCAGGTGGCGCCATACCGGCTGGAATATAAAATAGAGGGCGACTCATCCATCCCCTGGACCAATTCGGTCTGTTTCACCGGCCCGTTGAACTGGAGCGATAACGTCGATGTGATTTATCAGGATGACGCTTTCTGCGATTCTCGGGGTGATTATGATGACCGCTGGTTCTATTTCAATCTGACCAACTCCGATGGCGATTCACTTGTCGAAATTGAAGATCGGCAATTATCATGGAAGACAGCTAACTTCCATAACGGTCAATACTCCGTCTACGCCCGAGCGTATGATCGCGCCGGAAATGTTACCACTGATTCGATGACCATCGATGTAGAAAATTATTTCGCTCTGAACGGCACGGTTAATATCAGCGACGGCAATCCTGATCTGGCCGGAACGGTAGCTACCATCTTATCCAGCAGTCAAGCCGACACCACCGACGGCGAGGCTGCCTTTTCAATGACTATGATCGGCGGCGGCAGCCAGACGGTTCAGATTTCCAGATACGGATATATAACCGTCGATACCGTTCTGATGATGAATCAACATCATCAACTGGATGTCGTTCTCGATCCGGTGTTGTATGTGCATGGTGACGCCAATTATGATTCCGAGGTAAATGTCGGCGATGTCGTCTATATTATCGTCCACGTCTTCAAGGGTGGCTTGGCGCCGGTTCCGTTTATAGCCGGTGACGCCAATGCCGATGGCAGGGTCGATGTCGGTGATGCCGTCTACCTGATATATTATATTTTCCACAGCGGTCCCCCGCCCCCCGGAGCCTGATCGTGGTATCAACGCTGATTATTATCCCATGATATTGGAAGTGGTACCCAGACAAAAGCAGTACCCCGCCTCTGGCTGAACTCTAAAAATCGATGATATCGTATAGAAAGATGGCCGAGAAATCCTGGATAAAATGAGCCAGTACACATGGCCATAATGGTCGGGTCATCAGGTAAAGACCGCAGAACATAAGGCCGTAAAAAAACAAAAGAATCAATCCGCCGATACCCTGATAACTATGGCCGGAGGCAAAGGCGAAAGTTGACAGTATTACCGGAAGCACCCAGCTACTTTTGCGAAAAACTCCTTTAACCCGGGTCATTATATACCCGCGAAAGGCGGTTTCCTCGCAAACCGCCGCTGTAATCGATACCGCCAGCCACCACCAGATCGACTGCCGGGCCTGGTTCACAATCACGTCAACATCCTGACTGATGACGATACCGAATGAGGAGAGCCCCATTTGTAGTATCGAGAGAATTAGATTAGAGGCTATCAAAAAGCCGATGGCGCTCAATATGTCCTTGAATTTAGGTCTGACAAAACCGATCGACTTAAAATTCGAATTCTCGCGGTTTACACCCAGTGCCACCGCCAAAAAAATCAGCCATTGCATAATAATCGTCGGTAAATATAAAAAATAGACCGGGTCATAAAGGTCCCAGTCGATCTCGGCATTATCAATAAAAAGTAAACTGAGACCGATAGTTGGCCAGAGAACGACCAGAAAGAATAAAAGAATATATGTTCCCAAACGGGGCTGGAATCCAGCCTCTGCCTCGTTGCCGTCCGGGCGATTTACGCCGTTGGGATCGTACCCGAATGTTTGCCCATACTCATTCACCGCAAATAAATTCCCTCAATATCGAAACCCTCTTTTTTATACTCGGCCCTTTTGCCGGTTTCTCTATCCTCCTGCCAAAGGTAAGATGCACTTCCTCTCCTGCAAAGTCAATTGTCGATTAAAAACTGCCATCATAAATAACTCCATATTTGTGAGCCACAATAATTGTGAGCCACAATAATTGTGATTCACAATCATGAAGAGACCATGTCCCCAAAACCGGCCAGACATATGCGACTCATGGTTGATAGACATGTCGAGCGGTTTCCGCTATGATCCGGCCATGAAATGAAAGGTAAATCATGAGCCGTGAACGAATCGTTTATCAGAATTGGATCGTGGAACTGGGGCGGGATCCGACAACCACCTGGGATGAACAATCCCGATCTCCCGACGGTTACAATCTTAAAATTATCAATGCCGTCAACCGGGCTTTAAGTTTGCTCGACGAAGATGAGGTTAGCTTCATTCGCGCTTTCTATATCCAGGGGCTGACTTGCCGGCAAATAAGCGTCGAGACCGAAAGAGCTATCTACAAACTGGAATCGCTACACAGGGGAGCGTTAAAGAAATTGAGGAAGAGCCTGCATCATCTCCTCGGCGAGAAATATCATATCCCGGAACCGGATAATCATATCTGTCCGTTGTGTGCTCATCCCCGATCCGATGAGATAAACCGGCTCCTAAAATCCAAAACCGACCAGGAAACCTGGAAGCCGATCATCAGGATTCTCCGACGCAGATATGGCATAGTACTGTCAACAACCCAGATCCTGGTAGGACACCATAAATACCATATGATGTAGAATGGAGGAAATATGGATGAATTTAAAAAGTTGCGAGGAGATCATTGCCTGAGTGTCTTCGTTTCCCATGAATTGAAGGCCCGACTTATCGAGCTGGCGAAGAAATACGACCGGACTACGGCCGATATCGTCAGGGCTCTGATGAAGATCGGTATACCGATGATGGAGGGGATAAGTGAGGCAGAAGAGATGATGACGAAGGAATATCTCGACCTTTTCAGAAAAATGCGACAGGTGCGCAGGTTGAAAGATTAACCATTTGATGGAGAATGATTTAAGGTACATCCTGACAGCTAATCAACATATTACCAACAATCTTATCCACAATATAAAGTACCTATTTTGAGGTTCTGCCACAACATGTTGTGCTTTTTTTAATTTATTGTAGTTTTTTATATTGACACCGACGTATATATGATGTAATTATCAATCTGTTTGCACTTGCAATTGAAGCTGGCTGATTAGGGGACTCGTACGGCGACGTTCATCGTCTTCTAAGTCATTCAGATATAACAAATTAAACCTTAAGGGAGCTATCTGTGGTCACCAGAAAAGTCTAAAAAAGTGATCAAAAAGTGACCGCCAACAACAGGGAATCAAGTATTTTATGAGTGGAAAAACAGAAGTTCTGGAAAAAATGGATTACGGTAAGCTGGAAGCAAAACCACAGGTGGAGTTGATGGCCATTACGCCCAATGCGGAAGATGTTATCGAACGGGCTTGCCGCACCTGCTATTTATCATTTCATCGCTATAATCCGCCGGCATCGACCGATGATCTGATCAAGAAAGTGATCCGCAAGAAACACCATTCGGTTCTGGAACATGCTATGGCAACCTTCCGTATCAAGGGTGGATCGCGGGTATTTACTCACGAACTGGTCAGGCACCGTTTGATGTCGCCATCCCAGGAATCGCAACGATACGTACAATACGGAAAAACCAGGGATTTCGATCTGGTAGTGCCCCCGGAAATCAAGAAGACCGATTACTACGAACGATATATGAAACTCGCTTCGGAAACAGAACGGCTGTATTCCGAGATGGTGGCAGCCGATATTCCCAAAGAGGATGCCCGGTATATTCTGCCCAACGGAACGACATCGGAAATAGTCGTTTCGGCCAATCTGCGCGAGTTCCGCCATATCTTCACAGTCCGGTGCCACCCGCGGGCGCACTGGGAAATCAGGCTGATATGCCTGGAAATGCTGCGCATCTTAAAACGCGAGACGCCCATTGTGTTTTGGGATTATGAAATTGACGAGACCGGGCATTGCGTAAAAATTTTGGACGAATAGCAGCGGAGGACACCTCATGGATGATGTTAACACGAAAAAACAACTTTTGACGGAAAACGCCATCAAGGTACTGGAAAAACGTTATCTGGCAAAAGACAGCAAAGGACAAGTAGTCGAAACGCCGGAAGGGCTTTTCCGCCGGGTAGCCAAGGCAATCGCCGCACCCGATCAAATGTATGGCGCGACTTCGGAAGATTTGCAAAAAACCGAGGATACGTTCTTCGAAATGATGAGCCACCTCGAATTTATGCCCAACTCGCCGACCCTGATGAATGCCGGAAGGCCCCTGGGGCAATTGTCGGCCTGCTTTGTATTGCCGATCGACGATAGTATGGATTCTATTTTCACAGCCGTTAAAAATACCGCCCTGATCCACAAATCCGGCGGCGGAACCGGATTTGCCTTTTCAAGATTACGCCCGACCAATTCTGTCGTAGCCTCTACCTCAGGCGTTGCCTCAGGGCCGATCTCGTTTATGAAAGTCATAAATGCCGCCACCGAGGCGGTCAAGCAGGGGGGAACCCGGCGCGGGGCCAATATGGGGATCCTGCGGGTCGATCATCCCGATATCATGGAATTCATCACCTGCAAGGATGATCTCAGCGAACTGACTAATTTCAATATTTCGGTTGCCATCACTGATAAATTCATGGATGCGGTCAACAATGATGAAGATTACGACCTGATCGATCCTCGCACCGAGGAACCATATATGAGGGACGGTGGCCCCGTGCGATTCAATGCCAAAAAGGTTTTCGACATGATCGTCGATCATGCCCACACTACCGGCGAACCGGGAGTAATGTACATCGATCGCATGAACAGCGGTAACCCGGTCCGCAAGGTTGGCCTATATGAATCGACCAACCCCTGCGGCGAACAGCCGCTGCTGCCATTTGAAAGCTGCAACCTGGGTTCGATCAACCTGTCACGGGTGCTCAAAGCGGTCGTTGATCCCGACAATACTCACTCGATGTATAAATACGAAGTTGATTGGGATCTGCTCGACGACACGGTCGCCGATGCCGTCCATTTTCTCGATAATGTCATCGAGGCCAATCGTTATCCTTTGCCGGAAATCGATGTCAACACTAAGAGCAATCGGAAAATCGGACTCGGAATTATGGGCTGGGCCGATACGCTGATCACTCTCGGCATCAGATACAATTCCGAGGAAGCGCATGATCTGGCCGATAAAATCATCCGGCGTATCAAGAAAGTGGGGCATAAGACATCTATCGGACTAGGCAAAAAGCGCGGCCATTTCCCGCTCTGGGACAAATCGATTTACTACGAGGATGGAACCGGCCCGGAAATGCGCAATTCTACCGTGACCACAATTGCTCCGACCGGCACCATTTCGATCATTGCCGGATGTTCCTCCGGTATCGAGCCGATTTTTGCCGTCAGCTATGTCCGCAATGTGATGGATAATACCAAGCTGATCGAGGTTAATCCCCATTTCGAAAAAATCGCCAAAGAGCGCGGCTTTTATTCCGAGGGTTTGATGGAGAGAATCGCTGAAGCCGGTTCCATAACCGATTTTGAAGAAATCCCGGATGATGTCAAACATGTTTTTGTCACCGCCCATGATGTTCTACCCGAAGATCATGTCAAAATGCAGGCGGTCTGGCAGAGACATACCGATAACGCCGTCTCCAAAACGATTAATCTGCCTCATGACGCCACTGTCGAAGACGTCCGCAAAGCTTATCTTCAGGCTTATAAAGTGGGCTGTAAAGGCGTGACCGTTTATCGCGACGGTTGCCGCGCCGAGCAGGTACTTTCGACAGGTCACACCGGCAGTCCAGAATCGGAAAAGGGTGACTCGGCCGACCAGGCGGTGCTGCTCAACGCCAAAATCAAAGACCGACCGGAAGTGCTGGATGGTATTACGACAAAAATCAAAACCGGATACGGCAATTTGTATATCACCGTCAACACGTTAGACGGTAAACCGTTTGAGGTTTTTGCCCAGATCGGCAAATCGGGTTATTCGACCATGGCCGACACCGAGGCGATCTGTCGCCTGATCTCCCTGGCCCTGCGTTCAGGGGTTCCGGTAGATAATATCGTCGCCCAGCTCAAAGGGATCGGCGGGTCATCGCCGGTTTTCGGCAACGGCGGCCTGATTTCTTCCATCCCCGATGCTATTGCGATTGTCCTCAACAATCAATTTGGCGGAGGTAAGGCGATAGAAAAAGATATTGATATCAACCTGGAGTTTTGCCCCGATTGCGGCGCCCGCATAGAACATGAATCGGGCTGTGTCGTGTGTCGTAGTTGTGGTTTCTCTAAATGTTAAAATAAACAGCCGAGGGAAAAAGCCGCTGCCCGGCTTTTTCCCCGGCAGATAATTCGGCGAGTATGGCCTCAAAATATATTCCAGCCGGCCGCACTTCGATTGTGACCAAAGGAAAAACAAAGTTTCAATTGCAAACCGAATATGCCGGCATCCCCCGGCCTCGCATTACGACCACCATTTTCTCCGAGGGTCAGGTTCTTCACAAAGTGGAAAAAGTGATTTCCGATGAGGTCGATACTATTGAAGTGATGCATCAGGTGGAAGATGTTATCAAGGCGCAACATCTCGAAATTTCAAAAGTAATTCGTGAACGGGGACTGCCCAGCGCACCGGAAAGCATTATCGGTTCGCCCCAGGAAAAGACCCGTTCGGAAAATATCGCGCAGTTGGATGACGTCGAGCATGTTTTCAGGATAACTGCCGATGGAAAAATCGCCAATGATCGGAAAATTACCGGCCAATTTAAAAAAATGTTCAAACATGTTATTAGAGAGCTGCCACAAATGATAATGGTCTTCGCCTCCCTGCCGGGAAAGGCAGACAGGAGGGAAGAAGGTATTTATGAAATCGAAGATGGACGCATCCTCCTGGCATCAACAGGAGTGGAGTTTTTTCTGATTTTGGTTAAGCCGGGCACGGCATACGATTCGATTGCGCCACGACTGAAAGAAATCCTCGACCTATAAAAAAAGAGAGAGAGACGTCATTTGAAAAAACTCCTCAATTACCATTAGGTAAAGGGTTTTTACAGCCACCCTGGTATTTCGCTATCGCTGCCGGCCGTTACCGACCGGGTCACGGCGTACGCTCAACCGAATAGGGACGACCTTCATTATTGAGGTGTTAGAGATTTTTCAAATATCTCTCTCCCATAAATAAACTACGAGTAAAAACTGTCGGCGGCAACAACTTTTTTTAATAAAAATTATTTTCACTTTTATTCCGGCGACAAAAATGGTATAATAATCTTTTATAGTGGACTTATTACCGGATCATGGTCGATTTGATCTATGCCACCCGTCGTGAGATTAAAATAGATGTTGTCCCATTGGCAGCATGAGGGAGAAGAAAAGAAGATGACCAACGAAGAAGTGATGCAACTGTTCTATGATTCCGGAGCGATGCTCAAGGGGCATTTCAAACTGACCTCGGGAAGACATAGCGATGTTTATTTCGAAAAATTCACCATTCTTCGTCAACCTCCCTACGTCGAAAAATTGTGCCGGATGATGGCCGATCTATTTGGCGCCGACAAGATCGAACTGGTGGTCGGTCCGACCACAGGCGGTGTCCTGATCGCCTACGAAGTCGCCAAGCAACTGGGAGTCGATTCGATTTATGCCGAGGCGGGCGAAGACGGCAAAACCCGGATATTTAAAAGAGGTTTTGCTATCGATCCCGGTACCAGAGTCCTTATTGTCGACGATATTCTCACCACCGGACGCTCGGTACGCGAGGTTATCGATCTTTGCAACAGTTATAAGGCGGATATTGTCGGTTTGGGCCTTCTCCTTGATCGCTCCGGCGGCACGACAACATTCGATTATCCCCTCAAATCGCTGGCAACCATTGCCGCCGATAGTTGGGAGCCGTCGGAATGTCCACTCTGCGCTAACAACACCCCGATCACCCAACGCGGCAGCCGCAAATTTTGATTTGACGGGAATCGATATCAAAGCGTCCTTATTGTGGAGTAACATGTGCAAATATTCAAAATCATAATTCAAGCCATGCTGTTGTCGATCATCATGGTTATTCCGGCCATGTCACAAACTCCTCTGGCAAAAATCGACCTTGGGATCAAGGCCGGAGCCGGAATCAGCAGTGCTGCCAATTTCAAAGGCGATGCCGATTCGAAGACAGGTTATCTTGCCGGCCTGTTCATGAATTATCGCGAAAACCAGCTCTTCTCGCTTCAGTTGGAACTTCTCTACATTATCAAGGGGTACAAAGTTAATGATGCCAAGGTCCTCAAACCGCAGCCGGATACGATAGATTTCGAAGCCATTTTCAGCTATATAGAAATGCCGATTCTGGCCAGGATAACCGCTCCCATGACAGGTAAGTATTTTCCTTACCTTACCGCCGGCGGATTCGCCGCCTACCAGGTCGACAGCAGATTCAGACTTGTCCAAAAAATTCCCTTTGATTTTGATTTGCCTTCCAATGAAGTCGACTTTGGTATTATAGTCGGTGCCGGCGTCGATATAAAGGCAGGCGAGGGGAAAATGTTCTTTGAAACGCGCTACGATATCAGCCTGGCTAAGACGATCAAGAATGAGAATCACAAATTACGTTTGATCTCTTTTCAATTCGGCTACATTTGGTAATACTCCATAGCTGGTTGACTTTTGATGGGTCATTTCTTCAAGACGATGAATCTGATACCGTAAAAAGTGGCTGGAACTTTCACCTCTATCACAGGTTATAAGTTTCAATCAAAAACGACTCTTGACTTTTTAGAATGCTGTACGATATTACTAGTGTAACTCACTAGACACCCCTCCCGTTTAGTGAGTGTCAGGCCGCCGGGTGCTTTTGCATCTGGCGGTTAATTATTTTAAATTTGTTTTAATATCAAAAGACTGTTGTTACAGCCCATAGACCTGAGGGGGGGTGAGGTAATCCGGAAAGCGGTCGATCATGTCTTTCCTGAGCAGGGAACAAAAGTGGCAGGCGTCGATATATTCGGCATCATGTTTGATATTGTACTTCCGGGCCAACCCGGCCGGGCCGCCCTCTATTAACGGCCCACAGATAGGATGTCGCTTGCTATCGTAATCCGTCACCAGAGTTGACAGGCGTGTTTTCCACATATTACCCATGCTTATTCCCTGACAGATATGAACATTTCCGAACGAGTCGATATGAACCCGCCGGGGATGCTCCAATTCCTCATGAGGACAGGACGTGAATTGGCCGAATGGCACACGGGGTAATCCTTCCGTCAGTTTCTCAACCGCACGACCTCGCAGCATCGCCCCGCCGCCGATTACCGGTTGTCCTTTCTCGGAATTATCACCGTCGCTATCTGCGATTTCAGGTTTTTCGATACAAATTGAACTGACCGGCATACCCAGGCGTTCGGCGGCCGCGCGGGCCTTCTTGGCGGTATTATCTTTATCCTCAACCTCGCCCTGGTGAAATGCGTCATCACTCAGGCTTAGCTCATCAATGCCGATCTGATGCAGAGGCTTCAGCCACAACTCGGCATCATGCTCATCATTCGCCCAGTAACAATTAGTAACAATTCCGACTTTGAATCCATGCGCACGGGCCAATCGGACACCCTCCAGGAGCAGGGGATAGTGAAGAAACGCTTCACCACCCTCGAAATAAATCGATTCAACCGTGCCGATTTTAGCGGCCTCTTCGAGAACAATCCCGATCTGTTTTGATGTAAAAGTCCCTTTCGCTTCGGGACTGCAATAAAGAAAACAATGGTCGCATTCAAAGGTGCAGGCATAGGTAAGCAGAAAATGAATACCGGTCAGCATATTGCCCTCCTGGTTATATATTATATATAACAGGCACAATGCTGATTTCAATTAAATTCGATGATAAGAATTACCACGCGAGACGAGGGCCTCTAGGATGCGGCGGATGATGCCATCCGCCGCAAATAAATCTGTATTCACTCCGCTTTACGGATCACGCGGTTCCATGCAACATCCCACAAAATATGGAGTCCCCGGGCAGTTACCCGGTCCACCGGAACATGTCGGGACGAAGTACCTGTAGTAAGGAACCCACGGGTGTGTGCATAAAGGACCGGTTTCGTCAAGGCGGCATTCATAATACCCACTGCAGCCCTCAGCGCACATATACAGGGCATTTGCCTGGTCATACATTGTCACCGTGATACCGGCCGCGAGCCCGAAAACAAACACAAACAGCGGCACAAGTACGGTTAGCTTTTTCATGATGCCTAAGCCTCCATGTAAAAAGTTATATGGTTTCAGCTTCCCTCCCGGGCTTACCACTCGGGAGAGTATATTTTCATTTTCGTTGCGATGAAGTGATGCCTTTCTATAGGAGCATTGAAATGTATATTGATATTGTTGTCAAGAATAAAAGGATAAATTTGGCCAGTCAGCGCCGGTATTTCTCCATATACCAATGGGTGTCTTCTGAGTTCAAGATTCTTGTACCGTTTTGCGCCTGCAAATAGTGTTGCATCATATAGTTTTTTGTCTTAGTTTCGATAAATGATGGATTTATTCTCTTAATCGGGGATAAACAGTTGAAAGGGAAATAATATGCCTCGAGTAGCCATTCTCTACTGCAAGCGAATTAAGGATTTTTCATGCATTGCCTGCGCCAAATGTTATAAGGCAATGGCCGAAAAAGATGGTGAGTTTGCCAAATATGACGAAGTCGAACTGGTGGCCATGACCGACTGCGGCGATTGTCCCGGGCTGGCATTCCCCAAGGTCAAATTATTGACCGAAGTTACCAATAATCTCGAACGTCCCATCGAGACTCTGCATCTCGGAACCTGTGTCAAACTGGCGATGGAAACTGCCGACTGCCCGATAGATTTCGACGAACTGAAAATACTGCTTGAGAACAAATTCGGCATCAATGTCGTCCTCGGAACGCACAATTATTGAATCATAAAATCGGCGGCGGGCGCAAAAGGTCGAATCATGCCTGCCGCTGGTTCCGCAAATGCGGTTGAATCCATATCGGTTTTGTCATACTTTATTACCGTAATATGGAAAACTCCACCGGCATTATCGAAACGACAACACGAAAGGTCTATTCTTGAATAACCATAATAAACCTTCCATCGTGGTTGCTTCCCCGTCCTGCTTTTATTATCGTCCCGGAGTGCGAAGAGAACAGATTAAGTCTTCGCAGCTTCTGCTGGCGTCATATCTGTCTCAGCATTTCCCCGTTACCTATGTCGACTTCGAACATTCAATCGGTCAGGCCAATACCCGGGTGCAGGTAAAGCGGTTCGAACGACGGGCCAGAGAACTGCTGGCCAACATGGAATTCGATATCCTGGCGATTTCCTGCTGGACCAGCCTGAGCTACCTGGCCACCATGACCGTCGCTCGCTGCTGTCGCGATTTGTATCCTGACCGGTTGATTGTCGTCGGAGGATATCATTCCACTGCCCGCCCGGAGGATTTTGTCACCGAGGATAACCTCTTCGATTATGTCATCCGCGGCGAAGGGGAGATTGCTCTCAAAGACATCGCGGCATCCTATCCTGCCACCGGACGACCGACGGAAACGCAGGTCATCGTCGGACAGGCGCTCGAACCGAGCGATTATGTCCCGATGAACTGGGATCTGGTCGAGGATCTGGTTCGCACGAATTTCCCCGATGGTTTGGGTACACTCGTCACCTTTTTGTCTCGAGGCTGTCCATTCGGATGCGCCTTTTGCATGGAGACTCTCAAAACGCGCCGCTGGCGGTGTGCCTCGGTCGAATATGCAATCAATGAGGTCCAAGCGGCGGCGGAACGGTTCAAATTTTCCGCTCTTGGGTTCGGCGACGCCTGTTTCGGAGTCCGATCCAAATGGCGCAAGGAATTCCTGCGCGAACTGGTCAACCTCAAACCCGATTTCTGGGTGCTGTTTGAAACTCGCCCGGAATATCTTGACGAGGAAGATATCGCCCTGCTCGGACAGATCAAATCTCAGGTGCAAATCGGCCTCGAAAGCTGTTCGCCGGAAATGCTCAGTATCATGAATAAGTCCCGGCAACCGGATAAATATCTCACCAAGTACCGGGAGGCGAGCCATTGCTTGTCCGATCATGGCGTCGTTCATGGAGCCAATCTGATCTTCAATCATCCGGGCGAAACTGGCAAAACGCTTCAGGAAACATTTGCTGTCGTCGATGAGGAACTCTCCCGCGGGATGTCAACGGTGATCTGGACCAGTCATGATTATGTTCATTTCCCCGGAAGTTATATCGACAACAATCGGGGCTTGTTCGAGGAGAAATACGGCACGCAGTTTCTTTGTCCCGAATGGTGGAAACTGAGTGAGGAACAGTATACCAACGGCCGCAAGGTAATACCGTCGCATGACCTGGCCGGCGATCGGCTGAAATTATGGTCCGATATGCTTGAAGCGCGCGATCAGCAGATGCGCGATGCTCTTACTCCAACAGCCCTGAGTCTGGCCGCCGGATCCCAATACGAAAAATGGCTCAACGACCCCCGCATCATTGATATTTAGACGCACTTAAAAGTAATGATTGGAGTAATACATGTCCAAAAAACTGTCAAACAGTCTTGTCGGAAATGCAGGGGAGTTCTATGTCTGTGCAGAACTAAGCAGACGTGGTTATTTGGCACTTATAACGCCCAAAAATAACCCTCTCTTCGACATTGTTGCAGCTGCACCTGATGGAAAAAAAACGGCCTATGTGCAGGTTAAAACCAGATCCGTTGGGAATACGATAGGATGGAAATTCGGAAAAGATATAACTATTAGAGAAAATAATAGAAACTTCTTTGTTGTGCTGGTTAATCTGCAAGAAGATGGATTGTCTGAATTCTATGTATATAAGCATGACGAATTGGCAGATATTGTCGATGGAAACTACAAAGATTACCTTGCGAAGCCCAAACAAGACGGCTCGAAGCGAAAAGACGTCAGTTTCAGGTGGCATGACGAGAGAGACTTTACCAAAAAGGACAGAAATCGTCTGAATAATTGGACGCCCATAGATCGTCTGGTCGGAAAATAAAAACTGTGGGCGGCAGACGCCCTCGTCTGCCCCAGCGACTGATTCAAGTAGAATGTGCAGCCTTTTCTGGACCTCAACCCCGGAATACCAATAGGCTAATGCGACCCTGATCCAATAACTGCAGGCATAATTACAGCGATCATAACCGCCGCCTGCACTGCCTGAATAGCTTCTTTAGCTGCTTTGGCAGTCGCCTGTCCCTCGCCAATCTGCTTAATCCGTTTTTTCCGGCTTTTCAATTCTTTTTTATCAAAATGATGCTTCAGTAAATCGACGTGCTTCGCCAGTGAGATAATTATCGACGTCCGAGGATCGATATCCTGCTTATCCGTGAAGATACCCTCATGCAGACGTTTGACCAGCGCATTCTCGGGAGCGGGATTGATTTCCGGATATATTTTGCGATTGAAAATCAGCAGGACTTTATCTTCATCGGCCCGTAAAATTCCTTTATGGCAGAGTTGTTCCGCGATCCGATGTTTAAGCTTCTTGATGCGGGCAAAACGCATCACCCAGGTTTTCATATCAGCTCGCCGTTTGGCTTTTTTAAGTTTATCCAGACATTCATCCATAACCGGATCGCCCGTCGGGGAGGAATTTACCAGATCGATAAGTATTTTCTTTTTCTTAACCTGGTCGGTGTCGATCTTCTTGAGCAGCAGCAATTCCGACAAAAGCGCCCCGCCGATGGCATACTCAAGCATCCCCGACGAGGCGAAAGTCCCCTTCTCATCACGCAGGGACAAAAGCAGTAGTTCTTCGTGTAGTTTGAGAGATTTCTTCATCGAGTCATATCCTCTCTATGGCTGATCGAATAATTATCCAAACATAACAAACCCCGTCGGTCGTGTCAACAAGTCCCATTCGCCTGCGATTTATCGATATACACCCGGCATTGAGAATTATTCAGATGCTGTCGCGCGGATGACCATAATCTGAGCCGGAAACACCTTTTTTAGCACCAAAAAACCCCTTTTTAGCCCCAAAAATGGCTTAAAATGGCTTAAAATGGCTTTGAATGGCTTTGAAAAAAAGGCTATGTTGTTGCCGCACAACGACAATTTGGCTTTGTTTGCTCGTTTTTACATATTCCCCGGGTTTCTCCTCCATTGGGGTCATATTCGGTCTGTTATTTCTAATGCTTTCCTTCATAAATATACCTTTCTCGTTCAGGTTCACTTAACAGGATGGCATCAGGATCAACAGCGGTTTGGTGGTGATTTTGTGTTTGGGGAGTGAATTGAGTGTGGTTATTGACGAAAGCGGGAACCCACCCGGTCAGCCGCATGAGCGGCCGACCGGATGGGCCACCAGTCTCGCCAGTTTATGCCGAAAGGAAAAGGTACACAAGAACGACAATGATCGCGCCCAGGATTACTCGAACAATCGGGACGAGGCGGTTGAAATGCCTCTCGTGAAAATCGGCAAACCATCTAAGTCTCAGCCATCGCAGGATGGCGATCCTGATACGGATTATCTTTGGCATAATCGGTAGCTGGATCATCAAGACAGCAGCAATGATGATATAGTAAAAACGATCTTCCATACTACCTCCCGCGTTAGCCTTCTATAATTATACAGTAAAATATTGACAATATTCAGCTAATTCGGTTGAAATCGTAACGACTTTATTCGATTTTGCGTATCTCCTTGTTGGTCTATGTTTTACAAACAATTTGGCTTTGTTTGCTCATTTTTACATAATTCCCGGGTTTCTCCTCCTTTGGGGTCATATTCGGTCTGTTATTTCTAATGCTTTCCTTCATAAATATACCTTTCTCGTTCAGGTTCACTTAACAAGATGGCATCAGGATCAACAGCGTTTTGGTGTTGTTTTTGCAGGTAGTGGGCCGGCAAAGGCCGGTTTTTGGCTGTCGCCAGGATGACCCATTTCAATGCATGTATCCTATAGACCCCACACGTCCATAAGAATGGACGTATGGGCCGCCGGTCGTAAATTAAAAAATGTGATTGCATCTGTACTGAGAGTGTACTATATGTTTTGAATTAAGGGGTCATATTCTTTGAGCAAACAGTAAGATGATAACTCGCATACAGGGTGCCCCGGACCTTGGTCCGGGATTATTGAGCAGATGAGAATCATGAAACGTATTTCATACAACCTACCCAATCACGCCCACTATCTGACCTTCTCATGTTACCGCCGTCAGAAACTTCTGTTGCACGATGAAATATGCTTAGAGCTAATCAAAACCTGGGATGAAGTCCGTCGAAAGGGAGAATTTGCCATCTGGTCCTATGTTATCATGCCCGAACATATTCATTTATTGATTCACCCAAGAAATGAGGATTATGAAATGAGCAAAATCCTGCGTCTCTTGAAGGAACAATTTACTCACAGGGTAGTCGAACAGTGGAAGAATTTATCGCCGCGTCTGCTTAATTTAATAAGAGTACAGCGCGGAAGACGATCATTACATAGATTCTGGCAAGAGGGCGGAGGCTACGACCGTAATCTGTACAACTGGGATGTAATTCGGCGTGCCATTGATTACATTGAGTGGAATCCCGTTCGTCGTGGATTGGTGATTGAACCCATGGATTGGCGATGGTCGAGTGCACGGGCACGGGCGGGGATAAGTGATGTCCCTATGGTTGTAGATAATATTCTGGTGGAGGATTGATAATAGACTAATGTGATAAGGGAAAGATTCAATTTTTTAATATCTATGTGCCCCGGACCTTGGTCGGGGATTTGTATCAGAGAGGAATTATGAAACTTGAAACCCGGACCGAGGTCCGGGCCACCCGCCCGTTATCTCATAACCAATATTTGTATAACAAACTGTATAATCTGTGCCAAGAGGATATCCTACTTCTCCCATAACTGTTTGCCCAAATTCCTTACATGAACCCTCGATCTCATTCAGATGAGTTAATGCGGTATCTGCGATTTTATGATTACTTGGCTTATAATTTTGAGCCATTGAATTGCCACTAATCACTACAATCAGTGTCAACAAAATCATTAGAACCCTTCTCATAATTTATCTTCTTTCAGAGTTTGAGTTCAAAGTTTAAATCTGGATTTATATCTACACAAAAAATACCAAAAGCGCGACAATTGTAAAGCGATTTCTGCAATTTAATGGCAGTGGAATATAAATAGCCTCATTGGCAACCAATATTCTGGCCACTATTTGTGGTTGGCGTATATCTCGTGCGCCAATTCTACCCCCCCTACAACTCCTGCCGGCCCTGCAATGCCCGCGTGATGGTCACGCCGTCGGCGTACTCTAAATCACCACCCACAGGCAGGCCGCGGGCGATGCGGGTTACCTTGACACCAAACGGGCCGATAAGCTTGTTCAAATACATCGCCGTCGCCTCGCCCTCAACATCAGGATTGGTCGCGACAATAACTTCCTTGATCGAACCATCCAGCCGCGCCAGTAACTGCTTGATGTTGAGATCATCCGGCCCGATACCATCGAGAGGGGAGAGGCGCCCATTGAGGACATGATACAGAGGGTTAAAGTCCTCCGCCTTCTCCAGCGCCACGATATCACTCGCTTCCTCGACAACACAAATCATCGACCGATCCCGCTTCTCGTCATTACACACGGCGCAGGGATCGTGCTCGGAAATGTTACAACAGATAGTACAATTCCCGACCTTTTCCTTGACGGCCAGGATCGCCTCGGCCAGATCGCGAGCGTCCTCCTGGTTTATCTTGAGGATATGAAACGCCAGCCGCCCGGCGGTCTTACGACCGACGCCGGGCAAACGCGACAACAGGGAGACCAGCCTCCCCAATGATTCCGAAGATTGATACATATATTAAAACGGCAGGTTAAGGCCGGGGATATTGAGCCCGCCGGTCACCGAGCCCATCGACTGCGCCTGAAGTTCCGCCGCTTTTTCTTTGGCCTGATTGACCGCCGACAAAACCAGTTCTTCCAGCATTTCGACATCGTCAGGATTGACAACTTCTTTTTCTATCTTGATCGAAATAATATCCTGGTTACCATTGGCAACTACCTTGACCATCCCGCCGCCGGCCGAACCCTCAACCGTCGCCTCGGCCAATTCCTTCTGAACCTCTTCCATCTTTTGCTGCATCTTAGCGACCTGCTTCATCATGTCGCCCATACCCTTGGCCATTTTGTCCTCCTGTATTGTTATTCTTCTATTTTTCTGCGTCCGATTATTTCACCGTCGATCTGATCGACCATCTTTTTCAATTCCGGGTCTTTTTCAAACAGATCGTCGGCATTTATTTGCGGTGTCTCGGCTCGTTTCCCCGATGGCATTGGCGCTGCCGCTGCGTCCAGTTCAAATTCTATACGTATCGTCAACTGATAAAACTCACGGAGAGTTTCCTCGATGACAGTTTTTGATTCCGGTTTCTCGACCACCTGCTTGTTGGTGGAGTAATTGGCGGCAAAGGCGATCGATATTTTATTATCTTCCACCCGCCGTACCTGCCCCATAGACAACAGCGAGGCCAGCATTTGTTTGCGCCGTTTCAGATTTTCCAGAAACTTTTTCCAGCTCATCTGCACCCGCGGCAGGTTCAGCGGTTTGCCTTCTTCGAAAGCGGTTTCAGGTTTGGCCGCATGCGGCTGATCAGGCGCCGGAATATCGTCGGGGGGAGGCGTCGGAGACGAAGTCGCGGGGCGCGGTCTTGGCGCCGGTTTGGCATTATCAAATAATCCGCCTTCGGAGCTTTGTGAAGGCGCTGCCGCCGGAGCCGATAGCCGATTTAGCCGCTCGATGACTTCCTGCAGGGTGATACTCGATTCCATCCGTGTCAAGCGTACGAGGCAGATCTCCAGAAACAGCCTTTCGTCATAGCCGCGCTTCAGTTCGCCCAGTAATTCCGAAAGAATCTGGATCATCCGCAGTATATCAGCCTCGGTAAAGTATGCAGTTTGCCTGACCAGAGCTTCCTTTTCCGCCACCGATACATCGAGGAAAAGATCCGGATCGGAAGCCGATTTCTGTACCAGAAGGTTGCGCAGGTAGTCGATGAAATCATCGACAAACTCCTCGATCCCGGCACCCGAATCGAACAATTCCTTGACCAGTTCGAAAACCGGCTCGGTATTTCCGGCGGCGATAATTTCCATCAGGCCGACAAAAAGCTGACGATCGACGATTCCCAGCGTGGAGGCGGTCAATTCCGCCGTGATCTGGCCTTCGGCCATAGCGATCATCTGATCGAGAAGCGACAGCGCATCGCGAACCGAACCCTCACCCTTGCGAGCGATCAGGAACAATGCCTCTTCGGTGACATCAATCTTCTCCAGCTTCATCAGCTTGGTCATATGGTCGGCCAGAGCCGAGGTCGACACTCGCCGGAAATCATACCGCTGCGTCCGCGATAAAATCGTTTGCGGCACCTTATGCGGCTCAGTCGTCGCAAAAATGAAAACGGCATGCTCAGGCGGTTCTTCCAGCGTCTTCAACAGGGCATCAAAAGCCGATCCCGACAGCCGGTGGACTTCATCGATGATGAAGACCCTTTTTTTGCCCGAGGTCGGCAGGTAACGAATATTTTCTCGAAGCGTCCGAACATCGTCAACCCCGGTATTGGAGGCGGCGTCGATTTCTAGTACATCGAGCGACGATCCGGCTGTGATTTCCTTGCAGATCGGGCATTTGTTGCAGGGGGTCGGTGTCGGTCCTTCGACACAGTTGAGCGCTTTTGCCAGGATTCTGGCGGTGGTAGTCTTGCCGGTGCCGCGCGGGCCGGTAAACAGGTAACCGTGTGCCACTCGCCCGGTTTTCACCGCTCGCCCCAGGGTCTTGGTGATATGGCCCTGTGCGATTACATCCTCAAAAACAAGAGGCCGATATTTTAGCGCCAGTACCTGGTAAGACATAGTTTTTCCGGATCTCCCGGTAGTTATTAATTGGACTGATACCGGTCAGCCGACCTAATCAGGCGTAACTGTATCACGCGACGGCGTTACCTACCGCTGCTACCTTCCGGTCCTGACGGGGTTTGGCAGGCAGTAGCTGTACAGAGCCCGATATGGCAACTGACCGGTATCAATCCAACTCGTTGTTTATCTCAAACATCTGCCGATAATAGTTTGTTTCATCCCCGTGCCTTATTCTGTCAGTACCTGTCTCACAAATGGCGTCGCAGTCGAAACCGGGGTGGCAGACAAATGAGAGAAAACGCTCCTTTATATAATTCCCTGTTTATAAAAATGGAGCTGATCGGGATCGAACCGACGACCTGTACGTTGCGAACGTACCGCTCTCCCAATTGAGCTACAGCCCCATTGCATCCTATTTTCAAGCCCCTTAATCTACGGAAAGATCAGAAAAAATCAAGCGGTTTTGTGGCTCTTTTATCACATTCCCATTTGCTCCCATATTAATATCGGTGCGTGGCCCGGTGCTCTGCTCCGGGTTTCTTAAGTAGGAAAATCTAAGGCCATGAAACTCCATTCATATGATGATCCCGGACATGCGTATGACCTCACTTTTTCCCGCTGCCCGGTACGTGGCCTATAGAAACTAGCTCTAAACACCAAAAATGTGTTGTGGATAAATTGCCAATAGATACTCAATAATAACTTGTATAATGGGCGAAACTTGTATCAATGTCTCGTGTTAAGATGGCAATCGAGTATATTGAATACAATTCGGTAAGCCGGGGATTGGTTTCAGCAGCGATTGACTGGAGGTGGTCGAGGGCACGAGCGCGAGCTGGGATGGGCGACAAGCCATTATTGATTGATGTACTTGAACTTGGTGATACCGGAATCAATAAATAAAGTTAGAAACCCGGAGCAGAGCTCCTGGCCACGCCCCCATTTTATGTTGACATCGATTATCATGTTGGCTACACTATTCCGAGGGTGTGATTATAACACTCTATTGGCCGGCGTGTTACCAGTAGGTTTGTGCGGCGGTCCGAGGAATAAATACTGGAGACCTTATGCAGGGCTTGATACTTCTTGATTGGGACTTGACCGTGGTAGACTTAAGAAATGAAATCAATGATGCAAGACTCCCGTATAAGATTCAGGAAATGATCAGTCAGGGATGGATAATTGGGCTAAATTCAGATACTCCATTCAGACGTTTGAGTAGTTGGTATTCATCCCTTGATATGAATGGGCCCATTATCGCCGAGAAAGGCGCTATAGTTTGGTGGCCTGGCTGTGAGGACCCGATATTTACAGCGCCTGAGATCGTCAGTGTTCTTGCGGATATTCGAGACAGGATAATGCTCGGATTGACACATCGGGATGAATTCGAAGATTACGCCCTTTACTTCGGTGATAGCACAGAGTTTGTGAATTCGGGGAGTAGAGTCAGGGGCAGTGATTCAGTAGTCGTTGCAGTCGACGCATTTCGACTGTGCAGCGTAGGGCTCTTTGTCCGACGCATCTCTTTGGATGGAAACCTAGACCTGTCGAACACTCAGGATCGGGATGCAAAGCCGGTAGATGATCTGCTGGTAGCCACCTGTAGGCCATGCTCTGCAGGAGTGGGCCGTCGAACTGATTCACTCGTATTCAGCATTGATAACGAGCTGTATTTTCGAAGCGTGCATGTGAACAAAACTGCTAAATCCTCAGGCGTAAGCTTGGTATTCTCAGAATGGCAGCTGCCCTCGAAAGCTTACATGATCGGCAACTCCATGTCTGACCACTTGAACATATCCGGAGTTGATCAGCTGGCGGTAGGTAATGCTAGTCGTGATTACAAGGCGCTCGCTAGCAAAACCGCGTCAGAAGAGTTCGCAAGAGGATGCATCGAACTTCTCTCGTTCATTCAATCAGAGGGGCAGGGATAGATGTACTGTAGATTGAGACGTATCTGCTGAATGCCGCTAAGGAGGAATCAATGCACGCATACAAGGCAGTCCTTTTCACTCCTTTCGAAGGGAGTTCCGTCGGCGTGGTGTGTGAGGACCTACAGACTGCGGCGGAGGAGTCAGATGTTGCATTGTCGATTATTGAGGAGCAGTACCTGGCCGAACCCGTCATTAATGGGATCCTACGGGCGACCGAGGAAGCGGATTTCGCTGTCGCAGTGTTGGACGAGGCCAATCCGAACGTCCTCTTTGAAATCGGCTACGCACTGGGAGTCAACCGCCCGCTTATACTGGTGTCAAGTGAAGACGTGTCAATACCGTTTGATGTTGAGGCCTTTGAGCGAGTCCAATACAATCCCCGCCGTAAGTACCGAGACGAGAACCGCAGGCGATTTCGAACGGCATTCCAGGCCATTCGTCAAAGACTCGAAACGGGTTGCGTTAAGGTGTTCAGAGACACACCGACCCATATTAGAGGCGCCCTCAGTCGACTACAGATTCTAAATAGCCCACTCTTATTCCGGGCCTGTGTGCTGCATACATTGGATGAGTATGTAGAGTCGATCGACGCTTGGCAGGGAAAACTTCACTACGAAGGTCGAGAAAACGTCCTGCGCATGGGTGTACTAATCCTTGAGAATTTGAGGCAGAGTGGCTTCGCAACTCTGTTCCTCCCAGGAGAGGATTCGTGGCAAGCCGACGAAGATCCCAAGACCGGGGACGAATACCTGCAAGTGACTCGTGAAATTGCAGCGCGGAAAGGAATCCCTATCACAAGAGTCTACGTACTCCCTCGAGCAGATGCGCTTGACGCTCCAAGTCTCCGCAGGCTTGTAGTCGATGACGCCGCATCGGGGATAAATACGCACTACATTCTTGAAAACGATCTCCCTGCTGGTGTTCCAAAAGATTTCGGACTCTGGGACGACGAACTCGTTGGAGTTGTTGAATACGCTCGGCGCAAGGGGAAGCATTACATCTCAGGCACGACGTACTATTACCTTGATGAGGATTTAAGAAGGGCCCGGAGCTGGGTTAAGTCATTGCGAAATGCGCCCCGCTGCAGCGGGTTGCCGAACGAAAAGACCATTCTCGGGCAAACCTATAGAACACAAGAAGACTTGGCAAATCTGCGACACGAGAGGGGTTTTGTGGATCGTGCCGATGCCTCATGGTACCACGCAGGAAGGCAATATTTGCGTCTGTGCGATTCTGTCGCAAGTCCCGCGTGGCACCGGGATTTCTTTGGATCTTCTATCAGGAATTGGCTGGAAAGCCGTGACGAGAGCTTCACAGCACCTCGCGTGCTCATAACTGGATTAGCCGATTACGGAATGTTGTATGAGGCACTCGATGCTGTTGGTCCCATCTGGCTCAAAGAGTGTTCGTTCGAGGTACTTGACCTGAGCTCAGTCCCCACAGATATGTGCAAGGAACTCGTCAGAATCCTTCAAGAAGACTCGGGTGGAAAACTCTATGTCAACCTTACCTGCCATGGGGGCGTGGACCTGCTCACACGTACTCTTAACGAGGGGCAGTACGACATCATTCTGACGGATGCTTTGCTGACTCGATTCGAATCAATACAGACCAAGCAGGCTGTTGTAGACGAGTGGCACAGACTCTTGAAACCTGACGGGCTGCTCGCAACTACTGTCAGGCTGTCGGATGACCGAGAAGAAGCAAGCGACGAGATCCTGAACAACATGCATTCGAGATTCGTGCAGTCATCACTGCAAGCCTGGCCCTCCAATCTCAGCCAAGAAGATCGTCTTAGACTTGAGGCACATGCTATAAACTACGCACAGCGGATGACAAGCTACCCATTTGAAGGGATAGCTTCTGTGCGCGAGCTTTTTTGCGAAGGGTGGAACCTCGAATCTGCCGTTTTTGAGGCCTCGTTGACCAAAGGGGAGTTCTGCCCTGCCACATATGTGCGCATCCGAATCACGAAGTCAGCGTTATCGAATGCATAGAGGCAGAGAACCGACACCAGTACGTCTCCAAACAAAGTGACATTGTTTGCTGGAAGTTAAGACACTTTTTGTTGATAATTGATTTCTTGTATTCTCGTTTCCTCTGTTTCACTGCTGCCCGTGGGTTGGCGGGTGGCCGCAATCTTTGATTGCGGTCCGCCAAGGGCGGATAATCGAGTGGCCCGGATATGATAAATATCACTTTTACTACAAATTCCCCCCTGATCCTGTCTGTCCGCTTCGTTGGGCTTGTCTGCCTTGGGTCGGGAAACTCTACACGGTGAGCCTATGGGCCCGACCCCTACGATTAATAAAATGTGCGGGAATTAAATTCTCACCGCAAGCGGTGAGGCACCCCGTCAGGCAGAGGCCTGTTTCAGGCTATGGCGAGGATGATCAAATGTTGGGGCAGACCCTTCGTTCCTCAGGACGAGCGGGGGAGGCTGTTCCAAAAGTCACTTTGCCTTCCGGCTTTTTGTTGAGAAGAGAAGATTATGGTCTTGATCTTGTGGTATGCCAAGCAACTACATCCCACCCGTGCAAGAGCACGGGTGGGGCACCGCAACTCTATTGCTCGAAATATGCACTTATGAGCCTGCCTCGGGGCGTCTGCCGCCCACAAGAATAGATTGCTTCGTCACTCGATCCGCCTATGGCGTCGCTCGCTCCTCGCAATGACCCGCCAGTGGTCAGGGTACCCGATAGAAGCAGGGATAATTCGGGAGAAAACAGGGGCTTTTGCCCAAAAATAAATGCTCATAACTGCTTTTGGGGGTTGATTTTTTTGGATTTTCTGTTATTTTGACGGGCTGCTATGGCGATGTCTATAAATTCATCGGCCTTCGAGGGTAAAATCATCGCCATCGACGGCCCGGCCGGTTCGGGAAAATCGACTACCGCCAAATTATTGGCCCGGCGGTTGGAATATACTTTTCTCGATACTGGCGCTATGTACCGAGCAGTGGCGTTACATGCCCTGCAAAACGGCGTTTCGCTTGACGACGCCGAAGCCTTGGCGGATGTTGCCGCCGAGGTGAACATCGAGTTTAGAAATGACGAGCATAAGGGCCAAATGATCTTTCTCAACGGAATAGACGTCACCGACGCCATCCGCACCCCCGAGGCGACCCACGGTTCTTCAGCCGTGGCAGTCCATCCCGGAGTTCGCCGGGAGATGGTTCGCCGCCAGAGACAAATGGGCGAAAGAGGCAACATCGTAGCCGAAGGACGCGACACCACCTCGGTTGTCTTCAAAGACGCCGACCTGAAAATCTACCTGAAGGCTGACCTTAAAGCCCGCGCCGAAAGACGGATGCTGGAAATAGTCAACCGGGGCGAAACATCGAGTGTGGAAGAGCAGGAAAAACTGCTGGTGGGACGGGATAAAAACGATACCGAGCGCAAGGAATCGCCCTTGACTCAGGTCGTCGATGCAGTCGAGGTCGACACCACCAATCTGACCATCGAAGAGCAGGTGGAGAAAATTATCCAACTCGCTCAAGATGCTTTTGCGGAGAAATGAGCCGAGAATGTACTGGTTCAGTTGCATAGTCGCCCGAACATTGTTCAGAATCCTGTTCGGTTACAGGGTTGTCAATGTCGATCGGGTACCGATGGAAGGGCCGATTATTCTGGCTTCAAACCACCAGTCGAATATCGATCCACCGGTATTCGGCGTTTCGGTCAGGCGGGAATTGCATTTTTTCGCCAAAAAGGAATTGTTTGACAAATTTCTCATCGGCTGGTGGGTGCGCAAGCACAATTCCATTCCGGTCCGGCGCGGCGTGTACGATCCGGCCTCGTTTAGCCTGGTGGAGGAAGCTTTGGGAAAAGGCGGCGGATTAATCATGTTCCCCGAGGGAACCCGCGGTGACGGAAAAGAGTTTTTGAAGCCAAAGCCGGGAATCGGTTTGATCGCCAAACGATCTCAGGTTACGATTGTACCGGCCTATATAAATGGCACCAAACAACTGCTCCGGGCGATATTTCGCAATCCCCGGGTCAGCGTTACTTATGGTGAACCGATCTTGATCGATGAGATCGAAAAGTTCGCCGATGATAAAGAAGGATATCGATCGTTGGCCAGACATGTCATGGATCGCATCGGGAAATTGAAGGACCAGGTCAATTCAGCCTGATCAGAAGATGTGAAAACGATCAAAAAAAGCGTGAAACGGGTTGCGACCCGTGCCGACATAGAAGATATTGCCTCCCGCTTCGGCGGGGGAGTACTGATAGAACGGAGGAAACATTAACATGGCTGATGCCGAAATCAAAAAAACAACAAGTACAACAAACACGGGAGGTGAGAAGGCTAAATTAAGTAAGACCAAAAAAGCCACGGCCAGGAAGACCAAATCCGTCAAGACGAAAATCGTCAAATCCAGCGCCGAGGAAGCCCAACAACAAGTCGTTGTCGAGGCTCCCAAAGTCGAAAAGGTAGTTACCGCCCGAAAGAAACGGATCTCCGAAAAAGTCAAGACGAGAGTCGATCATGTGCAACCGGAACCGGTACTGGAAACGATCGATTCGATGAAGTTGACCGAACTCGATGCGGCCGAATACGGAGAAGCAGAACACGAAGAATTGATGGCGATGTATGACGGAACCATCCAGGATATCAAAGAGGGTGAAATTGTCGCCGGGACCGTGATTGGTGTTTCTCGTGAGGATATTATTGTCGACGTCGGATTCAAATCCGAGGGGATAATTCCGATGGGCGAGTTCACCGGCGAGGTGAATATCAAGGTCGGCGATGAAATCGACGTCTTCCTCGAAGCGGTCGAAGATCAAAACGGCCAATTGGTTCTTTCCAAGCAAAAAGCGGACTTCATGCGGGTGTGGGATCGAATCCGCGAATCGCATGATGCCGGCGAACTCGTTCCGGGCGTTATCAAACGACGCATCAAGGGCGGTGTTGTGGTCGATGTCATGGGTGTCGATGCATTTCTACCCGGGTCTCAGATCGCTCTGCGCCAGGTGCCCGATTTCGACGCTCTGATCGGTACCACGATGGATGTCAAAATCATCAAGCTCAATAAGAGCCGCCGTAATATCGTCGTTTCCCGCCGGGTAGTCCTCGAAGAGGAACGCGAACGGATGCGCAGCGAACTGCTGAGCGAAATCGAACTCGCCCAGGTCCGCCAGGGTGTTGTTAAAAATATCACCGACTTCGGTGTCTTCATCGATCTCGGCGGTGTCGACGGCCTGCTTCATATCACCGATATGTCATGGGGCCGGATGCGCCATCCTTCCGAGATGGTTCAGTTGGGCGATGAACTCGATGTCAAAATCCTCGATTACGATGAGAAAACCTCAAGGATTTCTCTCGGTCTCAAGCAACTGACCCCGTACCCGTGGGAAGATATCGAAGCCAAGTATCCGATCGGCAAAGTTGTCCAAGGCAAAGTTGTCTCGATTACCGATTACGGCGCATTTGTCGAACTCGAAAAGGGAATCGAAGGTCTCATCCATATCTCCGAAATGTCCTGGACTCAACATATCAAGCATCCCTCCAAGATCATGAATCTGGGCGATGCCGTCGAGGCCAAAGTCCTTTCGGTTGACAAGGATAACGAGAAGATTTCCCTTGGTATCAAGCAGATGGAACCGGACCCGTGGACAACCATCCACGAGAAATACCCGGTCGGCTCGCTGGTCAAAGGCAGGGTGCGCAACCTGACCGCCTTTGGCGCTTTCGTTGAAATCGAAGAGGGTGTCGACGGACTGGTGCATATCTCCGATATGTCCTGGACCAAACGGATTCAGCATCCCTCCGAGATTATGAAAAAGGGCGACAATATCGAGGTCAAGGTTCTCCGAATCGACTCCGACAACCGCCGCGTTTCACTGGGCATCAAACAGCTCAAAGATGATCCGTGGCCGGAATACGCCAAGAAATACAGCGTCGATAACGAGGTCCTCGGCATCATCGTTCGCTCTATCGACCGCGGTCTGGTCGTGGAACTCGATGAAGAAGTCGAAGGGTTCGTCCCGACTAACCAGCTTGGAAAAGAAGGCATGGAAAAAACGGCCGAATCGTTCGCCGAGGGATCTCAGATTCCTCTCAAGGTGATCGAATTCGATCGTCCGGGCAGGAAAATCGTTCTCTCTGTGGCCGCGTATTTCGAAAAGCGCGATCGGGAAGAGTACGAAACATTTCTGGCTGAGCATGCCACCGCGAGTGTTAGCATGGGCGATGCAATGGCCGATCTGGCTCCGACCGTAGAGGCTGCGCCGGCTGATGATGCGGCTCCTGAAGCTGAAGCTGCACCCGTAGCGGATGCTCCCGCTGAGGCTCCTGTCGAAGCCCCTGCTATAGAAACTCCTGCTGCCGACGCGACTCCGGTTGAAGAACCGAAAGTCGAAGAAGCAGTTGCCGAGACTCCGGCCGAACCGGAAAAGATCGATGATCCGGCTCCGGAAGTGAAGTCTTCTGACGAGCCTGCTGTGGCTGAGGAAACTCCCGCCGAAGAATCACCGGACGAGGAGAAGCCTTCCGAATAATTCGGTATCAGTAAATAGCAATAAATAAAGGCCCGGTAATTTACCGGGCCTTTATTATGGTGATTCAATTTCTGTGACGGATTATGGGCAGCACGGTTCAACCGGCGGTGGTCCTCCCTTGAATATATAATTGATCAGATAGACAGCATCACCGACATTGACCTCATCGTCACCATTGGCATCGGCGGCGCAAATATTATAGGGCGGAGGTCCGCCGGCAAAAACATAACTGATGATATACACCGCATCACCGACATTGACATCCTTGTCATCATTGGCGTCACCGCAAACATACGGCGACATGACACTAACCACAAACTCCCTCTCATCAAAATATCCGACATAATCAGCCAAGCGAGTGGTAAAACTGATAGAGGTGTCACTGTCAACAGTTCCAGACAGAACCCCCTCAGCAGATAATGTCAGCCCGGTCCCGGCCAGATCATTATCCCGGTCGCTCCAAACCAATGGAGTGGTCCCGCCGTTACAGGCAAGGGAACAGGTATAAGGTTCACCTATCACACACAGCGGCAATGTTTCAGTAGTGATACTAACGGATGCATTAATAGTGATGCTGTACAATTGCTCGCCGGTCGCCCCGACATCGTCGGTTATAACCGCCGTAAATTCAATCGTGCTATCCTCGCCGGGTGTGCCTGATAACAATCCTGCGGATGAAAGACTCAATCCGGTTCCCTCAAGGTCGGAGTTTTTGTCATCCCAGGCTATGCCACCGGTGCCGCCGACACCATCGATTTGGACTGAATAGGGAATACCAACAGTCCAGTCGGGAAGCGAGGCGGTGGTGATAGATATGGGGACATTGATGGTAAAGGTGAAAACTTTCATATCAGTATGCTCGGCATCATCGGCCAGCATGGTAGTAAAGGACACGGTTCCGGCGGTGGTGGGAGTACCGGATAAGGAACCATACAATGACAGGTTAAGACCGGTGCCTTCGAGGTCCATGTACATATCCAGCCATTTGTAGACACCGAACCCACCATAGGCAGTCAGGAATTGACTATAAGGATGACCTGCCGTCCAGTCGGGCAGGGTCTCGGTTACTATAGCCAAAGGTGCGAGCGAGCAATCAAATGTGGTCACGCTGAAGGCGTCGACAGCCGCCTCGACAATCGAGGTGTCCCCCATATCCGATGCAGCAAAACGAAGCCTGACCTGGCTGCTGGGAGTAACCTTACTTCCCACGCGGAATCCATATTCTTTCCACCCGCCCGAGGCGTCTTTTTCCGGTCCGGCCATGTCAACCGTCGTCCATGAATACCCGTTGTCATTGGAAATATGTATCCGCATGACATCGCCGAAGGGCGCTGATCCGAAATCGTTGGAATACCAGCGAGCATAACTGACCATACCGTCACCGGTAGTCAGATCAAAGGGGGGAGAGGTCAGATAGGTAGTACCGTCATCGACATCTGAATCGCCGTAGGTGTTGCCGGTCAGGAAACATGATCCGGACCCGTCATAATCGTTCGGAGGGTCGCCGCGGTCTCCGCCACCGACAGGGATACCCAATTCCCAGGCACCGTCTGTCAAACCAGGGTCATTGTCTACGGTCCATCCGGCTCCGGTCTCAAAGTCTTCAGTATAGACATCGACTACTTCACCGGCACTGGCAGTGTGGAATTCCACCGGAGCCTCCGATGGTTCAGAAATCAAACCGGCCTCGACCGCCTCGGCGCTGAAATAGAATTTAATAATGCTCCCGATATTGGCCGGAGGCAATGTCGCCTCAAACATATCGCCGCCGATCGAGACCAGCGGAACCTCGACATAGATACTATCGTGATTTTGATAATAGATCATCGCCGTACCGGATACATAAGTGTCCGCAACTTCGACTATGCGAACATTGAAAGTTGTCGGTTGATCCGGCTCGATGAAAAGCGGCAAGCCGTCGGGAAAAATGATATCCAGCGAAGGAGGCTCAACCGCCAGCGCCTTGATACAGAAATTGGCGGTGGTGTCGAAATCGTAAAGATCATACCATTGACCGCCGTCGCGATAATAACTCTCGCCGGGCCACGATTTCGATTCCACCATAGTGCGATAACTGGCGCCCAAAAGCACCGGTACATCAGAAGTTCGATCATAAGGCTGCCCGCCATCAGATAATTGAACATAGACATAGAAATCATCACTGGAGTTAATGCTCACCGGTGAGTCGAGGTCGATGGTGTGATATCCCCGATAGGTAATAGTCCCGGAATGAGTTGCCAGTTCGTCGAGCAGTTCACCCGCTTCGAAACGGTCGTAAATATTCACCGTATAGGTGATGTTATCGACTGCGGCATAAAACCCGACCGCGTCGATTTGATGAAATTCCCTGGCGGTAAATGCGCTGAACGCCTCGCTGCAATCGGTTTTGGTGTCGCGCCAGCCGTGGTAATCATAAGAATAGATGAAATCATAAGGCATCGGTTCAGCATCGAGGAGGGCGACCGCACCCATCTCGGGATTATGGGCGGTATGCTTGTCGTCGTAGGCCACCCAGAAATATCCGCCTTCAGGTCCCCCGGTACCCCAACTGTTTTTACATAGCCAGGCACCCGGATCGGGAGCCTGAGTTACCTTGTTGTCATCCCATCCGGTAATTGCCACCGCATGAACCGGATCGTTGGGATTGTCAGGAGGTTGATAATAACAATTGTACGTGGATGAAAAACCCACTAAGGCCGTGCATGTTCCCAGAGCGCCGCCGGTCATGATCCGGAATTTGATATCGTTGATGTTACTATTATCCGCCGCCAACTCATACCATTCAATATCCCGAACATAAAATTTGTGATAACCGGGATGATCCCGATCAGGAGGAAATTGAAAACTCTGGCCGTCGATATCTCTTACCGCGCCTTCGCCTCGGGTCAGGTACGCGGCCGTAACCAGATAATCACCGCCTTCATGAACAACCAGTCCGCCGCCGGTCGGAGGGTCGGTGTCGTCATTATTATGCTGGTTGAATCCGTTCCACCAGTCAAGGTGATATTCCGCCAGATTCGGTTCGCCATCTTCGCCGGCCAGAGCCCAGGAGCCGGTGATTAGCATATTGGATTCGATGGCCGCCATGGCGCCGTGGGTCCAGCAGGTGCCGCCCGATTGCGATTTGACCGACGTAACATAGTTGGCGCCGTTGACATCGCGCAGGTCATATGCCGCCGGTGGATCGGTCATCGGCATTGCCGGATCGGCTTCTGTTGAAACAGGAACAACTACGAGGAGGGCGACTATCGGATATAATATTGAACGCAACATATACTCTCCTTGATGGGGTATGTAAGGTGAGGTATCAGTGAAGGGCTTTCAAACATATTGCACCGCAAGTTCCACAATTATAATATAGACAAAATTGTCGGTGTGTCAAGGAAACTCGTCGAAGCCTTCCGAATAATTCGGTATCAGTAAATAGCAATAGATAAAAGGCCCGGTGATTTTACCGGGCCTTTAATTTATCAAAGCTGCTATTTCCGGATTGGTAAACCGCAGTTGGATATCCAGGTATCGCAATCAATCGGTGGTGATCCGCCCTTGAATACATAGTTGATGATACTCACCACGTCGCCGACGTTGGCAAAACAATCACCATCAAAATCCCCGCTGCAAACGGGGTATGGCGTGGGAGGCGCACCGCTTTGGAATATGTACACTATCAAATATCTGATATCTCCGACATCAACCACTCCATCCCCATTGGCATCACCAGGAAGGCATGCGCCGTACCCAATTGTCGCAGAGACTTGAGTAGTAAAACCGGCGGCATCACATACCGATGCTATTACTTGCTTGGGACCGTATTCAGTGTTACCGCCATCTAAGGATAAATCCCAGTTTGATTTCACCGTATTGTAAGGCTCCGAAACCGACCACGGATTGCCAATCCCATTTCGAAAACACATCTCTGCCAACGGCGGAATCATACCACTGAGGGTATCGGTAAAGTCCAATGTTATATCTACTATCAAGGATGCGGTATAGGCGTCTCCGTTATTGATGGATATCGTACCGGTCGGAGGAACAACGTCTTTCAGAATATCACCGTGTTCATACCAGATCGCCCACATTTCATGATTATGGTTGTAGCCATTATTAATCCAGTAATCCCAAAAGGTGTTAATGTGAAGAGGATCATATTCGGTCAATACATTGAGCATTGCATCAGGGCCGCCGTCGAAGACATCTCCCTTCCCATCGCCATCATAGTCATCATCGACGTTGTCATAAATATCCCACAATATCCCCGCCACCGAACCGATACACCTCACGCCGTTGCTATTGCAGTAATCGACATTTCCATTTTCACCGTATTCTCCGTTTTCTGTATTGGCAATATAATATTTGCCGAAATTATCCCATGTATTATGAAGGATCGGATCATCAGTCACGTATGCGGCCCAATATTCGGCAAAGGCCTCTGCTCCGGCGTCTTCTTGTGTTGTATAACCACACCAAGTATGTTCGGGTGCTGTGATACTATCCATGAAACCGTTAACGAATGCAAAGCGATGCCCATATTCATGCAATATTATATCACCATCAAAATCATCCGGCGCCATAAGATCGGGATTATCCGAATTATTTATTTTAATGCAATCACCATTCATGCTATAACGAGTCCGTGCCGTTTGTTGGAAAATTACAGATACCGGTTGCGTTGGTGCAGGGGCATGTTGTAACCATGTGTGATATCCATCAAGTATCTTATCAATAGCATAGAATCCACCGCTGGAATCAGACGAAACGATTATTTCATAGAAGTCATATTCAGGTGGGGGAACATCGGGATAAACCATTGAGGTAAAGCTAATTGTATCGATGCCCGGATATAATCCCGCATATGCGATAGCAGCCGCGTTTATTGAGTATAGGCGTACATAGATGTCCAGGAATCCGCCCTCCAGCAGATCTTTATTGACTACATTATAAAACTCAAATGACCCATCTTCGTGCGCCCAACTCGATCCAAGAAGTGTGTGATTGTGAGTTAGATTCTTATCCCACAATTCGACATAGATATTTCGAGCATCCTTGATAATCCCCCCCTGCCCTATATCACGATATTGGGCATGGCCACGAACAGTAATTTCTGGTATCACCCATTCAAACCGATATTCATATGTATTGTTGTCTTCATATATTTCCTCCACCTGATCATAATAATCTACCACTATCTTAATGTCGTGAAACCCTTCCGGCAATGTTATGGGGTAATCCTCGAACACACGTACGTCGCCATACGAGGTCGAATCCGTGACATAGAAATTGTGTACCCAGTTGTTATCGACAAACAGGGCAATGGCGTAGGGGCTGGCAACGCCATAAAAATCCCCTTGATTTATAGCACCGACATCAATATAGGCCGGTTGATCGGCATAGATCTCACTCGACGTATTCGTTCCCGGTTCAGACGAAGCTACTATTGAGCCTGACCAGCCTATATCTGCATAAGGCGTAAGTTCAGGCATGGGATAATATCCCCATAACTCTACATCATCCACATAGGCGCCTTCAAAGTCATGAACTATATCGTCGGACGTAAATATAAAACCTATATATACATAGTTCCCTTGATAAATTAAATCAGAATAACTTGACAATTCATCGTCATTGCAGTCGCCCGACTCCTCAAGTATATAGTACCAATAATTGCAGTCAAAGGAAAAGGCGACAATAAAATAGTCATAATTGTATTCGGTGCACCACCAAGCCTCGCAACTTAATTCTAATTCCGTGTATCCCTGGATGTTGATGGGGGATTTACTATACATAAAGGCATTCATGTTGTTATCGTAGCGTATTCCTGCCGGGCAATCGCCTCTGGATGCGCACCATGCGGCGTAGTAACCGCCATAGGCGACTCGACCTAATGTGTCATCTATTATTCCCCAATAATCATAGCCGTCATCATTATTGTAATCAATGGTATACCAGGTGTCAGATATATTGGCATCTTCAAAATCATATATGAACAAATCCTGATAGTCGTCGGTTCCTTTATCAGGATTGGTGTCTTCTTTTCTCTGGTCACTCGCCGGGGTATTGATATTTGTCTCACGCCGCGTTTTTCTTTTGGGCTGGTCCGGATAATTCGGGTAAATGGATATATTTATTCCCATATCTTGAATTTGCCCGGCCTTTTCTCTTGTCACGGAGGTACGATAAAATCCCGTTCTTTCCATTGGTAATAAATCATTCACTAACCGTTTAAGTTCCTCATAATCATCAGGCATCCTTAGATCCATTATAATATCCGCAGTGTCAAGCCGGGACCGTTCAGTGGAAGCGGCTCCAATGGATTCTATCGTCCCTCCGTGGGCAGGGCGGAATTCATGCTCTCCTTTGTCGCGCACCAACATGACACTGTCAACCATGATAAACTGCCGGTGATGAGTAGTCAGGGGATTCCGTTCAAGACTGTCCCGAATTTCCTCTTCGGTCGGCGGGTATTTAATCCGATAGCCACTACTCTTTACTTCATACGATTCTTCTGGATTTGACTTATCAAACCAATGGGCATGTACCGAATCCGTATCCAGAGTATCCCCATCGGCATTGATATAGATCGGCCATTTTCTTTCGATTTTCGGTGTTGGCCAGTACTGGCTTATCTCAAGGGTATCTCCGGTAGTAACGAAATGTAATCTCGATGAATTACGTAAACCGTTACGAACATATATTTCAAATTCTATGCCGCAAGTGTCGTTAAGAGGTATAATAATTTCCGGATTGAATACAAACTGCTTACTACTATCATTTCTAATAACCCAGGTTTCCGGTCCTCGATAATCTATTTTTCCGGTGGTTATAACCTTTACTATCATTGTATCAAAACGGTCACGGACGTTAACACCAAACTCCAGCGTCGCCGGTCCATCAAGAAAAGGTGTCACAACCGGCTTAAGCCAGGTCCCATATCGTGCAGGCCCTGATGATGCAGCAATCGGCGCCGCAAGAATGAGAACTCCGATTAGGAGCACTTGGATTTTGATTACTCTGCAACATCTCATAACAACCTCCTTTTAATATACCAAATATCTAACCGTTTCTTCCAAATAAATTTGAAAAAACCATATTATTCCACCAATGAATTACAGCCCCATGATGCGCAGTTATTACTTATATATATCTTCCCGACAGTACAATGTCAAGTAATTACACCATAATAATGATGTGTAGTTGGTGGAAATGTGTAACAGAAAAACATAAGACCCGGTGGGTGGCCGCGATATCTGATCGCGGATTACAAACTCAGCAACAAATCATCCTCGCGACAGCATAGAACAGGCCACTGCCTGTGGCCCTGCCACCGCGACAGCCAAAAAGTGGCCCTGCCACCTGCCTGCAAAATCAACATAAAATCGCTGTTAATCCTGATGCCATCCTGTTAAGTGAATCTGAATGAGAAAGGTATATATATGAAAGAAAGCATTAGAAATAACAGACCAAACATGCCCCAATGGAGGAAAGACCTTGAAAACATGCAAAAATGAGCAAACAAAGCCAAATCATCGTTGTGCGGCAACGGTATAGCTTTTTAAGCAAAGCCAACCAAAGCCATTTTAAGCCATTTTTGGGGCCCAAAAGGCGTGTTTTCGGTTCATATTCGGGTCATCTGTGCGACAGCCAAAAATTTCTTTAATATTGTCGGGAAATCCGTATCTTTAGGGGTATGAAAAAAGTGGCGTTGGAAACAGTCGGATGCCGACTCAATTATTACGAGACCGAAAAGATCGCCTCACAGTTGATCGCCGCCGGAATGAAACGGGTCAGCTATAAAGATCATGCCGACTTATATATTCTAAATTCATGCACCGTCACCGGTCGAGCCGACGCCGACTGTCGCAAACTGATCAACCGCGCCCGGCGTCTCAATGACAAAGCGGTCGTAGTCGTCACCGGATGTTATGTCGTCTCACAACTGCAACAAATCGAGGACCTCAATGCCGCCGATCTTACCGTAGACAATGACAACAAAGACCGGCTCTCCGAAATCCTCCAAGGCAAGTTCCCGCACCTGTTCCCTATGCCTGATTCCATCGACTCTAATTCCGCAACCTTGGCAGATATTTCGATTAGCAGAAAAGCGGCTTTTGCCGCCCCTGGCCCCGCTCCTGCCGCCCGCAATAGGGCTATGGTTAAGATCGGTGACGGTTGTAACCAATACTGCTCCTACTGCATCGTCCCCAGTGTCCGCGGGAAACTCGTTTCCATTCTTCCCGATGATGTCATCAGTGAAATCAAAAGCCTGATCGATGATGGATATCATGAGGTAGTATTAACGGCGGTGCATATCGGCAAATATAAATACGATGGCTTGAATTTGTCCGGACTGGTAAACAAAATACTCGATGAAACCAATCTTTCCCGCCTGCGGCTGTCGTCTTTGGAACCGAATGAACTCGACCGGCAGTTGATGGAATTTGTCATAAACAACCCCAGGGTTTGCCGTCATCTGCATTTGCCGCTGCAATCGGGATCAGACAGAATATTAAAGCTGATGAAGCGACCGTATAATCGCGGAGAATATCTGGGCATCATTAAAAAAATCAAGCAAACCGATCCGGATGTCACCATCGGATGCGATCTTATCGTCGGTTTTCCCGGCGAGACCGATGATGATTTTACAAAATCACTCGAGATCCTCGGTTCAGGCTATATCGATTATGGCCACATTTTTTCTTATTCCGACCGTCCCGGCACAGTAGCCTCAGAATTGCCCGGCAAGATCAACTCGACTATTATAAAAGAGCGCAACCAAATCGCCCGCGAACTTGCCGAGCGAAACCGCCTGAGGCAGATGAAAAGCCAGATCGGAAAAAGTATGGGTGTAATTTCTGAGCGCGGCTGGAATTCGCATGACGGCTATCATGCGGTCAGCGATAACTACCTCAAAGTTCATTTGCCCGCCTCTGCCGGCGGCAGCAGAGAAATCGTCGATTTTCGCCCGACAGCACTGGTGGGCGACCGCCTCGAAGGGGACGTAATTCGTTCCTAATATCCATGTTTGACTACCCTCGCAAGGCTCCATGCGAATCGGTCTTGATTTCGCATCGCAGTTGAAATAATTTCCCTGCCCCGGCGGACAATTTTTCCATTTCCCCACTATTTTAGTTTCTCAAAAACCGCCCTCGAATTCCTCTAACCTATTTTATTACAACACAATAAGCGACTCTGCCGCCCTCCGGCACATCCGTTGCATAATAGTCGGATGGAGAAATAGCATTTATGAGGAAGAGTTATGTCTGAAGAGGACAAAAAGAAGCAGGACGAGACGCCGGAAGAAGCGGCGGAAACAAAGAAGAAATCCAAAGGGCCGCTGCTATTTATCATCATCGCTGCGGTTGTCTTTATCGGCGGAGTCGGCGGTTTCTCGGTGTTCATGGGAGTCTTTTCATCCGAGCCGACCGCGGAGACCGAAACGGCGCCTGACAGTCTGGCCGATCATGCGGCAGTCGATAGTATTCCGGTCGACGACGATCTATCGGAATTAGACAAGCTCGAGCGTGAAATTTTCGGCGAAAGCGATGCCGTCAACGCCGAAGATCTCGATGAACTCCTGGAACAGGCGAGCGAACGTGAATCCCAACTGGCCAGCGAGGATTCGGTGGCGATGACGCCCTGGCTGGAGTCGGAAAAAGCAAAGCTGGCCACCGAACGGGCCGATCTCGAGGCATTAAAAAAGACTATAGAAGCCCGTGAATATCACCTGCGGCAACTGATTGCCCAGGTCAATCAGGTTCGGGCAACCCGTATCACAGCTCTGGCAAAATTATATGATGGTATGAAACCGGCACAGGTGGCGCCGCTGATCTCCAAGCTATCCGATGAGCAGGCAATACAGGTGCTTATGAAAATGAAAACGGCCTCTGCGGCCAAAATCCTCGGTGTGCTCAATACGGACCGAGCGGCTCGCATCTCGGCCAATATGTTAACCTTTAGCGAGGAGAAATAGGTGAACCAAACCAGAACCAGTGGATGGTCCGTAACCTCCCGAGGCGCCTATGTATAATAGCATAGGAGGAACGCCGGCGACGCCACTCGATATGCTGATGGGCATATTCGGCGGCGCTACCGCCAAGGGAGCTCCCGGTTCCGAGGAGTTCGGCCGCATGCTTGGCCTGTTCGACGCGGTCACCGGGGAGAGTAACGGTCTTCCGGTTCCGGGATTGCCAATGACGCCCGATCCTGACGTCGCTGTGGTGGATATTCCACAATTGCTTCTGCCGCAGGATTTGGCTCAGACATTGGGCTTCAATGGACAGCCATTACCGGAATTGAAAGGCCGGGAACTCCCGACGGACAATCCGCAATCGATGATATCGGCGCGGGGCGAATTATTGTCGATTGATAAGGGAGACAATCAAGCCCTCTACCTCAAACTCCTGCCCGGTGGTATGGGAATCGACGCCGATTCGCAGTTGGCCGGTAGTGAGGACAACGTAGAGGAGATGGTGCTTCCGATGCGCCTTCGGACGGTCGAGCAGCAAGGAGGTCGGATTATCGCCGACGCCGAGTTGCAGACAGCGACCGGGAAGGATGCCTCGATTAGAATCCGATTGGAATTGGCCGGAAACCCGGCCCGGATTCAGGAAATGATCTCGCAGCCGGCAAAAGCTGTGACCACTCCGGGACAATCCCCGCAGAAATCGGAACTGAGCTTGCCTCATCTGTTGAATAGCCTTGATGTCAAATCGCTGGTTATTGAACAGATCCCGGACGCTCCGAATGCGGTCTCGAAAGAGATCCTCCCCGGCATGACAACGATGGCCCGAAATATTTCAGGTCTGAAGATGTCGTCAAATTCCCCGACAGCGCTCAATTCAGCCGCCATCGGGAATCAGTCGGAATCTGAATTCACCAGGGTTGCACCGATGATGCCGGGTAACGATGACAATCAGTCGTCCGGCATGAGCGGTAAACAGAATAAGATGGATTGGTTGCTGTTTGAGAATGCCTCCGGCAATAATCAAACGGCTGGTAATTCCTCAGCATTAGCCGGCGAATCGGCCTTGAGCGGTATCACAACCATTGCGGCATCTGAAGTCGGAAATGCCGCCGCCGTGACCGACGGCAACAGCGATCTGACACAGGTCCGTTTCTATAACCTGGATAATAAGCTCGATCAATTGAAGCAGAATCCCGGTCAGAAGATCAATATCCAATTGATGCCTTCGCGACTAGGTAAGATGGAGCTTTCGATTATCAGTCATCGCGGAACGATTACAGTCAAACTGGCAGTCGACTCGATTCAGGCCAAGCAGGCAGTGGAAAAGAACCTCGCTCAACTCGAAGGCAGACTATCGTCAACGGGGATCAAGGTCGATAATTTCCAACTGCAGGTAAACCAGTCGTCGAGAAGCGCGTCGCATTCTGCCTACCAGCAGCAGTATGATCATTCTCAGGACGGTTTTACAGGTCATCGGGACCGCGGATTTCATCAGCAGGCGGATGACCGCCGGCGGATGGAGCAGTTCCGGTTGTCCGATACCGGTTTTGAACAAGCCATGATAAACTGTCTGGCTTGAAGGAGAAATACTAAATGAACGTGGAAAATGTAACATTCCTTTCGGAGACGAACAGTAGTCTTCAGTCCGCCCCCAGCGCCGATAAGTCTCTGGGCAAAGATGATTTTCTGGCGCTTCTGGTGGCCAAACTATCCAACCAGGATCCAATGAATCCAACCTCGGATGAAGATTTTGTCGCTCAACTGGCGCAGTTTTCTTCTCTGGAACAGTTGAGCAACATGAATGAAAATCTTCTACAGGATATTCAGTGGAATTACATGCTTTCTCAAACCATCTCGAATACGATGGCGACATCATTGATCGGTCGTGAAGTCCGCGCCGATACCTCCATGATTTACCTGGAGACAGCCGGTACGGCCGATCTCGCGATCGATCTCGACCGCACCGCTACTGAAGTCACCGTTACCATTCGGGATCAGGACGGTAATACCGTCAGGACCATTAACGAAAATGCCCTCGATGCCGGAGAGCACATTATCAACTGGGATGGCATGGACGATAACGGCGTTCAGGTTACCGCTGGCGGATACACGGTAGAAGTTACCGCTGTCGATGCCGAAGGCAATGAGTTTACGCCCGATCAATTCGTCGAAGGCAAGGTGAGCGGGATTACTTACCGTGACGGTATGGCCCTGCTCAACATCAACGGTCAAGACCTGCCTCTGGCCAGTGTGCTTGAGGTGAAAGAGGGATAAGCGATGCTTAAGATTGCAGCCTATAATAATGTCAATCTGCCGGAGAAGGTTCAGCGCCCGGTGGCGCCGCCTCGCACGGCCGGAACGGAAAAGAATGTCGGCGGAGCCGACTTCAAGTCGACTCTCGACCAGGCTCTGGACAACAAGAAGAGTCTTCATTTTTCGGCTCATGCCAAGGCGCGATTGCATTCGCGCGGCGTAAATCTGAGTGAATCGAAACTCGATGCCCTGTCTAAGGCGATTGACAAAGCTGACGCCAAGGGCGCTCGGGAATCATTGATCCTTTCCGATGAAGCGGCTTATGTCGTGTCGGTCAAGAACCGGACGATCATCACCGCTTTCGATCGCGATAACCTTCGAGACGGCGTCTTCACTTCGATTGACAGCGCTGTGGTGTTATAAAATGCGAAACAAAGAAAAAGAAATGGATAACTTAACCAACGCAATCGGCTGGACTCCGCTTGGGCGGAGGGGCCGGACTACGCGTAAGGAGGGTATACCCTTATGATGAGTTCACTTTTTGCAGGAGTTTCCGGCCTGCGCAATCATCAGGTTCGAATGAACGTGATCGGTAACAATATATCAAACGTCAATACCGTCGGTTTTAAGGGCGGTCGCGTGACGTTTCAGGAAGCTCTCGTACAGACAATCAAAGGCGCCGGTCGGCCTACCTCCATATCGGGCGGTACTAACCCGGTGCAGATGGGGCTTGGCATGAGTGTGGCTGCTGTCGACACCCAATTTCTTCAGGGCGGCCTGGAAACGACCGGTCAAATTTCCGATCTTGCTATTCAGGGCTCGGGATTTTTTGTTCTGTCCGATGGACACGGCGAATTTTACACTCGTAATGGCGCTTTCGGGTTTGACGCCAACAGCTACTTCGTCGACCCGTCCAGTGGCTATAAAGTCCAGGGCCGTATGGCCGATGGGACCGGAAATATTCCCGCAGTCTCTACCGTAGGCGATATTCGCCTGCCGTTCGGTCAGCAGGATCCGGCCAACCCCACCTCTTCCATATCGCTGTCAAATAACCTCGATAGCTCGGCCACCGATTCCTTGGCGAGCATATTATCCGCCGGGACGACCGGTATCGATCAGGTTTCAGGCTATGCGATCAATGGCGCCGGTGGAGCTCACGATATTTCTATAACCGGCAATCAGGCAGTGAAGTCGTCCTTTACGGGAGCTAATCTTAATGCCGCCATGTCGGGAAGCACCACTCTGGCCAATATGGGCATCGATGACCTGACCGGTTTCAGCGTTACTGTCGATGGCTCGACCACCACGCCGATTACAGGATTGACCCTGCAGTCCACGGTCAACGATGTCGTGCGGGTGATAAATGAGATCGCCGGTGTTAATTGTACTCTGGATACTTCCGATCCTCTCAACTACCAGATTATCATCGAACGTTCACGGGCGGGCGATAATGTCGCTTATAGTGTGGCCACTTCGGCTGGTGTCGCCACCGATGCCGCCAACGGTAATATCGTCAACCGCCTGTTCGGTCTGGACGGCGCCGGTGTGGCTACGGTCGGAGGTGCTGACCATACATTCACCGCTCTGGATACATTCACCCCCACCGGTAAGCCGGCCGAGGCGGCAACACAACTGGCCATTGACGTCGATGAGAACACCGGACTCGCTATCGGGATAAACGACCTCGGCGGCGGCGGAGTGACGGTCAAGGCCTCGCAGGGTCTGACTGCCGGAGATGTGGTTATCGAAACCGCCGACACTCAGCATTCGACTTCCATCACCGCCTATGATTCACAGGGTGGTCGCCACACGGTCATTATGACATTCACCAAAACGACAACCAATAACCTGTGGGATTGGGAAGTGACCCTTCCCGGGCAGGAGACAATTCTTGAAGGCGGTACCGGATCGGTTCAGTTCAATCCCGATGGTTCGCTGCTTTCCTTTGCTTATAACGGTGGTGCGGCGTCACTGCGCTTCGATCCCGGTACCGGGGCCGATTTCCTCGATATTGACCTCAATGCCGGAAACACCGGGCAATTCGATGGTCTGACCGGATTCGCCTCACCGTTTACCGCTTCGGCCATCTATCAGGATGGCTACAGCGTCGGTATTCTGGAGAAGATAGCCATCGATTCTGCCGGGACGGTAACCGGTATTTTCAGTAACGGTATTTCCCGGACACTGGCTCAGATTATTCTGGCCGACTTCAGCAACCAGGGCGGTCTGCGTCGCATGGGTAACAGCATGTATCAGACCTCAGCCAACTCCGGTTCTGCCATTCATGGTATCGCCGGCGAAACGGTCGCCGGGAGTATCAGTTCCGGCGCTCTGGAAGCGTCGAATGTCGATATCGCAATGGAATTCACCAATATGATCACGGCCCAGCGCGGTTTTCAGGCTAATGCCAGGGTCATCACCACATCCGACAGTATGTTGGACGAATTGGTGAACTTGAAACGATAAGGATTAAGCCATGATTAAGGTGACGAGATTAAACGGAAGTGAATTGGTTATCAACGCCGATCTGATCGAGTTCGTTGAGGCCATCCCGGATACGATTGTATCCCTCGTCACCGGCAAGAAAATCATGATTACGGAAACGAAAGACGAGGTTATTCAAAAGGTAGCCCAGTTTAAGAGACTTTCTTCGGGGATAAATTCCCCGAAGGAAGTCGACCATATGCAGGGAGAAGAGCATGCCTGACGAAGAGAAATTGAATGTCGAGCAGGAAGAACTCGAAAACGACACGAAAAGTAAAAAAGGCCTGCCTTTGAAAAAATACGGTATCTACGGCGCCGTGGTCATTGTCATGATGGCGGCAGCCTATTTCGTGACGTTGAAAGTGGTCAAGCCGATGTTTGCCGGCGACGGTACTGCCGTCGAGGAGAAAACAGAAGAAAAGGCCGAGACCCACGAGAAAAAATCTGATGATGGACAAAAAACCTTATCCGAACATGGTTCCGGCAGTGAAGCCGGCAGCGGTATTTTTCTCATTGAGGATATTATCGTCAATCCGGCCGGTACCGGCGGGAGAAGGTTTCTTTCCACCTCAATCGGATTCGAACTGGAATCGGAAGCGGTTTCGGGTCTTATCGTGGAACGAGAGGCGATTGTGCGCGACGCCTTGATAACTATACTCTCATCGCAATCGATCCCCGAACTGAGCGATTTCAAGCAGAGGGAAAAATTGCGTAGGCTGATCAAACTACGAGTCGAAAAACTTCTTCAGACCGAAGAAATTGCGGCCGTTTATTTCACCGAGTTTGTATTGCAATAGCAGGGAGCAGATTGTGGCAAAAATATTATCTCAGGATGAGATTGACGCTCTGTTGTCGACAGTATCATCCGGCGATCAGACAGGCGGGACTCGGAACGGAGAATCGAATGAAATCGATCGTTCCGTAATCGTCTATGATTTCAAGCATCCCAACCGGGTGTCGAAGGATCAGTTGCGAACGCTGGAGAATATGCATGACAACTTCGGCGGACACATGGGCTCGGTATTATCGAATCTCCTGCGGGCGATGCTGGATGTTGACCTGGTGTCGGTCGACCAGATTACCTACTCCGAATTCATCATGTCCTTGATGTCGCCTTCATGCACCTTCACCTTCATGGCCGAGCCGCTGGAGGGCCCTTGTATTGTCGATTTCAATCCGACTCTGACTTACGCCTTCGTCGAGAGGATGTTCGGCGGCAGCGGCAAAGTCCTGGACACCGGCCGTGAACTGACCGGCATCGAAAAAACGTTGATGAACCGGATCGGTAATGTGGTTTACCAGGAGCTGCAGGATGCCTGGGCTCATATCTGCCCGATCCAGATCAAACAGATCAGTCTGGAGACCAACCCGCAATTTGTGCAGATCGTGCCACCCGGGGAAACAGTCATCACCATTTCCTTTCAATTGAAACTTCTGCAATCGACCGGTTTGATGACCATTTGCTACCCCTATGTGGCTCTGGAAAGTATTGTTGGTAAATTATCGGCTCAGAATTGGATCGATGCCACCAAAAAGAAGACTCATGAGAAAAACGCCGAAACCAACTTCGATAACCTGTCTCATCTGGATGTGCCGTTGTCGGCGGTGCTGGCCAATACCGAGGTCCGGATCGACGATTTTCTCAATTTGAAAATAGGCGATGTGATCACAACCGATCAGAAAATAAATCATGAAGTTGATGTCTATATCAGGCACCGCAAGAAATTCTCCGGCCGGCCGGGACTGGTCGGCAAAAAACGAGGTCTGGTGGTCACTCGGACTTATCAGGAAATGGGAAAGGAGTAACCTGTCATGCCGGACGAAATTAAACCGGATGAATCATTGGAGCAAGCGCAGCCTCAGGATGAGGCGGCCGCAGTAAGCGCTGTCGCTGACCAGCCGAATGAACCGGCCGAGGCTGTACCTGAATCGGATACCGGCGGAGAAATTGACCCCGGATCCGAAAGTGAGGCGGATCAATCTCCTGAAATTCAGGATGACGCCGCAGCCGAGGCGAAGGCCGAAGAAGCTATGCAGAAAATGTTGGAAGAAGACGGCAAACCGGCCATGGAGGGAGAATCAAGGCCGGACCTCGAGGATGAGTTTCCCGATCTCAGTAATGTCAAAATGGAACCGACAATGGCTAATCCGGCCGAATTTCAGCAGCTTAGTCCGGCTCCGTCAAAAGATGCAACCGTCAACAATATCGAATTGTTGCTCGATGTAAAAATGCCGGTATCAATCGAACTGGGGCGAACCGATATGCCGATATCCGAAATCCTGACTTTGGGACCTGGATCGGTGGTGGAACTGGATAAGCTGGCAGGCGAACCGGTCGACTTGCTGGTCAACGACAAGGTCATCGCCAAGGGCGAAGTCGTAGTCGTCGACGAAAATTTCGGCGTCCGCATTACCATGCTGATGTCCCCCGAGGAAAGGCTGAAAAGTCTGGCCCAAAAGTAACAAGAGAGATGAGGATGAGAAGGATGAAAAGAAAATGGATTTTCTGGCCGGTCCTGCTTTTACTGATGATGGTTATCGGTCCGGTCGCATTGGCACAGGATGTTGCCACCGATCAATCGGCCCCGCTGCCGGTTGAGAACCAGGCTATTGAAAGCAGCGAGAAAGCGGAACAGATGCCGTCATTAACCGAATCGGTTCTGCCGTCGCTGACCCGCATTGCCATATCTTTATGCGTCATTGTGGCAATCATCTACCTGACAGTATTCCTTCTGAAAAAGCTTTCCGGCAGCCGAGCCGGGGGTAAAAAGGGTACCGTGATTCAGATCATCGAACAGACCTACCTGGCCCCCAAAAAATCGGTCTGTCTGCTTAAATTGGCCGACCGGGCCGTCTTGGTCGGAATCACCGAGAACAACATGAATCTTCTGACCGAGCTGGAATGGGACGCTCTGCCGAAAGAGACTATCGAAAAGAATAGTCGCGTTCAGGCCGGATTCCCGGGATTTCTCAACGAGGCCGCCGGTAAGCTATTTGGCGGCAAGGGAAGCAAGGGAGCGAAACATGAATCGGCGGTGTAATCTTGAGCACCTCCGCGGCCCAATAATTTTCGCGGCGGTGATGATAATCTTGCTGGGAATAATCGGGACGGCCACTGCCCAGGCCCAGGCTTTGCCCAAGATCTCTTTCGGAGTGGAACCCTCTGACGATGCTTCAGACTTATCGGTTGCCTTACAAATCGTTCTGATGCTTACAGTTCTGACCCTGGCGCCATCGATTTTAGTGATGATGACCTCGTTTATCCGAATTGCGGTCGTGCTTTCCTTCCTGCGGCAGGCGATCGGGACTAATCAGATGCCGCCCAATCAGTTAATTATTGCTCTGGCGCTGATTCTAACCTTCTTTATCATGGCGCCGGTGGGCAATCAGGCGTATGAGGCGGGTCTCAAACCTTACATCGACGGCGAAATAACTCAGGAACAGGCTTTTGAAAGCGGCATGCAACCGGTCCGGGCCTTTATGCTCAAACAGGTCCGCGAAAAGGATTTGGCCCTTTTTGTCAAATTATCAGGGATGGAACAACCGAAAAATATTGATGATGTCCCGACCCGCCTGCTAATACCAGGTTTTGTTATTTCAGAACTACGAACTGCCTTCCAGATCGCTTTTGTCGTCTTCATACCTTTTCTGATTATCGATATGGTCGTGGCTTCGGTGCTTATGTCTATGGGTATGTTAATGTTACCACCAATCATGGTAGCTCTGCCGTTCAAGATACTTCTTTTCGTTCTGGTTGACGGGTGGTATCTGATTGTCAAAGCTCTGGTTGAATCATTCAGGTGAGGATGATATAAATGACTCCTGAATTTGTTCTTACGCTTGGCCGCGAGGCGATTATGATGACCCTGATGGTCTCGGCGCCGATGCTGGCTTTCGGGCTGATCGTCGGGCTGGCAATATCGATTTTGCAAGCGGTCACCCAGATCCATGAAATGACCCTGACTTTCATCCCGAAAATCATAGCGGTAGCGGCCGCCTTATTGATATTTCTGCCCTGGATGATCAACATGCTCGTCGATTTTACTACCCGCATTTTCGAATCGATTCCGACCATGATTTAGAAAATTATTCCGCACCTGCCGGTAATATATTCCGATAATATTTTCGGTCCCGGCACGGCATCCCTGGGCTGATTTTAAAACCCTTATAAATCAATCACTTAGCCCCACCAAAAGGACTGTTTCATTTCGGCACAGAGCTTGCGATTAAGTCTGACGATAACGACAAATATAGGTGGGAAGTGTGCTCGACTTAATCAATTACGGTGCAGACAAGATTCAACTATTCATCCTTTTGACGATGAGAACCGGCGGTCTTCTGATGACCGCGCCGATCTTTTCGCACAAATCGATACCGCGACGAATCGCTGTGGCTATGACCCTCGGTCTGACCGTTGTTTTAATACCGCTGATGTCCGATAATGCTCTGCCGCAAAACGCAAGCCTTATCGGATTGATTTTTCTCTGCCTCAAAGAGGTTTTCGTCGGAATTTTAATCGGACTGGTTTTCACCATAATTTTCCTCGGAATCCGCCTGGCCGGGTCGGTGGTCGGTTATCAAATCGGTTTCGCCATGGTCAACGTTATGGATCCCAACTCGCCGACGCCAGTATCGATTCTGGGAGAATTCTGGTATTTGCTGGCGACTTTGATTTTCCTCGCCATCAATGGTCATCATATCGTCATCGGGAGCCTGGTCGATTCTTTTCGGCTGATCCCCCTGGGGGTGGCAACGCCGGCAGGGGAAGTCGGGGAATGGTTCATGAAGTATTCCTCGTTTGTCTTTATCCTGGCCATCAAGTTTGCCGCACCGGTGATCATTACCATTTTCCTGACCGAAGCATCAATGGGTATTCTGGCCCGGACGATGCCGCAGATGAATATTTTCATCGTCGGCTTTCCCGTGAAAATTTTTACCGGCCTGTTCATGGTAGCAGTATCGCTGCCGGCGTTTTCCTATGTCCTCAGAAAAGTATGCGCCAACCTCGATAAGGAGCTGGCTTACCTGATGAAGATTTATAGTGTCAGCGGGGCCTTATAAGATGGCCGATACAGCGCAGGAAAAAACAGAGAAAGCAACACCCCGAAAGATAAAAAAGGCCAGGGGAGAGGGACAAGTCGCCCGATCGACCGAACTCAATTCGGTTATCATCATCAGTTTCGGATTTGTGACCATCTACCTGCTCGGCCCGATGATTTTTGGCAACATCGCCTCCTTGATGACTCATGCCTTCACCCAGGCCCCGACGATTGAAATCACGCCGATCAGCGTCAAGGCGATCTTTGCCGATAAAATTATGATGTATGGGGCCATCGTCGGCCCGCTGCTGATGACTATTGCGATTTTTGCCTTCGCCATCAACGCCTCGCAGACAGGTATGCTGATCTCGATCAAAACCCTTTCGCCCAAGCTGGACAAATTCAATCTCGCCAAAGGATTTAAAAGGCTGATATCGAAACGGTCAATCATAGAAATGTTCCGCGATATCATAAAAATCCTCCTCATCTCAATCGTCGCTTATACCACCATTTCCGGATGGCTGCCCGACCTGATGATGCTGGGCGATTCCTCGGCGGGGCATTATGCCTCCATCATGGGAAAACTGGCCCTGGTTTTGTCGCTTAAAATTTCAGTTGTCCTGTTATTCGTGGCTCTCTTCGACTACGCCTTCCAGCGCTATGACTACGCCAACAACCTTAAAATGACCAAGCAGGAAATCCGCGAGGAGTTGAAAGACACCGAGGGCAACCCGGTTTTGAAAAGCAGGATCAAACAGGTCCAGAGAGAAATGGCACGCCAGCGGATGATGTCGGAAATCCCGAAGGCTGATGTGGTGGTGACCAACCCGACCCATATCGCGGTGGCGCTCAAATATGATCAGAAAGAAATGCCGGCACCGATGGTGGTTGCCAAGGGTCAGCGTCTGATCGCCGAAAAAATCAAGGAAATCGCCAGAGAAAACAATATCCCGGTTGTGGAAAACAAACCGCTGGCAAGGTCGCTGTTCAAACTGGTCGATATCGGGGGATATATCCCCAATGAACTCTTCCGCGCTGTCGCCGAAATACTGGCATACATCTTTCGTCTTAAAGAAACCGGAGAGGTGAGCCGTGGCTAAAGGCGGAAAAACTCTCCTCGAAACCATCACGAGTCATTCTGACATCGCCATGGCGGTGCTCGTTGTCGCCGTTATCGCCGTTCTGGTATTGCCGATACCTCCGGGACTGCTGGATTTTGCCCTCGCCTTTAATATCGCCTTCTCGATTGTGATCCTCATCGCCACGCTGTATATCACCAGCCCGCTCGACCTGTCAGTCTTCCCGGGAATGCTCCTGATCGTTACCCTCATCCGGTTATCGCTCAATGTCGCTTCGACCCGCTTGATTCTCGGCGAGGCTTATGCCGGTGAGGTGATCAACTCGTTCGGTAACTTCGTGGTCAAGGGCAATTATGTTGTTGGCTTTATCATATTCCTGATCCTGGTCATTATCCAGTTTGTTGTCATCACCAAAGGCGCTACCCGAATTTCAGAAGTTGCCGCCCGGTTTACTCTCGATGCCATGCCGGGTAAACAGATGGCGATCGACGCCGACCTCAATGCCGGATTGATTACCGATACCGACGCTCGTCAACGCCGTGAAAAAATCGCCCGCGAGGCGGATTTTTATGGGGCGATGGATGGCGCCTCTAAGTTTGTCAGGGGTGACGCTATCGCCGGTATTCTGATAACCGCCATCAATATCATCGGCGGCTTTATCATTGGTATCGTTCTCCAGGACATGAGCGTGGCCGAGGCCCTGAAAACTTACACATTGCTTTCGGTCGGTGACGGTCTGGTAACCCAGATTCCGGCGCTGATCGTATCGACTTCGGCCGGTATTATCGTCACCCGGTCGGCGGCTGATTCTAACCTGGGTACCGACCTGACTAAACAACTCGGTCTCCAGCCCCGAGCGATCATGATCGCCTCCGGCGTCATTTTCACCTTCGGTATCGTTCCCGGAATGCCGACCCTGCCGTTTATTGTTCTCGGTTCGGTGCTGGGCACGGTAGCCTTCTTCATCGAAAAAAGTAATAAGCAGGAAGCCGATAACAAGGTGAAAGAAGATCAGAAAGCCGGGGAGACTCCGGTTGAGGAGCGAACCGAAGATCTCCTGAAAGTCGATTCTCTGGAAGTTGAAATCGGTTACGGATTGATCCCGATGGTTGACGCCCGGCAGGGCGGCGATCTTCTCGATCGAATCGCAGTTATCCGGAAACAACTGGCGATGGAGGTCGGAATCATTGTCCCGGCAATACGTATCCGGGACAACGTTCAGCTCCAGCCCAGCGAATACGCCATCAAGATAAAAAATCTGGTCGTCGCCCGTGGCGAATTGATGCCGGATCACATGATGGCCATCAATCCCGGATATCTGGACGATGAAATCGAGGGATTCGAAACTGTCGAACCGGCCTTCGATCTCAAAGCCCGCTGGATTATCCCCAATCTCAAAGAGACAGCCGAAGCCAAGGGGTATACCGTAGTCGAACCTTCGGCGGTGATAACCACCCATCTGACCGAAATTATCCGGGCCAACTCGGCCGAAATCGTATCGCGCCAGGATATTCAGCATTTGCTGGATACGCTGAAGGAAGATCAACCGGCGCTGGTCGACGGTGTTATACCCGATCTCGTGCCGTTGCCGACGATTCATAAAATCATTCAATTGCTCTTATCCGAGCGGGTTCCGGTGCGCGATCTGGCGACGATTATGGAAACGGTTTCCGATTATGCGATGCAGACCAAGGATCCGGAAGTTCTGGCCGAATACTGCCGAATTTCCCTCAGACGCCAGATTTCAGATATGATCAAGGACGATGAAGGAAAAATATTCTGCTTCACCCTTTCGCCCCAGGTGGAGCAATTACTGACCGACTCGATTCAGAATACAAAACAGGGAATAATGCTGGTACTGCCGCCCGAAGTAACCGAACAACTGGCCAAGGCGACAGCGGTACAGGCCGAAAACCTGTCTACCGGCGGTCATCATCCGATTTGCCTCTGTTCACCCAATGTCAGATTGGCTTTCCGGCGCCTGATGGAATCGGGACTGCCCCATCTGATAGTGATCTCATATAACGAAATCCATCGCGATGTGGATGTCATATCCGGCGGGATGGTGGAGCTGAAACATGATAGTTAAGTCGTTTATCGCGGATTCGGTCGCCGGCGCGCTGAAGATGGTTCGCAGTGAACTCGGCGGCGACGCAGTGATTCTCAAAACGCGCAAAGTAGACGCGTCCCGGCAACGGACTGCCGGAGGCAGGGTTGAAGTTACAGCCTGCATCGATCAATCGCAATCGCCCACGATGGCGGTTCCGCCACCGGTAGAAAAGGTAGCTTCGGTGCCGTCGGTTGCCAAAGCGTCTATCCCATCCGAGGCGATTGCTCAGAAGCTTGATTTTCTGATCGACGTCTTCCAGTCGCCGGTGCGAAAAGATACTTTTTCCGGTGTTATCGGGCGGTTGTTTATGGCCCTCCTGCGGGCCGATGTACCGGAAAGCATGGCGTATGATCTGGCCGACAAGCTGGGGAGCCGCTTCGATGAAAATGATGACTACCATTCGGTCATCATCAGCGCCGCCGACATGCTGATCAATCAGCTTCCGAAGAAGCGCGGATCTGAATTATTCAAGCCTGGTCAAAGAATTGTGCTGGTGGGGCCGCCCGGAGCCGGGAAGACTTCTCTTATGGGCCGTCTGGCCAGCTATCTGATCTCCAATAAAGGCGCTCCGGTTTGCCTGACATCACTTGACCAGGTTAAGGTTTCGGCTCCGGAAGAATTGCAAACCTATGCCGATATTCTCGATGTCGCTCATTTCGAAATGCCGCATGAAGTCGACCGGTCGTTGCTCGATCGCGAGGGTCGCGACAAAGTCACCCTGATCGATATGCCGGCGATGAACCCGAGACATCGGGAACCGATCAAGATATATACCGAAAAACTGACACGAATCAAACCACATCGGGTCATCGGTGTTTTCCCGGCTCTTTATCGCGCCGCCGATCTGTTCGATATCATTCGAGCCTTCAGACCTCTGAAGCTGACCGATCTGGCCTTTACCATGACCGATCAAACCGTACGGCTGGGAGGCATGATCGCCATGTCGATCCAGACCGGATTGCCGATAACAATTCTCGGCACCGGCCAGAAATCATGCGATGTCGAACTCGCCCCCGATCACAGACAAATAATTCGAGACTTTCTCGGCCTCGAGGAGGAACAGATAGATGAATAACCTCCATGGCAAAAATAGAATAGGCCACATTGCAGCCGAAAAATCATGCCTTTATGCCGTGGCCTCCGGCAAGGGCGGAGTAGGCAAGTCGGTAATCGCCTTCAATCTTGCATCCTACCTCGCGCTTTCTAATCGGGTTTTGCTGGTCGACGGCGATTTCCAGATGGGCAATCTTCACCTTCTGGCCAATATCGCTCCCGCTTACGGCTGGCAGGGAGTGTGCATGGGCCGTGTCGACCCGCATGAAGCGATCAAGCCGGTATCCGATAATCTCGATCTGCTGGCCTCGACCGGCGGCCGTTCCGATGAACTCCTGCCCGATATGCAGAGTCTGGCGACCTCGCTGAATACGCTGAGGAACGACATAACAAGTTATGATTATATCATCATCGACACACCATCGGGCATTCTGCCTCATACCAATCTGATCCTCAATGCCGTTGACGAGGTCATCCTGGTCACGACCCCGGAATTGACCTCCATCTCGGATTGCTATGCGCTTTACAAGATTTTGATCTCAAACAATAATCATCTCACCGCCTCGCTTCTGGTCAACCGTGAAGACCGGAAAGAGGAAGTGGAATACATATATCAGAAATTTGTCACCATTACCGACCAGTTTCTGGGTCGATCCCCGGCTTTCTTCGGCCATTTGGGGGAAGACTCAACTCTGGTCGAATCGGTGGCACTTCAGCAAGGGGTGGCCGATTTTGCTCCTAACAGCCCGGCTGCCAAGCACTTTGCTGCGATTGCCGAGTCTTTGCTCAGCAGCCGTTCGCAGGTCGAATTTAACCCGCAAACAATAAATTTAAACCCCGTTGGGGCCGATATAAAGGAATAGCAGACAAATGATTAGCACAATCAAAGAGAAGAAACAAGACAAGCGATCCGTGACAGCTTTGATGAACTCAAAAACTGCTACACCGATCAAGCCAGGCGTGAAAGCCAGGCGGGATGTCGTTACTCGTCGGGAATGGGAAAAATATCTTCAAAACCAGGATCCCGAGGTGCGACAGAGGCTTCTTAATCGCTACCTGCCGCTGGTGCGCAATGTCGCCGGTAGAATGGCGATCAACTTTCCGCGATCGGTGGAATTGTGCGACCTGATCAATACCGGTGTTATCGGCCTGATAGAGGCCTTCAGGAATTTCGACCCTGAGCGCGGGGTAAAGTTTGAAACTTATGCCGTGCCGCGCATACGAGGAGCCATTTTGGATGAACTGCGTGCTCTAGACTGGGTGCCCCGGTCGACGCGGGCCAAGGCTCGCGAGATCGAACGGGCTCTTCTGAGTTTTGAAAACAAATATGGTCACCCTCCGACCGACGAGGAACTGGCCAAAGCTCTCGGGATGACGATTCGCGATCTGCATCTTTCCCTTGAGGATGTTTCCAAGACATCACTGTTATCGCTCGATGAGATGATCTTCCGCGAAGAGGATAACCGGCAGGTTCCCCGCATCGAAACGGTGGAAGACAAGCGCGCCAATGTTATCCTCAAAGATCTTGAAAGAAACGAGCTCCAGGCTTTTCTGGTGATCGCCATCGATAAGCTGACGGAGCAGGAGAAACTGGTTATCGCCTTGTATTACTACGAGGAATTGACACTTAAGGAAATTGGAGAAGTAATGAAGATATCCGAGTCGCGGGTATCTCAAATCCATACCAAGGCGGTGCTTAAACTGCGAGGCATGGTCAGGGAAAGATTCGGCCTCGTTTTGAATTAGCCGCTTAGCCGGCGGGAGGAGGAAATGGTACGTCCCATTGATTTGCAGGACAACCTGTCAAAAACACAGGCTGCCGAGCGGATGAACCAGATCCAGAAACAGCAAGGCGAGATGGGGCAGCGACAAGTTGCCGACGCGCTCAAAGAGAAAACCTCCGCCGAAGCCGAAAAGGCAAAGGCGACCGAAAAAACAGACATGGTCATTATCCGCAAGGAGCAGGATAAGGAAAGCCGGAATCGTAAGGGGAAGCGTGAGAAAAATGGGAAGCGGGATGAGACAGATAATGAATCGTCGGACCATCTTGACCTAAAAGGTTGAAACATAGGAAGGTTTGAAAAATGGATTTTTCATCGGAAGTACTGATTGATTTCGGCCTGAATCTGGCCGGATACCTCATCGTTGCCGTGATGATTTATATCATCCTGGGGCGGAGACGACCGGCGCCGGAGAAAAAACCGGCGGCAGTTGCAGTAAAAGATCAAACTGTGGTAACAAAGCCTGCACCGGTAGCGGCCAATATTGGCCAGCCGGAGTATATCTCCCTATCCGGTCTGACCTCTGGATCACCGGAAACCCCGGTGGCAAGACCGACGGAAATGGCTGGGCGGATGAGTTCGATTACGCCCGCAACCAGGAAAGAAAACCGGCGAGCTATTTATCAGGAGGCGCGGAGGCTGCTGGCTTCGGGAAAGCTTCGAAGCGACCTGGTGCAACAATTGCCGCTGACTGAAAACGAGCTGGAGATGCTTACCGTCACTGGAAAAGCATGAAGTATCAGATAACTGAGTTGAAAGGAAAATAGATATGGCACTGGAATCCCCGTTATTTTTGACCAAAGTTGAATGTCCTATCTGCGGCACGGTCAACGAATTCGAAACCATCCGGGTCGGGGCATACTCCGAGGGTGATCGACAAACCGATTTCTGTCCCTCGGTGATCAAATGGCGCAATACGAAATATCAAAAATATAATCCACTTGTGTTTTTTACGGCTACCTGCACCAATTGCTTTTACACCCGCGAATTCAATATCAAATTCAAAGAATGGTTCAAAGACAATAATTTTCGCACCTATCGCTTGAAGGTGATCAAGGATAAACATCTTGCCAATCTGGCCGATGTCGAGTCATTCATCAAACTTGTCGGCGGACTTTTGGAATATGATAAGTACCCCGATGAAACCGCCATTCTCAAGCTGATCCTGGCGGCCTACGATGAATTGCTCTATGATCATCCCTCCTATCTCGACCTGGGCCGTTTTTATCTGCGGATTGCATGGCTCTTCCGCCAACCGAGTGGTGAAACCGAGCGTCAGCCGGTTTCCGCTATGGCCGGTCCGTTTGAGGACATTGAAGAGAGTATCGACAATTTGCGGAACTGGACTGAAGGCCTCGGACGCAATGTCGAGTATCTCAAAGCCGCCGTCGCCGAATATTCACCGGCCGGCAATGATCCGCCACCGGAAAATAATCAGGTGCAAAATGTTTTTTTGCCATCAGTTTCGAATTGGCAGGAAATCGAGAATCGGTGTCAAGGGGCGATAACAGAACTGGAATCGCTCCTGGTAAATGCCAGGGCAGAATTTGGCTCGACAGCCCCGGCGACTTTTGGTGAAGGCTTCTATAATCACGGCAGTTTTGACGAGTTTCTGGTTAAGCTCTCGCGGATGTGGGATGGTGTACCTCGCAATGAATTCGAAGCCATGCGACTGGCTGTAAGATACTATATCAACGCCTTCGAGACCGGAAAAGAAATTGGACTTGGCAATCAATCAATCCAGGCGGCTTACCTTATCGCCGAGTTGTCACGCCAGATCGGCGACCATGACAACGCCCGGCGGTATTTCAACACCACGATCAAAATGGGACAGGAATTTATCAACGAAATTAGGGGTGATCGTACCCGGACCGCCCTGGCAAGAAAACTGCTGGAACTCGCCCTGAAGCAGGGCAAAAAGAACCTGGCCGAGGCAAAATAAACAATGGCGACGATCCGAACTGAAATATGTCCGCTTAAGTTCCACATTTGGGAGCGTCTCCGTATTACGGTTGGAGACGAAGGGAATGAAGGAACCTATTCCTGCCGTATTTCGGACATTGAAGATAATCGACTCGTAATAAGCCGTCCCGTTTTCGAGCGAGGTAACTCGCTGCTGGCCGATAACCGAATCATTACTGTTTATTGTATCCGATCCGATGCCGCCTATGCCTTATCCGCCCGACTTAAAGAAACCAAACCGAAATCTCCCGATCAAATGTATCTGCTTGATTTGGGACAGATTCGGAGAGTGCAGCGACGGCGTTTTGTCCGGCTGGATAAATCGATACGTTTGAAATATCAGATTCTGCAGCGTCCGGTGCAGGAGCCGGTCGATCCGGGATCAAGCAATATGATCGATGCCCGATCGCTCAATTTGTCGGCAGGAGGTTTATTGATTTCAATCGAAAGTGGAATGGCTGTCGATAATATCATGCTGATCACCATTGAATCCTGCGATCTGGATAAATTGCCCCATTACCTTTTGGCCGTCTGCCGGCATACCGGAACCAACGACAATAAACAGCGTGTGGCAGGGGTCGAGTTTATCCTTCTGGAAGATTTACTTCGCTATCTCAAAGATTCCGAATTGAAACTGATCCCGGAAGAGGCCAGGCTATTTGACGACAGTATGCAAAACAGTCTGGTGACGGAAGTATTTTCGGAGCAATTGATTATGCGTCAGAAAGGGCTGCTCTGATGAGAACGCAACCTATAGGCGCAACCAGTCTCGGAGGGGAAGATTTGATTGCCTTCCTGCCCTCTCTGATCCAGCAGGATGTTACCATCCATTGCCTCGATGATGGGACTACAAGTATCTATGCGGCGCGTGTCCTGGAGGTCAATGAACGGTGCCTGCGAATAAACCTGCCCCGGCGCCTCGCCGGAAGCGGATACTTGCGGTCATCGCGGGGTGTCATCCTGATTTTCGTCATCGGGGAACAACTCTTCCGATGTGCGGCTGATTATCAGGCCGAAGATAATCATAAGCGTGAATTGATGATCACCGGAGATATAGAAAAAACTACCCGGCGCTTCCATACCCGGTATCCATTGCAGATGCATATCGGATACGTACCGGTATCCGCTATGAGTCTGGCGAGGGGGAATTTTGTCAATCTGAGATGGAAAAATAGTATTACCCTCGATCTCTCCGCAGGTGGCGCCTTGTTACAGATACCGTTCCAGGCACCGATCAATTCATACCTGCTGATGAATATGGAAATCCCGAAATTCCGAGGGCCGTTTTTTGTCTTTGGACAAGTCTGCTGGTTCGGAATGAGTGATTTTAACCGCAATCATCATCTTTGTGGCGTCAGGTTTATACTGAAGGAAGAACTGTCGCGTCACTTCTCAGACCATGCTATATCCGAACTTCCGAAAATAATGCTTCCTTTCGATAAAAATATGCAAAAAGAGCTGGACGATTATCTCGGTAGTCAATCCGGCCATAGAATGCAAGGAGAGAATAATGACAGTTAGCAAAACATCCGGCAAAGGGCTAGCCTCATCCACCACCGTGGATTTTCAGGTCAAGCCTCCTTTCAAAATCATGGAGGATAACCGTCGCAGATTCATCCGGATCGATATCGATGAGCCGATTTCGTTCTGCACCATCAAATCGACGGAAGGGACTTTCTGGGCTGAATGCGACGGCCCCAGCGGCAACGGTGAAATCCTTAATATTTCAGCCGGCGGTATTTTGGTGTACACCGAAGAACCGGTCATGGAGAAGACGCTGCTGTCGATGTCTCTGCAACTGGAAGGGTGCGAGAAGATAGATAATATCCTCGGCCTGGTTAAGCGTACTGAAATCGACTCAGGTGGCTATCTGGTCGGTCTCGAATCGATAACCCGTGAAAAGCTCAGCGATATCCTCACCGAAGAAGAGGTTGCGCAAATCCCGGGAACGCTCTCATCTTTCAATGAGAGGATTCAACAAGTATTGAACCATTACATTTATTCAAAGAAGCTCAGTGAGGAAGAATATGATCAATAATCGCGCGGGCTTGGCCCTCTGCTGTTGCCTGATATTGATGGCAACCGCTGTCTCGGCTCAGAGCGACCATAAAACAATTGCGGTCGTGCTTGAAACGCCGAAACAGCATATCCCCGATTTTACTTTGGTCGATCGTTTGAACGATGTTCTGGCGATGTATGCCGGTACTACGGTTATTGTCCCGGATGCCGACGATGCGACTCCGGATGTGCCCAATGAAAGATTCGACAAGAATCAATTGATCAATTGGGGCCGGGAAACCGGAGCCCGGTATATTCTTTACATTCAGGTGGATGACCGCAAAATAATTACCGCCAAACGATGGTCGATTCCTTTGATCCTTTCCCGCTATGTCGTGGAAGGACATCTTGACGGAGCGTACAGCCTGATTGATACCCAGAGAGGAAAACTGGTCGACACCTGGAATCTCGAGACAGTGCACACCGGGCCGCAACAGTGGCAGATTACGGCTGATTATCCGGATGATCCTGATCTGCATATCCCGGCCCCCCGGAAAATAAGTTTCCTAAAAAAACTGGAAGACCTGGCGGCGGCTCAGATCATCAGAAATGTGGTCCCTAACCTGAGAGGTAGATAAGCTTGAAAACGGTCGAACTTAAAGAACCGGTATCTCGATTCTGGTCCAAACTGGCTATGGTAGTCGATATCGCCAGAATTTTGCGGGAGAAACCGCCCGGCAAAAACACCATTAATGAGGTCCTCGAACTAATTGCCGGGATCATCCCTCTCGATGCCGCGACCCTCTATCTAATCGATCGGAATAAAGACCGGCTGGAAAAAATCGCCTCGCACGGCGCTGATGTCAATGTCCATGAGTTTGTTCAATTCGGCAAGGGGGATGGCCTTTCAGGCTGGGTTGCACGACAAAAAACGCCGCTTATCCTTCAGGGACGCGAGCCCCATGAGGATACCATCGGAAATCATCATGACAGCATAATGATTTTGCCCTTGATGGTTTTGGATGACTTAATCGGCGTCCTTTGCTGCGGAAGCCGGGAACGTCGGGCTTTCGACGCCAATCGACAAAAGTTGATGGAAGTCGTGGCCGATCAAGTGGCGATTTCGATGGAACGGATCATGTACCAGCGTAAGCTGGAATCGAAGAACCACCAACTCACCAAGGCACAGATGGAACTGGAAGAGGCGCAGACCCAACTAATAAATCAGGAAAAACTCAAAGCTGTCTGTCAGTTGGCGGCTACGGTCAATCATGAGATTAACAACCCCCTTTCGATCATAATCGGCAATGCTCAAATCATTGAACTGGAGGCTTCCGGCCTGCCCGAAAAAGTTACACAGCAGGTTCAGGCGATTGTTGATGGCGCCAAACGAATTTCTCTCATAACGCATAAACTTCTGAAAATAGATCGGTTGATAACCGAGAGTTATCTGGACGATGAAGACCAGACTATGTTGAATATACATAAATCGGCAGGAGAGCAGACATGATATCGGTTGAATATCGGAACTCCACAGATGATAGCGTTTTCGATGGATTTCAACAGTCTCTACAGTCGAATCCCGTCGGAGTTTTTGTTATCAATATCGAAGGCCGACTAGAGCATGTGAACGAACGGGCCTCGAAAATCTTTGGGTATGACAGTGTCGAGGAGGCGCATGGAAAACCACTGTCTCAACTTGAATTCTTTTTTTCGCAGCCGATTGTCGCGCGAATAAATCAACTTCTGATTGATCGGGAGCCGTTCAAAATTCACTGTTTTCCGGGCACCAATCTGGCCGGACATTTTGCCCATTATTGCCTGTCCTGTAATTGCAGTCTCGCCAGCGAAGGGCATGCCAACGGTGTTTTCGGAATTATCGAAGATGTATCGGATCAGGTCAAAAGACAACAGGAACTCAAGAGTCGGGTTGATGAGCTGTCTATCTTGTCGCAAATTTCCCAGGAGGTATCCTCGGCAATCGATACCGAGGAGGTCCTGAAAGTTATCCTTACCGGTGTGACCGCCCGCCAGGGGCTCGGCTTCAACCGGGCTTTCCTGTTTCTCCTCGATGACGATTCCAAAATGTTGACCGGTCGTCTGGCGATCGGTCCGACAGATGCGGCCGAGGCGGGAAAAATCTGGAGTTCACTGGAACAGGATGACCGCTCGCTCCCCGATATCTTGTCTCTATACCAGGAAGAATCGGAGCGCAGTAATCGCAGCCTGACCGACCTCATCAGCGGTATGCGGATTGATATTACCAATGGCTCGCTTTTTGCCCGGGCGATGCAGGAACGAACTCCGCTTGTGGTCGGATGGGAGACGGAACTCGACCGCGTCACCGACCGGATATTGAACCGGCTGGGCGAAAAACAGGTGGCGATGACACCTTTGGTGACTCGCGACCGGCCTATCGGTTTGCTTCTGGCCGATAATGCCATAACCCATGAAGAGATTACCGACCATGATCGTCAGTTTCTTAAATTAATCGCCGATCAGACTGCCGCCGCCGTAGAACGTTCGTATCTCTATCGGGATCTCAGGGAACGGGCGGTTGAGTTGGAAAGAATGAACCGAAAGCTGGCGGAAACGCAGCATCAGATAATCGAGGCGGAAAAAATGTCTGTCATCGGGGAAATAACTTCAGCCGTGGCTCATGAATTACGCAACCCGTTGACAATCATCGGCGGATTTGCCAACCTGATGAACAAAAACCTGGATCCGGGATCTTCCGATACCGAATATCTGAGTATTATAATTTCCGAGACTCAACGGGCCGAGGCGGTGCTGACCGATGTCCTTGATTTCTCAAAAGCGTCAAAAATCAAAGACCGGCCACTGGAACTCAACAGTATGATACATCAGGTCTGCGATATGTTAAGTGTCAGAATGGGCAATGGCCGGGGCCGGATTAGACTGGGACTCAGCGATTCGGAATTGCCGCTCTGGGGCAATCCCGATCAATTACTGCATGCCTATTACCAGATCTTATATGCGTTGATGCAGGATTTGCCAGCCGAAGCGGTACCGAAAATCAGTACTTACTCTCTTTCCGGTGACTGCCGAATGGAGATCTGCTGCGACCATGCACCGCAACATCGTGGCGATGTGGAAAAAACTCTGATGCAGTATTTCGGTTCCAACAACAATACCAAACGTCTTTCCCTGATAGTCGCCGAGGAAACAGTGAAACATCACGGCGGCAACCTGGGAGTGGAATCTAATCCGGAAGAGGGGCCGGTTCTGTTCGTACAATTACCCCTGCATAAGGAGATAGCGGATGCCTAAGTTATTGGTTGTCGATGACGAGACCTTTATCCGCATGCTCTATAAAAAGGAATTCGAAAGCGACGGTTATGAAGTTTCGTTGGCTTCAAATACCGACGAGGCGCTCAATATGATGGAAACGCAACAGCCCGAACTTGTCATCCTCGATATCGAGCTCGGCAATGAGAGTGGGCTGGCGCTTCTCAATCGGCTACGCCAAAAATATCGCGACTGCGCTATCATTCTCAATTCGGCCTATTCGACTTATAAATCGGATTTTCAATCATGGCTGGCCGATGCCTACATCATGAAATCTTCCGACCTCGATCCTCTCAAGGATAAGGTTAAAACTCTTTTGGCGGGGGACGCCTGTGGGCGTAGAAAGTAAAGACAAGTCTGATAACCGACCGGAACGGCTGACCGAAGAAGTTGATTACCTGGCCGGAGAAGTTAAGCTTCTGTCTATCAATCTGGCGATAGCCCTGGCCAAAATATCAAACCGGGAAAAGGTTTTCGGTAGGCTCGATGCTCAATTCACGGAATTGATCAAAAGAGCCAATGATACCTCGCAGAGAGTTTCCGAGATCATTAAATTATTTCGTAATAAGGATAAGATTATTTTCAGTCTACCCGCCTCGACGGAAATTCTCGATAAGCGGGGCGCCTATGACAGTATCGAGGCTAAATTGAATCACGTTTTCAGGCTCAGCAACGATATGATGCAAACCATAAGCAGGATAAAACGACAGAAACAGGTAGGTTAAACGATGTTACCGATGAACGATACCAATAAAATTCGTCCCGAGAAAGAGACGGGCAAGTCCGAGAAAATATTTCAGGCGGTTTGTTTTTCCCTGGATGGCATCGAATATGGAATCGATGTCAACCGGGTGACGGAAATCATCCGCCCCGTTGAAATCATGGATGCCTCCGGCTCACCATCTTTCATCCAGGGAACTATAAATTACCATGAACAAGAAGTGCTGCTCATGGATTTGAGGAAGCGTCTGGGATTAAAGAATATGGAAGCGGGCGAAAATATCCGAATTGTGGTCGCCGAATATGAAGGGAAGATGATCGGCCTCACCGTCGATGCCGTGACAGCAGTGATAAGGATGGATGAGGCACAGATCGCCCAATCGTTTGATATAAATATACCTTCGGGAGAAGCTATCTTGAAGGCGGTCTATCGTGATGACGATAAACAAATTCCAATCATGGATTGTGCGTGCATTTTCGACTTTTAGATATTTTATAATCTGGAGACGTTGGAAAAACGGCGCCGGCAAAATGAAATGAACATATACAAGATTACTGGAGTAGATGATGAACTTCAACGAGAATAATTTGTTGGAAAAGCGAAGCGGCAAACCATTCAACATCCTGATTGTCGATGATGAGGAAAACGTCCGGAATGTTTTCAGGGATTTTTGCCTTTCGTCGCCGCTGTTTAAGGTAACGACCGCCTCCGGCGGACAGGAGGCGATTGAACTGGCCGAGGAAAATGAATTCGACATTGTGACTATGGATCTGGTCATGCCGGAAGTGTCCGGCCTGGAAGCGATTGAGACCATCAAGAAACAGCAGCCCCATCTCCCGATGGTCATTGTCACCGGTAATGCTACCGATAATCTCATTCATCAGGCGGGGCGACTGGGCGGATGCCGGGTAATGCTTAAACCGGTCGGAATCGAACAGTTTCTCCGGGAAATGCTCGAACTGGCCGAGGAAAAATGTGCCTGAGGAATCGGATTCGCTCAACTTTTTCAGCCATATCCCGATTCATAATATATGGTAGTTGATCTGGCAGTATTGAGGAATTAATGGAAAAAGGTGTTTTCATACTTGTGGTTGATGATGAGCCGTTGCTGAGGGATATTCTCATTAAAATCCTGAGCAAAAAGGGCTATCAGGTCGAAACTGCCGTTGACGGGGAAGAGGCGCTTGAAATGCTCCGCCAACAGAAATACCAACTCCTCATTTCGGATATTAAAATGCCTCGTCTGAACGGATTCGAACTCCTCAAAGAGGTTAAACAGAAATATCCCGAGATGGGTGTCATTATGATGACCGCTTATGGTGATTCATTCTCCGTCAAAGATTCTCTGCTTCTGGGAGCCGACGAATATATCACCAAGCCCTTTAAAAGTTTCGAAATCAATCTTATCGTCGAACGCGCCTACTGGCGCCTTCTATCCACGCAAAAAGGCGTCACAGCCAATTAAATTTCTACGGCAATTTCAATTTTACAGAGCCAAATTTGGCAGGACTTCACCCAATCGGCAATTGCCCCGTTTGCCGGCGGTAAATGCTGTAGAATGGATTCTTGAGGCAGGCGGTTCCCCAATAGGGGGTGCCGATGCCGAATTATTTATTTGCCACCGCGAGAGGCCTTAATTTCTGGATGCCCGGCTGATCGGCGACTGCGATCGATTTTCGCGTCGATGGCAGAAAAGTGTTGAAAAATCGGAAAAAGTATATATATTGACGCTCACGTGTGGAGAGGTGGCCGAGCGGCTGAAGGCAGCTGCCTGCTAAGCAGTTAACGGGGTAACTCGTTCCTGGGTTCGAATCCCAGCCTCTCCGCCATAAAAATAAACTCAACCTCAAGTTATATATTGACAATCACTTAAATAGCCCTATATTAAAATTGAATATTCAATGTGCCATATCTGTGCCATTTCAATCGAGGTTTTTATGGCAAGAATCTATAAAAGAGGAAGAAATTGGTATCTTGACCTGTCGGTTAAGGGCAGGCGAATCCGAAAACGACTTGGCCCTTCCAAAGAGATAGCCAAGCTTGCATTGAAA
>DAOUTW010000129.1 GCA_030668485.1 Candidatus Zixiibacteriota bacterium
AATGATAGCATAGGCATGAGCGCCGACGCCGGTGTCGGCGAACATGTCGGTGATATCTTTGAGGCGGCAGGGAACCTTGTTCATGATATATTCCGATTCCCCGGAACGATACAAACGGCGGGCCACCGACAATTCAGGGTACTGAGTCGGCAGGCCTCCGTTACGGTTGTCTATATGCAGGGACACTTCGGCCATACCCAGCGGTTTCAAATTGCGGGTTCCGGCGAAGATGACCTCTTCCATCTTGGTGCCACGCAGGAGGGAGGTTCTCTGTTCACCCAGCACCCAGCGCAGGGCGTCGAGCAGATTCGATTTGCCGCATCCGTTGGGGCCGACAATACAGGTGATACCCTGGTTGAACAGGAATTGAGTTTTCTCATTGAATGATTTGAAACCTACTAACTCAAGCTTTTTCAGGTACACGGTTGCTCCTCGATCAGGTTGTCGGAATTACTTGCGGCCCGGCCAAGATTGGCCACCACTTCAAGAATGGAACGGTAGATCAGGCGACGGTCGCGTAGAAATTTAGTTTTTATCTCAAGGTTGAGATAGGGATGCCCCAGGTGCCCCTTGTGTCCGAAACGTACAGCCTCGGGGAAATTAAGGAGGACCCTGGCCGCGAAACGATTCTCGGACAGGTTGGTGTCGAAGATATAATCGAAACGGTTCTTCATGATTTTGTCCAAAAAAGCATGTGAGGGAAGACCGCTCCAATTCATGGCCGACTTGCCGGGAGAAATTATCTTAAATCCTTTGGAAGGGAAAATCGATTCGACATAGGTGTTGGGGTAGGCCAGCAGGTGGACATTGCGGGTTCCGAAGATGGCGGTGATATCAGGTAGTATCTGTTTGACGACCGTCAACTCTCGTTGAGCCGCCGGGAGAATAACCAGGAGTGATTTGTCTTTCAATTGCAGAGGAAGAGACAGGGAACCAGCCGGTGTTTTTGACGCCGCCCGTGACAGACCAACTTTGGAAACGATAGATTTAATTCCCATCGGTCGCTTCCTCAATTGTGCCGGTATCGCTTTCTTCAATCTGTTCGGCCGGGGGAGAGGGGATGGTGGGCTCTGGCTGTGGTATGAAATTCTTGTAATTAACCTGGTTGATCTCGAAACCGGAAATTGTTCTGGCACGCTCGGTGAGCGGTCCCAGTTTTTGATCATTAACATACAGATCTACCGCTGTTGAGATACCGAGGGTCAGGTTGTAGCGGAAATCAGCTTCCCAGAGACGTTCATCTCCGACGACGAGCCGGCGATTGAGAACGGTGTCGCCATCGCGTACCATTATAGCCCAGACATCCTGCTTGGCTTTCATGTATAGTTTCAATTTTCCCGGTGGTTCATACGGGGTGTCGGGGATAATCAGATTATCCAATCTCGATTTCTCGTCATTCGCGCTCTGGTCGGTTTCGGCGGGTGTCCCCGAAAGAATTTGTCCTAACTGCCCGTTTTTATCCTCAATGAAGAATTGATTGTAAAGGATGAGGGCGATGAAGATAATAATGGCGGCGGACACCAGATATATCAATGATTTTCCAAATTTTTTGGCCTGAGCATGAGAGACCGCTTCGGCAATATCCGTATCGTCGGGTAGTATGGTCAGGTCATCGCTCGTGGTTGCGGCGGTACCGGGCGACTTATCGTCGATCTCATCGAAGATAGCGGCATCGATACCGAGGTATTCGGCGTAGCTGCGAGCAAACAGGTCGAAATATGCTTGCGACGGCAAATTGCCCGGCTCTCCGGTCTCCACGGCCGTCAGATAATGCTCCATGATCTTGGTGCTCTCAGAAGCATCCTTTAATGATTTTCCCTGCTCGCGACGGGCTGCCGCCAGTATTTCGCCAATTTCCTTGTATTTGTCAGACATACTTTTCCCAGTACTGTGCCGCTATGTTTTCCAGAGCTTTCAATGGCAGACCGATTACATTATCAATATTTCCCTGAACACTGTCAACTAAAAATCCTCCCATCCCTTGTATGCCGTAGGCTCCCGCCTTGTCGAGCGGTTCACCGGTAGCAATATATTTTGTCAGATCCGACTCCTCGAGATGATTGAAAAGAACGAGGCTTTCTTCGAAATCCTGAAATAGGAGGTCGTTTTTGGCGTCGTATAATGCCAGTCCGGTGAAAACCGAATGCTGATTACCCGACAATGTCTTCAAAATTCGCATGGCGTCGGCTTCATCGACCGGTTTGGTCAGGACCTGATCGTCGAGAACGACAATGGTGTCGCATCCGAGGTAGGTGTGCATGTCGTCTTTGATAACCGAATCGACTTTCTGACGAGCCAGATTCATCGCCTGCTCTCCCGGCGGCAAGCCGGGAAGTATTTTCTCATCGATCTCAGGAATGATTATTTTGAACGGCACCCCGGCCTTAGTCAGAATCCTTTTTCTGCGCGGAGAGCTGGAAACAAGCACAAGGCCGTTGGTATCAGCCAGTTTCCTGAGGTTGGGAAGGTTCATCTTCGAGAATGAAGGTAACAGGACCATCATTGATAATTTCCATTTCCATTCTGGCGCCGAAAATCCCTGTGGCGACCTTCAGGCCGGAGCCTTCGAGTAGTTTCACGAACCGTTGATACATCGGTTCCGCTTCCCCCGGAGGCATGGTTCCAGTGAAGCTGGGACGGCGTCCTTTGCGGGTATCTCCATAGAGGGTAAACTGCGACACGATCAGAAGTTCGCCGTCGATATCGGCCACGGAACGATTCATTTTGCCAGCCTCGTCTTCGAAAATACGAAGTTCCAGCAGTTTTTTGGCCAGCTTTGAGGCTGAATCCATCACATCCCCGGCGCGCAGACCGACTAAAATGGCCAGGCCGCGATCGATTTCACCGGTTTTTATGCCATCTTGGTGTTCTTCGTTGAAAACGGTCACCGAGGCGCGTTTTACTCTTTGCAATACCAGTTTCATGTCAGGGAGAAGGTAGGATATTATTGGCGCTCTGTCAACCGGCGAAATCATGGGCCGAGTAGCCCCATGGACGCATGTTTTTGGATATCGCCCAAGATTTTTGTTTACATGGCGATTTTAAAGAATTATGTTCATTTTCTACCTGTATTGTCTGGAGTGGGAACCGATTGACGGGACTTCTGTTGTATTCTGTAGTAGTCAAAGGTAATATTCGTAAGAGGGAGGCAGTATATGAGCAAACCGGTACAAGTGACCGATGACAGTTTTGACACCGATGTGAAGCAATCAGAGATTCCGGTCGTGGTCGATTTTTGGGCCACATGGTGCGGGCCTTGCAAGATGATCGCCCCAATCCTGGAAGAAATTGCCGGTGAATATGACGGAAAAGTGAAAATCGCCAAGTTGGATGTCGACACCAATCCCAAAACACCGACGTCGTTTTCGATAATGTCGATTCCGTCATTGCTCTTTTTCAAAAACGGAGAAGTTGTTGATCAGGTACTCGGAGCGGTTCCCAAAGCGCAGATTCTGGCCAAAATAGACAAAATCCTGGCCTAACCGGACCGCTATATGGATCAGACTCTTGAGTCCAAGAGCTGGGAAAATCCCGGCCCCGATGAAATCAAGCGGATTATCCTCGATTCGAAAGTAATAGCAATGATCGGATTGTCCTCTAAAGAATCCAGACCCTCGAATCGGGTGGCCCGATATCTTATGAAACAGGGCTATAGGGTTATTCCAGTCAATCCGCGGGAAGTAGAGATACTGGGAGAAAAATCTTATCCGGATATCGCCTCGATTGGCGAAGCGATTGATATCGTCGATATTTTTCGGAAAGGTGAGGACACGCCGCCGATAGTCAAGGAAGCAATCGAAAGCAAGGTGGGCGGTATTTGGCTTCAGAAGGGTATTGTTTCGGAAGAATCGTACCGGCTTGCTTCGGAGGCCGGTTTGCCGATATTAATGGATATATGCATGCTCGAAGAACATGAGAAATTGAGATCTTAGAAAATGAATGTCAGCGATATTTTATATATTGTAGTTTTTGCTGTCGTGTGGTTTGTTTTGGTGCGTTTCATCCTTCCACGAGCCGGCGTACCAACATGAATGTCCGGGACCTGCGATACCAGGTCGAAAAAGGCTCCGGAGGAGCCGGACGGGGATAGTAAATCCCGAAATTGATCATAGCCGATTGGCTGACTAAAATTGTTATTCCGCCCATTAATGCGGGCCCTAACATAAAATTGGCACAGGCAGTTGCCGATAATTGTAAAGAACTATGAGAGGTTACTGGCAAAATCAACCACGGAGTTACTCCAGCGGGGGGGGGCGTCGCCGTCTGACCCTCGGTGTTAAAATACTCCTTATTACCAATGCCTTAGTCTATCTAATACAGCAGTATTCCGGGTACCAATTCACGGCCCTCATGGGGGTTACCCCGACCAAGGTGTTGCAGGATCTGTCCGTCTATCAACTGTTTACCTACATGTTCCTGCATGGCGGATTTTTCCATATCCTTATCAATATGTTTGTCCTGTGGATGTTCTGTTCCGAATTTGAAAAGACCTTGTGTTCTAAGCGTTTTTTCAAATATTATTTCGTGTCCGGAATCGCCGGCGGGATATTTACTTTTATGTTTCAGCAGAATTCCTCCTTCCCGACTATCGGGTC
>DAOUTW010000089.1 GCA_030668485.1 Candidatus Zixiibacteriota bacterium
CACCGCGAAAAATGGCTCAAATCCGTATATGGCAGGGAATTTTTAAGCGCTGTCCTCGCCGGATGGAGTGGGGCCGGGAAGATCAATACATCCGGTTCATGAACTGTCCACAATGAACGAAGCGAGTTGGTTGCAGGTTTCCTTCGAAGACTCAGGACTAAGCAAATCCTGCCCGCTACCAATTTTATTGCTCCATAATCACCTACGGAGACCCTCAAAATCCAAATACCTTAAGGTCGACTGCCCGTAGGTCAAGGAGTTATTTCCCATAGTTTTCTAATCTTGGCTGTAGTTATGAATAAGACTACGAAAGGTTACTAGCGGTTTCCATCAAACTGATTCAACCGGGGTCTGGCGGATTAACAACTTTCACACTCCATCTCGAGAGTTCTGCTCCGATTTCAAGAATATCATCATGTGCCATTTCATCTAAAAGTGAACATCTTTTTTTATTGACCTGATGTCTATCAGGTCATTTATTTATTCTTGATACAATCGCAGTTCGCCTCGACCAGGCCATGCGGCGTGTTTCGTTATGATGAAGACATGATGACGTACAAAGATTCGATTTCGTTCATAAAAATGCCAGAAGTTTACATTGAAATTCGGGGTGATAGATAAGATAGATTAATTATCAAAAACGACGTAATATAAGAGTTTTAACGTTTTTGGGGAACAGCAATTCTTATAATCAAGGAAGATATTGATAATTGTGGAAGGAAAAACGAAAGTGCTTTTCGCTCCCCCCATTTTGTCGGCTGTCTTGAGAAAGCTTTGGATCTCATTCAAGGATCTGATGCCGATCATTCTGGTGATTGCGTTTTTCCAGATAGTTGTTCTTCAGCAACCCTTGCCGAATTTGGCCGAAGTTATATTCGGCGGTGTTCTTGTTGTTATTGGACTGATGCTTTTTGTGCAGGGGCTGGAGATGGGCTTGTTTCCCATCGGCGAAACAATGGCCCATGCACTGTCCCGCAAGGGCAGTCTGTTCTGGTTGCTGATATTCGCCTTTTTGCTAGGCTTTTCCACCACGATTGCGGAACCTGCATTGATCGCCATATCGGCCGAGGCCGCTGATATCGCCGCACAGGGGAATATTATTTCATCGGCAGAAGCGTCCTTGAAGAGCTACGCTCTCGGGTTACGATTGACTGTAGCCTTCTCTGTGGGAGTAGCCATTCTCATCGGTGTGTTGCGTATTCTCCGCGGTTGGCCAATTCACTATTTGATAATTGGCGGTTACGTGATGGTCATGCTCATGACTTTGATCGCTCCCAAAGAGATTATCGGCATAGCCTACGATGCAGGCGGAGTGACGACATCTACCGTAACCGTTCCTCTGGTTGCGGCCTTAGGCGTAGGGCTGGCCTCAATAATTAAGGGGCGCAGTCCGTTACTGGACGGCTTTGGGCTCATTGCCTTCGCATCGCTGCTTCCTATGATATTTGTGATGGGATACGGGATTATTGTTTTCAAGTGATAACAGGAAAGTATGAATATGACATTCTTATATGATTTTGCCACAGTACTGCTCGCGACAATTCGGGATATTCTGCCGATTGCCGCGCTGATTACATGCTTTCAGTTGTTCCTTCTACGCCAGCCTATCCCACACCTGCGACGCCTCATAATCGGCGGTGTGTACGTGGTCATCGGCCTGGCCATGTTCCTCATCGGCTTGGAAAAGGCATTGTTTCCGATCGGCAAGATTATGGCCGCACAGCTTTCCGATCCGGTATTCCTTGCTGGTGAGAATACCGTAATTCGAACCGGATGGACCGCTTACGGTTGGGTTTACCTTTTTGCGGCTTTGATTGGTTTTTCCACGACTATCGCAGAACCTTCCCTTCTGGCCGTGGCACTTAAAGTTAAAGAAGTATCCGGTGGTGTTATCAGTCCATGGGGGCTACGCATCACCGTGGCATTGGGGGTTGCCGTGGGGATTGCGTTGGGTGCATTTCGCATTATTACTGGGACGCCGTTGTATCTGTACATTCTTGCTGGATATGTAATTGTTATTGTGCAGACTTTTGTTGCGCCTAAAAAGATAATTGCATTGGCTTATGACTCCGGCGGTGTAACAACATCGACCGTAACAGTACCTCTGGTGGCCGCTCTCGGTCTTGGATTGTCCGAGGCTGTTCCGGGGCGCAATCCGACGCTTGACGGCTTCGGACTTATCGCTTTTGCCAGTCTTTTTCCGATTATTACTGTGATGGGGTACGCTCAGTTAACCAATTGGGTATCCACCCGTAGGATTAAAGAACATTTACAGGGAGAAAATAAATGAAATTCAAAATTGTTTTCGCTCCGGTCAAAACCGACAAGACCGACACGATTGTGGACGCGGCCAAGGAGGCCGGCGCTACCGGTGCAACGATTATACCTGCACGCGGTACCGGCATGCACGAGGCAAAGTCCTTTTTCGGTCTAACACTGGAAGGCCCGACTGATATTGTAATGTTCCTGGTTGAGGAACATCTGGTGAAGCAAGTCCTGGAGGCCATAAAAACCGCTGGGGAATTCGACAAGCCAGGAACAGGTATCGCATTTGTCTTACTTGTAGAGGAGGTAGTCGGTTTGGAAAGTCAAATGGATAAATTTAAAAAAGAGGTCAGAGACAAGTATTTATAACCGCAAGCAAATAAAACCTAATTACCATTATAGATTAAGGAGTTTTTTATGTCTGCACCGATCATACGGGTACGAGATGTTATGCAGAAGGAGGTGTTGAGCATTGATGGAATGGCATCTTCCAAAGAGGCTGCCGCAATGATGCGCGCATCCAATGTGTCCGAACTGCTGGTGGGCAAACGCAATGATGATGATGCATGGGGAATCATCACTATCATGGACCTGGTTCAGGACGTTATCGTTCCCGGCCATGATGCCGAAAGCGTGTTTGTTTACGAAATCATGACCAAACCGGTCATAACGATTCCGGCGCAAATGGATATCCGCTATGCGATCCGCCTAATTCAGCAGATCGGAGTTCACCGCGCCCCCGTCGAACACCTGGGTGAAATTGTAGGTATGCTCACTCTGTCCAGCCTGATCCAGGATAACGACATCTTGTAGCCATTTTTAATAGCCTGAGCCAAATGCCACGTTTTCCGAACCGATGCATTTCGTTCAGAAGAAGCCCGAAATGTAAACAGTCGCTAACCATGTCTTCCGACATGAAGCATTAGACGATTTGTTGCAAGTTCTGTGGAAAGGATATTCCGCCCAAGCAGAAAACAAGGTAAGTTTCTTTCGATAAATTATTTACAAAATAGTGCGTATTTAATGGTTTAGTTTGTAGATATTGACATACACCTCTTTCTAACAATTTTCTAACAGAATTAGCCAAAACAAGAGATAATAAGAGAAAACCGGCAGGGGCCGGCTTTTGGTTGATCCGACTTTATTGATATGTTATGTGTCCGGTGCTTTCTACTGTTTGGATTATTGCACAGATTCATAACCCGAAGGTCCAGCCAGAGGGCTGGTTGCGGTTCCCTTCGAATACTCAGGGCTATGGCAAATCCTGCTCCCGCTACCAAAACATGGGGGCGGGACACTTCACCTAACAAACTGAATCGATGCTCGGAGAGGCTGATTAACGCCGCTACTCCGGTTTGTTGGCTATTGTTATGTTGACTTGGCTGGACCGAGTCCCTTTCTTAATCTTGGATTCCAGGGATTGAGGTGTTGTCGAGAGTCAGAGGTTGGTTCACGATAGCACTCGCATAACAAGAGGCTAGCCATGAAATTGTTGGACAGGTTTTCATCATTTCAGCAATTGCAAACCAGTTCTGTTACCGCTTTTCGGCGGTTTCCGCTGACGTTGCTCTGTGCGATTTTCGGAACAGTGGTAGCGATCATCCTGGTCGAAGACCCAGGTGCTGACACCAAGCAGACGCTTGTAAGACTTCTTATGACATTGGGGCTGGGTCTGCCATTGTTCACAGCTCTGACCCTATTCGCAGAGAAGCGACAGTGGCAACGGCCGATTGCCTTTGGTTGCCTGGGGGGCGGGGTGGTCCTGTTGGTGGCGTACTATTTTTCGTTGCCCGATGAGATTATGAAGCGGCCCGCCGATCTGATGCACTTCCTGCTCCTTGGCCTCGGCTTCCACTTCCTGGTAGCCTGTCTGCCATACGTCGGCGGAAACCAGACACGTGGCTTTTGGCAATACAACATGACCCTGTTCCACCGTTTCCTAACCTCCGTACTGTTTTCGGCGGTTCTGTTTGTGGGTCTGGCAATCGCCCTGGCCGCGGCAGATCATCTATTCGGGCTGACCGTTGACGAGGAGAGTTATGCCCAATTGTGGTTCGTAATGGCCGGGATTTTCAACACCTGGGTGTTCCTGGCTGGCGTACCGGGAGACCTTGAGGCTCTGGACCGAGCCACCGACTATCCCAGAGGATTAGCTGTCCTTACTCAGTACCTTCTACTGCCGCTCGTCGCTCTGTACTTCGTTATCCTGATCGCCTACGAAGCAAAAATCATCATCACCTGGAACTGGCCAAAAGGTTGGGTCTCAGAACTCGTGCTGTGGTTTGCAGTCGTGGGCATTCTCTCGCTGGTGTCACTGTATCCGCTGAGAAGGCAAGAAGGGAAGCGTTGGGTAAAAACGTTCGTGAAATGGTTCTTCCGCGCTCTGATTCCACTGGTGGCAATGCTCTTCCTGGCCATTCTCCGACGAATCTCAGACTACGGCTTCACTGAGCCACGCTATCTGGTGCTAAGCATGGCTGTCGGTCTGGCGATAGTCGTGACATACTTCCTCATCAGCAAGGCCAGGGATATCAGGATTATTCCTATCCTACTATGCGCGGCAGCTATATTGGCTGCCTACGGTCCACTGAGCGCATCGGCCGTTTCGCTTCGGAGTCAGCAGAATCGTCTGGAGAAAGTGTTGACGCGGAACGGTATGTTGCCCCCCGGGCTCCGTACAGGAAACGGAATACAGCTCTCGCTTGAAGACCGAGAGGACATGAGCAGTATCATCGACTATGTATGTGAATGGCATGGCCCGGAGCCGTTCTCGAAGTGGCTGGGTGAGGATGCTATCGATTCCCTGGATGCCAGCACCCTCACTTCCCTGGGCATCGAGGTTGCGGAGATGTTCGGTTTTGAGTATGTGGATCAGCACCAACGATCGGCACCGGGCTCATCGTTCGCTGTATCCTGTGAAACGGCACGTTCCCCAGCGAGATCATTTGCAGTCGCCGGGTATGACTACCTGGTCAGATTTCGCCTCGCCGAGCGCAACGATTTCGAAAGCGCCTTCTTACTGGATGCTGATTCCTGTCTTGTGAATTTTAACACCGACGATCTCGTGCTGAACGTCTATGTCGGCGATGATCGCAATGCCAAACAGGGTGCAATCGGGTTTCAACTGTCCGCCGTTCTGGATTCTCTTGTCGCCAGGTATGATAACATGGAGGCACCGGTGAGCGCTCGTACTTTCCTCCTGTCGGGAGACAACTACGAGACCAAGCTCGTATTCGAGAATATCTCGGGTGAGCGGGATTCAGACCGTCTGCAAGTTCGTGTATTTGACGGTTATCTGCTGTTGCGCCGGCACTAGTCCAACTGACAGGTTTTCGTGTGCCTATGTAAAGGACAGCCTGTTTTCGTTCTGACATACAACTCTTTCTAACAGAGCAAGCCAAAACCGGCAGGGCCCGGATTTTTGTTAATCTGAGTATATTGGCTTGGCCAGTGTCTGGTGCTTTCTACTGTTTGGGCTATTGTGCGGATTCACAAACCCGGAGGTCCAGCCAGAAGGTCATGAGATATTTACTTTTGCTACAATTAAGACTACCGACATCACGACGGTGACTACAGAGACTGTTGGGCTTTTACAATTCCCTCAAGCATATGTCTGGAGATAAGCTGTGTCGAAGGAGTTCTTTTCTCCCATATTAGCTTGCCTTTGTAAACCAATCGTACGCTCGGAACTCCACCACAATTAAAATAACTAAAGGCTTTTCCACCTTCCTTAAAAATCGGGAATGTAATATCATTTCTCCTCAAAAACTCTTCGCAGTCGAGCTTATTACTGGTTTTACTCATTCTTGTTACCCCGACCATATCAATGCCATAATTATGATATTGTCTGTATAATTTATCCAGCCTTCGCATTCTTTTATCACAAAAAGGACACCACTCCTCCCAAAAGACTATCAGTAGAATGTCACTTTTATCGGGATCCAGATTTCCTTGAAGATCAAATTCTTTATCTAAAGCTGGATAAGTGGGGAAATCTCCGTACAACTTAGTAGCTTCAGCAAGTTTCCCTTGAGCTATTAAGGCGGCAGCCAGATAACTTTTACTGCTTTCAGTGTACCAACTATCTTCAATTTTGGTGGAAGCCAATTCTAAATTCTCTTTTGCTATTTCTTCAGCTTTATCAAAGTTCCCGCTTTGGAGCAAAAACCATGATAAGTATCGATCGATTTGGTTCCCCAGTTTTATGTTATCTGATTCTTCACTGAGATACACCTCCCTTGTGTTTCTCACTATTTTCAAAGCGTCAGAAATCCTACCAACACTCTCCAAACCAAAAGCTAAGTCCAACTTGGAAGATAAGGTGTTTTCATTCTTGACCCCGTAATTAATACTATCTATCCTGCAAATCTCTTCGCAAATAACAAGATCATTTTGAAATTCTCCTGTAACACCATTTAGCCGACTCAGTTTTTCAAGCGTTTCCTTGGTTTTGGGATGCGTTTCACCCAAGGTTTCTTTCCTTGACGATAGAGCATGATTCAAGTGGTCTCGAGCTGCATTGTATTCTTCACAAAAGAAATAGCCAAGTCCAAGAGAGTGCATAATATCAGCTTCAATTTCGGGGTCATCGGGAAAAGCGTCCTCAAGCATCTCAGTCGATTTATCTAACAGACGCTTAATGGGAACCGGCTCGCCATATCCTATCGGGACGGCAGTTTCGAATATGTTAGCCAGAAAAACATTGGCCTTCTTGGCTTTTTCCGATTCTAATACAGCCCGTTCTCGTTCTTCAGATACTTGAACAAGAAGGGTCGTGGATATAATAACACCTGCAATCAATACTACAAAGGCGGTGGCAAATGAACTTACCAGCAACTTGTTCTTGCGGGTAAAGATTTTCATTTGATACGCCAGACTCGGAGAGCGAGCAACTATTGCGTCACCCGATAAATATCTGCTGATATCCTGTTTCAATCCGTAGGCGGTCTGGTAACGCATTTCGCGTTCTTTTCTTAAGCACTTCTGCAGAATAATATCAATTTCATCTGTAACTTTTGTCCCACTTTTGCTTAGTGGGAGCGGCTCTTTTTCTCTGATAATGCTCGCAATCTCAAATACTTTTTTGGTACTCAAATCATATGGGAGCGAACCCGATAGTAATTCATACAGGACTACACCGAGAGAATATACATCGCTTCTGATGTCAAGATCGCGAGAATCAGCCTCAAACTGTTCCGGGCTCATATACTGGAGAGATCCGATGATTTGCCCAACTTCTGTGTGCACATTTGTCTGGCGCAAGTCGGAGTCTGTTACGCGAGCTAAACCGAAGTCAATTATCCTAACCCTTTTGTGAGAATCTACTAATATGTTATCCGGTTTCAGGTCACGATGAACTATTCCTCTCTGGTGACCAAAATTTACAGCGTCACAAACCTGCAAAAAAAGTTCCAATCGCTCATCAACGGAAAGTTTCCTGAGATTTGCGCATTCCGTTATCGTTTTGGCGTTGGGAATGTATTCCATCGCGAAAAATGGAACAGCCGTGCCATGCTCTTCGTAAGTACCAGCTTCGTAGATTTCAGCTATTCCCGGGTGGCGCAGTCTGGCAAGCATCTGAGCTTCATACTTTAGACGACTGATCGCCTTTTCTGATACATCGCTACCCTTGATCACTTTGATTGCCACAGATCGACGAGGATTCTCCTGTACACCTTCAAAAACCGTCCCCATGCCACCAGAAGCAATGACCCGTTTTATAAGGAATTGACCAATTTTCTTTGGGTGATGAGGTTCAAGTCTCCCACCAGTAGAATTCGGATTAAATGTTTTGGTCTCATCATCAAGATGAGAATTCGGGTCTTGATTTGATTTCTTCTTGTTTAGATCATCTTTGGAATCAGACAATGGAATATCCTTAATTTATGGCATTTGTTTGAAATTCCAATATATAGTAAAATACGTTTGGAATGCAGACTATGTTAGTCTTATATTTGCAGCTTGACATACAGCTCCTTCTAGCATTTTTCTAACAGAATTAGCCAAAACCGGCAGGGGGGGGCTTCTGTTGATCCGGATTATTGAACAGGCTCATAACCCGAAGGGCAATGAGTATTGAGTTTTCAGGATAAAAAAGACAGAAGTCGCCAATTCGGAGGGGCGCCTATTGGGCGGCCCCTCCGAATTTGCGGATTTGTCTTACGGACAGGACGGTTCCGGCCCGCCCTTAAATATATGATTGATGAGAAAAACCGCATCGGCGACATTGACGAAGCCATCGCAATTGGCGTCGCCCAAAAGCAACGGGTCCGGCGCCGGGCCACCTTTAAACACATAGTTTATCACGAACACGGCATCAGCGACATTAATCTCGTTGTCACCATTGGCATCACCGTAGGGAAATTCCATTACTGTTATCATACCATGCTGGAAAGAGACCGTTAGGGGATTGTATTCCCCTTCATAATAGCCAATTAAATTGCCACTGGGATCTGAGAAGTTTGTATTCGACACGATATCATTGATAATAAGCTGCGTCGTGGAGTCGGTAATAAATTCGGGGATGCTGTCATAGGCATGCAGAACCAGTTGCAGCAGGACTCCATTCTGCTGGGGAGCGATAGCAGAAGTGTACGGAGGTACGGAATTGGAAATAGCTATTATCCTGAGGTCGTGATACGTTCCGGACAGCGACTGAGTTGCAACAAAATCCCAGTTTGACATCAACGTATTTTCAATCTCTATGGCAAAAGTATCTGATGGTGAAATTCCAAATTCGACCAGATCAGGATTGTCCAATTGGATGAACAATTCGAAGCCGGCGACCGAATCCTGCGGGTTGCTCATATGGAGATCAAGATATATGGCCGAATCGCCAGCATCCGCCAATGCGTCATCAATCGAGAGGATTAGTTCCATCGATTCGATATTGGCAACATTGACACCGCCATTTGTGAAATTGGCAAAACGAGAGGGTGGGTTGGGACTATAGTCAATGCATGAATAGGGAACCCCGTAATATCCCGGAAATCCAAAAAGCGTATCGGTTATCTCAAAACCGTCATGATCGTAGACATGGTCGGAAAGGGCCAGGCCTTCCCCTACTTCAGTGGCAACTCCATTATCACCACAATCTATCCAGAAAAATCTCACCGGTAAAAATATGCCTTCGAATTCCGGCTCCGGAGCAACTTGACCGTTAAGGCTGAATAGAACAGTGCCGTCTTCAATCGAAAGGTCATTGGGATGATTGGCACCATCATTGGTTTCGGCAACGCCAATAATACGGATCATCCCAGATGGACATCCTCCATCGCAATCAAACGGTCCGAAGCGATAGGAAAAGGATTCCCATTCGTAAGCACCGGGGCTTTCGAAGAGAATACCGGGGATGACTTCGTTGATGTGTAGTCCCGAATAATCGTAACCAATGAGAATGTCGAATCCGGACATATTTTCAGAGCCGGCTGTTTTTATAATTGGTATCGAGAAATCCTCACCCTGTACAGCATCCTGCACAACCCCTATTTCAAATCCAAATGGGATGGTCAATTCGCTGCCATAGTTCTCGATAGACAGGTTAAAGACAGTTCCGTCGTAATCAGCCGCATCGACTTCTATCAAAAGGGCGCTGCCGGTATAACTGAGGAAGGGTCCGCCAGTTGTTGTAAAGGCTGGTGAAGGGGCAGAGAGTTCAGGGTATATCACGACGCGGGTAAGCCCTTCGTTGAAGCCATAGTCCATCAGAATGCCTTCGACGCTAAACAACAAGGTGGGGATTATTTCTCCATCAAATGTCAGGTGAATAGCAGCCAGGCTGTCGGGATAATCGAATGAAATAGTTTTGGCATCGTCATCTTGTGTAAATGTGGCAAAAACGGTATCACTTTTCGCAGCATCGGGAGGCGGGAGAGCATCGCCAATAATTATCCGGTACAAATATACCATATCGGCAACAACAAGCATGTGCCCGTCGCAATTGACATCCGAGGCAACAAGGCTGCACACAAGGTGCTCCCCAAAAGCGCGTAGTCCATTAACAAAGTAATTAACGAACTGTACGTAGTCGGCAATTTCATGCGCTATTCCATTACAATTTACATCACCATGGATATCGGCATGAAATATTCTGGTTAGGCCGCTAATATAGTCGACTGCGCGGATAACCGAGGGGTCGGTCAGACACAAATCGGGCGCACCATAGATACCCGGTATTCCATAGGCGGGATCGCTGATTTCACCGGCGTATTCTCCCGAGTCATATACCAGGTCGGATATCGCCAGAGTATCACCCGAAAAATCAGGCACAAGGGTGTTGTCCCCGCAATCGGCCCAGTAAAAACGAATAGGATGCTCCGTGAATTTAAAAGCAGGATCGGAAGTCACCGTGTATTCAATGGTGAACAGGGTAGTATAAGCGGGTAATTGAACATCAATGGGATGATGGTCGCCGTTTTCGATGTCGGCCAGCCCTACGGCTCTAATCAGGCTCAATTCCGGCCCGGTGGAGTCCACATCATACTCAAAATACTCCCATTCATGAAATCCGGGAATGTCAAATATCTCACTCGGAACGAGTTTCTCAATGGTGATAGCCTCGCGATTATAGACGATTAAAAAATTGAATCCGTAAATCTCCATGTCGTCAGAATTCCAATTATAAACTGTCGCCGATGCCGTTGACCCCAACAAAACGTTTTGATCTCCTATTCTCACCAGATATCTGTTATCCTCGGCCGCTACCTCGCTGGACGTAAACAGCACCAGCGCGATAAAGATTAGAAATAGCCCGAGCGGTTTGTGAATTGTAGCCATAGTCCCTCCCTTGGTTACAAAGGTTGATGGTTAAGAGCCATTCCTTATCCTCGGACTATAAGATCTCTCCTCACGTTGACTTGTTCAAGTCTATCGGATTGCAATTGTATAACTCCATTGGCATCCACCACTATATACAGGTACGGGGGAGGACATATTGCTGGATTTTGACAAGAGTAGTATCACTGTTGGCAAATGTCCAATTCTCCCGCACCGTTCGCGTTGCCACAAACCACTGGCGTTCCCCAACAAAACTAAGTTAAGGGTTTCACAAATTCTTCCTGAGTACTATTATTTACAAACTGCGCGGTAACAATGTAGACATATACTTCATAATAGTCTGCCGTCACGAATTTGTCAATAGTTAAAATCAGGCTAATTTGTCTTTTATTGGATAAGGACTTATGGGAGAAACAAGACGTCGGCATGATGAAATTTTGAAGGTCTTCAAGGAAAGCGGGAACCCACCCTCGACCGCCGGAGGCGGTCATCGGATGGGCCACCAGTTCCGGGCACACTCGGGTATGCTTTCAACCGATCAGAACTTCTCCAACTCGCACGTCCCGGAAACAGTGATGTCTAGAAGGCTAACGTCGTTGTAGCCCTTTCCGTATAGCTCGTATGTTGCTGTTGAGGCATGTGCACTGTGAAAGTCCACATAAATCTTCCCGCTGTCCATCCTGCTGCCATAATAATAAACGTGATCTCCTTGACCAATTAGTAGCACTGTGTTCCTGCCGCTCCAGTTACCACTCACTTGAGCATCATACTCCCCGACATTGTAGCCAGGCGGATTGTACACAGACGCTACAGGCATCTTGGCGTTAATGACAGTCCCGACTATTGACCCGTCCGCTGCAATTGTGAGAGTAGATTTACCGGCCATCGGAAGCTCGGGATTTGTCAGCCTGAAAGTCCCTGTCCACTGTCCTTGAATGTCACCGGCGTCCAGTGTAATTGTTACTTGTACTTGTTGTGATGGAATCGACTCGTTCCCGCTCGAATCATAGGCCAAGACTGCGTAAGTGTGAGTTTCCCAAGCCGATGGGCTGGAGTCTGTGAAGGTTGTATCGCTCACACTTGCGTACGATTGATCGTCTCTGCTGACTCGGTATCCTGTCACCCCTACATTATCAGTAGAAGGTGACCAAGACAGAATTACCTTGACGCCAGCTACCTTATTCGCCTGAAAATTCGTTGGAACCGTGGGCGCAACAGTATCGAGCTCAGGCCCAACAGCCGCTGGCTCGTCCTCACCACAGCCAAATAAGAGCAAAGATAATCCCAGTAGGGCGATGGCCATTACATTGTACCGAGATTTCCCATAAGAAGGTTTCAAAAGCATGGTTTGTCCCTTTAAGTATTTTGAATCTACAAAAATCTCCTCGAATAGTCAAGAATTATCTCGTTTCCCGGGTGGACGCAAGACAGAGAATTATAAAAGTACTATAAAAATACGAATAGCCAACGCACCATCATACTTGCCATTTTTCTAACATTTTTCTAACAGAATTAGCCAAAATCGGCGGGGCCGGGGTGGCAGGGATGACTTTAAGGCATTTGCAAGGATGATCTGAAGTATTGCGTATAAGTTATTTAACCAACAGTCCGCCGTTGGCGGTTGGGGTGCTCGGCGATAAAATTATACTGTAAACCTACAAATCCGGGTCACCCAGCTTTTTGTCCAACACGAAATCTATGGCAATGGTTTGGCGATGGTATATTCGATCTCCGCACCATAAAGCCTCATATCATTTGAATCTGAGCTATATGTCATGCTGGCCTCTAAATAGTAGTTGTAGCCATCGTTACTTATTGTTTCGCTGATTATTGTATCATCAATCATTGTCGTATAGCCAGATGTGCCATATGTGTTGATAGCGGCCATAATAATCTCGCCGCCACTGGCCATATAAATTTTTCATAAATAGATCCATCCAAGATAAGACTCTTCGTTATCATAATAGGTGACCTTAACCTTGGTAACAATCGCTCCATCCGGTAAAGATACCTGAGCCTGATACACTTGATTGGTATTAACAGTATTTTTCAAGTATCCACCGGTTCTGACATACGAATATGAATTGCTTATAGGAACAAAAGCGGCGCTTGAAAGCGCCAGTCTTCTGGTGGTGGTGCTGATATTCAAATTTTCAAAAGTCTTGTTGCCTTCGATCAGTTGATCACCGCTCAAGGTGACCGCCGTACCGTTTATCTTGTCGGGTGAGATATCGGCAGAGGCACTGATGTCTTCATCCATAATCGTATTGTTCGAAATGAGGCCGGTGGTGACGCCATTGGGTTCAATTCCCAGACTCACATTGCCTTCAGTTCCACCCCCTGTTAGTCCACCCAATTCGGTGGCAGTCACCGACGTTATGTCACCGACTTCCGATGGTTGCCAGGCGCCTTCACTCCAGACGATAGCCTGAGATTCGGTAGCGCCCGACTGGGCGATGTCAACCAGACCGACACCTCCGTCGGCTATATCCGAAGACTGAATTGTGCCATCAAGGATTTTCATGCCGGTCACGGCATTATTCGCAAGCTCATCGGTGCGTACCGTACCGTCAATGATTTCGTCATAACTGACCGAACCGGTCGCCATCTTGATTAAAGTGACCGCATTATCGGCTATTTTCAAGCTGGTTACGGCGTAGTGAGCAAGTTCGTCTGTATCGACCCCATAAAGCCCGATTTCGTCCGTTCCTACGGCATTTGCAGCGATATGAGATGAGTTGATTGCATCAGGGCCGACTGATAGGGTAACATCGCCGGATGTCCCGCCACCGGTCAGACCGCTCCCAGGAAGCACAGCGGTGATGTCTCCACCGCCGGAACCGGTTTCATCGGCTGCGGCTGTCCAGTTGCCGCCGACCATTTTCATGACCTGACCTTCAGTAGCGCCGTTCGTACCGATCTTTCTGAACTGAACGGTACTATCCTGTAAATGAAATCCCTCAAGGGTGGCGATTGCAAGGTCATCCCCTTCAACTGAGCGGTCAACTATCTTGTCGCTGTCAACACTGTTATTCGCGATAGTTTTGGCGTAATCGGCACTGTCCGATCTCAAGGCCAGGAAGCTGAAAGCCGAGGAGGTCATCTCTGTTCTCGGCAACATTTCCGGACCGGCTCCGACAGTAATGCCCAGATAACGAGGCTATCCGATGAACAGATCCTGCGGAAAGGCCACGAACGATCCCAGATCATAATCGAATAGTCCGCCTGTCACTATCACCGCTTGGAATCCACTATACCAAAGCGAGTCATCGCCGGTATCCGATCCATAGATTACGAATTTGACGCTGTAAGTGTTGTCATCAACTGGTGTGCCATCAGTATCGGTTAGACGTCCCTGGTATCTGATTGTACCCGGGACTCCGGCACTTATTGAAGCGCTCAAGATTATTAAAAACAGAACGATTGAGAGAATCTGATGAAATTTTGGACCGGTCATACCATCCTCCGACTTTATTATTGATCAATTATATTCTATCTGTAATTTACTGTAAGATCGTTAAAAACCCGATATTACAATGGTGATGGCTTTTAAACAAACTATTTCAGGAGCACCATCTTTTTTGTTTCCGAAAAATCACCGGCCCTGAAGCGATAGAAATAGACCCCGGTTGAAACCTTTTGCCTGTTGGAATCATTGCCATCCCAACTGATTTGATACTCACCGGCCTGTTTGTATTCATCAATCAGCGTAATTACTCTCTGACCGGCGACATTGTAGACCTCAATTATGACTCGCGATCGTTTCGGCACCGTATATTTAACCATCGTCCGCGGATTAAATGGGTTGGGGTAATTTTGAGACAATGTAAACTTCGCAGGCAACTGATCGGGATTTTGATCGGAATTTATGTCTGAAGGCGGAATCATCGCACCTGAAGGCACAAAGGCCGTTTCA
>DAOUTW010000101.1 GCA_030668485.1 Candidatus Zixiibacteriota bacterium
AGCACTCCCTCGATCGCCAGACTGGGATTGAGATGCTTCTGCACCAGAGTTATCGAATTGAGAAGCTGCCCCAAACCCTCCAATGCATAATATTCACATTGTATTGGTATTATAACCGAATCGGCCGCCGTCAGAGTGTTTAGGGTCAACAACCCCAGCGATGGCGGACAATCTATTATTACATAATCATATTCATTGGTAATAGGCTTCAGCATCTCCTTCAACTTATGTTCGCGCGCCACCATCGGCACCAACTCCACTTCGGCTCCCACCAGCCGCACATGCGAAGGAAGCAAATTCAAATATGGAAGCATGGTCGGTATGATCGCCTCGGCCGGACTCGCATTGCCGATCAATGTTTCATAAATGGTAATATCGGAATCTTCGCAGTAGCAGCCCAGGCCGGAACTGGAATTGCCCTGAGGGTCCATATCTATCAGTAGTGTTTTTTTCTCGGCTGCCGCCAGGCAGGAAGCAAGGTTGATGGCCGTGGTGGTTTTTCCGACTCCACCCTTCTGATTGGCCACCGCCATTATTTTAGACATATCCGCCTCAATCCAAAAACCATCCTTGTTCAGGCTCTTAGAGTATATAATTGTTGAATTTAGAGCAACAACTTTTTTAAACAATATGATATTTTATTAATTTTCGTACAGGTAGGTTATCTATTGAATATTCAATTGCTTGTGATTGATTGAGAAGGTCACCGGAGAATTTGTCTCCGAAATATATTATTCCCGTATCCAGCTCTGATAACTGCTTCAACTTGCGAATCAGCTTGTTATCGACCGCAACGCCTCGCATGGTTATTGTTGCGTATTTGGATGGAGACTTGAATGCCTGGAGGTCATTGCTAACGATTTCAGCCTTTAGACCCAGCCGGTGAAGCAGCAATAGCAGAAAATCGGCCTTTTTCTGCGAACGTTCGACCATGGTGATCTTTATATCAAGACCGGCCAGCAGCATCGGGACAGCCGGGATCCCCCAACCGGAACCAATATCGAGAAGCGGTCCCGACTTCTCATCAATCCAGCCCTGCTCTATCGGAATCAACGACTCCGCCGTCAGCAGTTCCAGATCAGCCAGGGTGGCATTACGAGAAACCAGGTTGAATCTCTGATTAGCCTGCTGAACCTCGTCCAAATAAAGGGCAAGCCTTTCTCGGTCAAGGTACTTGTTCAACAATTCATTGGAATCGATATTAATCATAACTAGCTTGTTTCACGTGAAACACGGCCAGGGGGCCGTCTTTTGCTGATCTATTCCGTTTGCCTGACCAGAATCAGGCCTTCCTTTTAAGGTATATAGTTAGAACTGCGATATCGGACGGCGTCACGCCCTCGATCCGGCTGGCCTGACCCAAAGTTCGAGGACGAAAGCGAGCCAGCTTTTCCAGAGCCTCCGTTTTCATACCCTTCAGACCGTCATAATTAAACTTCTCCGGAATTCCTACGGCGTCATTCTTCTGATTCCGATTGATCTCCCGGTCCTGTTTCGCAAGGTAACCCTGATATTTTATCAAAATCGCCGCTTTTTCAAAAATATCGCGATTCTCGAGAAACCCGTTATCGGATAGATCATGAATATTCTCGACCTCAAAATCGGGACGACAAATCAGGTCGGCCAGACTAAGGCTGCCTCGTTTAGTCGTCAAGCCGTATTTTTCCTTTACCACGGCGCTGTTTATCCGGGTTGACCGCAGATGTGAGATCATTTCCTTTAGAGCACTTTCCTGCGCATCGATCAAGGCCAGCTCACTATCATTATAAATACCATACTTTTTGCCGTACGACGCCAGGCGATCCAGCGCATTATCCTCGCGCAAGGCCAAACGATATTCAGCCCGGCTGGTAAACATCCGGTACGGTTCGGATATATTCCGAGTCACCAGATCATCGAGTAATACTCCGATATACGATTCATGACGCCCGGGGATAAACGGCTCCTCGCCGTTAATTTGCAGCGCCGCGTTCAATCCGGCGATCAAACCCTGCGCCGCCGCCTCCTCATATCCCGAGGTTCCATTGATTTGACCGGCCATAAATAATCCGGAAACCGGTTTGCTCTCCAGCGATGCCCAGATCTGGTAGGGGGGAACATAATCATATTCAATCGCATAACCGGTTTTTGTTATTGCTGCATTCTCAAGCCCGATAATAGATTGCACCGCTATTTGTTGAACGTCCTCAGGTAGTGAAGTAGCGAAACCATTGAGATAAATCTCGTCGGTACCGTTCCCCTCCGGCTCTATAAAAATCTGATGACGCGGTTTTTCCGCAAAACGAACGATCTTATCTTCAATCGACGGACAGTACCGCGGACCGGTACCCTGTATCTGTCCGGAAAATAGCGGCGCTCGGTCGATATTATCGCGAATGATGCGAGCCGTCTCAGCAGTTGTATATGTCAGATAGCAAAGGCTGTCATTATTGAGTGAAATCACATCAGAGCTGAAATGTGAAAAGGTTGGCGCCGGATCATGACCTGGCTGAGCTTCGGTTTTAGTGTAATCAATCGTTGTGCCATCAATACGTGGCGGTGTCCCGGTTTTCAGCCGACCAGTTTCAAATCCGGCCGCATTGAGTGATTCGGTCATCCCGATCGCTGCCGGTTCGCCTCGCCGCCCCGACTGAATGGTCGTTTCTCCGATATGAATCAGACCGTCCAGGAAGGTTCCGGTGGCCAAAATTACAGCCTTCGCATCGCATCGAATTATGCGACAATCGCTTGTACTCGCATCTGAAGATGCCGGCCTGATTTCAAGCCCTTTGACCTTGCGGTTTTCAATAATAAGCTTAACAGCTTCACCCTCAATGATTTCTACGCCCGCGAGAGAGGCTGTGAAGCAACTGACATATTCGGTGTAAAGACGGCGATCGCATTGCACCCGAGTTGATCGCACCGCCGGACCTTTGGACATATTCAAACGACGGAACTGAATCCCGGCATAATCAGCCGCCGCCCCGATGATACCGCCGAGAGCATCGACCTCGCGCACGAGGTGACCCTTGCCGACTCCTCCCACAGCCGGATTGCATGACATCAAGGCCAGCTTGCTTCGATCCATCGTCACCAAGCCGACTGTCATATTCATCCGCGATGCGATTCTTGCCGCCTCGGTCCCGGCATGGCCGCCGCCGACAATCAATATGTCAAAATCAGTATTTGTCATCTCTGCAGTATATAACCCAAAAATCTCCCCCAGTCAATGGCCAAAAGTGGCTTCCGCCATCGATAGCCCAATAGTGGCTTTGCCACTACGACAGATAGAACACCAGATCCCATTTTCAATTACCAAATATGCCCCTGCCATGCGACAGCCTAAAACAGGCCCTGCTGTGGCCCCTGCCAGTGCCACCGCGACAGCCAAAGAGTGGCCCCTGCCACGTTGCACGTGAAACTTTGGTTTTTTTGTATTTACTTGCCTATGCAGAAATTGGAGAAGATTTCGTCGAGGATATCCTCGGTGTAAACCGCTCCGGTAATTTCCCCGATACGGTCAGCCGCCTGGCGCAGTTCGAATGATACGATTTCCGATGGCATTTTCGTCATCTTCTGGATCCGGCGAAGATGTTTGAGACAGGCGTTGATTTTGGTCTGGTGCCGATGTGATGTCACAACCAATGATTCCGTCAGATCGGCCACACCGGCTTTCTCGTATATTGTTTTAATCAATGGCTTTACGCCAACCCCGGTGGTCGCTGACAAAACGCTGGAAGCATAGTCCTGCCCCAGTTTCGTCTGCCATTTTTTGATCCGGCCTATTGCATTCGGTAACAGGTCAATTTTGTTGAGAACAACTTGCAATTGTTGATTTCGGCTCAACTTTATTTCGGGCAATCCCTGAATTCTTCCTGTCAGGTCAAAAATATAGAGAATCAGATCGGCTCGTTTGATCAGTCTGCGAGTCGCCTCTATGCCGGCCTTTTCGACTTTGCCGCGCCCCTCACGCAAACCGGCCGTGTCATACAACTCCACCGGTAATCCCTTAATATCGATCCATTCCGAAATATAATCCCGGGTCGTCCCGGCAATCGGTGTCACCAGGGCGCGATTTTGCCTCACCAGGCGATTGAACAGTGACGATTTCCCCGAATTGGGTGGTCCCAGCAGGACAACGCGATATCCATCCTGAATGATTTTCCCGGTCCGGTACCCGGCCGACAATTGCTCCAGATTCTCGATAATCCCATTCAACCGCTGATCCAGCAAAATCCTGCCGATATTGCCGACCGAATCCTCATCCGGGAAATCAATATCAGCCTCCAATTCGGCCAGCAGGTGCACGATCTGTTTTCGTAAATCGGTAATATATTCGCCATAAGAACCGAGCAGATGCTCACGAGACAAACGATAGGCCAGATCGGTTTTTGATGCCACGACTTCAGCAGCGCCTTCCAGTTTGCTGATGTCAACGCCATGATTAACAAATCTTCTCAGCGAAAATTCACCCGCATCAGCGATTCTGACATCAAGCTCTAATATATTATCTAATATAGCTTTAAGAGCATAGTGACCGGCGTGACAATAGACCTCTACCATTTCCTCTCCGCTGAAACTTCGATCTTCAGGCATATAAACGGCGAGGACTTCATCCAATTCTTTGCTGTCATTATGGCTGACAATTCTGCCAAAACGCAGCATATATGGAATCATTTTAGATTTGGGGTTTTGAGGTACAAATATTTGTTTAAGTATTGCCACCGCGTCGGGACCGGAAATCCTAATAATTCCGACGCCGCCCGATCCGCTTGGGCTGGCGATAGCAGCTATGGTATCGGACGGTTTCAAGCCTGTACCGGTCTTAGTCCCCTTCTTCAACTACAGTCACCGCCGTTTTGTCCATTCGCTTACGAATATAAATCGTTTCGACAAACGAGAGAATATTAAAGCCGGTCCAATACAGCACCAGGCCGGCCGGGAAATTCATAAACAACCACCCGAAAAAGATCGGCATGATATAAATCATCATTTTCTGTTTCGGATCGGTCATGGTCATTTTCTGCTGGAAGAACATCGTCACGACCATGATAATCGGCAAGACATACAAGGGATCAGGCACCGACAGATCGGTAATCCATCCGAGAAACGACGCCCCGCGAAATTCTATCGTCGTCTTGAACACGGTAAACAGTGCAAAGAAAAGCGGCATCTGCGGCAAAATCGGCAAACATCCCGACAAAGGATTGGCGCCGGCCTCCTTGTACAGCTTCATCATTTCCTTGTTCAGCCGCGTCGGGTCGTTCTTGAATTTTTCCTGCAGCTTTTTCATCTTCGGCTGCAGGTCTTTCATCTTGGTCATCGCCAGCGTCTGCTTGCGACTTAAGGGGTAGATGATGATTTTCACCAATAGCGAGAAGATCAAAACCACTATTCCGTAATTGGGAACAACGCTATATATCTTTGGTAGAAGCCATATTATCGCAATTGAAAAGGGCTTGATAATAACCCACCCGAGCGAAGTCAACTCTTCCAGACCGACATCGTATTTCTTGAGAATATTGTAATCGATCGGTCCCGCATACAGCGTGTATGAATCGCTTACGGTTCCCATTGAGGGGATCTGCATATTCAACAGAGCGGTAAGCTCTCGCTTATCATACGAATCATCTTCGCTTTCTATCTTTTGTTTGATTCCGCGAGCCATAACGCCGTCGCCATCACGATTGTGCGGCATCATCACCGCCGTAAAATACTTGGTTCTAACCCCGGCCCAGGTTGTGCCTCCCGGAATATCCTCCGACATCCGGCCATTTTCGAAATCATCCAGCTCGACATCGTCATCCATCATGGCGACGACTTTGAAATAGTCGTAATCGTCTTTTAGGTTTTCCTCCGTAGGGGATGGTGTAATTCCCCAGGCGAGTTGATAATCACGCTCGAAGCGGAAACTTTCAATCCCCACGATAGTGATGTCAAACTCAATATCATAACGATCGGGGTTGATCGTATAAGTTTTAATAATGCGGCCGCCCTGACCATTATCATAGATGTAGGTTAGCTTTCGCGGGCTGTCACCGGTCCCCAGATCAAAACCGTATTGGTCGCATTGAAAAATAAGACGGTTAGCTTTGTATGTTCCTCCGGCAGTCTCGAAATCAGGGACAACATTGTCAGAACTTTCTGCCAGAATGACATTCCCATTGCCGTGATATTGGTAATTGAGAAGTTCTATATAGTTGATTCCGCCGCCATAGTTAGAAAAAGCCAGCTTGTACAGAGGAGTCGTTACCTGGATCGTTTTTTTCGGAATAAGCGAATCGCCCGGCGCCATCGTCGCTTGGGCCGGAATTATGGTATCGGCCGCCATTGGAATCGTTTCGACCGGAGTGGTCGACGGCTGCTGAGCAATGGCCGTATCTACAACCTGCTCTTGAGTTTGCTGCGGAGGGGGTGGATCCACGAACCCGAGATATTCCATGACTTTGCCCCAGAAAAGCAGCAGGACAACGCAAATGACTACGGCAATAATAGTTTTTTTATCCAAAGTAACCTCTCACCTCATGCATTATTCAACCGGATCATAGCCACCGGGAAACAGGGGATTGCAGCGCAAAACACGCCTGACAGCCATCAGGCCGCCGCGGAAAGCTCCGTATTTACGTACGGCATCAAGGCCGTATTGGGAGCAAGTGGGATGGAATCGGCATTGTACAAACAAGCCTACAACAGGGCTTAACATCATGCGATACAGGTGTATAAGCCCCAGAAACAGGTACGCCAGCGGAGTGCGCCGGCGGTCAGTTCCATCCGAAATAGCGTGTGAAGTCGGCAAGAAAATCCTTTTCAGCTACGGTATCCCTCAGGCGGGTGGCATCGACCCGAATCACGATATCGTATCCGGGTTCGATATTTTGACGATGCAGTCGTATAATTTCCCGCAAAATCCGTTTTATGCGATTCCGCCTGACCGCGCCTCCACATCTTTTGGAGACCGACAGGCAAAACCGGCTGGTATTTTCCGTTGAAGCCGATGAATCGCTCCGGTAAAAAACAAGCCGCTCGCCGCGGTAGACATCGCGCCGGGCGTAAACGGCTTGAATATCACTTTTGTTTTTCAGTCGGCAATCAGCCGGAAATCGATTATTCACTTTTATTTCTTGCGGCTGATACTCGAGCACAGCCGTTTTCTTCCCTTGGCCCGGCGGCGGGACAGGACGGCGCGTCCGTTCTTGGTCGACATCCGTTTGCGGAAACCGTGATCGTTGATCATTTTCCGGTTGGATGGCTGAAATGTTCTTTTCATCGTTCCGTTTCCAATCGTAGTCGTTTAAAACAAAGCCTTTTATTATAACAAATATAGCCGAACTGTCAAGCTTAAAGTAACCCTTTCATCTACTCGCCAACACTCTCAAAACCCCCATTGTTCCGCTCTTGATCGTCACTATTTTAGATTATACCCCGAATGACCGACAATATTCAATCCAAATCATCCTTTTTGTCTCGGTCAATTCATTTATAAATGCGTCATGTACTGAAATGGATCATCCGGGCGACAGCCCAAAAACAGGCTCTGCCTGGCGACAGCCCAAAACCGGCCCCTGCCTGTTCCCCTGTTCCGTCAGGTCTTGGCCCGCCCTTGCGGGGTGTGACCTGACGGTCTTTATACACATTCCTATCTACAGCCATTTTAACCGCTGGGGAAGGGCCTGTCCGACAACATCTAAACTGGTGACAAATGGGATAAGAAGGATCGATTATACCACCAGCGCGCCTGATTTGCGTAACCTGCGAAATAAACGCCAATTAAGGAGTTGCATAAAAAGATAAGAAAATATATCTTATATTATCGGGCAACATGGTTATTGAATAGAATAAATTTCCGCCCCATTAAACAATCTGAAACAAATATGCCCGGCACACCGCTTTTGAGTTTTTTTGAAAAATCATGAAAATATCACCGCTTGACATTCTTGATTAACAATTTTAATCCAGGAGGGGTGAAATGTCCAAAAAACTGTTGACCATTGTTCTTACGGTCATCATTGTTGCCGGTGTCTGCACCGAGCTTTATGCCGGATCATGGGTCAGGTGGGCAGGCAATTTTGCCGGTACCAGCGCTCGTACTTTTGTTCCCGGGGCCAGCATCGGCCCACCAATTTGTATCGACAACGACGGAGGCGCACCACCACCGCCAATATCCTCATATTGCTATGCTGCCCGAACCGCACCCGCTTATGGGGGAGCATAGGCCTTCGCTATGCTAACATATTTGCTGGCAGAAGAATCTCCATATCCGTATCCCGAACCTGGGGTACCAGCACCTTCGCCGGAAAGGCAGTAGAGGATACCTCACTATGCAGTACATTCGTTGAGATTATCCCCAACGGCGGGCTTATCGATCTTAATCTCTACAGCTATATGGAATCCCCCAATGAGTTCAACCGTCTGGCCGTTTGTGAATTGTCCGTAGTAGCAGACGGAAACATCTTGTTTTCCGGTAGCATCAAGTTCCTTGGAGAACCGGCGAATAGTCAGGTGGATGGTGAATTCAATGCCGCCGGCATTGTCTATGGCGATGGCAATGCCACGATCGAGCATGTTTTCCCCGGAATTGACCTCGGCGGACATGATCCGGAGCTGGTCGAGATATATTTGGCGACCGACAGCATGCGACATGATTCAATACCCTCGATGACAATCTACGGGATTTTTGCTTTAGTCGTATTATTGCTTGTCACCGGGTTTTACTTCTACAGACGTCAGAGATTAAGCAATTCGACAACCTAACGGCTCAATAATCAGTAATAGCCAAATCAAAAAGGAGAGCCTCCGGGCTCTCCTTTATTGTTGTAAATCAATAAATCAAAGAAAACCTAATTATTTTCTTGCATATTATGTAATTTCCATATATATTTCCGGCGCATCAGGTCTTTTCATAATAAAGTAATACCTCACGTTTGACATACTCCAGCCATTCTTTGACCGGAGTCAATATATTGTATGAGTATTTTCAGAGTACCCATCACCGCATTACTTAAGTCCTTTACAAAAGCTGAATTAAGGAGGATGTAATGTCGAAAAAACTGTTAATCATTTTACTTGCAGCAGTCATGGTCGCCACTTTGGGCGCAGATCTTTTTGCGGATTCTTATGTCAAGTGGAATGGTAATGCTGCCGAGACCTACGCCAAAACCACACTTCCCGGTGCTACCCATGGGTTTTCCTTTCCGTACAGTTATTGTGAGGATAACAACTTTGGCACTCCTCCCCCCTATATTTATTCGCTTTGCTTTGCTTACCGTCGGCACCCTTTTGGTTTGGCGTTTGCCGCCGCTATTGCCAATAAAGATGGTAATCGCAATATATCTATTAATATCGATACGGCTATGGGTTCTTTAGCTTCTGCTGGAAAGGCGGTGGTGGATACTACCGTTTGCAGCACCTATGTAGAACACATATTTAACGGAGATAACATGGAAATCCAATACTTCGCCCGAATGGTTGTACCCGACCCCCGGCAAAGAGCTAAATGGGGACTGACCATTACCGCCCCGGGGTCGACGTTTGTTTCCGGTGAATTTGAACTGCATGGGGGCGAATTTCATGTATTGGATTCAATTGGCTTCGATATGTCGGGAGGATCGCATATAGTAGAGGATACGCTGGTAGAGATGTCTTCGAGTATCCTTCTTGACATAACCGGCTTTGATTCCAGCCTGGTCGAAGTGCTCTTAAGTTCGGATGTGGCCGGAGTAGATCGATACGAAGTCCTGTCAATTACCCGGTACGGTATGGCCCTGCTTATCGCTATGTTAATAGCGACCGCTTTCTTTGTCTATCGCTGGCAGAGGAAAATGCACAAAGCTGCTGCATAGAAAGGAGCATCTA
>DAOUTW010000026.1 GCA_030668485.1 Candidatus Zixiibacteriota bacterium
ATCGAATTGCTTCTTGAGCCCCGCATTTACGACACCACTTTTTGACCCATCACTAAACCCCTTTAATACCTTTTGACGTAATATTATCAATACCAATAAGTTCAAACAAAAAAACCAACATAATTTGGCTATTATGCCCATTGCGAGGAGTAAAGACCCGCCAACGGCGGGGTGAGCGACGCGGCAATCTATAGGTGATGCCAATGAATAGCCAATATTATGTGTACATAATGACCAACTTCCAGAAATCAGCCCTGTATACTGGAGTAACCAACGACTTAAAAAGACGAGCTTACGAACACAAGCAAGGCAGTGGAAGCGGATTCACTCGGAAGTATGGGGCAGTGCTTCTTGTCTATTATGAGGTCTTTCAGGATCCTCTTAATGCGATCGCGAGAGAGAAGCAGATTAAGGGCGGGTCACGAAAGAAGAAGATGGCCTTGGTTGATAAGTTTAATCCGGCTTGGGAGGATTTGTATTCTCAGTTATAATTCGAGTTACAGTTTCATCCTATCTATAGATTGCTTCGTCACTCGATCCGCCTTCGGCGTCCCTCGTTCCTCGCAATGACCGGCAGAGAATTGATACTCCTCCAAATGAAATATCGTTATTGGGAGAAGTGAAGCCCCGGGAGAGATGTGTTTTTGCTCAAAATATGTGATTGATCATCCTCCCAAAATAAACTATGGTCATTGCGAGGAGGCCCGTAAACTCGAACGTAGTGAGGAGTGGGGCTGACGCGGCAATCTATAGGTGACACTTTTGAATAGTCAATATTACCGTTGCGGCGGGTCTTGATCCGCTATTGTCCGCCGCGGCGGATGACCGGCCGCCTCTCAAAATGTCATTGCACTCATTTTAATATCGGATTATATTATCAATGTCACATGAGCAAAGTCATCAACCGGCATCGACACCGTGATAGGAAGTCGGGAACGCACAATGTGTCCTTTCTCCGCCATTATCCGACGTGCAAAATAAGGATTATTTCGTGAAGCTATGCATCAAGGCATCACCTGCATTTATTGGTTCGCTATTGGTGATGATGGCCCTTATCTGCCATATCGGACTCATTTTACATTATAATTTTACACAAGATGATGCCTACATTACTTTTCGATACGCGACCAATTTTCTCAACGGTGACGGATTAGTTTACAATATTGGCGAACAGGTCGAGGGATATACTAACTTTCTCTGGACTCTCCTGATGATCTTGGGACGACAATTGGGGTTTGGTTTCATAGTGCTTTCAAAGTTCTTGGGATCAATATTCGGAGTGGGCACGATACTCATTAGTTATCTATTGGGAAAAAGAATTTTCGCCGATCCAGATTGCGACCTGCGTTTTCCACTTGCCGGATTTTGCTGTCTGATTTTGGGGGCTGTTTATTCTTTTGCCTATTGGGCAGTGGCCGGACTTGAAACGGCAGCCTTCACTTTCATGGTCACGACGTCATTATATTTATATCTTCGCAGATCGTTTCTCATTATCCCGGTCCTGACCGCCGCGACTTTACTACGCCCGGAAGGCGGCCTGGTATTTGTATTTATTGTCATTTATGAAATCCTAAGGAAAAAAGCTTTAACTCAATATGCTATCCTTGCGACTCTCTTATATGTACTCTTTATGTTACCGTCTGTCGCTTTCAAATTCTATTATTATGGATCGCTACTGCCTAATTCATTCTATGCCAAGACAAATTTCAGCTCAGTTCAGGTAATTAGAGGCTTGGAATATGTCTGGCAATTCTCCAAACATTACCTGGGCGCCGGTCTATTTATTATCCCGGCCGTGGTCTTTTGGCAAAGAATGTCAACGGGAGTCCGGTTGTGTATGGCGTTTATACTGGTCTATACTATCTATCTAATCTTGATTGGCGGCGATGTGCTGAAAGTCCACCGGTTTTTTGTACCGCTGTTGCCATTCTTCATTATCGTAACGATAGCCGGACTAAAAATTCTGCTTCGGGGCAAATTGTTGATCAGCCTTGGGATTTTGATAGTCCTCGGTTATCAGATAGTTATGCCGCGAAGCTATGTGCAAACCTATCATGATCGAGAGGTTTTATTGGCGTCCAAGATGAGCCGGCTGACCGATCAGATGGTTGCGGTAGATAATAGCGATTTTTCGGTAGCTGCCAGCACCATTGGAATGCTGGGATATGGTTTGATGGGGCATACGGTGATTGACCTTCTGGGCCTCACCGATTCCACCATTGCTCGTCATCCTGAACCTGAAGTCGAAGGATTAGAATCTTCCTGGCATGAATCACATTTTAATAGTCCTTATGTTCTTTCTCGTCAACCTGACTATATAGTATTTTCTACAAATGTGAAACCTTCGGCTCCCGCCGAACGAGCTTTATTTCTCTATAGCGAATTTCTGAGATGTTATCGCACCGTCGGCTTCTATCTCGGGGGTAGCCTTCAGGGTATTTACAAAAGGTATTATGACATCAAAGGGCCGATTGAGCGAGATGTCGAAGTCCAAATGGTACAAAACTTCAATCGCGGTTTTAACCTGCTTAGTGAAGGTAATGACTATCGGAATGCCATTATGGCTTTTGATTCAGCTCTTAGATATTCGCCTGAGCCAAAATATCCATATATAATATCTGGAAAAGTCCTCGCCTATCGTAATATGGGTGACTTTGAAAAACTATATCATCTTTCACAAGAGATAGTAAGCAGTGATACACTTATTTATGAACCATATATGAATTTGTATTTGCTCGAAGCAGCGATGGGAAACCATGAAGCAGCCCAATATTACCGTGGCCGGTTGACCTCTTTAGTCCCCTGGATAATACCCCGTCTGGATTCATTGATTGACCGCGCCGATTGATTTCATCATGATTTGTTCTATATTTTTGCTCTACCTCCTGATGGGTTTATTTTTTGTGGTTAGTGTACTTCCCCGTGCACCAACTACCCCGCTGGCAGACGAGGACGTCCGCCAGCCACGAAACATAATTCGAATCACAGTATCATCCTATCCATAGATTGCTTCGTCACTCGATCCGCCTCCGGCGTCACTTGTTCCTCGCAATGACCCGCAGGGAGGTGGATTTATGCGAATTACAATCAAAAAAAAAGGCGACCCGCATTAACAACGAATCGCCTTATCAATTATATAAAACCGGCAACTATTTCTTTGCGGCTTTGGCTTTTTGTTCTGCTTCCGCCTTCTCCACTTCCGGGTCAACCAACGGCAGGCCCAGCATGTAGCGATGCATGGCTCGTGCGGCAACCTTGCCTGCGCCTGCGGCCAAAATAACCGTCGCGCCGCCGGTGACGATATCACCGCCGGCGAAGACGCCGGGGCGAGAGGTCATCATAGTTCGCTCGTCGGCCACGGTGATGTTGCCCCACTTGTTCGTATCCAGACCGGTCGTGGTCTGAGGCACCAGGGGATTGGATGAATTACCAATGGCAACCACCACGGTATCGACCGGAATTATGAAATTGGAACCTTCGATAACAACCGGACGACGACGCCCCGATGCGTCAGGCTCGCCCAACTCCATCTGAACGCATTCCATCTGGGTCACCCAGCCGTCTTCATCGCCATGATATTTGACCGGGTTGGTCAACAGCTTGAATTCGATTTGCTCTTCCTCGGCATGATGGATTTCTTCGGTTCGAGCCGGCATCTCCTCCCGGCTGCGGCGATAGACGATAGTCGAATGATCGGCGCCCAGCCGTTTCGAAATCCGAACCGCATCCATAGCGGTATTGCCGCCGCCAAGGACAGCTACATTCTTGCCGGAAAAGATCGGCGTGTCGTAATCGGGGAAATCATAACCGCGCATCAGGTTGGCCCGCGTAAGATATTCATTGGCGGAGTAGACCCCTTTGAGGTTCTCGCCTTCAATGCGCATGAAATTGGGCAGTCCCGCACCGGTGCCGATGAAGACCGAATCGTACCCTTCTTCCAGCAGTTCATCGATGGTTTCGAGTTTGCCGATGACATAACTGGTCAACACCTCGACACCCATCTGCTTCAGGTAATCGACTTCGGAAGCGACAATGCTCTTGGGAAGACGGAATTCGGGAATACCGTAAACGAGCACACCGCCCGGCATATGCAAGGCTTCAAAGATGGTCACCTTGTGGCCCATCAAGGCCAGGTCGGCGGCAGCGGTCAGTCCTGCCGGGCCGGCTCCGACAATAGCCACTCTTTTGCCGGTCGGGGCTGGGATTTTCGGAATCTCGACTTCGCCATGTTCCCGTTCCCAGTCGGCCACGAATCGTTCCAGGTTACCGACGCCGACCGATTTGTGTTTTTTGGTCAGGACGCAGACTATTTCGCACTGCTCATCCTGAGGGCAAACGCGTCCGCAAATTGCCGGGAGGGCATTGGTCTCTTTGATCTTGCGCGCTGCTTCGGAAAACTTGCCATCACGCACCAGCATAATGAAAGCGGGGATATCCACCTCCACCGGGCATCCGGCGATACACTTCGGCTTGGGGCAATTCAGACATCGCTCGGCTTCTTCCATCGCCATTTCCGGAGTCAATCCGCAGGGGACTTCGTTGAAATTTGTAATGCGCTCCAGCGGCGGTTGAGCCGGCATATTCAGGCGCTTTATTTTCATCCGTTCTTTGTTGGTCATTTTCTTTTCGTCTGCCACGGAAAACTCCTTTTATGCTTCAGTCTCGGAACCGGTTTGAGCTTTCGCGTCCTTATAGGAACATTCCTCCGAATGCAAAAACTTGTCGTATGCAATTTTTTCCTGTTTATGATACATCTTCAAACGACTGGTCATCTCGTCGAAGTCAACCAGATGAGCATCGAAATCGGGACCATCGACACAGGCAAATTTGGTCTTGCCGCCGACCGTTACCCGGCAGGCGCCGCACATTCCGGTGCCGTCGACCATGATCGGGTTCAGGCTGACCCAGGTCTTGATACCCGCGGCGCGGGTCGTTTCGGCAATCGCCTTCATCATCGGGACCGGCCCGATCGCCATGATATTGTCGATCGGGGTGCCGTCCTTCATAAGCTGTTCCAGAACGGTGGTGACAAAACCATGGGTGCCGAAGGAACCGTCATCGGTAGCGATATGCAGTTTATGCGAAGCCGCGGTCAATTCCTCTTGATAAATCAACAAGTCTTTAGTCCGCGCGCCGATAATCGTTTCCACCTGGTTGCCGGCTTCTTTCAAGGCCAGGGCAATCGGGGCGATAGGGGGGATGCCCAGTCCGCCGCCGATACAGACGCAGCGACCGAATTTCTCGACATGCGATGGCAATCCCAGAGGCCCGACGACATCACGGAAATGATCTCCCGCTTTCATGCGGTTCATGGAAGCTGAGGTTTTGCCCACTTCCTGAATAACCACCGTCAGAATACCATTTTCTTTATCCAGACCGCCGATCGACATCGGTATCCGTTCACCGCGTTCATGCTGTCGCAGGATTACAAACTGACCGGCAACCGCCTTTTTGACCAGCTTGGATGCCTCGATCCGAAAACGGCATACTTTGGGGCATATCTCAACTATTTCTATAATCTTGTACACGTTTCCTCCACGTCTGTCAAACCGGGATCATTGAGACTCCACAGAAGTTACATCTTATATAAACGGAGTCGTATAATCTTTTATCCGTTCTCTCCCGTTGTCCTCATTCTCAACCTGACCACATATTCTTCATCGAGGGAGAAAGTATGCAATTCGGGCAGTCTAGTCAAGGCCTGAGCCGTAAAGAGGACGAAAAATACCCTATTATTTTAAACTCCGATAATCCGCTCTGTTTCCCGGGCAATCACCAATTCTTCGTTGGTCGGCACGACTACAATACCGACCTTGGAATCATCAGTCGAAACCATACCAATCCCGCCTTCATGAGCCTGATTTTTGCCCTGATCGATCTTGATACCGCAGAATTCCATACCGCTGCATGACAATCGCCGCACCTCGGCGGAGTTTTCTCCGACACCGCCGGTGAATACAATCAGGTCAATGCCGCCCATGGCTGCGGTGTAGGAACCGATATACTTTTTAATGCGATACGTAAAAATATCGATGGCGAGTTTGGCGCGGGAACGACCATTTTCCGCCGCTTCGAGAACCTCGCGCACATCCGATGATATCCCGGAGATTCCGTATAACCCCGAGTGTTTGTTCAGCAGTGTGTTGGCTTCATGAAGCGACAATTCCTCTCGTCCCATTATATGGAGAATGATGGCCGGATCGCAGTCACCGCTGCGAGTGCCCATCAGGAGTCCTTCCAGCGGCGTGAAACCCATCGAGGTGTCGATCGAAACACCGCCGTCGACAGCGGCCATCGAGGCGCCATTGCCAAGATGACAGGTGATTATTTTCAAATCCTCAATCGGGCGACCGACTGTTTTGGCTGCCTGTTGCGAAACAAAATAATGTGACGGACCGTGAAAACCGTAGCGTCGAATGCCGTACTTTTTGTAAAGCTGATAAGGGATACCGTAAATGTAGGCATAGGGAGGCATCTTGTGATGGAAGGCGGTGTCGAAGACCGCAACTTGAGGAAGGCCCTCCAGCGATTGCGTAGCGGCGTTGATGCCGCGAATATTGTGAGGATTATGCAGCGGAGCCAGGGCGATAAGGTTCCTGATTTCGCCCATCAATTCCTGCGTGATCAGAATCGATTCGGTAAACCGTTCTCCGCCGTGCACCACCCGGTGGCCGACGGCATTGATTTCACTTTTATCCTTGATAACTCCGTGGTTTGCGGAGAGCAGCATCGAAATAACGAAATCAATCGCTTGAATATGATCCAGGATTTCACCGGAAATCATCGTCTCCGGGCGGTCAAACGGTTTATGCGTCAGGACCGACGCCGACATCCCGATCCGATCCACTTTACCTTTGGCCAGCGCCAGCTCTTTGTCCATATCGATCAGTTGGTATTTGACCGATGATGATCCGCAGTTGAGTACCAGAATTTTCATTATTTGTCTCCCGGATTATTGTCTGGCTTGATGCGGTTCCCTTCGGCGTCGTACTTGAAAAAGCCTTCGCCGGTCTTGACGCCGAGGTGACCGGCACGAACCATTTTACGCAGCAGGGGACAGGGGTTGTATTTGTGCTCCGACAATTCCGAAATCAGGTTTTCCATCCACGACATCACTTCGTCGAGGCCCATCATATCGGCCAGCGCCAGCGGCCCGACATTGAACCCGAATCCGAGTTTCATGGCGGTATCGATATCCTCGGCCGTCGATATCCCTTCCATCAGAACATGCATCGCCTCATTGAGAAACGGGACGATGATACGGGTGGTTACATAGCCGGGATATTCATGAACCAGAATCGGTCGCCGGTTGATAGACTCGGCGAATTCGCGAATCGTCTGATAGGTTTCATCGGATGTGTTAAGGCCGCGTACCACTTCAATAATCTGAACCTTGGTGACCGGGTTGAGAAAGTGCATACCGATGACTTTGTCCGGTCTATTGGTCACCGATGCGATTTGCGAAATCGACAGGGTCGAGGTATTGGTGACCAGGATCGTTTCGGGCGGGCATAATTTGTCGAGCTGGGCAAATATATCCTGCTTTTGCCTTAACCTATCCGGGATCGCTTCAATGACCATTTCCGCTTCAGCCACCGATGAAAGGTCACCGCTCGGTAATATCCGGGCCAGAATCGCTCGTTTTTCCGACTCGGTCAGACCCCAGCGTTCGATCTCGCGGTCCATATTTTCAATGATCCGCTTTATCCCTCTTTCCGCCATTTCCGCTGTCTTATCGATCAGCGTAACATCGGTGCCGGTGGAGGCGATGGTTTCGGCGATACCGGTGCCCATAACTCCGGCGCCGACGATAAAAACTCTTTTTATAGCCACTGTTTATTACCTCAGTAAAAGGCGCAAATATGCAAAAATATCAACAAACGTCTACTTTCATAACGGCTGAAATATATGGATTTGTGCAAAGTTGGCAAGCGGTTTCTAACCCATTCGTTTTACAGGAGTCAGCCCATCTCAGGGCCATATTGTAACCCACCTAAGATCGCTCTTGCGACCGCCAGGTGGGTTTATTTTTTTGACCATGAGATGACGACCTTTTATAAAAGTAAATGGTATTAAATGACCTGCCGCAATTTATAATGCAACGGTCTCAGGATAAAATCGCTTCGCCCACCCTCCGGGTGGGGTACAAAGTGGAGCTACACGATGTCACACTTAACCACTTGATACAACACTAATTACGGGATTTCCTTGCAATCTGGTATGAAAAGACTTGAATAATAACCGCTCTTTATGTATACTTATAATGAGGGGGTGTTGGAAATATCTGTTAGCCCCCCCCAAGACTTTGGAATATCTTTCATAAAGCCAACAGATAACGGACAAGTCGGACTCGTCCAGTGATCCTGCCTGTGGAAAACCGCGAGATTGCGACCGGATTTATTCTGGGATGTCTCGAACGAAAAGATAGAGATTTTTCTGAATAGAACAGATTTATTGAAAGAACAGAGAGGAGGCAAATAAACATGTCGAAGACTAATTCAACTATGCCGCCACTGTCTGGTTCTTATCGAAGCATCGAACCGGTGCTTCCGCTTCGAAACAAATCGCAGTATGTGCTTGGCATAATCGAAGAGTTCGATAACAACCATTTACCATATATCGCTGCGTGTGAGGACTTAGGGGTTCGCTACAAAACTCTCGACATCTCCGGTTCTAACTGGATTCAGGTCGTACGGGACAGGGGATGTGACGCTTTTCTTGTGTGGCCCTCCTTCAACGTGAGTATCTGGAAACGTATGTTCACCGAACGATTGAAGGTAATGGTTGAAGAGTTGCACAAGATCGTCTACCCAACCTGCAATGAAGTATGGTTGAATGAGAGCAAACTGCGGATGTCTTATTGGCTGGAAGCCAACAATATTCCACATACTAAAACATGGGTGTTTTATTCGCACGAACAAGCGCTGAGATTTGCCAAAAACGCGGACCTGCCGCTCGTAGTGAAGCACGACATGGGTTCCAGGAACGCGGGAGTGGAGATCCTTCATGACCGCACTGAACTCTTGCAATATGTCAATCATCGTTTTGGGGAAGGGCTTGTCTGCCCAGGTGCCGACAGCCGGGATATTGAATGGGGTAACATCCTGTTTCAGAAATACCTCCCGGAAGTAGCCGAGTGGCGAATGATTCGAATCGGCGAGTCGTATTTCGGACATCAGAAACTCCTGGATGGGGATTTCCATAGTGGTTCCGGAAAGGTGGGATGGTATGATCCACCACGCGCGCTGTTGGACTTTATCCGCGAGTTAACTGACAATGCCGGATACACGGCGATGAATGTGGACATCTTTGAGACCCCTGATGGGCGCCTTGTGGTTAACGAGATTCAATCGCACTTCGCGGCCCAGGTGGAGTCTCAAATGTATATAGATGGCAAGCCGGGTCGATATTTATATGACTATTCCAACGGCAAATGGCTATTCGAAGGAGGTGTTTTCTGCCGAAATAGTTGCTGCGACCTGCGAGTTATGGCGCTCCTGGATCAGCTCGGTCGAACGACTCCCAAATTATCGCCGCAGGATGTCAGAAAACTCGCATTTAAAAATGTAATCTAAATTTGATTTACGATATAGGAAACATTTTGAAAGCAGATGTTGAAAATTCGATTGCTGAGTGTCGCGCATCTCCACACATCTGCTTTCAAAGTGTTGTCGGGAGTTGTACGCTAATCTAATGTTCATATTAATGTTGTGTTTTAATATAATAGTATAATATAATGTGTCTGGGTGAGTTGTATGAATGAAGAAAGCGATTACTCGTAGCGGATAATGTTAAGGAGAGTCCTGTCATTTTGAGAATTGCAGACAAATAAGGTGACAACATGGTTGAACAAGAAAAACAAGATGTGACGATTGTCGGTGGCGGTAGTAGTGCGCATGTTTTGATTCCTTTTCTTTCCGGAGCGGGTTTTGCCGTCAACCTTCTCACGCGGAAACCAAAGGAATGGTCCCGGAAGGTCGATGTTCAATTGCACACGATTCATGGGGAAATCCAGGAAGAGTTTAGTGGTACACTGACGAAAGTCAGTGATAATCCGGCTGAGGTCATTCCACAGGCACGTTTTGTGATTTTGTGCATGCCTGTATGCAAATACCGCTTCGCTCTGCACGGCCTGGCGCCACATCTTGCGAAAGACAAAGAGGTGTTTGTGGGGACCATCTATGGTCAGGCAGGATTTAACTGGATGGTCGATGAGATCAAGAAAAAATTTGATTTGAGCAATATCACCACCTTTTCCGCCGGTTTGATTCCGTGGATTTGCCGGATCATTGAGTATGGTAAGGTGGGAGTGACCTATGGTTGTCACGAGATCAATATCGTGGCGGTGTCACCGCCGAATCGTTTCTCTGAGCTCAATGACATTTTGTTGAAGAATATTTGCGAGCGATGGCTGAAAAAAGGGTCTTTCCGACAGGCCGCTAATTTTTTGTCACTGACTCTATCTGTCGACAACCAAATCATCCATCCATCGCGTTGCTACGGTTTGTTTCTAAGATACGATGGGAAATGGGCACACAAAGAAGATATCCCTTATTTTTACCGCGACTATGACCAAAAATCAGCCGATCTTCTACAGGAATTAGACGCGGATTTCTCTAAGATTCGAGATACCATCAAGGCAAAATATCCTCAGCAGGATTTCCAATACATGCTTGATTATTTGGGTCTTGAGCGACTCTCACACCAGTCGGAAAACACCGACATTCGCGAGTCATTTACGACATCGCAGACGTTGGGAGCCATCAAACCACCCACAATTCAATTAGAAAGTGGCGAATGGATCATAGACAAGGATCATCGCTTCTTCACAGACGACATTCATTATGGCCTGTGCATCGCAAAATGGATTGCCGACCAACTAGCTCTGGACGTTCCCACCATTGATAGCATCATCGACTGGGCCCAGCAATTGCGCAATGAGAAAATCATCGAGGGGAATAGATTGTTATTGAACAGCGAAAGCCTGACCTCGGAATTCATGTCCGGCATTCCTCCGGTGTATGGACTCAACAGCATCGATGCCATACTGGACTAATTTCTGTTTTCAACCCCCAGCGAACTTGACAAACGCTGTGATAAAACTAACTTAGAAAGTGGTACAACAGCCGGGGGGAATCGAACCCCCTTCCATATAATCTAACTCCATGACTAACGCTACAATGTACCCCACCTAAGCCCGTCTGCGGGCGCCAGGTGGGATTATCTTTTGATCCTGAGACGTTTCCTCAATAAATTAGTTTGTCTGAATTTCCTGGTTTCGGCCAACCTTGCGTCAGCCAAAAACAGGCCCTTGCCCACCTACAAAAACAACATAGAACCTGCGTTGATTCCGATGCCATTCCGTTAAGTGAACCATTATGAGAAAGGCGTAACCATGAACCAAATCACCCTCAGAAACAGACCGAAAATACCTCCAATTGAGGAAAAACCGGGAAGACATGCAAAAATGACGAAACAAAGCCAACTTATCGTTGAACGGCAACAACATACCGTTTTTACCTATCCCAACTTAAGCCATTATAAGCCATTTTTTGAGCAAAAAAGGGGTTTTTCGGGTCAGATTATGGTCATCCACGCGCCTGTCCGCCTCATGAGGGACAGCCGCAGACAGGCTTATGCCTGGAAAAAGCCGATGATGTATTTTGTGGCGATGAAGAGCATGATCAATCCGAGGACCAATTTGATCGCCGTCGCGGGAAGGAATTTTTGAACGCGAGCACCGACATATATACCAACCGCGCCGCCAATGCCGAACATCAGTCCCAACAGCCAGTCGGGATGCACCACCTCACCGCTGACCGAAAAGGACGGCCCGATCAAGATATAAAACAAAACTCCGACAGTGGAACTGACAAATGTTCCGCACAAGGCCGCCCCGGAGATAGTATGCACCGGCAAACGAAAAACCGTCACCAGAAACGGCGCCAGGATCGCACCGCCGCCAATACCATAAATACCGCCGATCGTCCCCACCAGAGTGCTCAATCCGAAAATAATCGGCGTAGAGACCTGATAATCGACACCGTTGAATTCATAAGCGATTTTCCGCAGGTTGAAAACTTTCGGGACGACTTCGAATTTCCCGCCGGTCTCTTTGCGAGTATCCGGTTCGCGACGACGTCGCGTGATATCCAAAAGCAATCTCCCGGCGATATACAACAGCACCAGCCCGACAAAGAATTTGAAGGTCGACGGATCTGGAAGATAGCGTACTCGAATAATTACGCCCAGCAACAAGCCGGGGATAGTGCCGATGGAAATCGTCCAAACCAGCGGCCAGACCATCCGCTTCTCGCGGTAGAACCGATAAACGCCACTGGGGATGGCGATGATATTAAAGAGAAGATTGGTTGGCGTGACGCCGGGAGCGGTGAAGCGCAGGACACTGACCTGAAAGGGGAGAAGTACAAAAGCGCCGGACAGTCCTGCTGTCGAGGTGACGCTGGAGACGACAAAAGCGACCACCATCGGGAGCCACCAGTAGGTTTCAACACCGCTGATCGGAAAGTCGAACATATGCGGATGATATTACATGATTTAATATCGCCCTGTCAACGTTTATTCCAGTTTGGCCCTGAGTTCATCGATCCGATCTATCATTTGATTAAATCCATCCGGGTCCCATTGATCCATTTCGGCCGCCTTCAACATATCCCGGGCGCGAACCATCAATTCATAAGCCTCCTTATAATTGCCGGAGGAGGCTCCGATCTCACTCAGGTCACGGCAGGTCAAACCGACAAATTCGTCATCATGAGCTTCTTCGCATTTGGTCAATACCGGGCGCAGCCATTGACCAGCCTCTTCGAATTTCTCCATCTTCACCAGAATATGCCCGACAGCCCAGTCGGCGATAACCTTGTTTCTATCGGTTCCATATTTATAGTGATACTCACGGGCGGTCGTGTAGGCCGCGAGCGAACTGTCAAATTGCTCCATCTCTTCGTAAGTCACACCGAGGTTGTTCCAGAGCGGCCCGAGCCATCCGGTGATATCGCCGGTCTCAGCCTCCTTAATACCTTTGCGGGCCCATTCGATCTGCTCCTCATACGTCCCGGTAATAGCGACCATATGAGCGGCATCGACGGCCCGGAAATGAAGTTTCCGTTCGGAGCAGTAATCGTACAGTTCCTTAAAAAGAGCGGTCGATTCTTCCAACTCCTTCTTGCGCCACATAAACCGTCCCTTGACCAACTGGTAGCGCGACCATCCCAGCGGTTCATGATCGTTGGCAAGTTTCTCGGCCTTTTGCAGCCATTCGTATCCGGTTTCGATCTTATCCTCGACGAGGTAGGTCCGGGCGATCATCGACAGCGCTTCGGTCTTGTCGGAATTGTTGAATTCGGATTCAGCTTTGGTCAGAGCTTTTTCGTATATAGACCGAGCTTGCACATAATTTCGGGCCTTGTACAGATCGTCGCCTTCGTCCAGCAGCGTCCGGGCTTCACTCATAACCACCTCTCGGTTTTCTCCCTGGGCATCGCCGATGCTCGGCAATAAAATTAATAGCAGCATCCCTGAAAGCAAAAAAAGTCTTATGACTTTGCCGATCATGAGTTTCATCCGATGTCTCCTGATTTGATTTAATAATAATACGTAGGTAAAATGTAATCTATTTATGGACATTTTCCACGACAATTCTCATTCAATTGCTCTCAAACAGTGCCGAGCGGTTGTCCAATATTAATTGACAAGGTTCAGGTCGCTGTCTATATTCGCCGCGACTGAATTTATCGCCGTGAAAACGGTCGTTTTGGATTTTAGGGTGAGGTGATGAAAAGACTTCTGGTATTGCTGGCCGCGCTCGTATTAATAATCGGTTGCTCCGGTGAAGATAAGGACGGATCAAAAGAGGAGACGAAGGTGGAACAGAACAGACCTCGGGTCATTATGGAAACCGATATGGGTAAAATAGTTTTTGAATTGTTCCCGGATGTCGCCCCCAATCATGTCAAAAACTTCCTCGATCTGGTCGACAAGGGATTTTATAACGGTCTGACCTTCCATCGCATCGCCAAAAATTTTGTCATCCAGGGCGGCAGCCCCGACGGATCGCCCGCCGGAAATGCCGGTTATACCATACCGGCCGAATTCTCCAATGTTAAGCATATGCCGGGGACGTTGGCGATGGCTCGCGGCGGAGATCCCAATTCAGCCTCCTGTCAGTTTTACATCTGCCTTACCCAGCTTGAAGATCTGGATGGAAAATACACCATCTTCGGCCAGACTGTCGAGGGGATGGATGTGGTTCTGAAAATCGGCAAAGCGCCCACAAAAGAAGGAACCGATTCGCCATTGGAACCGATCACCATGATCAGGTTATGGGAGCAGGGGAAGGAGCCGGCGGAAAGTATCGAGTAAGCCGATCAGATAATTCGAATTTTGTCGATTTGACCGTCCCGGTCTGCGATTTCGGGGCGGTTTTTTGCCTTGATTCCCGGCTTATAATGTGCAACTTTACTGAAACTGCGGCGCCCTCAGGCCGTTAATTTAAACTGAGCTTATGAATAGCAAAACCATAACCATACTCGGCTCCACCGGATCAATCGGCCGCGCGACATTGGATGTCGTGGTCAATCATCCGGGTCAGTTCGAAATTCTGGCCCTGTCAGCCGGGCGCAATATGGAACTTTTGGCCGAACAGATAAAACGTTTCCGTCCGAAATTTGTCGTCGTCTATTCCGAAAAGGAAGCTGACATCCTAAGGGAAATGAATCCGCTTCCCGGCCTCGAAATCGGTTGCGGGCAGGAGGGTTTGAAACAGGCGGCGACATTACCTGAAAACGATATAGTTCTCAATGCCTTGGTCGGAGCCGCCGGTTTGATGGCCTCTTTGGAGACTATCCGGGCCGGAAAAAACCTGGCACTGGCCAATAAGGAATCGCTGGTGGTCGGCGGACCGCTTTTTGAGGCCGAAATGGCGAAAACCGGTGCCAAAATCCTGCCGGTCGATTCGGAACATTCCGCAATCTGGCAATGCCTGAACGCCGGTAAGACATCGGAGGTAAGACAGATTCTGCTGACCGCCTCGGGTGGGCCGTTCCGGGAAAGGGAGGCATCGACATTTAAGGATATCTCTCGAGAGGAAGCTCTCAACCATCCAACCTGGAAAATGGGGCCGAAAATTACCATCGATTCGGCCACGATGATGAATAAAGGGTTGGAATTAATCGAGGCGGTCTGGTTGTTTTCGCTGCCGCCGGAACAGATTAAAATTGTGATCCATCCGCAGTCGATTGTCCATTCGATGGTCGAATTCGTCGACAGTTCGATTATCGCCCAGCTTTCCAATCCGGATATGAAGCTGCCGATTGCCTATGCTTTGTTCTGGCCCGACAGACTGCCGTCGGACAACGGTAAGGCGGATCTGGCGACTATCGGGCAGCTAAATTTCTATGAACCGGATGATTGCAAATTCCCTGCCTTGAAGCTGGCCCGGCAGGCAGCCGATATGGGCGGAACCGCTCCGGCAGCGCTTAACGCTGCCAATGAGGTAGCGGTTGAGCACTTTTTAAACGGCCGGATCGGCTTTACCCGGATCACGGAACTAATAGAAAAGATTTTAGTTAAACATAATGTAATAGTAACTCCAAGCCTTGACGATATACTAAATTGTGATCGGGAAACCCGACGTCAGGCGGCTGGAATGATCGGAAAGGAATAAATGACTACCTTACTTTCGACAGTATTTGTACTCGGTGTTTTGATTTTTATTCACGAATTGGGGCATTTTCTGGTGGCCAAATGGTCCGGTATCAGGGTAGACAAGTTCTCCCTCGGTTTCCCGCCGTCGATTCTGAAGAAAAAGGTTGGCGAAACCGAATACTGCATCGGCGCCATCCCACTTGGCGGTTTTGTCAAGATGGCTGGAGAAAACCCCGATGAAGAAGCTACCGGAGCGCCCGATGAATTCATGTCCAAGTCGGTAAAGATCAGAACCGCGGTGGTTGCCGCCGGTCCGTTTATGAACTTTGTCCTGGCTTGGTTGATTTTGTGGGGATTGCTTTTCATCCAGGGTGAAGTTGTTACCGATCCTGACAATGTTATCATCGGTGCGGTTTCAGCCGATAGCCCGGCTCTCAATGCCGGTCTTCTCGAAGATGATATCATCAAGGCTATCAACGGTACCCCGGTGAGTAGCTTTCGCGATATGGCGGTCCTGATTTCCGAACAGGTCGAAAAACCGATCACCATAGACTGGACACGGAACGGTCAGGAAATGACGGCGACCGCTACGACTATCTCGGAAGAGGCCTATAATGCCGAGGGTGAGAAAATTGCCGTGGGCAAAATCGGTATAGGTCAAAAGCATACCTATAACCGGCTGGGATTCTTCAATGCCGCTTACGAGGGATTCACCGAAACTCTGGTCTTTATTAAAATGATCGGCGAGTTTGTCTGGAATCTGGTTTCGTTCAAGATTTCGCCCAAGATGATCGGTGGTCCGGTATTTATCGCCCAGATGGCCGGTCAGAGAGCTGAACTCGGAATGTCGGCACTGCTGATCTTTATGGCCTTTTTGTCGGTAAACCTGGCAATTCTCAATATCCTGCCTATTCCGGCGCTGGACGGCGGCCATCTCGCTTTTCTTCTCATAGAAAAGATCAAAGGCTCGCCGCTGACCATTAATCAGCGCATGATTGCCCAGCAGGTCGGATTGGTATTTTTGATAGTCATAATTGTCATGGTTACGTATAACGATATTATGCGATTCATTTCCGGATAGGGTGATAATAGCGATGGGAGGCGTATGAAAAGAAAACTGTTCACCGAAACCCGCGACTATGCGAAAGCGTTGATTTTTGCCTTAATCATCGCTTTTATCATCAAGTCAACCATCGTCGAGGCTTATGGTATCCCGTCGGGATCAATGGAAGATACCCTTCTGATCGGTGATCTGATCGTCTCTAATAAAATTGTCTATGGCGCTCGCATTCCCATTATCGGGTATCGTTTGCCGGCTGTTCGTAAACCGATGCCGGGAGATATTATCACCTTTAAATGGCCTGGCGATGGTATTACCGATTATGTCAAGCGATGTGTGGCTGTTGAAGGTCAGACCGTGGAGGTTCGTGATAAAGTCCTTTATGTCGACGGGGTCGTATTTCCTGATCCGGAATTTTCCAAACATGCCGATCAGCGAATTCTGCCTTCAGGCAAAAACCCACGCGATAATTTCGGGCCTTATGTTGTCCCCGCGGGGCATGTTTTTGCGATGGGCGACAATCGCGATAACAGTTATGACTCCCGTTTCTGGGGACCGGTGCCGCTGGAGTTGATAGAGGGCAAGGTGGAAATGATTCAATGGTCGATCGCGCCGGATGAAAAGGCTCCACAGCTCGATCTGGCAGATATGGGCTCTATTCCCCGCACGGTTTGGCATAACGTGACTCATTTCCTCGGACGGATTCGATGGTCGCGGACTATTGACCACGTGGAATAGGAAAAAATTCTTTTCGTGAAGGTCGCCAGATAGTATATTGAGACCTTGATAGTTTCAGTAAAAGCGGTAGAAAAATCGGAGGAGCATTGGCCAGGAAAACAACTTCAGGAATATATGAATACGCCAAATCACTCGGCATCGCCCTGATTCTGGCTTTTGTTATCAAGACATCGATTGTCGAAGCCTATAAAATTCCATCATCATCAATGGAAGATACTCTTCTGGTGGGTGATTTTCTTCTGGCCAATAAGTTCGTATATGGTGCCCGGATTCCCTTCTTCGGCTGGCGCCTGCCAGCCATAAAAGACCCCGAACAAGGTGATGTGGTCATTTTCAAGGTCCCGATCGACCGCACTACCAATTATATCAAACGCTGTGTCGCGACTGAGGGGCAGGTAGTGGAGATCAGGGACAAGGAATTGTTTATCGACGGGACTCGTTTTGAAGATCCGATTCACTCCAAATTCACCGATCATCGGATTCATCCGAACGGGACCGATACCCGCGATAATTTCGGCCAGTTTACCGTCCCCGAGGGGCATATCTTTGTCATGGGCGATAATCGCGATAACAGCTACGATTCCCGCTTTTGGGGAACGGTTCCGCTTGACCTGCTGCAGGGCGAGGCGCTGATGATTCACTGGTCATGGGAACCGGATCGCAATGCGCCGGAGATCAAATTGTCGGACCTGTCGTCCATACCGCGGTCGGTTTTTTATAACGTTCTCCATTTTCTACAACGAGTGCGCTGGAGCCGGCTGGGCGATATCATTTCCTGAAATGGCATTGATTATCTCTTAAAGTATTAGTTTTATGAGCCATCTATTAATTGTTGAATACCAAAGAGTTTTATACTTGACATAAATAGCAGAATTGGCTTTAAATGGGGCAAATTAATAATAATTCATTCGACAGGGAGGTCGAAAAACAGGTATGAAACCATCAGCCCGTAAATTGGCCGTGCGATTGGCCGAAATTCAAAATATTCCGGTATGCGAAGAATGCGAAACCCTTCGCGGCGCCAACTTATTCGCCAGGAAATATTTTGGAGATAAAAAGGCGCACCATTTTGAGGAAAATCTGTCCCATATAATAACCACCCATGTCGACCTGGGATGCAAGGCATGCCCTGTCGATGATGTCCTGAAGCTGATCCGCAGGGATCGTTTCGCCGCCATTGCGGCGATGTTCTGATCCGCACAATTCGATTTGGAAAAATAAAAAAAGGCCGGCATGATACCGGCCTTTTATTATTGGGTGCATATTTCCCTATGGGCAGCACGGAGGGGGACCGCCCTTGAAGACATAGCAGAGGACCCATACGGCGTCACCTATATTGACATTATTGTCAGCATTGGCGTCGGCTGATTGGCGTGGAAGAGGTGCCGGGCCGTAATTAAAAGTGTATTCGATAACATAAACGCAATCACCGACATTGACCGAGCGGTCATTATTGGCGTCGCCGCATACATAATCGACCTGCCCGAGGGTCACCGTTGTGAGCATTCTACTGCGCCCGCAGAGGTAATTGTTCTCGGGTTCGATATGGCTGGTTATCCCGGCCCAGTCGATCCACCATAATCCTCTATATTCTTCCATTCGGATCATTTCTTTATAAAACGGGCCGTCACAATAAGTCATGCAGATGTCAAACATATCGGCATATTCAGCGGTTGTCTCGAACTGGTAATAATGTAATAGATCGCCGGGAACCTGTCTGTAATAGGGAAGAGCAGGTCCTTCGGAAGTCATCATCATGACTGTTGTGCCGCTTTGAGTTACCTCATCAAAGGTTAGCGCCACACTATCGGTGAAAACCAGTTCCACATCGGTTCCGACCGGAGTGAAAACTTCGAAAGTGCAGGCATCGCCGATTCCATCGCCATTCATATCCTCCTGCCCGGGATTATAGTAAAACGGGCAATTATCCTGGGTGCAGGTATTGGCCATAAAGCCGGGATCGCCGAAACCGTCGCCGTCATGATCGGTGCACTCATCGCAGACATCCCCGATTCCGTCACCATCGAGGTCGGCCTGATCGGGGTTAAAAGTATCAGGGCAATTGTCATCGGCGCAAACGTTTTCGGCATAACCGGGATCGCCCCAGCCATCCTGATCCGAATCGTAGCAGGTCCCGTTGAATAAGATATAAAGCGAATCATAGTTGTCAGCGACGATCAGGTCTATTTTGCCGTCGTTGTTCACATCGGCAGCCCCGATGGCATAGTGATCATATCCGGCAATGATTTCACTCTGTTCCAAAAAAGTTCCATCACCATTGTTGCGGAAAAAGGTGATGCTGGAATCGTTGCTACCGATTACCAAATCCTGATCGCCGTCGCCATCAAGATCAGCCGAGGCTCCGTAATAATTACGAACCTTGAAATAAACCGACTCCCTCAGAAAGGTGCCGGTCCCGTCGTTTAGAAAGATATTCAGGCTATCCCAAGCATCCAGAATCATAAGATCGACATCGTGATCACCGTCCAAATCTTCGGCCAATTGAAAAATCGGGGTGTCGTCAAAATCGAAAATGGTATGGTCGTACAAATTCCCGAAACCGTCATTGAAAATTACCGACATTTGGGTTGGATAGTAATTGGTAATTATGGCATCAAAAGCTCCGTCATTGTTGACATCGGCCGCCAGCAGATGTCTTGGCTGATTACCGCCGCTGAAAGCCACCGCTGGAGCGAACGATGCGTCACCGTTGTTATACAAAATCGATATGTCGTCAGTGCTATAATTGGATGTTGCCAGATCAAGATCGCCATCTCCGTCAAAATCGACGGTGACCACCTCATTAGGAAAGTGACCGACCGAATAGTCGGCATCGGGGACAAAGCTGCCGTCTCCAGCATTGATAAATACGTTTATAGAATCGGTATCATGACTTGATATGGCCAGATCGATATCGCCGTCGGCATCAAAATCACCAGTGGTAAGACCGGATGGATCATCGCTCACCGAATATTCTACCCGAGGCAAAAAAGTTCCATCGCCGTTATTAAGCATAATCGAGAGGGTGTTGTAGTTGTAGCTGGTCGTGGCGATATCCTGAAAATCGTCCTGGTTAAAATCGGCCGCTCTGATCCTGTTCAGCCTGCTGCCGGCTTCATAAACGCCGCCAATCGTGAAAGCTCCCGAAGGGACATCATCGGCCCCGACTTTGAAACTCCAGACATAGGGCCGGTCAAGCGGCGTTGCGTCGCCGCTATGAATACCAGTGGTGAGGGTCACCGAAATAATAGCGCCGGCGCCAAAATCGGCATCAGGATCAAATGTCGCCGTTCGCGATGGGGTATCATAACCGATAGTCCCATTTACTTTGCCCGACAGGGCAGAGTGCACAGAGAAAGTAGAAGAAGTAATCGAGGCCGCATCCATGTCGACATCGAAAGTCACTGTGATATCATTTGCAGCCGGTACATCCAGTTCATTTTGCACCGGTGAAGTGGAAAGAACCTGAGGTATCTGGGCAGCGATGGGGGTTGCTAATTGCAGCATTGCACCGACCGCTAATGCCGCATGAAACAGCAAGCGTTTCATTTTATCCTCCCTATGGTTTATTCTGGTGTTGCGTCTACAGCAAACGGATTTATAATTTCCTCTTCGGTACGAGTGCATTTAAACTCCGCCGGAGGCGGTCGGAGCATGCCTCCGGCGGATAGTTTCGTCTATGGGCAACATGGCGGGGGACCGCCCTTGAACATATAGTTTATATCCCAAACGGCGTCACCAATGTTGACATTATTATCGGCATTGGAATCGCCCGCCTGTCGAGGAATCGGTTCCGGCCCGAAATTAAAAGTATATTGGATAACATAGACAGCATCGCCGACACCAAGTTGACCATCGTGGTTGGCGTCGCCGCATAAATATTCCGGCCGGGCCAGAATGACCGGATCAAGAGACCGACTGGTGCCGCAAATGGTGTTTTCGCAGGTATCGGTGTAGGTAGTGATTCCCGCCCAGTCAACCCACGGCAAATTCCAATACTGCTCCATCCGGATCATGTTTTCATCACCCGCGTACTGTTCGTCGTTGTAGTATTTCAGACAAATTTCCACATTCCCGGAATAGAGCGCAGTGGTTTCGAAATAGTAATAAAAGGGTATTTCTACCGGTAGAAGTTGATAGTAAGGCAGATCCGGCCCCGATGATTCGAAGGAAAAGGATGTCACGCCACTTTGAATTACTTCCTCGAAAGTTATCCAAACATCGGCAGCCAGTTCGACAGTTACATTCTCTCCCGCAGGGGTAGCCACTTCATTGCCCATGAAGCAGGCGTCTCCAATCCCGTCGCCGTCGCTGTCTATTTGGTCGGGATTATATACGCCGGGACAATTATCTTCGGGACAAACATTGGCCATATAACCGGGGTCACCGTATCCATCCCCATCCAAATCGATACATTCATCACAGACATCGCCAAATCCGTCGCCATCAAAATCGCACTGGCTCGGATTATATATATCGGGGCAATTGTCGTTTGCGCAGATATTCTCGGGATGGCCGGGATTGCCGTAGGCATCGCTATCGCTGTCAACGCAAGGCCCATTCACAAGCACATAAAGCCAATCTGGGTTTCCGTAATACTCATCGAAAATGCCCGCAATATCAATATTATTGTCACCGTCAAAATCGGCCGCACAGATTATATCGAGTCGTCTACCAAGTAATGTGCCGGGTGGAGATAGTGTAAATGTTGCGTCACTATTATTCAAAGCCACCGCGATTTTGGGATCATCCTTGCCGGTTGTGATCAGATCGAGGTGGCCGTCACTGTTATAATCGGCGACGGAGAAATCATAACAATAACTGTATGTCTGGAAGAATTGCGGCGAAGGGAACTGACCGCTGCCGTTATTGATAAAGATTTCGATGCCGTTCGGGTGGCCCTCCAGAACCGCGAGGTCGTTATCCCCGTCTCCGTCAAAATCAGCCGTAATGATTTTGCTTATAACGCCCTGAGAAGAATATGTCTCCGGAGAAGTAAAGCTTATAAAACTTGCACCCTCATTGAACACAATATAAAATGTGCCGGCGTCTCTTATAACCAGGTCGATCCTGCCGTCGTTGTTAAGGTCTGCCGAAGTGATGCCTCTTGTGTATTGTGGATAAGCGCCGTCGGAATCAGTCCTTATCGCTGGAAATTCACCAAAGCCATTGTTAATAAATATGGTTAATGTTTTGTCGTAATTGGCGGTAACCAAATCAATGTCACCGTCACCATCAAAATCGGCGGCCGTAATACCTCTTGATTCGGCTCCGGCATAATCTTCACGGGGAGTGAAGGTACCATCGCCATTGTTTTTAAATACCGAAATGCCGGTGCCGTTTCTTATTGCCAGTGCCAAATCAAGATCATCATCCTTATCCAGATCGGCAACCACAATATTATAGGCTCGGTCATTGGTTTCGTAGTTATCGGAGATTGTAAAATATCCGGCGCCGTCATTGAGATATACTTGCAGCAAGTCACCGTAACCCGAAAAACTTGCCATATCAATATATCCGTCACCGTTAAAATCAGCCGCGATTATTTCGTCCATGTAGTTGGCAACCGGAAAGCTGTCGTGTATTGCCAGGTACCCATACAGACCGCCAGACGCTTCTATCCAGAAAGTCCATATAAAGTAATCCTCGAGGGGATTTCCTGATACCGATTCAATCTCGGTTGTCAGAGCTACCGTCACCAATTCTCCGGCGGCAAAATCTGTCGATGGCTCAAAGGTTGCTGTGCGAGAAGGGATGTCGTAGCTGATTATCCCGCCGCATAATCCGGTTTGATCTCCCTGAATGATAAACGACGATTCGGTGATCGTGGGTTCATCGATGTCGATATCAAAAGTTACCAAAATTGAGGCCGTTACCTGAATATCCAATTCGTTCTGTTCCGGCGAAGTGGATAAAATCTGCGGTGTCTGGGCTGCGAGGGGAGACACCAGGATTGATAAGAAGGCAATTAATAGTGCCAGTCCGATTTTCTCAAATACTTGCATATAACCCTCCCATGGTTATATCCCATGAATATTAATTTATCAATTACTCTCTGTGAAGGATTGAGGCAAGGTTCTATAATTAAAATACACGAATTGTCCCGATCTGTCAATAAGTTATATTGATGTGATATTGAGTACAATTACAACGTGGATTAAATCCGGGGGAGTTTATGCTTGACTTCCCTCACTCCGGCTTCTTTATTGCCAGCTAACTTGGAGTGCTTTTTTTGTAAATGTACAGACTTGAAGCGAAAAAAATATTTCGGAATTTCGGTTACCGTCGGGTATTGAAAGATATCTCATTTTCCCTTAAAACGGGCGATTCGCTGGCCATACGTGGGAAAAATGGTTCCGGAAAGACGACGTTGTTGCGTATCCTGGCCGGTTTGTCCGCCCCAACAAAAGGGCAAGTTATTTTTGAACACGAGGGCAAGACGCTCAATCGCAGTGAGGCGAAACAGCGGTTGTCTTATGTCGGTCCTGAATTGACGCTCTACGATTCCCTTACTGCCGCGGAAAACCTGAAGTTTTTTGCCACTATGCGTGGCATCTCCCTCGATAAGCCACTGATAGACAAAATTTTGGATATGGTCGGTCTCGATGGTCGCGGCAGAGATTTTTACCGGGCCTATTCTTCCGGAATGAAACAACGGCTTAAGTACGCCACCGCTCTACTCAATGACCCGGCTTATCTGCTGCTTGACGAGCCGACAGCTAACCTGGACGATGATGGAAAAAAGATCGTTTCCCAGATCATCAATCGCCAGAGAGAAAACGGCATTTTAATCATTGCCACCAACGAAAAAGAGGAGTACGACTTTGCCGAAAAGCAGTATCGGCTTAATGGCTAAAGCCCTGGCGGTCTGGCGTAAGGATATTCGCTGCGAATTCCGGACCCGCTATGCGGTTAATGCTATCATGCTGTTCGGCGTCACTACTCTGGTGGTGGTATCGTTTGCGGTGGGGCAGAAAAATCTACTGCCCGAGGTTTATTCCGCGCTATTCTGGATTATTATCTTCTTTTCGGCGATGTCGGGGCTGGCCCATATTTTCGTGCGTGAGGAGGAATCCAAAACCGCCACCGTCCTCAGGCTGACATCCGATACCACCCCGATCTATCTGGGGAAATTGGGATATAACGTAGTCCTTCTGGCTTTGTTGCAAATTGTTATTGCACCGCTATTTTTGCTCCTGACAGATGCCACCCTCTACGATCCTGCGCTGTTTATCGTAATAGTAATCCTGGGATCGATAGGGTTGGCGGGAGCAACGACATTGATTGCCGCTATAATCTCTCGCGCCAGCGTCAAAGGAGCCCTTTTCGCGGTCTTATCATTCCCGATTCTGTTACCCTTGCTGATCGGTGTCATCAATGCAACCACCAAAGCCCTGTCAGCGTCTGGCGGAGGATTTTCCGGTTCATCGTCTGAACTGCAACTCCTGGTCAGTTATGCGGTGGTGATGATAACTGCCAGTTTGCTGCTGTTTGAATTTGTATGGGAAGAGGAATAAGGGAACTTATTGAAAAATAGGTTGTTATAATCTCTTTATTAAGGGATTTGAGCCGCTTTTCGTAGGTGGTTATTGAATTATGGTGTGGAAAATCTTTTTATTCTTGCTGATGGCCGGAGTTATAATCGCGGCCTTTATCTTCCCGGCTCCGCAGCAGCAGATCGGAGATGCCAGCCGTATCTTCTATTTCCATGTTCCGCAGGCATGGGTGGGAGTGGTCGCTTTTGTGGTTTCATTGATAGCCTCGATTCGATACCTGCGAAAGGGTAAAATAATTGATGACGATCGAGCTCGTGTAGCGGCCGGCTTGGGATTGCTGTTCACCATTCTGGCGACCGTCAGCGGTTCCATCTACGCTAAAGCCACCTGGGGCGCTTACTGGAACTGGGATCCTCGCCAGACCTCCATCCTGATGCTGCTTCTCATATATGGAGCCTATTTTGCCCTTCGCTCAGCCATCGAAGTGGAAACCAAGCGAGCCCGCTTGTCGGCCGTTTATGCCATTTTTGCATTTATCACCGTGCCTTTTCTGGTCTTTATCATTCCCCGGATGATGCTTTCATTGCATCCCTCCGATACCGTGATTTCTTCTTCGGGGAGCCCATTGGGGACAAGTTATGCCGCCGCTATTTTCTTCTCTTCGCTGATCGCTTTCACTGGGCTGTTCTTCTGGATAAATAATTTGGCCCTCAGGATCTGCATCGTTGAACGTAGAATGTTGGAGGAGTCAGACCAATGACTTGCAATTACGCCGTTTTGGCTGTTAACCTCGTTATCTGGACGGGAATATTTCTGTACCTGATGACGCTGGATCGTAAAACGAGAAAGCTTGAGGACCGAAAGTGAAAGCCAAGTTTATCGTAGGCATAGTTATCATTGCCGTATTTGCCGCATGGGGGATCAATTCCTTCATGTCGACCACCATCAAGTATGTTTCGCTAGCCGAAGTGTCGCAATCCGAAGGGATTGTCCAGGTGATGGGGAAAATTGATTTTGATGCGGTGAACTATGATACTGAAAATTCCCGCTTGATCTTCGATGTGACCGACCTTGAAGATCAATCCAGCGATCGACGCCTGAAGATCATATATGCCGGCATGGTCCCCGGAAACTTTGATCAGGCTACCTCGGTCGTTGTCAGAGGACAATATCAGGACGGAGCCCTTGTGGCCGACCAGTTGTTGGTCAAATGCCCGTCAAAATACCAGGGCTTGGATGGAGAAACCTAATCGGTGAATATCGGATATCTGCTTACTCTGCTCGCCTTTGCCGGACTTCTGATCAGCACTATCAGTTATTTTCTGGCGGCACGCGGCAACCGTCGCTTTGAAAGCCTTGGCCTGGCCGGCTATAAATATTTCACTTCGTTTGTAGTTCTGGCTTCGGCGCTATTGCTTTACTATTTCCTGACCGGCGATTATTCATACAAGTATGTCTTTGAATATTCCTCCTCCGATCTGTCGGTCTTTTATCTTATCTCCGGTTTCTGGGCCGGTCAAAGTGGGACCTATCTTTTCTGGCTCTTACTGCTGGCACTTCTTGGTTACTATATCCTGAAGCGGGGCAAAGATTACAGTAACTATGCCATGTTCTTCTACGGATTGATAAATATCTTTTTCTGCGTCATGTTGATGGTGCTCTCACCATTTGAAAAACTCGCTATCCCGCAGCCGGAAGGAGCCGGTCTCAACCCCCTTCTTAAAGACCCCTGGATGGTGATCCATCCTCCCGTCATATTTCTGGGGTATGCGGCCGTTGCCATACCGGCGGTGATCGCTTTGGCGGCACTGGCTAAACGAAAATACGATGATTGGCTGTCGGTAGCATTCGCACCGGTGGCTTTGGGAACGATGGCGCTGGCAGCCGGCAATATCATGGGCGGCTTCTGGGCCTACAAAACTCTCGGATGGGGCGGTTACTGGGCCTGGGACCCGGTGGAAAACTCATCGTTGATTCCCTGGATGACATCGCTGGCCTTAATCCACGGCCTCCTGATTGAACGCCGCGACGGGGCGATGCGGAAAACCAATCTGTTTATGGCGATTTTTACCTTCCTGCTGGTCATCTACGGTACGTTCCTGACCCGATCGGGTGTTCTCGCCGATTTTTCCGTGCATAGTTTCGTTGATCTGGGAGTCAATCAATATCTTATTGGGTTTATGGGCGGCTTTACATTGCTCTGTCTGGCTATTTTCCTTACCCGAGCACCGCGAATCAAGGGGCCGTCGATCAGCCTCGCCATAACTTCTCAGGAATTCGCTCTGCTGGTCTCGGTCTGGATTCTGTTTCTGATCGGCATCGTTGTTCTGGCCGGCACCTCATGGCCGCTTTTGACGACTCTATTGGGTAACCCGGCGACGGTCGATACTGCCGTCTACACTAAAGTTTCTTTCCCACTGGCAATGGTCATAGGTGTTTTTCTCGGGTTTTCCCCCTTCATGTTCCGGGCAGGAACGCCGGTGCGTGACTTGATCAAAAAAGTTATTCCGTCAGCCGTGGCTTCAATTATCATTACCGCGATTGCCTTTGCCGTCGGTGTTAAAGATATTTCCTATCTGGTTTTTATCTTTTTTGTATCCCTGGCGGTGTTTTCCAATCTGATTGCCATCTTTAAATATTTCCCAGATAACCCCTGGCTCTCTGCGGCCCAGGTATCACATTTCGGATTTGGACTGATGCTCCTCGGTATTCTGGGGTCCTCGGCCTATGCGACCCATCAAAAACTGGTTATTGACCGGGGAGGTCAAGAATCAGCCTATGATATAACGGTTACCTACAAGGGAATGGCCGGAGAAATTACGACTCCCGATAATGAAATCATCCTCGATGTAGTCGATGGCTCAAATAGTTTCGAGGCCCGACCGAAATTGTATTGGAACAGCCGCATGGATGGGTTGATGAAGAAGCCCTACATCTCTCGCCATCTCTTATATGATTTATACCTGGCGCCGGAGCAGATACAGGAGTTGGAAACTCATCCGGGAGTTCGGCTGGTTCGGGGCGAACCGGTTCAACTGGATCAGTATTCCCTGAAATTTATCGAGTTCGATCAGGGCTCGCACAGCAATGCCGGAGCCATGACCTTCGGTGCCTTGATTGAGGTAACCGACTCGGCCGGGAACGCCGACACGACTTCTCCTTCCATGGAATTTGGCACCGATAATCAAGTGCGGTATCATGATACCCCGCTTTTGGAAAACATGACCGACAATCCGGTGCGATTGGAAAAAATCTATGCCGATGATGGGGCTGTCCGTATTTCCATTCCGGGATTAACGTCGAAAACCCCGCCTGACCGTCTTATTCTTGAGATTTCCAAGAAGCCGACCATGAATGTTCTCTGGGCAGGCTCGATTCTGCTGGTTTTCGGGGGGCTGATGGCCATGCGAAACAGGTGGAAAATGTCGGCGCAGGCAAATAATCTTGAGTGATTTTGGAAGGTTTCCTTGCACAAAATCGGTTCTTGTCCGTCAGAATTGAAAAAACCGATAATTTTGCTTGCACGAGGCAAGCAAAGATATTATGTTTACAGCCTGTTTTTGGAAATTATCGGGAGGAATACATGAAAGCAGTTGTTTCTGCCCTTATTGCGTTAAGTTTGATTCTGGTTATTGGTTGTGATAATAATGACGACAATATCGTCAATAAGATAACCAAAGATCATAATGTCTATCCGATCTTCCATCTGAAGATCGATAACGGGTATCGCACCTTTGGTGTAGACTCGGTGCAACTAATCCCCAATCCGACTATCGGATGGCCCGAACCGGTCTACTCCGGTGAAAATGGTTTTATCGGTTCTCTGGCTTCCGCTTCATATGTCGACTACATCGATAGTGTGCCTGATGGAGATACGATTAGGATTGACACCACCTGGGTGGAGTTCGGTTTCACACCTTTACAGCCCTATGATTTCTCTTTCAATAGGGGAGAACCGTTCATTTGGCTCGATTCTTTCCGTGCCGATTACGCCATTTCGGTGGAATCGCTCTGGGTGCTGATGTCGGCCGATACGATCGAGGTAACCATCGCTCCGGATTCGATTGATAATCCGCCTATTGTAGTCCTTGACTGGGTGGAAAATAATTCGGTCCTTGATTTCGATGATCCGCCGCCGAATGATACTATTATACAAGAGCTTTTGTACGGATTTTGGTTTGATACGGCCCGCGTGATCGCTGTTCCGGTCGACACGGCGAATTACCCGCCTGATTCGACCTATCTCGATACCGTTTACTGGGGCTTATGGGACAGGATCGATAGTTTCTTCCTTGCTCCCGATTCGAGTATCTGGTGTAATCTCGATTCAACGGTGATCGTCGAAGATACTCGCGACGCCAATAAAGAATTCCCGTACATAGTTGTTGATACTTTGGAATACTACGGCGATTGCGATGCCAGAATCGACAGCCTTCAGGAACGCATTTACAAAGTTTATGGCTGGGGAGTCTATCCGGGCGGAGACGAAGACGAAACGCCCATTCCGACTTTCGACACGGCCATCCATTTCACTTTCCCGGATACGGCCAAATTCCTCTATTTCGACAACGGTGCACTTTCGGTTCGGATTCCGGAAGTCGGGGTGGATACCACCGAGACTACATGGACCGATATGGGCGTCTCCATCGAGTATATACACGATGGGGTTTCGACAAATCTGGATAGCCTGACTATCAATTCGGTCATGCCGCCGGTGGAAATATTCCCGGAATATGACTTCATCATCCGCGAAATTCCTCTGACGAAATAGATTCGGTCGGTTTTAAAATGTTCGAAAAACCCCGCCTTTATGGGTGGGGTTTTTTTTATTGACAATCATCCGGTCATTGGATATACTTTTAACTGTTAATACATTCCGGTCCCACAGCGGTTAATAGGGAAGACGGTGCGAAACCGTCGCAGCCCCGCTACTGTGAGCGGCTACGAAAGGGCCAAATTCCACTCTCCCGTATCATCCGGGAGGGGAAGGGGCCCCGATAGGCTTGATGCCGCAAGCCAGGAGACCTGCCGGAATGAGAAACCATTAAGTTCGACAGCCCTCGAGGGAGGGGAAGTTGAAACCATCCCGATCCCAAATCAAGGCTGCCGGGAATTTTTTTGGCCCGATTCCCGATAGACCTCCCGGTTTGTTCACCGTGGCAGTACGTCTGATTATCTGTCTCGTGTTCATAGCCGGATTGAACATCACCGTCGACGCGCAGTCGATTGTCAAAATCAACGGTCATGTGTATGATGCCGTCGATGGTCATCCGATCGACCGGGCCGAAATCAAAATCCTGGGCAGCGATTATTTTACCTTCACCGATCAGTTCGGATATTTCACCCTGGAAAATATCCCTGACGGTCGCTATCGAATTGACATTACGGCGCAGGGATATTTGACCGGACCGGGCGAGGAGGTCGAGGTGGTGGCCGATATCACCCGCCGCTTGACAATCCGGCTGGAACGGAAAATTCATAAACTAAACGACAGAGAAGTGCGCGGGCAGACCGTTCCGTTGGAAATCAATAGTCTTGAGATCATCGATCGTCGCCGGATTGAACAATCGGGCAACCGCTCGCTGGCCGAGGTCCTGAATCAACTGGAGGGGGTCTATATCCATGAAACCGGTCCCGCCGGTGGAGAAAAGCAGGTCAGTATCCGCGGAAGCGCCTCCAAACATGTCCTGGTTCTCCTTGACGGTCAGCGTCTCAATCCGGCCGGCAGCGGCGAGGCCGACCTCAACAGCGTCCCCCTTGAAATGATCGAAAAAGTGGAAGTGTATCGCGGCGGTCAGTCGTCCCGGTTCGGGGCTGACGCTCTCGGCGGTGTGATCAATATCATTACCCAGGGCAGTCGGGCGAAAAACAAGCCGGAGATGAAAGTTGACAAATACTGGGGGAAATGGAAGACCAATCTGCATCATGTGACCCTGATAAATCCGGTTGATATTAAACGCCTGACGACCAAATTCACCTATGGCTACCGTTCGACCAACAGCGACTTCGATTACAATTACACCGTCCTGCCGCGCCATGATAACGAAAGAATTTATACCGGCAGGCGAAATAACGCCGATTTTGAAAGCCGCAACTATTTCCTCTCCACTGTTTACCGCCCGGGAGAAAAAACGTCTGTCAGTTTTTCCGGGCAGGCTTATAATTCCCGTCAGGGACTTCCCGGAAAAGCTTCGCAGCCCAATTCCACCGCCCGTAAAGAGGATGACCGTTTGCTGGGAAGTCTGCGCCTGGAACATGATCTTAATCCGGATCATCATCTGGAGATGTCACTCGGTTTTACTCGCCTCCGGCAGGAGTTTGATGATAAAACCGGAGCCACGCCGTTTGAAAGCCGTCATATCAACGATATCGCCATCTGGCAGACGAGTGTCCGTTCCCGCCTCTGGACCGGCAACGAGCTGAACGGCGGCGTATCCCTCCAACGCGATATCCTGTATAATGATGAACTCCTCAATCCGGCTCAGAGCATGGGACGGACAGTTCGTGATAATATCGGCCTCCGTATTTCCGACCGTCAAACCTGGGACCTTGTAAAACTGCCGTTCTGGGATTTGGCGGCGGTCGATATTTCGGTGCGATGGGATAATACCGATACCAAAAAAGTAATCGATGATGAAGATTATGTCAGCCATTCTTCGGACTGGTCGCAAAAAATCGGCGCATCTATATCCCGCGGAGAAAAGACCCGAATAATCATCCGGGGCAACTATGGCACATCGTACCGGCTGCCGTCGATCAATGCCCTGTTCTGGAAAACCGATATCCGTTCTCAGGGGAATCCCGATCTGAACCCGGAACGATCCGAACATTCCGACGCCGGGATCGAGTTCGTCACCGAAGGATGGGCCGACATTTCGGCAGGGGTTACTTATTTTCACAGCTTTGTCAAAGATATCATCGTCTGGCGTCCCAGTTCGCCGTTGGGGATATGGACTCCGGCAAACCTCGATGCCGCCCTGATTACCGGACATGAGGATTTTGTCAGGATCGGTTTGTTCGATAAACGACTGAGGCTTGGTTACAGCAACACCATTACCGTGCCGCAGAATAATGTCTCGGGACCGGTCGCCGATAACAAGTATCTGACCTTTCGGCCGCATTATGTTACCAGCCTCGAATGCGAAATGAAATTCTGGAAATTCAGGGGGGCTTATAATATCAGGCTGGTCGATATCCGTTATGCCCTTGAGGCGAATACCAAATGGTATGGCGTTTATCGAATCGATGATGCTGCACTCGATTTCAAGACCGATATCTCTCATGTTACGATTCAAGCCGGGTATCGAGTCAAGAACCTGCATGGTAACCATTATGAACTGATCGCTCATTACCCGATGCCGGGCCGGGAATGGGGCGTCGATTTGTCGATGAATTATCGGCTGGATTGAGAACATGGATGAATGTCCTCTGAAATATAGAAAAGACTTGGAGTTTATGAAATGAAATATAAAGCGATTGTCATTATCTTTCTTTCCCTCTGCGTCGGTGCTGCTGCTATGGCTGTCGACCCGACCGCTTATGTCATCAACACTTCGGGGGAGACATTGTCGAAGATAAATGTGACCACCGGCCAGATATCCAACAATATTCTGACGCTGGGGTCTGATGTATACTGTTATCCCAATCAGATCATCGTCCGCGATACGCTGGCTTATGTTGTCGTCTCCGGAACCGATGAGGTTCAGGTTATTAATCTCAATACCGAAAGTACCGCCGGATGGATCGTGTTCGATACGCCGGGTGTCAATCCCTATTGGTCGGCCTTCCTTGATGAGCAGTACCTCTATGTCACCCTCATGGTCGATAACAGCCTCGCCAAGGTCGATGTGACCACTCGGCAGGTGATCAAAACCGTCGATGTCGGGAAATCGCCGGAAGGGGTGTTGATGTTTGACGGCAAGGCCTATATCGCTATTACCGCCTATGATTTTTCCACCTGGTCGTGGGGGCAGGGGAAGGTGGCGGTTTATGATCCTGATATCGATACGGTCGTGTCTGAAATCCTGGTCGGGATGAATCCGCAATTTCTCGATTTCGACAGCGAAGGACGTATCCATGTCGTGTGTACCGGCAATTACTGGGATATCCCGGGGATTGTCTATATCATCGATCCCGTTACCAATACGGTACTTGATAGCATCCCGGTCGGCGGTCAGCCGGGGCAGATATCGATTGCCCCCGACGATATGGCTTATCTTGCCGCCGGGGGGTGGTCCGCTGACGGCGAGGTGCTGATCTATCATGCCCTGACCGGCGAGATTTATCATGATGGTTCCAATCCGGTCTATGTCGATTCGGGAGCGACCGGAGCGGTGGCTTTTCAGGATAGTACCGCGTTTATATCCACATTCGGCGACCGGATCAACCGGATCAATTCCGGCGGTGAGAAGTTGAACACCTATCATATGGGCGATGGTCCGGTTCATATCGATTTCGATTATCGCCCCGGCGATGTCAATGGCGATTGGGAGGCCAATGTTGCCGATGCCGTTTATCTGATCAATTATGTTTTCAAGGCCGGTCCGACCCCATCCGATCCGGCGTGGCGGTCCGATGCCAATGCCGACGGATTCATCGATGTCGGCGATGCGGTCTATATGATCAATTACGTCTTCCGCGGCGGTTCCGCCCCCAAACTAGCCCCGACCTGGGTGCGGTAGCAGGCAAAGCCAGGCAGAGGCCTGATTTTGGCTGTCGCGTGTATGATCCAATGTTGGTATATGAAGCAATAAATGGCTCGCCATCCGTCTGGGTGCGGTGAAGCAGGCAAGACCAGGCAAAAGCCTGATTTTGGCTGTCGCTTCGATGACCATAATCTGAGCCAAGAAACGCCCTATTTAGACCAAAAAACCCCTTTTAAGTCGAAAAAATGGCTTAAAATGGGTTAGAAATGGGTTTGTAAAATTGTTATGTTGTTGCCGCACAACGATAAAATGGCTTTGTTTGCTCATTTTTAAAGATTTTTTTTGCGGCAGGGGCCGCTTTTTGGCTGTCGCGGTGGCAGGGGCCACTTTTTGGCTGTCGCGAAGATGAACTCAATCGTTGCTTGAATTCCAGCGGGTCACACGTCCCGAAGACGGGCCGCAGGACCCGGCAGAACGCTAAATATTTGAGGTTTTTCCATTCTTCGCATTTGGATGGGATTTTCTTTTCGGTTACAGACATCAGTATATCTCCACTAAATGATCAGGTTCAATAATGGAGATAGGGCAGGAATCAACGCAGATTTTATGTCGATTTTGTCGCCCAGGGCGGTTTGAGGCTGTCGCGGTGGCAGGGGCAGGCAGGGGCCTGTTATTGGCTGTCGCGAGGCAAATCATGATTCGGTCGCGGGGTCATCCGCCTCTGGCGGACCCTTACGGGAAGGACCCCGCGAAACAGTAATCAGCGAAGTAGCTGCTTGAATGCCGCCGGGTCACACGTCCCGAAGACGGGCCGCAAGACCCGGCGGAACGGGAATAAATTACTATAGATTGATGGCGCACGGGACATATGCCATCCACGAAACGACAATTGCATCGTAGGGGCCGTTCGTGACAGGCAAAAGCCTGGTTATGGCCATACGAAGAATGGACAATACCTGACCTGAATACGATCACCCCCAAACAAGTTTGAGGGTGGCACCCTTGGAAGCAATAAGAATGAAAGTACTTCTTCGCTTCATCGGTTTTAGCCCAATATGTTTCTGTAAGAAATAGATATTTGACAAATTTTTGCTTCTTGACAAAAGTTTGTGAAAATAGTATAAAACAAGATAAGAAAAGTATCGTATATAATATGAATATATAATTTGAGCCGTGGGTCCAGATCGACGGCGAAGAATTTGTAAGATCCCTCCCAGATAAGGCGTCGTGGCGAGTCCTACGCACGGCGCCTTAGCCCTTTAAACAGAAAATTAAAATCTCGTTAGAACTAAGGTTCCGATCCGGGCGATGTCGGCATCGCGAAGAATCTTAACGTTCAAGGATCATCGACTTAGTAATAGTTTGGCCGCCAACCGTTGCTTTGTAGAAATAAACTCCGTCCTCAACCGGATCGCCTATGGCGTCGGTGCCGTCCCATACTATATCAAGCCTACCGGCCTCGGCATATCCGGAAAATTCAATGACAAAATTACCATTATCATCCCGGATCGTAATTTTCCAGTCGGAGGCCTCCGGAAGAGACAGACTAATGGTCGTCGAGGCGCTGAATGGGTTGGGGTAGTTCTGCCCCAGTTCAAATAATGCAGCATGATTGCTAATCACAAAACTACCGATTGGATAGCCATCGTAAGTAGCCGCTTTAGCTCCGAGAAGCGTTATATCACCAGTAATAGTAACCAGATCATGATCGCCGACCTCAATCAATTCAGTTCCGATATTATAAATCAGGATCCGCAAGCGGTCGCCATCCAGGTGGTATTTAAAGTCCATCGCCTCGGCTCCGGCCTCCAATATTGGAGGCCCGATCTCGCCTTCAACACCGAACCTAAGGAAGACCGCCCCCAGGTCGACCGGGGAATCGTAACTGACGGTTGATCCCATCAGGGTCAGTTGCAAAGGTGAATCGGGATATGGTTTTTGAATGGGATTAGCATCGCCAGTAATGACACGCACGAGATAGACCAGATCGGCTAAATCCAGTAAGCTGCCATCGCCATTGACATCGGATTTGCTTATCGAGGCGGTGGCATGATCGTCGAAGGCATCGGTCCCGGTCATGAAGTAATTGGAAAACATGACGGCATCGGCTATTTCATACGGGATGTCGTTGTCATTAATATCCCCGGCATTTTCCACCGTGGTGATCGGATTCACCATGCCCTTCTTATCCACGCAACCGGCAGGGAGGAGGAGAAAGAGTCCGATAATTAGAACCGGTAAAAAAGCTAATGATGGGAATCGCATTTAACCCTCCCGAAGTTAAGATAGCAATTGTTTCTGGTCTGATGGCTAATATATAAATATGCCTGAAAAGCCAAAAATGTCAAGCGGTTATCGGTTCTACCGGTAAACTCCGCAAGGCTGTTAGAAATCTGCCTTCATCAGCCAGCCTTGAAATTCGGCGGCATCCACCGCGATCAAAACCGGCGAAATCGAGGTCGGGATAGTTAACACTGCGCCGGTTCCGGCCGGGATCATGCTGGTGCCAAAGCTGTAGATCAACACTTTCAGAGTGTCGTTTCGATAAGCGTATTCGAGGTCCATATCAGACGCGGCTTGTTCCAGCGAAGGCAGAGCGGTTGTGTCATTGACGGTGAAGGTGAAGAGCGTGGCGCCGATGTGTTCATCCGAGCTGCAATAAACTTTCAGCCGGTCGAAGTAAGTCATGGTGTCGACGGTCAAGAAAAGATTTTCCAGCGGTTTGGGGTATGGTTCGGCACTGCCATTGAATATGCGCACCAGGCGTTGGAGGTCGGAGGCGGTTAGAGTGATACCATCTTTATTGACGTCAGAGGTTGAAATGCAACAGGGAGCAATATCGGGATTCAGAATCTCAATACCGCTGGTTAGAAGCTGGCTATACAAGATGGCATCAGCCAATTCAAATGACAATCCATTACAGTTGAGGTCGCCGGTCATGTCGGGTCTACTTCCGGCACAGACAATTTCAAAGCCACCATTAACAAAATCAACCATGGGAACCGGGACTTGTGTCAAAGAGTCGAGGCATCCATCCGGCGGTTCCGGCCATTCCGGGATTGGGGCTCTCCCGTATATCTCCCGTGGGTCCTCAGTAACGGAGCGGGACAGGGCAATGGTGTCGCCTTGTGCCAAAAATAGCAGGTTGTCCTCACAATCACGCCAGAAGAAACGGAGCGGGAGAAACATACATTCATGGGTCCGGTCGTTTGAGATATACATATATAATTCGACAAATCCGCCGGCCAATTGGGCGCTGTCGGGCAGACTTGGGTCAACATTCGGGATATCGGCTGCAGCCATGATATTGACAAAGGCCAGGCTATCGTTGGCAGTGTCGCCGAAGATTTGGTATGAGAAATATTCCCAATTATTATCAAGCAACAGGCGACCGGGGAGAGCATGCCTCAGCGTCAGTTCATCCGGATTATAGGAAAGAAGGAGGTCGAACCCATCCAAGCGGTCAATATTAGCGTTGAGCGTTATGGCGAAAGGGCTGTAATGCCCCTGGAGGACATCATGCTCAGTGCCGATCCGGATTTCGATCGGTTCGACGGTTTTCACCGTTTCCTTCTTAACGGGGATTATGGCGTTGCCGGCGGTAAAGAATAAGAGGAGTAGCAGCGCCAATGAAATTCGAGTGAAAGATGAATAATTCATTACCATGTGGCCCCTCCCGGTTCCCGAACATAAATTACAGCTTGATGCAGGATCGCGAAATTATGAATTACATCTTAATTATACAAAAATGGGAAGGCAAGTCAAGCACTTAGGGCGGCAGCCGAAGGATATATATTTGCCGGGCAAGACGATAAATTCTCCAATAGGTGACAAAAATATCCGTAAATGATTGAGATATGAAAAATAAGAGTCGCCGGCAAATAAACTGAAAAGGGTTGAAATGCCGGACAAAAACCATTAAACTTGGGTGACTCAGTCGACAATCAAATTTTAATATAGAATCTGGGAGGCAATTGTGGAGATAGTATCATTAGCTGAAAAACTTCGCAATTATAAGGGCAAAAAAGGTACCCCGGTCAAGGGCAATAAACCGTTATCGGCCTATAACGGTGTCAAGCCGAGTGAGCTGAGGAAGATGTTTCATTCGATGGTGATGGCCCGGCGGATCGAGCGCGAAGAAAAACTCCTGCTGCGCAAAGGGCATTGCCGTTTCGTGATCGGTTGCGGCGGCAAAGAGATGATCGACGTTGTCGGCGCTCATTATACGCGGCCTAATGATCCCTTTTTCGGTTATTACCGCAACAAGGCTTTTGATATGCATCGCGGGGCGGAGCTTTCGGAAAAGATGAAGGAGGCGATCGGCGATGTGCGCGGTAAGGGGGTCGGCGGTATGATTCAGCCGTCGCATTCGGCCTATCCCGATTTGGAAATTCTGCCGCAGGCGTCGCCCACCGGGTCGCATGCCCTTGAGGCGGCCGGCCTCGGATGCGCTATTGTCAGTAAGGCGCCGATTTCCAAGCATGCGATTTATCCCAATGGTCGTTATCCCAAAGATGCCATTGTCTACAGCGCTATCGGCGAGGGGTCGACTTCGTCGCCGGAGTTTGCTCGGGCTGTCTTTTATTCGGTGTTCGATAATGCTCCGAATGTATATGCTATCTACAACTGCGGCTGGGCGATCTCGGTTTCGGTCGATGAGCAATTCCCTGAAGGTAATCCGACGACGCCGTTTGAGGGCTTTCAGCGGTTCGGGTTGAAGATAATGAACTTCAACGGGACCAATATCAAAGAATCGCTCAAATCGGTTAAAGAAGCGATTGACTATGCCCGATCCGGTGCGGGTCCGGTGCTGATGAATATCAAGGTGACTCGCGAGGAATCGCATTCCGGCTCCGACGATCAATCGTTTTATATGGATCCCGATCAGCAAAAATGGCATATCGAAAATGATTGTATCCTCAAAACCGGCATGACCTTCATCAAAGACGGCATTTTGACCCCGGCCCAGATAGGTAAAATGTGGGATGAAATTGACAGTCAGGTTAGCGAGGAATCGGCCAAAGCGGTCGCCGATTTCCAACCGAAAACTTATGACAGTATTATGTCGAAGGTGCTGAGCTGCACTTTCGAGGATATCAAGAAAAGATGGGCCGGTATATTGGCCGACGCCAAAGTTGACCGGAAGAAAGAGTTTGCCGAATATGCCAAAAAGAAATATTATCCGAAACCGGATTTGCCGGAAACACTTGGTCCGATGACGATGAGGTCGGCGATCAACTATACTCTCTTTGAGATTATGAAGCATTCGCAGGAAGCGCTTATCTTCGGTGAGGATGTGGGCGATTTCTCCGGCGAGATCCTCAATCATCCGGAAAAGATGGAAGGCCTCAAAGGCAAAGGGGGTGTTTTCCTGGTGTCGAAAAATCTCCAGCGCCATTTCGGTCGTGATCGTTGTTTCAACACGCCTCTCGACGAGGCCGGAATTCTGGGGCGAGCCATCGGTCATGTTTTTCAGGGGCGGCGCCCGTTGGCGGAGATTCAATTTATCGACTATGTGTCGCCGGCCTACCAGGTTTTGAAGGACCGTATTTGCACCCTCCATCAGCGGTCCAATGGCCAGTGGACAGGGCATATGGTTATTCGTGTTTCTTATGGCGGTTATAAGCAGGGTGCGGGAGCGTTCTGGCACAGCGAGGCGAATATCGGGACCTTTATCAATATTCCCGGACTCCATGTGGTGGTGCCGTCCAACGCCCGTGATGCCGCCGGTCTTTTGCGTACCGCCTATGCCTGCAACGATCCGGTCCTTTTCTGCGAATCGGTGGCGCTTTACAATCGTCGCGATTGGGAAGGGGTTCCGGTGGAAACCGAATACCCGCCGATTGATGAGATCATCCCGTTCGGCAAGGCAAATGTGTATCATCCGGAAAACAATGACGTCGCCGTTATCACTTATGGTGCAACCGTTCATATGGCCCGTAAATGCGCCGAAGTTCTCAAGGAGAGAGGTGTCGGCCTGCGTGTCGTCGATCTGCGCACAGTCCGGCCGTTGGATGAAGAGGCCATAATTCAGGCGGCTGAGGAATGCGGCCGGGTTATTGTCGTTACCGAAGACAGGATGATGGGCGGCGCGGCGCCGACTATCGCCAGCGTGATCACTTCCGGAAACGCGATCGGTTCTATGGAGGCGCCGGTCAGACTGGTGACCGCTATTGACAGCCGGGTAGCCTATGGCGTCGATGGTGACGCGATTTGTCTTCCGACCACGGAGAAAATTCTGACCGCGGTTGATGAGGTTATGAATTACTAGTTAAACTCTGATTATTATCGTAGCGGTAAATATCGCCCCGGCAGGCCAACGATCTGCCGGGGTTATTATTTCATATTTTTAATTGCTACATTCCCGACGGTGTATAATATACCGATATGCATAAAAGACTATTTCTGATAATAGCGGTATTTTTCTGTTCTGCCGTTCTTATGGCCGAAGATTCAATTGAACCGGTAGTGACACCTTATTTTGGCATATCAATGCCTTTCCCGGATACGATCCCGATCCTCATTGTTAATCCGGAAAAAGGACCGCCGCTGACTAACCGTTCCCTGATAGCCTGGCTTTCGGTCGATGAAAAAGGCAAGGTTAAAAAAGTTGAGTATCCCTCCGATTCCGCAGCCTATATCAAGCCGATCAAGAAGGATCTGAAGAAGATAAGATTTCACTTTATGGGGGGGATCGATCCGAAGTTTCCGGTGGAAGTACCGGTCAGGGTCACGTATTTAAGAGATAACATGTCTGAGATGAAGGCAAATCTTGCGTATCCCGTTTCCGCCGAACTGATTACCGATACCACGCTGCTTCCGCTATTTTTCGAGCGAAATGGTATTGAAGCGCCTTCGGTGGTCGATCTCAATCCGTTTTTTTATAAAGTATATCCGAACCGCAAGGAATCGGATTACCTGATAATAACCGCACGGGTTTTCCTGGATGAAAAAGGTCGCCTGCAAAATATAACATATCCGATACCGGGTCAGGAGGTCATGAATCATCCGGTCCACATGGCCCTGATGAATGCCGAATTCAGTCCGGCCGGAATCGATGGTCGGACCCATGAATCCGATTTTCTATTGACTTTTCGCATCTTTGATAATATCAGATATCCGTTTTCACCGTTGCACCGTAACGACACGAGTTCCCCGGCACCCATAAGCTCTTATCATGTAATGACATATTATTTTAACGCCGCAGATATGGCCTTGCCGCCGCTTCCTCGCAACCATGGCAACGGCATAATTAAGGCGGCAAACCTGGCCCGTGGTCGAAGAGGGACAGCCGAAGTCCATGTTCGGATCAATTCAGAGGGCAAAACCACTGGTGTCTCGGTGACCCGAGCCGGTTCGCGAATTGGTGAAGTAGCAGGCAAGGTAGCGAAGCTGATTCAATGGTATCCCGCCAAAAATAATTCGGGCGAGACCGAGTCGTTTGTCGGTACAATTAACCTGACATTCGATGGTTCGACCGAAATCGTATGTATCCCCGAATGGCTAAAGCCATAGCGCAGAATATGCGTTCCGTAAGACTTGTTCTTGTAACGACTTAACGCAAACGTTCGGATTTCATGCGAGTTTGACCGTTGTAATCCCCGGAAAGAATTCCCGGAGATTGTGATTGCTTCCTAAAGTACTTAATAGCAATAACTTAAAATCACGAAATTGTGGATTGAAACGGCATGTTTTTTGTTTATTTTTGGAACAGAAGACCGGTTTAAGACATTATAGTTGGAAGAATATATGGTGTGATTTGTATATATTATAGAAGGTTAAGATGAACGTTAGGAATTATGTAAACATGTTTTCGGCCCTGCTGGTTTTTATCGGGGGGCTGGTGATAATTATCTTGTATCCGCTTGATTTATCCAATGGCTCCCGGATACTGATCGGGTTGATTGTCTCTTTGTATTTTTTCCTGAGAATGGGACAGGTACTATTGGCGATCAAACGAGAGAGACGCAAGGCGAGAAGCGAGTTACGAGGAAGTGTGACTAACAGAGAAGACGGTTCTTATGATCCAAAAAGCTCTTGACAACCTGTATGATTTTTGTATTATGGGAATCTTGGTTTTGTACGAAACTGAAAGGGTTTGTGAGTACTATGAATGCTTCTAGCAAAATTGTGATAACCCTCCTGACACTATTTACGGTCATGGTTTTAGCCGTAGTTCCTGCATTGTCATCCGATTTTGGATATGATGTAAAACCGGAGATATTGGAAGCGCTGAACAATCATGATACCACCCAGGTGATCGATTTGATTGTTGATGAGATCAAAATCGATCCGGCCTATGCTCCTCATTATTTTCTCATGGGCAGAATTATGTTTGAGCGTAAGCAGCTTGATGAGGCGCTGGAACAGTTCGAAATGGCCCTGAAGAAGAAATCAAAGCTGTATGAAGCTCTTTATTATAAAGGGATAGTATTACTAAAGCAGGGAAACCTGGAAGAAGCCGAAAAGGCTTTTGACAAAGGGATAAAAAAATCCAAAGACGAAAAAGCTCTTTTCCACAACGGTATGGGTTTGTTGTTACTGGAGAAAAAAGAGTACACTAACGCCGATGTCGAATTTCGCAAGGCCAGTTCGGTCGGTCCTGATCGGTCCGAATTTCATGCCAATCTCGGTGATGCCAATTATTACGCCGAATTTTATCCGTTGGCGATCAGCGAATACAATCAGGTCATTGAGATGGACACTACTTATCTCGATGTCTACTTTCGTCTGGCTCGGGCCTATGTGGCACAGGGGCAGTATAACGATGCCTTGAGTCAGTTGCGGGTCGTACTCACCCGAGACAGTATGTATACTTATGCCTGGGAAGAGATCGGACGGTTATATACCATGGCCGGTCTATCTGCCAATGATCGGGAAACCAAGAAACAGCGGTTTACCGAGGCGATCGGGTCGTATCACAAGTTTATCGAGTTATCGAACGATTCCGCCAGGGGTGAGATATTTTTCAATATTGGTCGTTCTTATTTCAACCTGGGTGGATTTCCTCAGGCCGATTCCGCCTTCGAGCATGTATTGGCGCTTGGGGATGTGCCGAAAAATATTTACCTTTATCTCGGTCGCGGATATATAGCAGAGGAGAGGTTCGATGAAGGCATCGAAACCCTCGGCAAACATATGGAGTGGATGGTAGCTGAGGATCCCGACTGGACTCCGGGGCCGGGGGAAGCAGACATTTTCCGGCGTATCGGCGACGGTTATAAGGCCAATCAGGATTGGGCCAACGCATCGGAAAATTATGCCCGCGCAGCGGAACTGATCCCCGATAATGCTCGAATTGCGGTTGAAACGGCGGTAGCTTACCACCAGTTTCAGGATTTCCCCAAGGCTCTGGAATATTATCAGAGGCGGATCGATCTCGGTCCGGATGCCTGGAATGTTTACATGAACGCCGCGTATTGCACGTTGAATATGGAAGATTATGAAAAATCGGCGGAATTTCTTGAGAAGGTAGTGGAACTGGATTCGACCAGGGTTAAGGCATACTCATTACTTTCAGATACCTACATGCTCCGGCTTCAGGATTGTGAAAACGGTGTTAAATGGACGAAGAAATGGTTGGAACTCGATTCGACCAGTTGTGATGCTTTGAAGAGTCTCGGTTTTGCTTATATTACCGATATTTGTTCCTCGAATTATCTTCTGGCGGTGGATTATTTCAAGCGCGCACTGAAATGTTATAAAGCGACCGGCGGCGGAGACTGCGGCAATGTCGACATCATTACCTCGATCGCTCAGTCGTATCAGCTTCATGCCTTCGACCTTAGGGAAGAGCAAGGCAAGAAAGAGGAATCGAAGCCCTATTTCAAAAATTCATATGATTGGTTCGTCAAGTGTTTGAAATGTGACCCTGGTAACGCTGACTGCAAAAAGGGTGAGAGCGATACCGAGTTTGAATATTAATACCGGATCGGATATCACGACCGGCAGGTACGGGAGAGTATATGGCAGAAGGTGAGAACAATAAAGAATCGTTAGAACCATCGGAAGAACGATTCAAATACATCGGGTTTGATGTGTTTTCCGGCAAAGCGGGGAACATGTTCAAATCGGAGGACGAGCGGAAATCACTGGTCGAAAAGGTCAAAGCCAAACTGTCTCGCAGCCATGGTGAGGTCCGTGACCGCTGTACCCTGATGGAATCACGGGTTTCCATGGTTGAGAAACTGTTCATGACGGCGGCGGCAGTTGCTATGGTTTTGGCTCTTTTTGTTCCCTGGTTTTCCGGTTATATACCGATTTCATATGAGGAGCTTGGTTCCGTCGGAGAGCACACGTTCTTTTTTGCTTCTCAAGATGACAAAGGGACGATTGATGACCTATCCGGCGCGTTGAGGAAAAAACACAGCCAACGTTTTGCCTCGTTTGCAGCCATTCGGGCCGATGAAGCACCAGTTCAGCAGCCGCCTGTGGAAGAAGTCATCCCACCGGCTGACAGCCTGACTGAGTCCGGTGAAGATGTTGCCGCCGGCGCCGAAGAGGTTCAAACCGATTCAACCTTTGAGGTCGAAGAGGTGGCCGCGCTTCACGAAGATCAGGCTCCGCAGCCGCAACCGACGCCCGATGAAGTAGAGGAAAGAAATGTGGTGCCGGAAGAGATCAGAGTAATTTTCGTTAATAATCCTGATCTTGAACAGCTACACGGGATGAGCGATCTTCAGGAGCGGGTGGTTGCCGTTTACACATACAATGCCAGGACCGATCGGGAAAACCTGATTTACGGAGGGGCCGACGCGTTACGCGCGCTGCCTCAGTACCTGGTTTTGAAAGCGAAGGCGAACGATTCGATTTCGGTTGCGGTGACCGATTCAATGAAGCAGGCGGCGGTTGAGAGGCTGGCCCAGGGCGATAGTACTATCGCTCCCGATTCGATTTTTTATGCCGGTCCGGTTCTGGTCGATGACAAGGTCGTCCCGGAACTGGCCCTGAAGGGAATTATAAACGATTATTATTCCTTGACCGGTTTCGGCGCCATGCTGTCGCTTGGAACTTACGGTTCGAAGATATTTTCCAGCGGTATAGTACTGATAATTACCGGGACTTTAATGATAGTCTACTTCCTCAGTTGTCTGGTTCTGGCGGCAATAAATATTTATCTGCTTTATGGCGCCAAAAAGAGTTCGGGGGGGGAATACGTACTCTACTTGAAAAAAATGTTGCGTTACAACTGGATACCGGTGATAATCTGGATGGGAATGTTCATCATCTCGTTCTTTGGAGCCTCCTACGGTTTCGACTCGACCGGAATGCTCGCGCAGGTTGGTGATTCCTATGGTGTCACCACTTTTATCGGGTTATCCTCGTTTGGAATATATGTTAGCCTTATGGGCTTTTTGATTGTGGCCCTTAAAGGTAAAGAGATTTAGGACTTTGAAATTAAATGGAAATTCATATAGAGTGGAGGAGTTGAAAAGGTGAAACAGACAATCTTTGTGACATTGAATACGTTGATTTCCTTTGTTATCGGTTATGTCGTTTGGGGAATCATCTTAAAGAATACTGAAATTGGCACGATTGCCCATTCGGTTTATCAGGGCGGTCCTCTGGTGGTAGTGCTGATATCGATTCTGCTTATGCTCATGGCCTTTGTGGTGGAACGTTTCCTGTCATTAAGGGTGGCCAAGGGCACAAGTTCGGTCCAGGTTTTCTTCAAAGGGCTGATCGGTCATCTGCAGAGCAACGATTATGAGTCGGCCCTGGCCTCCTGCGACAAGCAGCGCGGTACCACCGCCAATGTCCTTCGCGCCGGAATCGAGCGCTACATGCGCATCAAAGACGACGGCGCACTGATCATTGAAAAGAAGATGGCGATGACTCAGTCGGCCATCGAAGAAGCCAACGCCCTTGAAGGTCCGCTTCTGGAGCGCAACCTGATTGCTCTTTCGACTATCGCTTCGATTGCGACCATGGTCGGTCTTCTGGGAACGACTATCGGCATGATCCGCGCCTTTGCGGCCACCGGCCACACGGCGGGCGGTGTTATCGATGCCCAGGCACTGGCGACCGGTATTTCCGAGGCTCTGGTAAATACCGCCGGCGGTCTGGTTTCCGGTATCCTCGGTATTTTCTTCTATAACTTTTTTGTCAACAAGGTTGACTCCTTCAATTACACTACTGACGAAGCCACTTATGAAGTGCTCCAGTTGTTGAAGGCCAAGGAGGATGCGAAGTAGATGAAGATTAAAAAGAAAAGGCGTATCAACATCCTGATCGACATGACTCCGATGGTGGATATAGCCTTTCTTCTCCTGATCTTTTATATGGCGACGACACAGTTTAAGCCTCCGGAGAAGAAATCGGTCGACTTACCGTCATCGCACTCGCAGGTTTCGCTGCCGGATAAGGACATTATCAACGTCACGGTAACATCCGATGACTCGATCTTTGTCGATTATATTATCAAAGAGAAAGTCAATATCGGCGACCGCGTGATAACCAAGCCGTTTCGGAAATATAGAGAGGCGACCACAAGCACGGTCGGATATGAGATCAATGACGCCCGTATGACAAACCCTCGAGCGTTTCTGGTGATTAAGGCCGACCGAGAGTCAAGTTATGGTGCGATGGAAGGGATAATGGAAACGCTGCAAGAGCAGCATTTGACCCGATTCCAGATCATAACAAGCCTGGAACAGGATTTATAATGTCAAAGGTGGTGATTTAATATGGGTGGAGCAGTAGCCCAAAGACCGCAAGGCGGAAAGAAGCAAGGCCTTCGCCGCCCGAAGCGAAGAATAGCTATTCTTATTGATATGACGCCGATGGTTGATATCGCGTTTCTGCTGCTTATCTTCTATATGGTAACGACGGTATTTTCGATGCCACAGGCGATGGAGGTCAACCTGCCGCCGGCGACGGAAGATCAGCTAAAGATTAAAGAATCGAATGTGCTGACCGTACATATCGACGAGGAAAGCAATTTTTACTGGAATATTGGACGGGAATTACCAGTCCCGATGAAGACCGATTCCCTGCGAACACTGCTGGTTGATCAGAACAAGGAAAACGCGAAGCTCAATACGCTGATTATCATCCATAAGGATGCCCGTTATAAAACGATGGTGGATATTCTTGATGAAATCGATCTGATCGAACGCTCATTCAATGCGGTGACTGCCGAAGAGATGGGTGTTACGCCCAGGGAATTCAAGGATCCCTCGCATGATCGGTACGCCGAATTCAGAGCCAAGAAGTTTTCTTATCGATATGCCATGTCTCCCTGGGAAGACCGCGATTCGCGTATCATTGATAAGGTTCTTTCACAGCAGGGGGGTGAGTAGTTATGGCCCAAACTGCAAGTGCCTATTACGGCGCGTTTGAACTGAAACGTTCATATCAGCGCAATATGATGATGGGGACCGGTTTTGCAGCCGCCCTGACGGCGTTTTTGATTCTCACCGTGTGGTTGTATAATGTGATTACTTACGACGAGATGGAAGTCAGAAACGTTGTCCGTATCAGGACCATCGCCGATCTGGGAGCGCCTCCTTCGCTGACGGCGAAGCCGCCTCAGGTCGATATTGCCAAACCGAATGTGGCCGCGCCCAAAATCGGTATTCCGACACCGGTTGCCGACGACGAAGTGGTTGACGAAGATATCGTGATCGCCTCGCGTGAGGAACTTCAGGAGATTAACGCTCCGGTTCTCTCGGGCGCCGACGGATCAGGTTCCGAACTGATTATCGATATTCCTGAAGATGACTATATGCCGTCGCCCGATGAATTCGTTCCGGTGGAAGAAATACCGGTGCAGATTTATGAGGAAATACCGGAATATCCCCGTCTGGCCCAGGAAGGCGGTTTTACCGGCTGGGTGAAGATTCAGGCCTTTGTCGATAAAAGCGGCAATGTCAAAAAGGCTCAATCGGTCCAGACCAACCGTCCTAATATGGGTTTCGAGGATGCCGCTATCAAAGCCGCGTATAAGTGCAAATACCGCCCGGCGATTCAGAACGGCAACCCGATCGGTTTATGGATTGAGTACAAGATTGACTTTGTTCTCTAAACCGCGCTGAACAATATTTTCGGGGGAAGATTAATTACTTCCCCCGCCCAAAAAAAACCCCTCCGAGACGGCCGCCCGTCTTAAGTTATCCTCACATCCCTCACGTTTGCAGCGCATGCAAAAGCAGCTTTCCGCCGGAGTCACCATGTCCGGCAAAAATGACCAGCCGTCCGAGAAAAAAGTTGTATCGGCGCCAGTTGCAGTGGTTGTAACGGCTGCCGGCCCGACAAACTTTGAACGGAGGGTAGTATGAGGATACGCTACCAACAGCCAACGGGGATATGGGAAAGACAGCCGGGACAATGCGGTTCGGGAGTGATTCCTCTCGAGTGGCGTCAGGATTGGTTCACCAATGTCTGCCTGATGATTATTCTGGCAGTGGTGCTTTTTCTGATGTTGTTATCGATTTATATGGTGTTCAGCAAACCGGCTCCAACCGCTGTTCCCGAGCCTGATCGAACCGGCCGACTGGCCAATGGTTCACCCCTGGCGCAGATTTTGCCCGAGAACAGTACCGTTCTGTTGACAATTAATAATCAAGCCTTAGCAGTTGATCATGCAGTCTGGGGAGGGGAGATTGGATGAATAGCTATCGCTGTTTATGTTATTCCTTTTACTGAACGTATCAGGATAGTTTTGCCTTAGTACTTCCGGGAAGAAAGGCCACTGACGATGGGTAACCCGCATGGGCGGGTCGGCCATCTGTTCCTTAACCTTTAATAAGGAGGGAGCCATGAGCCTTTTTTCAAAGACCAACCCCGAAATCCTCACGACTACCCCAATCACCACCGCCCGAGTCGGTTCGTCCGATTCCGATACCGCACTATTGCGACTCCTGTCATTGAGCGTTGTGCTCGGTTTACTGATCATGATGGCGGTGGTTGCGATTTTTGTCGTCCGACTGCATCCGGTTCCCGCTTTTCCCGGGACCAGGACCGGCGAAAATCAGGATAAGCCCAAGATGGTAAAGGCCCTCGACACTCTCCGTTTTTCCCGTCTTCCCTCACCGACTCTCAGCATTGGCAAAGGGGGTGATTTAAATGATTCGCACTGTTAATGCCATGTACGGCGCTTTTGAATTGAAGCGCTATTATCAGCGGAACATGCTGATGGGAACCTTTTCAGCCTTCTTGCTGGCCGTGATGTTGATCGGGCTGGTTTGGGTTTACGGCAGATCGTTACCTGAAGGAAAAGGGACCACAGTGGGCCCGGGAGGAGGCGGACAAGGTACGAAGGAAATTGTCTGGAGGAAGCGGCCTTCGCCGGGACCTCCAAGACCGGGGCAGGGCATCAAGCCGCCGCTGCCTAAGCAATCCGGACGAGGTGAGATCGTGATGATCGACGATCTTATGGCCGAGGAGGATACCTCGTATCTGGGTTTGGATGATTTACCTGAATCCGGTTTCTACGATCCTTTTGAAACCACAGGCAGTGGCGACGGTTTCCCGGGGGGAGATGGTATCTCTGGATATCCTCCCGGATATTTGCCGCCGGTCGATACCTTTATTGCCTGCGAGGTTCAACCTAAATTCGTTCACGATGAGATTCCGGTATATCCCCGTATTGCCCGGGAGGGAGGCTTTACGGCGGATGTGCTGGTTCAGGCTTTTATCGGCACCGATGGCCGGGTTATCATGGCGCAGGCGGCCCGATGTTCTCGGCCCGATATCGGTTTCGAAGAGGCGGCCGTTGAGGCTGCCTACAAATGCACTTATCGTCCGGCGATTCAGAATGGCGAAGCGGTGGCGGTCTGGATCGATTATACCGTGAAATTCGTATTGGATGAAAAGCTCCGCTAGGTTGACGCAATTCCCCCTCGTTGGGATCACCCGGGGGGCCGGAGACGGCCCCCCTTCACCGCTTGCAACAGCAAGTTTTCTGCTGTCGCCAGCTTGACCCAAATATCTACCTCGAAAATCATAGCTATATATATCCCAGTCTCTCTACTACCAGAAGGCAGTTTTCTGCAAGGCAGTTTTCTGCAAGGCAGTTTTCTGCTGTTTTGTGAACGGCCGATGTCCACATCGGTCGTGGGCGTAGATGTGGACATCGGCGCTGCATAGATTCGGTCAGGAAGGGGTTCATGACCGCACATTAAGAATTTATAACCGTCGTGAGAAGATACAAATCTTCAAAATGACAGGCTCATTTTTAAAAAGTTGGTTCCCTCAAGCGGTGTATCTCCGAAATACTTTGCATAATCAACCGAAAAATCAGCATGCGTCAGCAGGTAGCGCAAGAACGTATCGCCCTCCTCAGGTTGCGTCGTCTCTATGAACTGCAGGATACCCTGCAGGCTGAGACCGGCGCCGAAGGTGGGGTATTTCAGCTCGCCGGCATCATCGTGATGAAATCCGCCGCGTATAAAGAGCACATTTCCGATTCCCAACTCGCCGCCGAATTTATTTATCGGGTCTGGATCGATGGATAAGGCCGAGCGCTCGTGCTCCCATGAAATCCGAAGAGATGCCAGGGTTGCGCCGCGCGATTTGAGGCCACCATAGATCGACAGGCTGATTCGATGTATTGTGGGAAATGGATCGGCCTGTGCGGCGTCGACGTATGTTATATCATTGCCTATGTTGCTCAGGACATAGGCCAGGGCAGGAGTTAACTCGATGTTCATATCCGATTCGGCTTTTCCGGTCATAAGGCGTCCCAACGGCAGTTCGGCATAAAGGCCGATATCGAAAGCGGTAGCCTTCGCCGTTCCATCGCCTTTTTCCTCCCCCGCACCAACAGTACTCAGGCGACTATCTATTTTTTTCATGGTTAGTCCAAGACCCAATCGGGCGATATGTTCGATCCCGAAGCCGAGCGTAAAACAATGCGCTTCTTCTTCAGGATAACCATAACCGATTTCGTTGCCCTCCGCATCGGTAAAGACAAGACGCCCATAGTCAAGCTTTATCCGACTATACGCCAAGCCGAAAGATAGATGAGTCTTCTGATCCGGTTTCAGTAATCTTGTCGATCCGCCAACACTCACATTGAACGTCTTATACCGCATATCAAGGTCAAGAGTCGGCAACCAATCGGTTGAGGAGGGAGAGGAAATGGAGAAGACCTTATCAAGATGAAAGACCCCAACTGCAGCCGGGTTATATAATGAAGACTGCTCGTCAATTAATGCGATGCCGCATCCGCCCATACCATTGACACGAGGCGAATTGGAAACTACTAAGAAAAGTACCGCGGCATTTGAAACATCTGTACGGTCCATATCCGCCGCGGCAACCTGCGGCAGGCCCAACACCATAATGGCCGAAATCAGAATGACAAGATTGCTAAGAAGAACACGATTTGAAGTAACCATAACTACCTCCTGTGTGATCGTATATATCATGTAGGCTAATTGATACAGATGTCCTTAATTGCTGTCTCCAACATATACAATATTTCTCAGAATGTCAATATCGTAAACGGTATGCCCTTGAAGGTCGTCCTATATATCGTGGGCTATCTTCAAGTATACACAACATACAGCTATATCAGCCGAATTATGAAAGTTTTCAAAAAATCGCTTGACAACTGCACAAATGTGCAGTATTTTGACTTTACGCCGATATTAACACCAGACACAGGGAGAGAGTTATGCATCAAGATCAACAACAGGAACGGAAAGGTATCTCCGGGCAGGGCGGGAAAAGTTTGTTGCTGCTTGGCCGGAGTCAATCGACCGAGGAAAAACGGCCGGTATCAAATACTTCCAACCGCCCCAGGTCGGGCATTTGTTCGTGCGGGGGGCCGCTGGTTCGCAACGGGTATTGTTTTATATGTGCTTCCTGCGGATGGGGTAGTTGCGACTGATACCGGAAAACATTTATGGGGCGGCCGTATGGCCATGAAACAGAGGGGCGACAAAATGCGGAAACGACTGGCAAAACAGGGAATTCCCGAGCCGATTCTGGCGCAATGGGAGAAACGATTTAACGGCAGGTTGCTGCCGCTTCAGTATCGGGCTGTGGAAGAGTACCGGCTTCTGGAGGGTGCGTCGCTATTGATCTCGGCGCCGACCTCGTCGGGCAAAACCTTCTGCGGCGAAATGGCTCTGATACGGGCGGTCCAGCAGCGGAAGAAGGCGATCTTTTTAGTGCCGCTCAAGGCTGTCGCTGAGGAAAAATACCGCCAGTTCCGAGACTGCTACGGCGATCTCGGCTTGCGTATCACGATTGCCACGCGCGATCATCAGGACAACGACGGCAGCGTGGAAAAGGGACGCTTCGATATCGCCATCATGGTCTATGAGAAATTCAATTCTCTGCTTTTGGGGAATTTTGATCTCATGGCGCAAATCGGAACGGTCGTCGTCGATGAACTGCAGATGCTTGAGGACAAAACCAGGGGAGCCCAACTGGAACTGGCTTTGACCAAGCTTTTATACTCCGACTACAATCCCCAACTGGTGGCGCTGTCGGCGGTCCTGGGCGAAGCCACTGAGCTGGCTCAATGGCTGGGATGCCGTTTACTGCTGGAGAAGATGAGACCGGTGGAACTGCAGCGAGGTATTGCGTCGGAGGGGCGCTTTTATTTTCGCTGTCATAATTCGGGTGAGTTGGGGGAGGAATCCTGCCGCGAAGGTGACGATGTCAGCCTGACCCTATTTGAAAACATCAAAGAGGCGACCACTGCGGGGCGGCCGGCACTGGTGTTTTTGAAGTCACGTCGAGAGACAATGACGGCGGCTGAGAAATTTGCCGAATACCTGGGGCAGGAAATACGGCCCGAAAACGAGAAATATTTTGACCAAAAACTGGCCGATGAGGAAGAGTCGTCATTGCTGTCGAATTTGCGCAGCTTGTTTGTGGTCGGGATTGCCTTTCATAATGCCGACCTGACCGCTCATCAGCGGCTGGCTGTCGAGGAGGGATATCGGAACGGATTGATCAATGTCATTTTTGCCACGACAACTCTTTCGACCGGTATCAACCTGCCTGCCGCCACGGTTTTTATCGAGGCTCAAAAATATCGACAACAGGGATATACCGGGCGACCCGGATTGGAGCCGTTATCATGGGCCGAGTACGAAAGCATGTCCGGCCGGGCCGGGCGGATCGGTTTGATGGAGGAGGAAGGAGCCGCCGGGCGAGCGGTTTTGTTTGCCTCCGGCGAACTTGAAAAATCGATCCTGTGGGAATACTATATCGATAAACAGCCGACTCGAATAACATCTCAATTGCCGGGCCGGGATATGCCCGATATTCTCGTCGACCTTTTCAGCTCCGGTCTTGTGCGACATCCCGACGATGCTGAGAAATTGTTGCAACGGTCATATTGTTGTGTTTGTAACGATAATGTCAGTCATGAAATAAGCGGTATATATGAAGCGTTACTTGATGATGGTTTCGTGAGCTATGAGGGTGATCGTATGGTTGCCACGCCGTTGGGGAAGGCGGTCGCAAAATCCGGTCTGACGGTGGCGGGAGCAAATTATATTCTGAAGAGGGCGCCGTTTCCGGAGTCGGTCGACGATGGGCGGCTTATGTATCATATTCTTCACTCTCCCGAGGGGAAGGGTATTTATCTGCCGGCGGGCCGGCGGGACCAATTGAGTATGTCTCAACGGCTTTTCGCTGAAGATGCCGATGGCAGCCCGCTGATACGTGATATGGCCGCTATGCAGCGCGAATTGAACCCCAATGAAATAAGCCGTCTGAATCTGGTTTTCTTAATGGAGGACTGGATGGGAGGCATGGCGGCGGTTGATATCGAAAGCGATTACCATCTGCATCCCGGTATGATGGAAAATCTAGGGTACCAGGTCGGCTGGCTCCTGGTATCGGCGGCGTCGATAATCAGGGCTCGTGATCGATTTTCGCAGCTTCCGCGGCAGCTTGACGATCTTGCCTTTTCGGCCAGGTACGGGCTTCCCGTGGGGCTCAGGCAGCTTCACCGGGATTTCAGAGGATTGCTTTTCCGGCGTGAATGGATGGCCCTGTATAATCATGAGATAATCGACAGGCGACAATTTTTGGGTGAGGGGTGTTCGTTTTTGGGCGGAATAATCTCGTCCGAGGAACGATTGAAAAAAATCGAAAAGAGAATTCGTAAAATAAAGGAGGATGATATGCCGGTAAATGGAAGTCTTGTTTTTGAGCCGACGGTGTGGCCGGAATCGATTGAAATCGACGGAACTCCTATCCGGGAGCGGTTTCGAATCCGTATCGACGGGCACCCGATCAATCTCACCGGGAAGTCATTCAAGTATCTTTTGCGTCTGGTATGGTCCAGGTTAACTCAAGACAACGGATGGGTATACAAGGAAGAATTAGAGAAAGGCTTTAATCAAGCCAGGTATCTTTATCGTCTGCGTCAGGAGATCGGTCGGGACTTTTTGCCGGACTGGCCGCTCTATGAAAACAACCGTTCCGGCTACTATCGGCTGGCGGCCCAGCGAGACGGCCTTAAGGTGAATGTGGATGCTCTCAGGGATATTCCGGATTATGATATCCAGCAAATGGCACTCGATTTGACACCGATTGTAAGCAATTAGGCGGAAATCGACCGGAAAATTTAGTCATCTTTATCTATGTTGGTTGACATTTTTTTACAAGAGCCGTAAACTCTCTTGAGAAAAAATTGTATAAGCCGATAAGAAGAGTTAAGATGACAATGATAATTAAGTCTCGCAAACAGTTACCGCTCGCGGCTTCAAGAGCGGAAGAAAACCTGCCGGTATTGCCGCTCAGGTCGGCTCTAATTTTCCCGGGGGAGACCCATACGATACAGATGGGTCGAAAGGAAAATCTTGAACTCTTGAAGGCTGTTGCCCGGCGGGACAACCTTCTGGTTCTTTCTTTCTCTCCCCAGAGAATACCGACCACCGCCACACCTCATTTATCGCAGGTGGGTGTCCTTGCCAGGGTGCAGTCGATCAAGCCTGCTATGGCCAATTCCAAAATGGTTACCCTCGAGGGGATACGACGCATCGCATTGCTCGATATCGTAACTTCGGTACCGTTCGTGGAAGCGCGGGTCGCGGAGGTTGAAGAAGGGACGGCCGATGTTCCGGATCTCGGAGAGCATCTGTCCGAGATTACCCATTTGATTTCCAATATGGTCCGGTTCGACAATCGGTATTCGCAGGAGTTGATTTATAACCTGGAGATGAACCGCCCGTCGACCAGTGCCTTTTCCGATCGGGTCGGCGCCATGATTCATTTTCAACTGGGCGACAAACAGGAAATAATCAATGCTGTCGGCCTCGGCGAACGTCTCGAAATATTGATTGGCTTGCTCAAAGAAGAGTTGGCCAAGTATTCGCTTTCAACCAAAATCGAATCCCGGGTGACCGAATCGCTGGAACGGAAGAAGCGGGAAAGTTTCCTGCGACAGCAATTGATGGAAATCAAGCGCGAGTTGGGTGAAGAGCTGGTTGAAGAGAATCTGTCCAATATCTATCAGAGACAGATCCGGGGAAATTCCGCCTTACCCAAGGAAGTTACCAATCGTCTCCTGCTGGAAGCCGGTCGCCTGGCTCATCTCTCATCTTCCTCAGCCGAATACGGTTCCGCAAAAAGCTATATAGATTTTATCCTATCGCTGCCGTGGAACGGCGCTCCCCTTGAACCGTTCGATCTGGTCAAGGTCGAGGAGGCAATCAACAAAGAATATTACGGTTTGGGCCATATCAAGGAGCAGGTGCTGGAATACCTGTCAATGCGCCAGATGAGCCGTGATATCCGGGAATTGCCTATTCTTTGTCTGGCCGGTTCGGTCGGTACGGGAAAAGCCTCTCTGGTGAAGGCTATATCCAAGGCGATGGGACGTAAATTGGTCCGGATCAATGGCGCCAGTCTGATTATCGTTGAGGATATTAAGGGGTCGCATCGTAACGATATCGGCGCCGGCCCGGGACAGCTTATTAGAGCGATTCAAAGCGCTCAATCTTTCGACCTGGTGGTTTACCTGGAAGATCTGGAATATGTGGTCGAATCAGAAGACACCAACGCCCTTTTGGCTCTTCTGGAGGCGGTTGACCCCAGGCAGAATGGCAATTTTGTCGATAACTATACCGGGATCCCGCTTGACTTATCACGCGTTTTGTTCGTGCTGGGGATAACCGGTGAGGATTTCCCTGAACCGTTTGCACACCGCCTCGAAATGGTGGAAATGAGCGGTTATATCGAACGCGAAAAAATAGTCATTACCAAAAAGCATATTCTTCCCAAATTGTATAAAAGGTACGGATTAACCCGGACCGAGCTCAAATTCACCGATAAGGGCTTATCTCGGATAATCAGCCAGTATACCATGGAGGCCGGTTTGATCGGCCTTCAGCAACAACTGGAAAAAATATTCAGGCGGATAACTCGCAAGAAGGCAGCCTGCGAGGCCTGCAAATACTCGATAAACGAAACCAACGTCGATCAATTTCTCGGAACTCCGCAGTTTATCCCTGAGAAAGCGATGTCAAAACCGGAAATCGGCGTGGCCAACGGGCTGGCGTGGACTGGCGCCGGGGGCGATTTGATGTTGATAGAGGGATTGAAAATGCGGGGGACGGGGCAGGTATTCACCACCGGTTCTCTGGGCGATGTGATGAAGGAGTCAATTCAGGCGGCACATAGCTTTGTTCGCGCCCGGGCCGATCTGCTCGGTATCGATCATAACGATTTCGTCAATTTCGATATTCACATTCATTTCCCAATGGGGGCGATTCCCAAAGACGGTCCCTCCGCCGGTGTAACGGTGTCGCTGGTGATCGCATCGGTGATGGCCGAGCGCCCGATCAACAATGAAATCGCCATGACCGGCGAGGTAACTTTGCGTGGGCGGGTTTTGCCGGTCAGCGGTGTCAAGGAAAAGGTTTCGGCGGCGTATCGTGCTGGGCTGCATACCATTATTCTTCCCAAAGAAAATAATAAGGATATCCAGGAACTTCCCCGTGAGATAGTCCGCAAAACCACCTTTGTGTTTATTGAAACGGTTGATGAATTATTCGAACAGGGTTTGCTCGATTTCACGCCGTCAACGTACAGCCTTGAGAAAATCTTCGCCGAGGAGATTGAAAAGGCTAAGAAACGAACCAAATCCAAACCGAAAGCGGCCTCCGCCAAAACGAAGAAGAAGACTACGAAGAAACGAGTTAAAAAGGCAACCTGACGATCTCATCAGATTCCGATTGACAGAGAGACGATCAGGTATTAACTTATGAATTAACTTTTTGGCAAAGGATTCCCCGGAGGAAAGAATGCGCACCATAACCCTTCTAGTTACACTTATCTGTATGGCTCTTGCGGCTTCGGTAACAATGGCCAATGATGAAAATCAGCCCGATACACTTATGATTGATAAAATCCAGGCTGAAAAGGGCGCTTCCGTGGCCCTGAAGGTCAGTTTTGTTAATGACCAGGAATTGGCCGCGTTGACAATACCTTTTGTTCTGGTCGGAGATCTTTATACGATTGATTCCGTGTCGTTTGTCGGGAGCCGTGTGGAATATCTCAAAATGCGACCGGTTACGATCTCGGAAGACCGTAAGCAGGTTGTTTTTGGAGCCATCTGCATGACCGAAGATTATATTCCGGCAGGAAAAGGCTCTATGGCGACTTTATATCTCTCATCCATAGAGAAGGCCAAGTCCGATTTCTGCGTTATCGATACGGTGACTATGGGACCGGCTTCGGTGCTGTTTACCAAGAAGGATTCGGGGTCGTTTATACCTGAATTCCAGTCCGGGTTGATTTCCATTGGTAAAGCGGCCAAGGAAGAAGCCGGTATCAAGAAATCTACCGGCGATGATACGACCGGCAAAAAAGACAATTAAATTACCAGCTTCGATCCGCAGGCGGATAGCCGTCTGCGGATTATTCCCCTTGACACATCAATAAATAACACATATTTTATTTTTAAGACAAATTACGGACATATACATCGTATACATCTAGTAGGGCATTTGTGATATAAAGTAAAGAACAGTACAAATTGAAATCTGTACAGGAGGGTTTTTATGCAGAACAGGATGTTTTGGTTTATTGCCCTGATAATGTTATGCGCCTCTTCCGCTTTCGGGCAGGGGGCGGCAAATGATCCGGGGGCACGGGACACACTATATATCGGATCGGCCGAGGTGGATCCCGGGCAGCAGGCGGTAATTGAGGTAAATTTCTTCAGTGATGAAGAGTTGGGTGCCTTAACGATTCCCCTGGCTTGGAGTTCCGCCGATATTACCCTGGATTCGGTCTCCTATGTTGGCAGCCGTATCGATTATATCAATACCAAACCAACCACGATTTACAATGATGAGCAGGAAGTCATATTTGGCGCCATTGTTTTCTTCGAAGCGAATATAGCTGCCGGTACCGGTTTGATGGCTACCTTGTATTTCGATGTGCCGCCGGGAACGCCCGATCAATTCGTATATATGGACAGTACTACCATCCCACCCGCCAATCTACTTTTTACCAACACCAATTCATCCAATTTTACACCCGAAGTCAGCCCCGGGCAGATTAAAATCGGTGATCCGCAGTTAGCGCCGCATTTGGAGTTGTCACCCGCGTCGATGATATTCGAGGGGACATACGGCTATCCCAATCCTCCGGGGCAGGCGTTGTCGATCAGCAATACCAGTGCAGGCACCATGACCTGGAGTGCGAGTTTTTCATCGGGATGGTTGTCGGTCAACCCGCCCGTTGGGACAGCGCCGTCGACGACCTCAATTAATGTCGATATCTCAGGATTGGCGGAGGGGACATATTTTGACACGGTAGTTATCACCGCCCCCGATGCTGACAACAGCCCACAGACGGTCCCGATAACCTTGAATATAGTCAAACTGCCGCCGAATATCGTTTATTCTCCTGCGGAGTTTTCGGTTTCCGCCATACAGGATGGAGTGAATCCCGATGACCGTTATTTGGATATCTGGACCGATGTCACCGGCAGCGATCTCAATTGGATAGTGTCGAGAAGTTCCGATTGGCTGACTATTTCTCCGACATCGGGAACGCCTCCCGACATGGTAACATTACAATTCGATATCACCGGACTATCGTTTGGGTTTTATTACGACACGATTATAATTACCAGTCCGACCGCAACCAATAGTCCCCAGTTTGTACCGGTAACGCTACAGATCGTATCGGATTTACCGGTCTTGGAATTGGACCCGCCGATTGTTCATGTTGTTGCCGAACCGGGCGCGAGCGTTCCGCCGAAAGAGGTTTTGGTATATAATTCCGGTGAAGGCGTGATGACTTTCGGGACCTCGGAAGACAGCAAGGTCATAACCGGAATCACTCCCGGTACCGGCACCGCGCCTCAGCCGATACAGATATCATTCAATCTCACGACCCTCGGTCTGGGGGATCATTACGATACCATTACGGTAACGTCGGCCGAGGCGGTCAATTCGCCTCAGCTTCTCATCGTCCATTATCATATATCAGATAATCCGGCGGTCCTGGCAGTGTTTCCCAGTTCGATCGAGTTTTTGTATTACGAATGCTGGCAGGGGCCTCAGGCGATTCCGCCGATCAGGACTTTCCAGATTATCAATACCGGTGCCGACAGCATGTACTGGTGGCTGACTCACCATACCGACTGGCTCTTGGTCTCGACCGAATCGGGGACCGACGACGCCTTTGTTTCGGTGACTATCGACGCCGAAGGATTCCCGGTCGGGATGTATTATGATACTATTGTCGTTTATTCCGATGACGCCAATAACAGTCCCAAGAGGCTGCCGATAACGCTCAACGTGATTCCCGGCACGGAAACTCCCACCATTGTTATCGGCGATACCATGAAGGATGTCCCGGCCCAGGAAGTATTCGGTTCGGCTCTTAACTTGTTTGCCGTAACTCAACTATATAATGGATTCCCCGGTTGTATGGATTGGTGGGTGGAAGAGGATATCCCCTGGTTGAGATTTGTCGATTCGGCCGGTCAGGCTCCCTCTACGCCGGTGGTGGCGGTCGAAATAGGAACTTACACTTACGGTGTTTATCCCGATTCATTCTATATTCATTCGTCGACGGCGGCCAATTCGCCTATAAAGATGTATCTGAATTTGCAGGTGTGGCGTTTGCACGGCGATTGGGATTGGAGCAACGATATCAATGTCGGCGATATTGTCCAGATGATTAATTACTCTTTCTTGTACGGCCCCGGCCCTGAGCCTGAATATCTGGTTGGTGATTGCAATTGCGATCACTTTATCGGCGTTGACGATATCGTGGTTCTTATCAATTATACCTTTAAGTTCGGCGATAAACCCTGCGGTAATCCGTAGTCTGTTTTTGTAAGAAAAATCATAAGAAACGCCCGACTGTCACGGTCGGGCGTTTTTTTATGCGGTCGCAGACAGAACACCACGGCTTTAGCCGTGGATGAATGAGCCTTGAGGCGGTATAATACCGCCGAAAGATCCTGAAGCCTGGTGTCTGTTCATAACTGTATAGAACTTCATGGGCAACAGGATTCAGG
>DAOUTW010000014.1 GCA_030668485.1 Candidatus Zixiibacteriota bacterium
ACCGGCAGCCAGGCGGCGCATCGAGCCGGCCCGCAATAAGAATGGATGTGAAATCAGTACGGCCTCGGCCGGAACTTCTCTCAGGGTCGGGATATAAGTTTTGGTCCAACGCATTTTTTTTGCCTCTTAATCTGCTTGAGTCTCATTACTCTGGCGAAGAATGCAAAATAAGCATAAGCGATTATTTGTCAACATTTTAATTTGGCGGCAGCAGTCCCGGGTTATTCAAAAAGGTTGACAACCGCCGACCGGTTATGTACAATATGGGCCGGTTCTTTGAGATTATCAATTGAACATGGCAAAACGACTTTTGCCCCCGTGGCGTAATGGATAGCGCAACAGCCTCCGGAGCTGTTGGTCCAGGTTCGATTCCTGGCGGGGGTACTTTTTTATGTCTCTCACTTAAATAAATATATGGCAAATATTCTATAATTTTTTATATTATAGAGAGAGTTACCGATAATTAATATTATCCGTTACTTTCTATGTTCTTTAAATCAATGGGAGGGCAGCATGATTTCACGAATTACTCGAATATCCCTCCTCACCTCGCTAATCATATTCCTAACCGCCTCACTGTCGGTTAACGCCTCATCAAAGCCGCATAAGCAACTCAAAGACAGAGTCAGTCTACCGGCCCGACTGGCCCCGTCTTATTCTATCCCTGACTTGCAGGGTGAGACCGTTTACAATTCATCAGATCAACCCGAAGCGCGAAAGATCGCGCTGAATTCACCCCGTAGCCGCTCCAATCCCGATATTGTCGGCTATACTACCTATGATTATCAGCATAACTGCACCATGGCCCGGCAAATCGAACATCGCGGAACCAATTTCGTCCATTTCGACTGGATGGCGCAGAATCACGATTCTCTGGGTTACAATCGCGGCATCGGCTATCAGGTCTATCAACAAGATGTATGCGATTATGTATTTATTTCCGGCGGCCTCCGAATCGAAACTGATTATGCCGGCTATGTCGGCCTCGATACCGATCCCGGCGGATGGGCCGTTGTCGGGGCGCATCAAAAAGTGGAATCTGTTTATTATCCCATGGCCTTTTGGGATTTCGCACCTGGCGGTCCCGCCTTCGGGCTATTTAACTCTGACTACTCTCTCGACAATTATGGCTGGACCGTAAATTCCGGTACCGGGCCAGGCAACGAAAATATCTGGCCCAAAATCGACTGGCATATTGGGACGGAAACCGTTTTACACATGGTGGCCACCGAACGTGGTGGAGCCAATGGCAACCCCAAATCCATTTCCTACTATCGCCGTGTTGGTCCCTATGGGTTAGATCAGGGCGTTTGGTCCGATCAAAGAGTTATTGATACAGTCATGAATATGAATCCCACGGTCGTCTCCTCCCCGGTCAGCGACAGGGTCGCCATCGTCTGGAACGCCCCGGTCGATTATCGGCGTGATACCCCGAATGAATTCGATAACCAGTATGAGAATGACATTTGGTATGCTGTCTCCACCGATCAGGGCACCGATTGGGCCTACCTTGATGATGACGATACCATCTCAACCAATGAGGGTGATCCGTCAATCGGTCATTTGGTCGACATCGGTATCTATGATGGCGACAATATCACGACATATGATCCGCTGAATGATTATAAAGCGTACTGTGATATCTCCGCTCTGATAACTACCGGCGACGAATTAAATATCGTTTGGGGCTGTCGCCGCTGGACCGATACCACCAGCCTTTTCCGGCGCCAGAGCGCCATTTTCCATTGGGCGGAAAATATGCCTTCCCGGATTCTTCCCGTTGTCAAAGCGAACTGGGATACCGGCGGCGCCTGTTATGCCCATGCCTGGGGAAGCGATGCCGCCAAAATGTCAATCTCCGAATGCGATGGCAAATTGTATACCCTGTATACTCAGTTCGGAAGTTCTGAGTACCCCTGCGATGATATTGATGAGATCAATAGCGTCGTCAACGGATACTTATACCTGTCGGCCTTTGATCCTGGAGTCGGCCCCGCCTGGGACAGACCGAAGAGGGTAACCTCGCTTCCGGAAACGGAGGGATGTACCCCCGGCGACATGAGCGGTCCGGGAACCTGCAACAGTGAATACTGGGCCTCAATGGCGCGCTATGGTCGAGTCGATGAATGCGAAAACCCCGGCCTGAACGTCCTCGATATTGTATACATCAACGACTATGCCCCGGGCGGCTGCGTTCAGACAGAATCGGGAGTATGGACGGTCAACCCGGTAATGTGGACAACGACTCTCTGTCGTGAGGTTTCTATCGCTCCAATATTGAATTATTGGCCCAAGCAAGTCGGCCTATGTTACGATGAACCAATTTTCATCATAAAGCCCGATTTCGACACTTCCTTCACGGTTACTCTGGAAAACGCGGGAATGGTCGATGTCAACTTCACAGCCGAGGTAATGATTGATAGTTGCAACAACCCCATAGGGGGTAATAATACCACTGTTGAGATCGATCCAGAAGCCGGTGTTGTCCTCAAATATGGCGGTGAAACCGAACTGACAGTATCTGTTACAACGCTTGATGAAATGATGAATATTACGATCTATGCCCATATCAGAATCGATCATGATGCCGAAGGCTACCCGCCAATCATAATTCCGATATGTATGAATGTTGCCAATATCGACTGGCCCTGGAATAGTTATTATACTATGGAAACGACCTGCAAAAAGCTGCGAGTTTACAACAATGGTGAGATCAGTAATAACGCCGTAAATGAATCGATGGATTATATCGACGATCCCGATGACTGCGCCAACATCTATCTCTACGACGGCTCGCCAATCATCTGCCGCGAAAGCGATGGCGAAAAAAGATGCTTCTTTACCGTTTATGAAAATGACTACAATTCCGACCATGCCCTGCGTCAGACTTCGGATGTCTATATCGATAATACCACCAGCACGGATTATACCAGAGCCTGGACTCATTTCGTGACTGCCGATACGGCCATTGGCATGTGCGTCGATTATTTTGCACCCACCCACCCCGATTTCTGTGAATTTATCATCCAGCGCATTTCCTTCTGGAATCTAACCGAAGAAACTCTGACCGATGTTGCCGTCGGAGAATGGCTCGACTGGGATATACCGAGTTACGATGCGACCCATTCTGTCTCGGATAACGAGTCCGATTTTGATGCCACCAGGAATCTGATTTATCAGGTTTCCTGCTGGAACGATGATTGCGACACTACCGTCGAAAGCAATCGCATCGGAGGAATAGCTTCTGCCGCCTATTACGGTTTCAAAAATTATATGACGATTGAGAATGATGTCTATGTCTATAGCAACGGTCCTTACGGCAGTGATGCACCTGTGCCCGACGAACCGATCTATGATCTGATGACCGGCGTCGATGGTTTTGATCGGGCATATATCGATTCTTGTGAAGACTTATCTACCCTGATTACTTTCGATGTCTACAATCTGGACCCCGGCGATACCATTAAAGTCATGGCAGTACTGGTGACTTCCCGAAACGATCCCGGTGGTGCCAATCTCAGGGATGAAGCACAAATGGCCATTGCCTTCATTATGGAATATCCCGAAATTTATTGGTATCCGATAAGTTTCCCGATTCCAGCCGACGCCAACTACGATGGAATAATTAATGTCGGTGACGCGGTTTATATCATTGCCTACGTCTTTAATGGCGGCGCACCACCGGAACCGTTCCCCGTCTATTGCGGCGATTCCAATGGAGATTGCCAATGCAATGTCGGAGACGCCGTTCACCTGATTAATTATATCTTCAAAGACGGTCAGGAACCGCCCACTCGGGGTGAGTGGATAGACCTTTGCGGATTGCCGATTCGCTGATTTGAATTATCATGTGGAGAATGGGAGCGGAAGATTTCTTTGCTCCCTTTCTTTATTCCCAATCGTATGATTCGGCCTGCTGCCGGTCCCATTCGGTCAATGGCCTGCCCCGAAGGAAATTCTTGATACCTTCGACAATCGCCCGTGACAATTCCCTGCAGAACTTATCGGTCTTCAACATCGCCTCCTGCTCCGGGATCATCATAAAGGCGCATTCGATCAATATGGCGGGATACTGCGTCGGACGGTTGACGGCAAGGTTGCCGTAATACCAATCGAAGTCGTTCAGCTTGATATTACGCGCAAATGAATTATGCACCGCCCGAGCCAGAGCCGCTGAATGAGGATGATAATAAAAAGTAGAAAAACCGTTATTCTCAAATGGATTGGTGCCGTTGGGCAACGCATTATTGTGAATTGAGAGGAAGATATCAGCTTCTTCTTTAATGGCAATCTTGGGACGGTCATAAAGCGGCAGAGTCGTATCCGATGAGCGGGTCAGGATAACCACCGCCCCTTCCCTCTCCAAATCCTTCTTCAATCGCAGAGCGATATTGAGGTTGGCTTCTTTTTCGGTCAAACCGGTCGGCCCGACCGCACCAGGATCAGGAGAATGGCCGGGATCGAGGACAATCCGTAAATCGGATATTTCTTTTTTCCATCGAGGGAATTTCTTCAAATCGAAATGAAATTCATCGCCGATGTAGTGGCCATCATATCCCCAGATTCTATCTTCGGTCAGGTATATTTTTAATCCGTAGACACCCGGCTCCGGCTGGAACCAGATAATATGATCGATCAGGCTGTCGCTATTGTCATAACGAATCCAGTCGGTGTCGGAATCGGCGCCATAGATAAACAGCGAAATTGATTTCTCATCCAGATTCTCGACCACCCGGAACGGATGACGTGCCGATGTCGAGACAACCACGGAAACCTTATTATCATGATTGATCGTCCGGACCCGACTGATATAGGAGTGCGGTACCACCGCTCCGGGATTTTTGTATACGACTGCCGTATCCGGCACCCAACCATATTGATAATCGGACAATTTCAGTTTCAGCCATCGGCCCTCTTTTCCGGCCACTTCGGCCCGAATTCCCGCCGGCTGATGAATACACAAGTACCCTTTGCCGGGCCCGGTCCGGATGACCGTCAGACTATCAGTCAATTCCGCTACGATAGGGATATTCGGTTTGAGAACCCTGATCGGTACCATTGAGGTGTCGGACTTGATCATCGGTAAAGATCCGAGATCATGGATCACCAGCGGTTTCTGCTGGAGTTCGGCAGCGTACCTTATCATCCAGGTCATCTGCATAAACGATGGCGGGTATATGCTGTAGATCAGTCTCAGGCTGTCATCGTCAATGTCAGGAACGACCAACGATCCGCGATAAATGCCGCGAACCAACAGCGAGTCAGGTGTCGGCGGGGAATCGGGAATTCCCCTCTGAAAAATATTCCTGCCCCAATAATAATTCTGCGGCGGTTCCTCCTTCATCGTAATCGTATCGTCGGTGTTATCAAGAATGCAAACGGCATTGCAATAGGGCGTGGCGAAAAAGGCCAAATCAATCTTGTCGCCCGGCTTTACCCACACGGGTACTGCCGGTTGGAATCTGCCCGGCAAAAAATAAAGGCTGTCATATGAATATTCCGGTAATTCCGGCAGATTGAACGTCACCGTAATGGTATCAATAATTCCGTCTTTTTCCGCGCTGATTGTAAAGTCGAAAGCTCCAGGTGAGACCGGCAGAAACGCCAGCCAGCCTCCTGCTTTATGAACATCGACAACGGTCCCGTTAATACTGAGATCCGACCCCGGCTCAACCGATCCGAAAATGAAAGTCGAATCTACCGCCCCGATATTTTGATCCGGCTTGGGATAAACGACATTAAGCCCCAACGGTCCGGCATATATCACCGCCGTGCAAATTACCAGCATCAGCGCTATTATAATCGTTCTATGCAAATGAAATCCCATGACCATAATCATTCGAAAGCTTCAACTCTCCCCTGTCATAAGCCAATCCCGAAAAAGGATCGCCGTCGATCAACAGCCGCCCGTCCAGGTCGAGATAGTCGGCCGCACCTGATAAATGGTACGCGGCGGCAATACCGAGTGAGGATTCGATCATGCATCCAATCATAATTTTCAGACCCAGAGATCGGGCCACGGTTATTGCTTCGACCGCCGATTCCAGTCGACCCGATTTTTGTATCTTTATATTGATTCCGTCGACATATTGGGCCACTCTCTTGACATCATCGGCCCCAACAATCGACTCATCCATTATCAGTGGAATCGGCGATTGTTCACCGAATAGCTTCCAATCGTCCACCGCCTCCGGCCCGAACGGCTGTTCGATAAAATCGATTTTGTCGACTGCCAATAATGATACTATGCGTTCAGTCTCGGCCATGCCCCAACTTCCATTGGCATCGATCCTGAATTTGGTGTTTTTGCTATTATTTACAGCTTCGATTATTTGATTGTTCAGGTTTATATCGTCGTTCATTTTCAGTTTGACATAATGAATTCCAGAATCCAATTGTTCGGAGAGTGAGCTTGTATCACCGACCGATACCGTTATCGAAGTCGGCAGTTTTGCAGGAGCTTCCAATCGCAGATACTGATATAGCGGAATCCGGTTCGCCTTCGCCTTTCGGTCGAGCCATGCCGTTGAAACCGCACAGATCGCCGGAGGGCTGATAAGTCTCTCCAATTCTGCAAAGGTTTCGGTCGGAATAGAATCGTCACACCCGGCTAATCTTTCAGCCGCGATATTCAGGTCATTCTCGATTTCTTCCGTAGATACGCCATAGTGAACCGATCCGGCGGCCTCACCCAGACCGCTACCGTCGATGATGAAGACAAAATTACGCTTCAGGCTCTCGCTGCCGCCGGCAACGATAAATTCACGTTTCAGTTTGAGGTCTATTGGTATGACTTCGCATTTCATGACCACGGCCGCCGGGCGATCAGAAAATCTTTATCAATATCTTTGCGATAATTAATCGCTTTTGGATCGAGAGAATCAAAGGTCACCATTCCTCGGCTGGCGGAAGCATGAAGAATTTCATCTCCTCCGCATGAAAAAGCGACATGACCGGGGAAAAATAACAAATCACCCGCCTTCAATTCATTACGGTCGACCTCTGCCCCTACATTTGTCTGATCCTTGCTGTCTCGCGGCAAGGTGATGCCATGAAAACCGTACACCGCCTGTACCAGGCCACTACAGTCATAACCGTAGGGAGTAATCCCTCCCCATAGATAAGGCACCCCGATGAAGCGCGTGGCGGTTGTCAGCAGTTGTTTACCGGTCACCGTCTTATTCTGTCGCTCTTTGGTCGGGAGCAGGCAGCGAGTGCCGATCGGCGTCTTTATTCCGCCGGGGATGGCAAAACAAACCTGCCCGTTATGCGGTGTTATCACCAACTCCGTGCCAAAAAATAACCGGAACGGATGAGTCGCGGCGCCGGGACCGCTTTTGATGATTACCGATTCCGATTTTATCTTTTGCTTGGGGCGAGCGATATACTTCTCCCAATCGGACTGGGAAACCATCTTAATCTGGCCGATACGGCTCCACCCGGAATATTTATCAAGCAGTTTTACTCGCACGAATCCGTTTCGGCCCTGTCCCACCTCGACCGGAGTTCCGAAAAGGGCCTGGCTTTTTCGTTCCGAGGTCGAATCGGGCTCCGCCCGCATATCGGTCACCGGAACATTTATAATCCCGAATTGCATAATCAATTTATATCAGATTGATATTGGGGTCGCAATTAAAAACTGTGGCAGGTCTTCCAAACCGGGGTTTCTATCAAAAGAAAAGGGCGCCCGACAAAGGCGCCCTTATGCAAAGAACAATAAATGCTTACTTAACCGGCTCTTTGATCAGGGCCGGCATAGCTTTCTTCATGCGGTCAATTGCCTTACCGATATTTTCGATCGAATTGGAGTAAGAAAAGCGCAGATATCCCTGACCGTAATCGCCAAAGGCGGTGCCGGACAGACCCGCAACTCCCAACTCGGTCAGCAGATATTCAGCCAGGTCGCGGGAATCCCAGCCGGTTGCAGTTATATTAGGCCAGACATAGAAGGCGCCATTAGGTTTCAGGCAATTGAAACCTTCGATCTGATTCATACCGTCGACGATAAAATCGCGCCGTTTTTTAAATTCGGCTACCATCTTAGTCGGAGCATCCTGCGGCCCCAACAGGGCCTCATTCAACGCTCTCTGGATAAACGACGTCGCACAGGAGGTGATGTTGGTCTGCATCCGGACAACTCCCTCCGCCACTTTTTTGGGCATCAATCCCCAGCCGAGTCGCCAGCCACACATGGCATAAACCTTCGACATCCCGTCCAGGACCATGACGCGCTCTTTCTTCTCGTCCAACTGGGCAACCGATGAATACTCGGTGTCGTATATAATCCGGGAATAAATTTCATCGGTCATGATCAGGAAATCATGGTCGCAGGCCAGTCGGTAAATCTCTTCCATATCCTCTCTGGTCAAAATCGAACTGGTCGGATTCTGGGGAGAATTGATAATCAGGAGTTTGGTTTTGGGGGTGATCAGCGCTTTAAGTTCCTTGACATCGAGGCGGAACTCGTTTTCTTCGCGAAGCGGAATCGGAACTTTGGTAGCCCCGCTGAATTCGATCACCGATTTGTAAATCGGATAACCGGGATCGGGATAAATAACCTCGTCACCCTCTTCAGCCAGCATCATGATCAGCGAATACATTATTTCCTTGCTTCCGGGAGTAATCACCACTTCATCGGGATCATACCTTATTCCGCGCATACGGAAATAATACTCAGCGATCGCCTCGCGCGATTCGAGAAATCCGGCGGGAGTGGTATAATGAGTGTATCCTTCATTTATCGCTTTGATAGCAGCGTCGCTGATATTTCTTGGAGTGTCGAAATCGGGCTCACCTATCTGGAGGTGAATAACTTCCATGCCCTTCTCTCGCTCAAGTTTTTGAGCCCGAGCCAGAGTCTCAAAAGCGGACTCCGTACCCAGGCGGGACATTCTTTCGGCGAATTTCATATCGTCTCCACCTTATACGAGGTTACTTATTATCCAACAATTTCCTGGCCCGCGCGGCAATATGCTCAGCCGACAGACCGAATTCCTTGATCAACTGCCATGACTTGCCCGACTCACCAAAGCGATCGTTGACGCCGAGCATATCGAACAGAACTTTTTTATCAGCCACTTCGGGACGACTGAGGATTGTCGATGCAATCCAGTTACCGAAACCTCCAACCTGGTGCTCTTCACAGGTCAGAACCGCTCCAGTTTCTAACGCCGCCTTGATAATAGACTCACGATCCAGAGGTTTGAGAGTGTGAAGATTGACCACCCGTGTTTCAATACCATAATCATTTTTCAAAATCCATGCAGCGCGGCAGGCCTCAGCCGTTTCCGGACCGCAGGAGATCAGAGCGACATCTTCATTTTCGTTCTTATAATCGGTGGCAAGACATATCTCGAAGGCGTCCATGAAATTATCCTGCTCTCCGCGGAAACGGTGAACATTGGCGACACCGAATTTGAACGGCGTGTTCTCATCGGTAATCACCGGCGTTGCCTCGCGAGCGAAACGGATATATTTCGGACCGTCGATTTTGAACAGTAATTCATGCACCATTTTTTTGACTTCCACCGAATCGCAAGGTGCTGCCACATGCATATTCGGCAGGCCGCAGATCTGAAACAGAGATTCAAGCTCCTGATGAGTGGCACCGTCCGGCCCCACCGATACACCGCCGTGGGCTCCGACGATCAGGACATTGTAGTTACCATAACAGACAGTGACACGCAGTTGATCGAGATTACGAGCCGAAGAGAAAACACCGTAGGTTCCGAAGACCGGAATTTTCCCTTCCTTGGCGAATCCCGCAGCTACGGTGGTGCCGCCCTGTTCGGCGACACCGACCGAGAACCAGCGGTTGAGGCGTTCCGGGTGATTCTCGTAAAACTGAGAGATGGTTATGGATCCTGATATATCGGCGCCAATACAGACAATCCTTTCGTCGTCACCGTATTCGTCGAGCGCCCGTCCCAGACCTTTTCGGGTCGGGTCCATATTGACCTTCATATCTTCGGTGGTATTCCACCAGTATTCCTGTTGGAACTTCGGCATGTTCGCCGCCAAACGTTTTTCCACCTGAGTCTGGTAATCGTCAGCTATCTTGAAGAATTTTTCAGAATCAAAAGTCTCGGTCAATCCCAATTCGATCAACGCTTTTTCAAGTTCATCTTTCTTAGGCGATTTTCCATGCCAACCGACGACGTCTTCCATAAAACTGACGCCCTTGCCTTTGATGGTATTGGCCAGGATACAGACCGGCATGTCGGAAGTATTATTATAGGCCTGTTCCAGGGCCGGAACGATCTCTTCCATCTTGTGCCCGTCAATCTCGATCACCTTCCATCCAAAGGCCCGATATTTGTCGGCCAGCGGTTCCAGTCGCATGATATCTTCGGTTTTGCCATCGATTTGCAAACGGTTGCGATCGAGGATGAGGATCAGGTTGCTGAGATTGAAGTTGGCTCCGGCCATTGCCGCTTCCCAGATTGATCCTTCTTGCTGCTCACCATCGGAGGAAATAACAATTGTCTTATAGTCCTTTTTATTCAACCTCGCCGCCAAAGCGACGCCAACGCCAACGGAGAAACCCTGTCCCAGCGAACCGGATGAAATCTCAACACCGGGAAGATCGCGCCGGTGCGGATGCCCCTGATACGGCGATCCCAGAGCGCGGAGTTTGGCAAGTTCTTCCTCAGGAAAATAACCCGACACAGCCAGAGAAACATACAATGCCGGAGCCTTGTGACCCGCCGACCATATGATACGATCACGATCGTCCCAGGTGGGATTCTTTGGATCATGCTTGGCAAATTTCAGATACAGAGGCGCAAGAATATCCATCATCGACAGCGTACCGCCGGAATGGCCCGATCCTGCACAGCAAAGCGATATGAGATTAAGACCGCGCATATAGTTGGCGCGTTCTTTGAGCTGATCGATGGAAATATCAGCATTAATTGTGGCCGCGTTGGATTTCACCGAACTCATGCTTCCTCCAGTTAGATAACACGAATTAATATGGCGAAAATTTGTAGTATTTTTCACAAGAAGTCAACCGATTTTTTTATGCAGATAGCTTTAGATACAGTATTTTCGCCTTTTTTCGCAGACTTGCAACCTCTTCGTTGTTTGAAATGACCAAATCCGAGTGCTGCCGTAAATATGACAATGTCAATTGCGACGCTGTGCGACGCCGGATTTCCGTCAGGCTCAGCCCGCCGGCCAGCAGCCTTTTGATACGATTGCGGGTGTATGAAGAAACCAAAACGGTATAATCCACTTTTTTCTGATAACCCCAATATATAAGCAGAGCGGCATCGACGACAGCATGGCAATTATCCTGCCGCGCCTTTGCCATGCGAATATCGAGTTCGGTCAGAAGAGCCGGATGAACTATAGAATTAAGTTTTTCGGTATTGGCAGGATTGGCAAAAGCCAGCCGCCCCAGTCGCTTTCGATCCAGTTTTCCTTCGGATGTGATAATCGAATCGCCAAACTCAAGCGCCAGGCGATTGAGGATATCCTGATTGCCTTCGACCACTTCCCTGCCTATCAAGTCGCAGTCAATCTTCCTGGCCCCCAATTGCTCAAAAACGTCACTCACCTCTGATTTGCCGGAGCCGATCAAACCGGTGACGCCGATGATCATTATTTCGCCTCCAGCCAGTTGGAGCCGCTTCCGATATCAACCACGACCGGTACTTTCAGCTTTATAGCGCCCGACATATGCTTGTTCACCAGCCGTTTCAATTGGTCCAGTTCATCGTTATGGGCATCAAAAACCAGCTCATCGTGCACCTGCAACACCATTCGAGATTTCATAGATGCCATTGCCTTATCGATGGTGATCATCGCCATCTTGATCATATCAGCCGCCGTCCCCTGGATCGGCGTATTGATGGCTGTCCGCTCCGCAAATTGACGCACCTGAAAATTATCGCTGTTGATCTCCGGCAGATACCGCCGCCGGCCCATAAGTGTGGTGACATATCCCTCGCTGCGAGCCATGCTTATGGTATCATCCATATACTTCCTGATATTGGGATAGCGCTCGAAATAGGTATCGATAAAACTTTTTGATTCCGTCAGGTTCAACTCCGTTTGTTGCGACAGACCATAAGCCGACACGCCGTATATCACTGCGAAATTGGCCGTCTTGGCCGCTCGCCTTTGCTCCGATGTCACCTTTTCAATCGCAACGCCATATACTTCTGCGGCCGTTCGAGCATGAATATCCTCGCCATCCTTGAAAGCTTTTATCAAATTTTTGTCGTCAGAATAATGAGCCAGAATGCGAAGCTCCACCTGGCTGTAATCGGCCACCAGAAGCGAATGATTATCGTCAGCAGGAATAAAAGCCTTGCGAATCTCCCGCCCGGTTTCGGTTCGAACCGGGATATTCTGGAGATTGGGATCGGACGATGATAGCCTTCCGGTTGCGGTAACCGCCTGATTGAATGACGTATGCACCCGGCCGGTAGCAGGATTTACCATATTCGGTATAGCATCGACATAAGTCGATTTGAGCTTGTTGATCTGCCGGTATTCGAGCACCGCCCGCGGCAACGGATGAATGGCTGACAATTCTTCCAGAACCCTGACATCGGTGGAATATCCGGTCTTCTTGGCCGTCTTGCGCTTGGTCGGGAGCTTCAACTCCTCAAACAAAATCTTCGACAATTGCTGGGTCGATTTGATATTGAATTCATGCCCGGCCAGATCGTATATCGCTCCGGTCGTCTTCTCCATTTCTATTTGCATATCGCGCGACAGCTTTTTAAGAAAACCGGTGTCGATCTTTATCCCGGCCGTCTCCATCCGCGATAATACCGCTATCAGCGGTAGTTCAATATCATAATAAAGCCGCGATAGCTTCTTTTCCTCAATCTTGGGCGCAAAAACTCCACGCAGACGATAAGTGTAGTCGGCATCCTCGGCAGCATACCTGGACGCCGTTTCCGGATCAACAGTCGCAAATGATTTCTGCTTTTTACCGCTTCCGATAAGATCGGATATCGGGATCATCTTATGATCAAAATGTTCCAGAGCCAGACTGTCAAGATTATGCCCTCGGGCCGAGGGGTTGACTATATACGACGCCAGCATCGTATCGAACGATATCGGCGCAATTGTATACCCTGCTCTTTCCATCACTTGTAGGTCATACTTAAAGTTCTGCGCTATCTTCTGAATTCTGGGATTTTTCATCAACGGCGAGAGTATTTCGCGCACTTCATCGCTCGGTAGATTCATTTCCGGACTTTCCGTGTGACCGACCGGAATATAATAGGCCTGTCCCTGCGAAGCCGACAAGGCAATCCCGACCAGGTTAGCCGAAAGGGCATCGAGGGAATCGGTTTCGGTATCGAAGGCAAATTCCTTTTTCTTCGAGAGCAGACTTACCAGATTTTTCAATTCCTTGACAGATTCGATCCGTTTGTAGTCGGCCTTGAGCATCGCTGCCGGTTTGGTTTCTCCGGCCGATTCCCCAACGAATTCCTTGAGCAGGTTGAAAAACTCCAGATCGGTGAAAACCGTCTTACACTTTTTCTGATCCGGTTCTCTCCGGGCCAGATCGTCCAGGGTATATGTTATTGGGACATTTCTGTCGATCGTGACCAATTCGAGCGAAAGGATGGCCTTATCCTTATTTTCGAGGACCTTACTGCGTATTCCCTTGGCCTTGATCTCTTCGGCACGTTCGAGTATCTGATCGAAGCTGCCGAATTGCTCCAGCAGCGACAGCGCTGTTTTGGGACCGACACCGGGAATCCCCGGGACATTGTCGGAGCTATCCCCGGTCAGGGCCATAAATTCAATTACCTGCTCAGGATATACCCCGATCTTCCGTTTCACCGCTTCGCGATCCATTACGAGCGCCGGTTCCGATCCTTTTTGGGGGACATACATCCGTACCCGGTCATTGACCAATTGAAAAAGGTCCTTATCACTCGACACCAAATGGACATTCAAGCCCTCGGAGGCAGCCCTAGCGGCAATGGTGGCGATGATATCATCCGCTTCATAACCCTCCAGTGAAAATTCAGGTATATTCAGCGCCGCCACAACCTGATGAATACGTGGCAACTGGGCTACCATATCATCCGGCATTTTGGCCCGTGTCGCTTTGTATTCGTCGTACATCTCATGACGAAAAGTCGGGGCCTTGGTATCAAAAACGACGGCGATGTAGTCCGGGTTCTCTTCCCGGATGATTTTTGCCAGCGAATTGACAAACCCAAATGGGGCCGAAGCATTTTCCCCTTTGGAATTTATCAGCGGATTACGAATAAAGGCGAAATAAGCTCGGTAAGCGATAGCTGAACCGTCTATCAGAAATAGGCTTTTGGCTTTGCTTGAATTAGACTTTTTATCGGGCATACAGCCCCTTGTCGGCAATATATTTCTCGACCGCTTCCGGTACGAGATAAGTAATAGATTTTTTCAAACCGACTCTTTTTCGGATATCGCTCGATGAAATATCATATTGCGGGATCATCACCCGTTCCGCTCCGCCAAGGATATTATCATTGCGCTTTTTCATAACAAACCCGGGCCGAGCGGCTATGACAATTTTTATCCTTTGCTCGATTTCAGCGCATTTGTACCAGGCATGGAATTCGTCGATAATATCCGAACCGATCGGTAGGAAAAATTTGACCGCCGGATATTTACTTTCCAGATAATCGATCAAGTCGATCGTATAGCCGGAATTCTCCGGAGGATTTTCGAATACAAATCTTTTATTACTCTCGATTGCCTGCCTCACCATTTCAACCCGTTCCGGATAATTGGATAGCTTGATCTTTGATTTGAACGGATGAATTCGTGCCGGAACGAATATAATACCGTCGGCTTCCACCGAACTCATGACCGACTCGGCCATAATCAGATGTCCCAGGTGGATCGGATCGAAAGTCCCCCCCATGATCCCCCAGATACCGCCCCGGGACGGGCTATTGATCTGTTGAGACTTCCGCAAGATTCTTTTCAATCTTGGCCAGCATGCTCGTGGCCTTTTCGGTAAATTCATGATCGGGGTAGACGATCAGGAAATTATCGAACCTGGTTTTGGCTTCCTGATAATTTTTCTGTTTGTAATCGATTTCGCCCAGATAAAACAACGACTTTGCCGCCCAGTCGCTGCTGGTATGTTCATCGATTACCGCCTGGAAATAAATCTGAGCGGCGTCATAATAGCTCAGGCGAAGGTAAATCCGCCCGTTATCATAACGTTTACGGGCAAGCCGCTCGTTAGCTTCCAGAATCGCCGCCCGCGCATCGTCGGCCAGTTCCGATTCCGGGTTATCGATCACAAAATCCTGAAGGGCCTGAATCGCCCGAGTCAATTCATCCTGATCGAGACCCTGGTTCTCGGGCGATGACTTATAATAACACAGCCCTGTCATATACTGACCATTATCGACAAAGGGGGATCCGGGATAGTTATTGACCAGCCGTTCGAACTCCGCCGCCGCCAGGAAAAAATCCTTCTGCTCGTAATATGACATAGCCAGGAAGTACTGCGCCGAATCGACCATCGATGACCCGCTGAAATTATAAATCACTTTCTGGAATCCGTCGATCGCCTTCAGGTAATGATTCTTTTGATATTCTTTAAATGCCGCCCGGTATTGTTCCTCGGCGGTTCCGAAGTTTTTCATAGTTATCCCGCCGCAGCCGATCAGCAAAATCAGGACGACGAACGATACAATGATACTTTTCACATAATTATTTCTATCAGGTGTCATATCTCTCTTTCAACATGTTGTAGTTTTGCAAAATCCTGCGATAATACTGAGCCGGCAACGGTTTATGCTCCCTTATTTTACCGCGCAGACGGGTTTCCCCAAGATTATATGAAATTATCGCCTTTTTGACATCCTTAAATTTGATAATCTGTTCAAAAAGGTGCAGCGATCCCAGGCGAATATTGGTCACCGGGTCAAAAAGTTGTTCCATTCCATCCCAGCCCAGACCGCTCCGGTTAGCCAGATCCTGGCCGGTGGCAGGCAATAGTTGCATAACCCCTCGCGCCCCGGCATGGGAAACCTGGCCCTTTTTGAATGAAGATTCGGTCATGATGAGCGCCATAATCATCAACGGGTCATAGTTGTAGCGATTGCTTTCAAGGAAGATGACTTTGGCCAACTCGACTTTTTCATCATCCGAAAATCCGATCTGAAAATCTTCGATGACCTGGAAAATCTTTAGTTGCTCCTCCATCTCAACCAGCCGGGCCCGCTGAAAATCGATAATCTTGTGAAGGTCGTATTTGTCCTTGATCATAAACACCAGCAAAGTCGATTGCAGGAGATAAATCAAAACCAGAACAAATGATATCGGCTTGGAAAGAAAGATGCCCGTCTTATCGAGCAGTACTCCGGGACTCATACTTCCTCCCTTTCTCCCAAAAGATCATAGCCATCGCTGCCGGTAATGACAACCTCTATTATTTCCCCCGGCGCGGCGTCGCCTGTTTTAAGCCGGACGGTCTGATCAATTTCCGGTGCATCAAACCTGGTGCGTCCGACAGTCTCCCCGTTTACCTCATCCACAATTATATCAAATCGACGACCGACAAAGCGATCGTTGTTCTCGAACGCAATCTGCTGTTGCAGCCGCATCAGGCTGTGATATCGCTGCTCCTTAATTTCCTCATCAACCTGCCCGGGAAACGCCGCCGCCGGTGTCCCTTCCTCGGCCGAATATGAAAATACTCCCAGCCGGTCGAAACGGCTTTCCTCAACGAACCGGCATAACTCCTCAAACTGTTCCTCGGACTCACCCGGAAAGCCGACAATGAAATTGGTCCTTATCGCCGTCGGCGATTTATAAGCCCGAATCCGGTCAAGCAGCTTTTCAATTTGCCGACGGGACACTTTACGCCCCATCGTCCGCAGCAACTCATCATTGATATGCTGCAGCGGCAAATCAAAGTAGTTACATATCTTGCGATTGTCAATCATATAGTCGATCAGTTCCGTTTCCAATCGCGCCGGATGAGTATACATCAACCGTATCCAGAATTCACCCTCAAGGCCTGATATCCGGTCCAGAAGCTCGATCAAACGCGGCCCACCGTACAAATCACGGCCATAAGCCGTTGATTCCTGAGAGACAAGGATCAATTCGCGTTTACCGTTGGCCAACAGGTATTCCGCCTCTTCGCACACCGCCTCCATCGTCCGGCTCCGAAAATGCCCTCTGATATCGGGAATGGCGCAATAACTGCAACGATTATCGCAGCCGTCGGATATCTTAAGATAAGCGAAAGACTCCCCCGGCCTCAGCGCCCGGGGAAAATCATATGCGGGATATATATCAGGATTATCGCTCAATGCGATAATACGGTCGTCTTCATTTTGGAATAGTTTCTTTATTTCGGTAAAATCGTTCAGTCCAAAGATGCCGTCCAGTTCCGGTATATCCGCGGCCAGTTCCGACGCATAGCGCTGAGACAGGCAGCCGGTCAACACCAGTTTTTTGCTCCCGGCGGCACCTTTTTTGATTCCCGCCAATGACAGCACAGACCCAATCGATTCTTCCTTGGCCTCCTGAATAAACCCACAGGAATTGACGATCAGAAGGTCGGCATCTTCAGGTTTGAAAACTTCGGTGAGATTTTGTTTTTGGAGGAATCCGGCTATATATTCGGCGTCAACATCGTTTTTTGGGCAACCCAGTCTATGAATATAAAAGCTCTTCATGGCATTTCGATGACTTCCACCTCGGGGCCGGGATGGAACTCGAAGAGAGAATCCGGCAAAACCGACGGGTGGCGGAAGTCTTTAACATACACCTCAATCCGAGAACCGTTATCATCATAATAAACCAACTGGTAGGGCACATAGTCGGTCTGGTATACTCGCATCAGAAATTGCTGCGGGAGAGTAAGCGAATCAAGCGCGACCATATCAAATTCGAGCGTTTCCTCGGCGGCCTTTTGATTAATACATCCGTAAACCTTCTCCGGATCATAGATCAGCGTCAATGGGTTCCAGTCGCCCAGCTTGGCCACCGAATCAACCAATACCTGCTCATTCTCGACTGAATAACTCCAATACTGAATTCCATCGGAGACCAGCACTTGTCCCGGCATGGTCAACCGAAATCGTCCTTCCCTGCCGGCCTGCAGGGTACCGCCCAAGCTGTCAACGGTTTCAAAAATGTCGGAATGAGTTAATTGTAGAAACTTCAGCGTGATAAACTGCTTTTCCTTGTAGAATTCTCGCAGTTTGTCTATTTCAGGGCATTCGCCATTGGCCGGGCGGCCAAGGGCAATGACCAGAATTATTACCAGAACGAATGTCCATCGCTGCAAAATCATATAGTTTATACTGGAAAACCGCTTTAGAGTTTACCAATCTTTCCACTTTTTATATTATCCAAAAACGATTTATCTACAAGCACTTCCCGAGCCTTGGATTCATTGTACGGACCGACTATCTTCATCGACTCCAGATCGTCGATAATCCGCGCGGCTCGCTGATATCCGACCCCAAGCTTGCGCTGCAACAGTGAAACCGAAGCCTGCCCCTGACGAATGACAGTTTCAACCGCCTCCAGTAAAACCGGATCATTAAGATGACGCATTTGGGATTTTTCCTCGGCAACCGCCTCGGATTCTTCTTCCATAACTTCGCTGTAAGGTTGCTCCTTTAGAAAAGTCACCAACCCCTCAGTCTCCTGAGATGAAATAAAGGCTCCGTGAAGTCTGATAGGATCGGGATATCCGGATGGCAGATAGAGCATATCGCCCTTGCCCAGCAACCGCTCGGCGCCATTGCAGTCGAGAATGGTTCGAGAATCGGTTTTGGTGGCAACCTGGAAGGCGACCCGCGAAGGGAAATTGGCCTTGATGAGTCCGGTAATAACATCCACCGAAGGCCGTTGTGTCGCGAGAATAAGATGGATACCGACGGCGCGAGCCATCTGAGCCAATCTGGTGACCAATAACTCAATCCTGCTGGAATTGCCCGACATCATCAAATCGGCCAATTCATCGATGATGATGACAATATAAGGAAGTTTGCTCTCGGCCGATTTCTGTTTATTATTGTAATCGACAATACTCCGCACCGATGCCCCGGCCAGGAGTTTATAACGCTGCTCCATCTCCATCACGATCTCTTGCAGAACCCGCTCGGCCGATTTCGGATTGGTTACCACCTTTTCCATCAGGTATGGAATACCCTTATAAATGGTCAGCTCAAGCATTTTGGGGTCGATAAAAACAAACTTCAATTCATCCGGATGGAGAGCATAAATCAGCGAGGTGATGACCACGTTGATACAAACCGATTTCCCCGAGCCGGTAGTGCCGGCAATCAGAAGATGTGGCATTTCGGCCAGATCGGCCACAAAAGGTTTTCCCGCTATATCTTTGCCGAAAGCCAGCGGAAGGTGAAGACCGTTTTTCTGATATTTCTCTGATGACAGGATATCGCGGGCATAAACCAGTTGCGGATTTTTGTTGGGAATCTCAATACCGACGGCGGCCTTGCCCGGAATCGGAGCCACAATTCGAATACTCTTGGCCCTGAGGTTCAAAGCCAGATCTTCGGATAAATTGGCGATCTGATTGACTTTGATCCCGGCCGCCGGTCTGATTTCAAAACGAGTAATCACCGGTCCGGGGTACATCTCGATATTTCCGTTCAGCCTGACCCCGAAGGTCTCCAAAGTCTCACGCAGGGATCGTGCCGTTTCCGGCAATTCCTTCTCATCATAGGCCGGCTCGACGTTTTCCGGTTCTTTAAGAAGATCCAGCCCCGGTTCTATAAAAGTGCCCTGATGATCCCCCGCCGTGCCCTCCTGATTCGGCAATTGCTCCTGCCCGGAGGGAGTTTCACTTCTGCCCGGCAAGACAACTTTTCTCTTCGATTTCTGTTTGCCCGCATCGCCGGTCCGATCGACCATTACTTTATCTTCAATTTGAATCTCTTCTTCATGCGTTTCAGCAGTGTCGGATTTGTCCTTTTTCTTTCTTTTTTTCCGGGCCTGCTTCAACTCTTTCTTGAAATTGTCGGCTCCCTTTATAACAGCCCGGTTCCTTATATCGAAAAATTCGCGCACACGCCCCAATGCCGGCATTGCTTTTTCATAGGCCTGCGTCAAAAGGCCAAGGGCAATTTCTTCAAGCTTATTGACCAGGTTCCGGAAGCGGTGCGAAATGGAGGCATAGAATACGAGAGTCGATATTATGGCCGAAATGATGACAATAAATGAACCGACGGTGCCAACCAGTTTAATCATCAATTCGATAATACTCTGACCCATTACCCCCGAACCATCGGGTACATTGAAACCGATATAGCCGCGTCCGACTCGAGCGATGTCAAAAACCATTGTTATCAGAAACAGTAGCGCCCAAACCATGGCCGCATGTTTCAGCATTCGGCGTCCGAGATCAATCCCCGTTAATTTGACACCCAGAACACATAAAAATATCGAAAGAAAAATAGCGCTCCAGCCCAGGAAGGAATAGGCAAAATAGGCCAGGTAGGCACCCATCATTCCGCCCGGATTGGACAACACAATCGATAAGGGGTTGCCGTAGACCGCTTCATCGGAGCTAATCAAGCTGTCATCGGCGCTCGTATGCCCCATCAGGCTGATCAGGAACATCAACCCGAAAGCGATCGTCAAAACGCCAATAATCTGTATTTTCCGTTTTTGATCCATAATCTTCCGCATTATTAACTAAGTAACATACCGGTTTGAATCCATACCGGTCAACAAAAAAAGGCAGGGCTTTTGAAACCCTGCCTTCGATAATTGAACGATCTAATTTACTTTTTGACCGCGTCGCGTAACGATTTGCCGGCTTTGAATTTCGGCACCCGCGCCGCAGGAATCTTGAGCGCCTCACCGGTTTGCGGATTACGACCGGTGCGAGCTTTTCTCTTGCTGGTCGAGAAAGTACCAAAGCCAACAAAGCTAACCTTCTGTCCCTTTTTGAGAGCTGTCGTCACTGATCCGAAAAAGGTCTTCAGCGCATCGCCAGCGGCTCTCTTGCTAATGCCGGCGTCCTTTGCCATTTTTGTAACCAACTGATCCTTGGTCATTGCATTGCCTCCAAAGGTTAATGGTGTATTGAACTCTTTTTTTATCGATACAAATTTACCCGGTTATTAAAACTGTTGTCAATTTAAAACATTACGGAAAGTGCAAAAAAACCGCTATAAATGGGCTTTTGGAGGCAATAACCGCTATAAATGCCCTAAATCATAGGCTCAACAAGATAGATGGCGGGTAAATTACCGATTAAACAGGGCTCCGCGGAGACCCGATTCTGATTTTTCAACCTTGATATCGGGTATGGCAATGACATTGATCTTAAAATAATAACCCTGCCTTGAACCATTTGGAATCCAGTAAAAATGCGCTTCCCAACAATGCATTTTCCGGTAAAGGTCGACCATCTTATCAATCGACTCATGCCGGACAAAATCGTATCGCTGCGAATACTTGAATTTCCAGTACCTGGTCAGCCCCATATTGAAGGTATACTGAAGCCAATGAGTTCGGCTTGTCGTTGCCCCATGAGACCTCGACTCACTATAGCTGTAAGAAACATTCACATTCCAGTCCGATCCACCGGAACCGCCGTCAGGAACCGGCGTGGATAAATCGGCATTCAATCCCGACCCCGAGGATAATCCCAGGCTGTCCTTCACATAGTCGGAACTGAGCCCCTGTCGCGTATAATCATCCGCCACCGACCCCCTGGCCTGGAACGAACCCGAAACATTAAAGGATCGCAAACTGGGTGAACGCCAGTTCAACTCATCGTTCTGATCATAAAGATCGTGGCTCAGACTTCCCCGCAAACTGACGTTTTTAAGAAGCGTCGAGGAAATTGAGGTGCTGAGATAGCTGAATTTCTTTTCCTGTGCCTCAAAATTATAACTGAGGTTGGAGCTGACCCGCATGAGATCAATCTTCTTTTCCGACTCGCCCGATTTGACTTTGGCCTGAAAAAGATTCTGGAGGCCAAATGATAATCTCTTTGACTTGCCACCGCCGCCGCCCCGTCCTGTGAAGGACTTGACCGGGTCATTTTTGGTTATGGCCGGGCTCCATCCAAAACTCACTGACGGCGATATCACATGGCGCAGAGCCACCAGTCCCAGTTGATTTATATTGAAGGTTCCGTAAAGATCGGTATTGGAATTCATAGATGCCGAAATCGCTCCGCGCCGATACGACCGGTCAGCCGGAATTCCCGCCGTATGAGCCTGGTCCGATTTCATTATATAATACCAGGTTTCCTGCATCGATAGGCTGGGACCGAGGGTCAGATATTTGAAAAGCTTTTGCGGAGCCGACAATGAGAAGCTGTGATCGAGATAACCGAAATCCTTCCAGGTTCGGGTCCGAGTTTCCACGGACGTGGAATCGTCGATGACTTGCGTATTGGTGAGATATTTCTGGCTGGTCAGAATACCGAAGCTGTTTCGATATCCGACATAGAATGAGTTATACCAACTCTTGACCGTCTGACCATCGACCTCACGGCCGCTTCCGAAAGGATGAAATGATGGCATGGTGAAACTACCGGTCGGAAGACTGCTATTGCGGGAGTCATCGTCAAGATTATTGACATGGCTGAAGGAGAGAGAAACTGACGACCGGCCGAACCGCTTGTTGAAATTCGCCTTGGAAGTAATGTTGCGGTTCCGGCGTTCATCAGGATCATTGGAAAAATCGGTATTGTAATTCTTATCCGACACAAAATTCCCAGACCCCCTGAAATCTATCTCGTACGGAAACGTTTGAGAATGATTACCTGCCAGACGCCAACGGTCCCGCTTGGTTTCTGAGAAGGCCGATTCCTGGCGATCCCGTGAATATGATGCCCGGACACTTCCATTATAGGTATATCGCTTATTGTATCTGAAAGAGTTGTTGAGAGTAATCCCGACATTCTCGTAATAATCAAACGATGTCTGTAGATCCCAGTATTCCGAGGCGGCCCAATAATAACCGAGATTACCGATAAAACGACTCCCCTGCTCGAAATTTCCCAGCTTGATCGGCAACATCCCCGAATGCCGCCCCCGCTTAAGCGGAAATATATAATATGGAATCGTCAGGGTCGGGATGGTCTCGATATAAAGCGTCACCGGTCTGGCGATGACCCGGTCATTGTGGATCAGCTTCATCTTCTTGCAGCGGAAATGGAAATGCGGCTCCTCCAGATCGCAGGAGGACAGCTTTCCGTTTTCGACATAGAAAATCTCGTCATCTTCCTTAAAAAGATCCTGACCGCGATAATATGCCATTTCATACTTGGTTGTGGCATTTTCGATTTTGCCCTTTTTGGTATCGACATTAAATACCATCTGTGAGCCAAAAATCTCTTCATCGCCGTCCTTCAATGACAGCGGCCTCAGTTGCACATTGCTGTCGACCGTATCCGCTCCCGCCGTGGCCAGCACCACCCGTCGGGGGACGTCATAATCGACCCGGTCGGCCTTCAATGACACTTCCCCCTGCAGAACCGAGGCATCCCCCGTTATACGAATAATTCGGTTGGCCGCAAAATACTCGAGAAAATTACCATTATAGAGAATCGAATCTTCCGGCGTAATGAAGGCTACCGTGGAATCGGATGCCAGTGTAGTATCGCTCGAAGCGACCTCGGAGCTGTCCAACGCCAGAGAGTCGGCCATAACCTGCCTGACCGTATCTACCGCTGCAGAATCGGGCGAATTACCATCGACCATTGCCATTGAATCGCTCATTGCCGTATCAGGCGGTCGATCGCTTTCGGTAATATATATCCCCTCCGCGCCTCCTTTAATCTCGGCTTTGGTTATCCGCCGGTTGGCGACATAAATAAAAATCGTATCACCCGATACAAAATTCTTGCCGGCTCCGGTCGTATCATCCGGCGAGGGATAATATTCCGACCGCGCCGCACCCATCGCCGCTATTTTACGGATCTCGCCATCATTAAAGTAAAACTTTATATTATCCCCGGATAATTTTGTATCCCCGGAAAATTCACCGCTGGCCGAATCGTCTCCCTCAATAAAATAGGCGGTTGCATCGTCGAACACTTCGATCTCCTGAACGCCGCCGCCGGATAATAGTATTCGCATTAACTGACCTGCTATATTAGACGAATCACGAACCGCCCGCGGCTCCTCCCTCAGAACCAGCAGGTTCTCCTGCTGTGAAAACTCGGCACAGCCGCAGGTCGCGCGAGTATCCTGATGTGTGATGACGACATTATCCTCAGCCTCACCATTTCTCTCGTCGCTATAGAAAGTCAGGTAATCGGCTGTGATTTCGACCATGTTGGCCGTATCGGGATAATTGAGATACAGGCGCGGATCACCATCGAGAGAAACCATCTGTACGACCCGGTCGAATTCCGCCGTCTGCGATTCGGCCTTGATCGAATCCAGAGAATGAATCAGGACCACATTCCCCTGGGCAACCATCACCGAATCCTGGTGATAATAACTCAACTGCTCGGCCCGGATTTGCTGTGCCGAATCGTAGGCATCGACATTACCGAAAAAGTGAATGATATTTCTATCACGAAGCCATACCAGTGAATCGGAAGAAATGTAGGTCGAATCGAGCCGCAGGCGTATATTTCCTATCCCGTACCAGACATTGCCGCTGTCGGTAACCCTGCGATTCAGTTGATCGAAGTTTTCCAGGACGAGCGATCTTTTAGCATCAGCCGCAGCAATACTTGATAACAATAAAAAGATTACAGTTAGCGCCGGTATAATCGTTATGTAAAATTTCTGTACCATTGGTTATATATCGAATATCTTCTCCGGTGCGGCAATTAAAACTTTGATATCATCACTTTTGAAACCGCCACCCTGGGCCAATTGCGGCGATCCTCCACCGCGCCCGCCGAATTGATCGGCGACTTTTTTCAACAAATCGGAAGCCGATAAAGGCAAACCCTCGGATACCGCCATAAGCAGTTTGTCATCAGCCCCGATAACGGCCACCACCTCATACCTGTTTATTATACCCAATGCCGCCTGTCTCGCCTCCTTAAAATTTTCGCCGGAGAAATCAACCGCGATAACCTTGGTACCGTTTATATCGATGGCATTCTTATACCATTGGTCAATATATGTCGGAAGCATCTGCCGTTTCAGTTCGGTATTCTTTTTTCTAAGACGCCCATTTTCGGCGACCAGGTTCTCCACTGCTTCCAGAGATTCACGACCATGTCGGGTAAATATATTCGAGATGCTTTCAATCTGATCAAAACGCCACCGATAATCTTCCACCGCCTGCATTCCGGTAAGGAAGTGAATACGGAGATTCCCCCGGAGTTTCTCCTGGCCGGTGATTTTGATCACCCCGACCGATCCGGTCGCCTCCGAATGAGTACCGCCGCAGGCCGACCAGTCGAAATCCTTGATGGTGATAATTCGATATTGCTCCTCTTCCCGATCCGGAATCTTGCGCAAAGGAATTTCCTTTAGTTTGTCATGGGGAACAAAATCGATAGACACCGGACGGTCCTGAAAAATTACTTCATTAGCCAAAAGCTCCGCCCGGAGGAGATCATCATCGGTAAGACTTTCACGATTCACCTCAATGGTCGAGTAATCATCACCCAGGCGGGCGCTGACCGTCTCGGCCTGACAGGTTTCAATCAGAGCTCGCGAAAGGATATGCTGGCCGGTATGTTTCTGCATATTATCGCGTCGCCGATCGGCATCGATCTTCCCGGAAACTTTGTCTCCAACATTAAAGGTCGGCGCCTCATTCATTACATGAAAAACCTCGCCACCCTCATCAATAACTTCGACCACCTTCATACCGGATAGATTTCCGGTATCAAAAAGCTGTCCCCCCGAGGTCGGATAAAAAGCCGAACGATCGAGGCGCACCCGGTAAGATTCGTCAGCCTGATCTATTCCCGTCGCACTGGCTTTAAAGGTCAAAATCGACGAATCGCGATAATATAATCTCTCAGTCATATATTCCTCTGGCCGATACTAAATCATCCAATTATGCGACAGTGTTAATCAGCGAACCGATATGTTCTACCCGTACCTCGATCCGGTCGCCTTTCTGCATCGGATCGATTCCCTGAGGCGTCCCGGTCGAAATCACATCACCCGGCATCAGGGTCATAATCGATGATATGAAATTAACCAAAAACGGAACCGAGAAGATCATGTCCGAGGTCCGGCCGGACTGCTTCTGCTCACCATTTAAAAATGCCTCGACCGAAAGATCGGACACATCAATACCCCGAACCACATGCGGCCCCACCGGACAGAAGGTGTCGAATCCCTTACCGCGGGTCCACTGTCCGTCGGCCTTCTGAACCTTGCGCGCAGTGACATCGTTAAGACAGGTATAACCGAAGATATAATCGTCAGCCTTCTCTTCTGGAATCTTGTGCCCCCGGCGTCCGATTACGACCGCCAGTTCGGCTTCGTAATCGACCCGGTCGATACCGTCAGGATAGATGATATCCCCCCCCGGAGCCAACAGCGAAGATGGCGGTTTCATGAACAAGACCGGATTCTCCGGGACTTTGTTGGCCGACTGCGATTGTTCGACATGCATATGATAATTGAGCCCGACGCAAATGATCTTGGTCGGCTCCACCGGGCAGAGTACCTTGACATCCGTAATATTGGCCGTATCGCCGGTCGGCTTGCTTCGCAGCCAGAACGGTCCATCGAGAACGGTAATACTGGAGCCGTCTACTCTACCATAATGTTCCTCGCCCGACATTTCAAAATGTATGTACTTTTCCAAGGCTGCTTTCCTTTCTTCCGGCTAAGCCGTCTATGTCTCAATAAGACCTGTTTTCTTCCACTTCCCCCGCCAGAACCAATAGGCTACGGCGATCGCTTTGGCTACGGTGGTCAAAGAAAGCGCCCACCAGACTCCGTTTACACCGAACCCCAAAGTATAACACAAATAGTATGCCAGAGGCAACCGAGCAATCGATCCGGGAATCGAAACCGCCATCGACGGGACGGTATTTCCAGCTCCGGCAAAAGCTCCCTCCAGAACGATCTCAACCGCCATGAACATCTGAGACAGAGCCAGAATCCGCAAATAATACGTCGCTACCGCGATAACCGCTTCATCTCTGATAAAAATCATGGCCAGTTGACGCGGAAATATCAGAAATGCCAGGGCGATAACACCTGTTATGACAACACTTATTCCGACTGTCGTCCATGCTGCTCGGGCAGCCCGCAAGGTCTTTCCGGCCCCAAGGTTTTGCCCTACCAGGGTCGAAGCGGCCATTGAAATCCCGATACATAACAAAAATGACAGCGATTCCATCCTATGGCCGATCATCAGCGCGGCAATCGACACCGTTCCAAAATCAGCCACAATCCGATTTATAAATATATATATAACTGAAAAGACCACTCCTGAGATCGCCGGAGGAAATCCAATCCGCAGAATACTCAAACCTATCCGGAAATTCAATTTCTCCCACAAACGGAATTTCAGAGGGTAACGCAACCGCCCGCGCATAATCATCGATATATACACCAGAGTACCGCAGGCTGCCGCTATCACGGTGGCGATTGAGGCGCCGGTCGTCCCCCATTCCGGAAACGGCCCCACGCCGAAGATTAGGAGCGGATCGAGGCCGATATTTATTATCACCGCCACTATCGATCCGATAAGATGTGCTTTGGCGTCGCCCGCGGCTCGGAAAATTCCGGAAAAGGTCTCGTTTACGACAAAGAAAATCGAGCCGATAAAAAAGACTCGCAGGTAATCGATACCCAATATGGAGACGGCCTCTTCCGTGCCCATCAAGCGAAAAATCGGTGTACTTATTCCAAGACCGATCAGGCTGAAGGCAATCCCGATCCATATGGCAAACAGAAGGCTCTGTCGGGCCGCTCGACTGGCATCCTCTTCCTTGCGGGCGCCGACGGCTCGTGAGATGATGGCCAGTACTCCGGTCGGTATAATCAATAGCAATGAATAGAAAGTCCAGATAGGAAACATGCTCGACGTTACCGCTGCCATTTCCACTGTCCCCAACCGTCCGACCCAGATAGCATCGGTGATCGATAAGAACGTCTCGAAAAACATCGAGGTAACCGCCGGCCATCCCAGTCGCCAGACCGATCTGAGGATCGATCCTTCCGTATATATTTGCTCGTCTTTATTCATAATAAAAAGGGAGGGCAATCATTGCCCTCCCTGGAGAATATACTGATTTTTTATTCCAGGTCAATCACAAGGGAAGTCCAAATAATATCCCGCCTGCAACTTTTCTCCGGTTCCCCGTTCCAGGAGCGTTTGCCAATCATCCTTGCTGCCAAAACGGTAATAATTCTGGACCAGAAATTCCCTGGTATGCTGATCATCCAGAACAGCGCCATATTTGTCGGACAGATAATGATAGGTCTGAGCGGCAATACAATCGCCGAGCAGATCGTTTTGAAGACTGACAGGATGCGCGATAAAATCAATCTGCGCTACCCAGGGATAATAATCACCGTCGAGGGGAAACATCATATATTTTTCAAAAAGATCGCCATAGACCTGTTTCATATCGGCGAATGGATCGGAGTATAACGCCCGTTCAAAAGTAGTGTTCAACAATGCCATCCGCAGATTGTATAAATGACGAAAATCGCACTGTGTCTGCAAAGCTAGAACCAGCGGCTCCGGCATCCCTGCATATTTGCGGCGCCAGTCGCTCAACTCCGTCAGGCCGGTAATTATGCGAGCCATTCCCTTTTCAAAACATGGCGCCGGAGGCATGGTCAGCAAATGATCTTGAGCGTCTATGTGAACGGCATACAACGCCCGGCCGGCCTGAGCAAAAAGACGTGCCAGCGACCGTGGACCGTCTTCAATACTGGTCGGAATTCGAATATCATCGGGGATATGCCTCGTGACTATCCCGTCGTCGGGTTTATAATCCGTTGCGACCATCGGTAAAAAATATATCGGGCGGGCGCGGAGTTTGAACCCCAGGCCGGCCAGAGTCGATTCCAAAAGGGTCCGTTGCTTATCGGCCGTAAAATATTGAGCCACCCGCGATTCGGTCTGCTGGAAAATATAACCTATATCCCATAATCGAAGATCATCAATCCCGGTTGATTTCATCAGAGAATCGAGAGCAGCCCGATATTTATCCGACGACAATCGATCCAGATCATTCAGGAGCTTTTGTAAATCGGACTTATCAATCCCATCCGCCTGCAACATTAAATCATAATAAGAATTATATCCCATACGCGAGACGATATGGTTGCGCATCCGGGCCAATGACACCGCTCCTTCGGCCAGTTTTCCGCCCGATGCTGCCTGTGATGCAAATATGGTCCGTCTTTTGAAACGGTCACTCTCGGCCGCCAGTATTTGCCCCAATTGTTCAAATGAATAACTCGAACCTTCATATGTTGAACTTATCCCGGCCCGGTAATCGACCAGTGAGTCGATTATCGGGGAAATATTGGGATCGGCATCGATTACCGTTCGCAAACACCGCCTGTAGATCAAGTCCAGCTTCCTGAGGGATATACCCTCCTGGACGCGCGACAATTGACTCTTGATATCAGCCAGTTGTTGTGGATTGGACAACAGCGCCCGGGAAAGATCCTTATAATACTCAAGCGAATCGGACCGGCCACGACTTAGATACTCCCACTCATAGAGTGAAACCTGCTGGTCCAGATATTCCGCCTTTTTCTCAAATTCGTCAACAAAGGCGGACATATCCCCTCGGGGGGCAGGCTTGGTACTGCATGACAGCAGCCCGCCCGTAATCATTACCGCCACCATGGCAGACAGGATAAAGTACTTCATAACACCCTCATTCATCCTTGAAATGCTCCAGCGCCATCAGATAACCCTCAACGCCCATACCGCTGATCAAACCGATACAGATATCTGTCAGAACTGATATTTTGCGCCATTCTTCCCTTTTCTGAATATTCGAAAGATGGACCTCGACCACCGGCAATCCGGTGCCGGCCAGGCAATCGCGCAGCGAGTATCCGTAATGCGTCAATGCCCCGGGATTGATAATAATTCCATTGGCCTTTTGATATTCCGCCTGGATAAAATCAATCAGACCGCCCTCATGATTGCTTTGAAACGGCTCCACCGCCAGCCCCATCTGCTCGGCCCTGGCCCGGACCATCTTCACAATTTCCGGCAAAGTTGTGAGGCCGTATATTTCCGGCTCCCGGGTTCCCAGCATGTTGAGGTTGGGACCGTTGATTAATAGCAACTTCTTCACATCTTCTCCCGGTTATTGACCAGTTCCTTCATAAATTCAATACTATCCATCACTTTGGAATCCGATCTGACAACGGCAACAGCAGGATGCCCGACCTTTTCAAGAAGGACAAATACCCGCTTTCCTCGCTTACTCTTTTTATCGACCGCAAGCGGTGATAAATAATCACTCGCATCCCTTTTTAGCTTTCGCAGCCGAACCAGAAAAGGAGTCAGGTATTCAATATACAACTTTAAGTCGGCCTCGGAAAGACGCCCTGTAATATGCGAAAGGTATAACGCTCCCCCCATCCCGGCCATCACCGCCTCACCATGCTGGAAATTACGGTATCCCTCTACCTTTTCTATTGCATGAGCAAAGGTGTGTCCAAAATTAAGAATCGCACGCCGCCCGAGGTCACGCACATCACGACCCACGATCCCTGCCTTGAATCTAATTGCCGATCTTATTAGCGATATCACCGCATCTTTATCGTCGGGATGATATCGCGTATCCGTCGCCGTCGCCGCTTTTAACAGTTTTTTCGATGAAAGAAAGCCGGCCTTGATTATCTCCGCCAGTCCTCCGATCATCTCCCGCTCTCCCAGCGTAACCAGCCAGTCAGGATTGACGACAACCGCTCGCGGCTGATAAAAAGCTCCGATCAGATTCTTACCCAAACGGTGGTTGACACCGGTCTTGCCGCCAATCGAAGAATCAACCATAGCCAATAACGTTGTCGGGACCTGCACTAAATTGACACCCCGCATATACGTTGCCGCCGTGAATCCGGCCACATCGCCGACAATGCCCCCGCCGAATGCTATGATCACATCACCCCGGTCCAGGCCGATTTCAAAGAACTGATCATACAGCAAATCAACCGTTCGCTGAGTTTTATATCGTTCACCGTCGCCGATCATGATCGGGATAACATTACTTTTCGCCGGAAGGAATTTCTTTATGAACGATGGCCCGTGCAGGGCGAACACCGTCGCATTTGACACCACCACGATTTTGGATGCGCCTTTGACATACGGCTTCAGGCGAGCCCGATAATCGGAAAATACCACCGGGTAACGCTCATCCCCGGCCCGGACAATTATTTGACCGTTTTTATCCATCGCTTTTAAGATTCGCCTCTATTTCCGCAGCGACCTCTTCAACCGATTTACTCTCGGTATCGACCACCATATCGGCTTTCAGGTAAAATCTTTCCCGCTCCACCAGCAAATCGTTGATCCGCTGCATAACAATTTCTTTCTGATCCTCGATATCTTTGGAAAAAGTCTGCAACATCGGACGCAGATGGCTTTTTTTCACCCGCTCGAAAATCGTTTCCGGACTTACCTTGAGGTAAATCAAGAAACCATTATCTTTGACATAAGACAGGCTGTTGTCGTCGGCGATCGTGCCACCTCCGAGGGAAATCACCTGCGGCCGGCGTTTCATCGCCATACGCAAAACGTCAGATTCGGCAAACCGAAACTTGGCTTCGCCCAGCTTAAGGAAAATTTCAGAGATTGACTTTTTCATCACTTCTTCGACAGTGGCATCGGTATCGGTGAATCCATATTCCAGCAGGGCTGACAACTTCTCCCCGGTTTCGGTTTTGCCCGATCCGGAAAATCCGCACAGTAGTATTACTTCAGGTAAATCTTTCATACATCGACTCCTCGATTGTCCTTCCTCAGCAGTTCCATGACCTCGTTACTGACCTTTTCGATTTCGGACTCACTTCCGGTCCAGATATTATACGACATTACCGCCTGCCTGACAAGCATCGGCAAACCTCCGATTATCCGGCAACCGGCTGCTTCAGCCCGTTGTAAAAACAAAGTCCTGGCCGGGCGATAATTCAGATCATAGCAGACCTGACATCCTTCGTAGCCAAAACTCTCAGGCAATGGTGATAAATCGGGACAGGCCATACTTCCAACCGGCGTGCAATTAATTACCAAATCATATCGATCATTTTTCCCGATATCATCATAGCTCAATGCCTGAGCTTTTCCATTTCCGCCCGGCGCAAAACGGAAATTGTCAATAAACTCCCCAACCTTTCGCTTGTCTCGGCCGCAGACACAAATCTCAGATCTCGGATACTCGCGAATCAATGCCCACATCACAGCCCGGGCCGCTCCGCCATTACCCAATATCAGAATCCGAGGTCGGTTGAGGCAAAACTCTCGCATCGGTAAAATGAATCCATCGGCATCGGTATTATGCCCGAAAAACTTTCTCTCTTTAACCCTGACGGAATTTATCGCCCCGATTTCGCGGGCCGCTTCGGAAACAAAAGACATCTCGGAAATCACACTCTGCTTATGCGGAACAGTAACCGAAAAACCGTCCCATGCTCGCATCTTTTCCAGTTCGGCACCCAGACCTGCTGAGGGAACATCGATAACCGTAAAGTCTCCGCTTTTACCCGTAATCGCAAACAGCGCCTCAAAAATCGCGGGTGACAATGTATACGAGATATTATGCCCCACCAGTCCGAAATGAAGAGAACGGCTCATTTTAGCCGCAAACCCTCAAGCATCGTATAAAAATTCGGACACGAAACGGCGGCCGCCTCGCTGTTGCCGATCACGGTCTTTCCATGCCCGGCCAATCCGGCCACCGCAAACGCCATGGCAATCCGATGATCATTAAACGAATCGATCTCGGCTCCGTTGATTTCCCCCGTCCCCTCAATGGCAAATCCATCCGGAAATTCGCCGATTTTTATTCCCATAGCGCCCAGGTTATCGACCACCGCCCGAATGCGATCCGATTCTTTGTGCCGCAATTCTTCGGCATCACGAATAATTGTCGTACCTTTCATCGAGGCTGCCAGCACCGCCAGAATCGGAATTTCATCGATCAGGTTGGGAATCATCGCTCCGGATATTTTGCGCGGCTTCAAGGGCCCATATGTGACTTCGATATCAGCCACCGGTTCGCCTGACAATTCCCGGCGATTTTTAATTTTTATCTCGCCACCCATCTGTCGAGCGACATTGAGAAAAGCATTTCGAGTAGGATTAACGCCTACATTATGCAAAATCAGATGACTACCCGGTACAATCATGGCCGCCGCAATAAAATACGCCGCCGTTGAAATGTCGCCCGGAACATCGATGACACCACCATTCAGGCGCCCTTCCGGAGTAATTGACACTGTCCTTTTATACTCATCGGTCGCCAGTACTTTTTTCTTTTTGCGAGGATCATCCGGATCGGGAATAATCTGCGGCACGATATCTTCAACCGCAACCTTGCCACCAAGAAAATTAATCATCCGTTCGGTATGATCGCGCGTCAGCAGCTTTTCTCTGACAGTTACCTTTGTTCCCGATGCCAGCCCGGCCAGCAGCAGGCATGATTTAATTTGAGCCGACGCGATCGGCATGATATAGTCGATCGATATCACCGAGCCCGGTCTGATATCAAGAGGCGCCACTCCCTCCTCGGAAGCCTGTATATCGGAATTCATCTGCCGGAGAGGATCGACAATCCGCTTCATCGGACGACTCATCAGCGATTCATCACCGACCACCCGCGCTTCGACACCGGACCCGGCTAATATTCCGGATAGAAGACGCATCGTCGTTCCGGAATTACCGCAGTCGATAGGATCAGTGGGAGATTTAATACCGCTCTCAGGAGGCGTCAGCCGGACCGTCTGACCATCCTGCTCCACTCCGCCGCCCAGCATCTCTACCGCTCTAAGCGAATTACCGCAATCGGCACCATCAGCGAAGTTCTTAATCTCTATTTTCTCATCACACAGCAGACTTATCAATGCCGCCCGATGAGATATCGACTTATCGCCCGGCATCGCCAGAAGTCCCTGAAGTTTACCAGCTCTCTTTACAATCACTTCCGCCACTGTTCAATCTCCATTCTCAATCGCATCGGTATATATCCTATATGGCCTCTGCCACTTCGTGGTCCCTACCACCCAGTGGTCCCTACCACTTCGTGGCCACTGCCACAACACAGCTTCGCTGCTACATCTGTTCCGGGGCCTCGATTCCCATCAAGCGCAGGCCTTCCTTCATAACCGTCCGCACCCCGGCAACCAGGAGCATCCGCGCCCCGGTTTCCTGCTCGTTATCCGAAATAATTTTAATCAGTTTCCCATGCGTATCTTTGCGCTGATAAAAACGATTGAATACCGCCGCCAATTCCAGGAGGTATTCGGCTATAAAATTCGGTTCATATTTCTCTGCAGCAATTTCGATCACCGAATCAAATCGGTAAAGATGCATCAAAAGCGCCTTCTCTTCGAGCGATTGGAACAGCCCGAAATCAACATCCGCCGCCACATCTTTTTCATACTTACGCAGAAGAGCCGATAGGCGAGCATGAGTGTACTGCAAGTACGGTCCGGTCTCACCCTCGAAATTGAGAACTTCCTCCCAGGAGAAATTAACATCTTTATGCTTCTTCACGCCCAGGTCGGCAAATATTATCGCCCCCAGACCGATCATCTGCGCTGTCGCCTCAATATCCGGCAGGTCGGGATTTTTCTTCATGATGATCTCGGTTGCTTTTCGGGTCGCCGTGTCGATCACATCTTCCAGAAAGATCACCGTGCCTTTGCGAGTTGACATCGCCTTATCGGCAAACTTGATCCAGCCGAACCCAACATGCACCAACCGGTCGGCATAGTCCTCGCCCAGCAACTCGATTACTTTGAACACCTGTTTGAAATGATCCTGCTGAGCCGAGCCGACGACATAAACAGCCTTGTGAAAATCATACGATTCATGCCGGTAAAATATCCCGGCCAGATCGCGCGTGGAGTAAAGCGTCGCACCGTCAGCCTTTCGCAACAGGCAGGGTGTCATACCATATTCTTCCAGGTCGACGATCAAGGCTCCCTGAGACATTTTAGTCAGACCGGCCTTATCCAGACGCTCGATAACAGCATCCATTTTATCGTTATAAAACGACTCGCCGGTGTAATGATCAAACTTGATGCCCAGGATTTTGTAAATCCGTTCGAATTCCCGCAGTGAATAATCCTTAAAAAGATTCCAGAGCTCGACCGCCTCGGAATCGCCCTTTTCCAATTTCCTAAACCAGTTACGCGCATCATCCGATAATGACGGGTCTTCCTCCTCCTCGCGGTGGAAGCGGACATAAAGGTCGTACAGGTATTTAACCGGTTCTTTTTCCAGTTCTTTGCGGTCGCCCCATTTGATAAAAGCCAGAATCATCTTTCCGAACTGCGTTCCCCAGTCACCGAGATGATTGACTCCGACACACTCAAATCCGAGCTTTTCGAATATCCGGTAAAGCGAATTTCCGATCGCAGTGGAACGAAGATGACCGACACCGAATGGTTTGGCGATATTCGGCGATGAGAAATCGATTACAATTTTCTTCCCCTCACCTATGGTGCTGCCGCCAAATCCGCCGCCGCGCTCGAATATTTGCGGAAGAATAGTCTCCGCCACCCGCGAGGTTGAAACGGTGCAATTTATATACGGTCCGGCAACGCTGAAACTGTCATTATCGAGCAAACCGGCTATCTTGCCGGCGATTTCCACCGGTTTTTCTCTGACGATTTTAGCCAGAACGAAAGTCGGAAAAGCATAATCGCCGAGTTTTATATCTTTCGGAATTTCCAGTTTACTCTCAATAAAAACGTCGAATCCCGTTTCATCGGTCTTAAAAGCGCCGTAAATTTCCGGAAGCTTATCCCCGTATGCACTCCGTACTGCACGGCCGATTGCGGTTGCGATTTCATTTTTAAAACTTATATCCATCAAATCCACTTTCTGTTGGTTCGTCTGCCAATGTAAACAAGCCCGGATGAGAACGCAATGATTTTTCAGAAAGGCAAGCGACGGCGTTTTCTACCCGGTCATACGGTACTCACTCTGGATCACGACCCCTTCGGGAGTAAACCGTTCCGCTTTCCGGAAATAAACGTAGTACACCACCGAGGAAACGACATAAAACAGTATCGCGGTCACCAGAGATACGGTATAGCCGTATGATTCGATGACCATCCCGCCGATCTGGGTCGAGATCATCCACGATGAAGTCCACGCCAGCATCAACAGCGCATTCATCAGGCCATGGTATGCCTTCGGCACCATTTCCATGGCGAAATTGGTCCCGATCGGATGCCCCATATTCATCAATGCCCCCCGCAGCAGAAAAGCGAAAAAGACCAGCGGAAAATTATAGCTGAAGGCCAGAACAAGCATAAACGGGATCGAGGCCAGTTGCGTAAAAACAATCGTTCGCACCATCCCTAATTTCCGCGCCAATACCGGACCGGCCATAATGCCGACAAACATGGTGAGATTCACCAGACCGTAATAGAAGCCGATATTCTCCGATGACTGCCCGAACCGGTCACGGAAGAAGAGGTTGAGAAATGGGATAATAATCCCGGCGCCGGTTCCCACGATAAAATACGGCAGCGTCAATTTTAGGAATATCCCCTTCATACTCCTGAAGACCTTCCGGTCGAGATGCAGCTTGTCTTCCTCCTGAATCTTTTTCGGCATTGCCAGCAGGGCAAATGGAATCAGGGCGAAAAGCGAGAACGACAACCCCACCGTCAATGATAACCGATGGGCCCAGAGCATATCATAGCCGAAACTTGCCACGAATAAGTGCACCAGCTTCCCAAACAGAAAAGAACCGACGACACCGGCGGCAACGGCAATTCCGAAATTGAGTGAAAACAGATACGGCCGCTCGGTCGACGATGAGTTGCGCATAAAAAACGGAGCCGAGGCGATTCGATAAAAAGTCATCATCGCTCCGGCAAAGAAGTATGCGACCCAGATAACCAGCTTGACATCGGTGTAAATGGTAACCAACCCGCACATCACATACATGATTGTGGAAAATACTAAAATCGGTTTTAGTTTGATTCGGGAGAGAAGCACCGCGCCCGGAATCGACACCAGCGTCATTCCCAGCGCTCCTGCCGAAAGAACCCGCCCGATAAAACTTTCGGTATAACCGCATTCACGTAAATACAGATTGAGAAGCAGCATAAACGATGAGAAGGTCATTCCGATAAAGAAGGAACCAAGCAGGTACTTGCGGGCATTGGGCGTCAAACACCGCAAATCGCGGACATAAGTCACTATACCATTTCTAATTCCCGTCAGCATTCTATAGCAGTACTGTTATCATTTGCCGTGGTAGGTACCGGAAGTGATCTGTTCCACCGGGCCTTTGATAATCAATTCATCCGATTTATTATCCCAGCTTACCTGCATCGCCCCCGCCAATGTAAATACTTTGACTCTCCGCTCGGTGAAACCGCGCATGATGGAAACCGCCACTGCAGCCGCCGCACCGGTTCCGGATGAGGTCGTCGGCCCGACCCCCCGTTCCCAGTCACGCACTTCGATTTCCGATTCGTTATTGACAACCACAAAGCCGACATTTATCCGGTTGGAAAAAACAGGTTCGACTTCCAGAATCGATCCGATCTCCTCCCAGTCAAAATCGAAATTTTCGCAAAACAAGACCAGGTGAGGATTACCGACCGATACGGCCGAGGCAACATACGATCTGCCGGCGCAGGATACTTTCTGGTTAATAAAGTATTTGCCGGAACTTTTGATCGGGATCAACGAGGTTTCAAATTCGGGACGCCCCAGCGAAGCCGATATAACTCGCTTGTCATCGTTGCCGCTGTGAAACGTCACCGTCGACAAACCTGAGCCGGTCATGACCTCGATCGCCTTGCCTTCAACCATGCCCCGACTCAAAAGATGCATGGCTCCGATCCGCACCCCATTACCCGATTTCTCGGCCCAACTGCCGTCGGCATTGTAAATATCAAGTCGATAACAGTCATCCGGTTTGGAAATAATCATCATCCCATCGGCGCCGACCCCCACCGCCGGATCACATATCCGGGTCGCCAGGCGTTCATACTTTTTTAATTTGCCCCGCTCCTGAACATCATCGAGGACGATAAAACTGTTCCCCAATGCCTGATATTTTGTAAATGGTAACGTCGTCATAACCTGCAAATTACACTAAAATCTCCTCCCTGTAAATCAAAAAAAACCCGCCTTAAAAGGCGGGTTTTTAAATTATCATTTGCCTGCCTTCGATAATCAGGCAGGAATATTATTATCGCAGGATAAAGTCCTACATGTTCTCCTTGATAATTTTCCCCAGGCGCTTAATCCCTTCCACAATCTGCTCTTCGTTGGCATTGGAGTAATTAAGCCTTAGGGTTTCATTACCGCCGCCGTTGGGGAAGAACGGAGAACCGTAAACATAGGCGACCTTGGCCTCGATCGCCTTCGGCAAAAGCCCCTTACCCGACATGCCATTAGGCAATGTCACCCACAGGAAGAGACCGCCTTCCGGCTCCGTATACTGCACCTCGGCTGGGAAATACTCCTGGATAGCTTTTATCATCAAGTCACGGCGAGCCCCGTAAGTGGCCTTGATCTTCTCCAGATGAGCGTCGATCTTGTTCATCCGCATATACTCCAGCAGTACATACTGGCCGTAAGTGCTGGTGTGAAGATCACCGCATTGCTTGACCTTTTCAAATACCGGCATCATTTCAGGAGTGGCGATCATCCAGGCAATCCGGAATCCCGGCGCTACTATCTTGGAAAAAGTCGAAAGGCTGATGATTGTGTCTCCCCCCAGCGAGCAGAGCGAATCGACCGGTTCACCGGAAAAGCGCAAATCGCCGTACGGATTATCGTCGACGATCGGTATATCATACCGGTTGGCGATTTCGATCAACTGCAGACGCCGTTTGAGCGACATCGTTATTCCCGATGGGTTCTGGAAATTAGGGACAACGTAAATGAATTTCGGATGGTACTTCTTTATCGCGTCTTCAACTTCATCGACGATCATTCCGTTTTCATCCATCGGCACGGTCGCATAACGAGCCTGGAAGAAATTGAAAGCCTGCAAAGCTCCCACATAAGTCGGGGCCTCGCAAATGACATAGTCGCCGGGATCAATGAAAGCGCGTCCGATCAGGTCGAGACCCTGCTGGGATCCCGAGGTAATCAGAACGTTTGCAGCCGTGATACCTTTCGTGCGACGACAAGCATATTTCGCTATCTCTTCACGAAATTCCAGTACTCCCATCGAAATTGAATATTGAAGCGCTTTATCTTTGTATTTGTCAATAGCCCTGTTGGCTGCTTCCTTGAGGTCCTCTACCGGAAAAAGCTCAGGAGCAGGTAGACCGCCGGCAAAAGAAATAATTCCCGGTTGCGAGGATAACTTGAGAATCTCCCGGATAATCGAGGTCTCAAGTTCCATGACGTGGGATGTGACTCCCCATTTTTCTGGTATAGTCATATTTTCTATTTCCGTTGTATTGGATTTTGTACTCATGTTAAACTTCCATTTTATATGTTTATTCCCCCCAAAACATAACACATAATAGGCGAAAGTCAAGAGAATTGGCCGGATCAGTGGTTAAATAAATCACAAATAGTAAACGGACTTGCGCATCGTGCCTGCAAGTTTGATGCTATGCTCACCATATTTGTCACGGATAGCATCAACGGCGCTGGTAAGTTGTGTAACGTGCGTTTCCACCGCATCGCTTAACAGTTCAAGCTGACATGATTCATCCTTATCAGGACTTCTTTCGTCTTCATATCCGGCTCTTATTTTCTTCAGATGAGACACCCGGACCCCTAATAGTCTGACCTTGATCTTCATTCCGTACTCTTTGGGTATTAGCCTGATTGCATTTTGAAAGATAACATCGCATCGGTCCGTCGACCTGGTAAGCGTATATGATCTGGTGATCGTTTGGAAATCGGATGAACGGACCTTGATCGAAATCGTCCTCCCGATATATCCGCTTTTTCTCATCCGGCGAGACACCTTATCGGACAACCACAGAATCGTCGCCCGGATCAACGACGGGTCCTGGATATCCACCCTCAAGGTCGTTTCATGAGACATCGATTTGTCATGTGGCATATCGGGGAAACTTTTGACTTCAGAATTATCCCCTCCCCGCGACATAGATGAAAGACCGTACCCGTTTTTACCGAATATCCTTTTGAGAAATTCCGCATCCGACCCGGCCAAGTCTTCTACTGTATGAATTCCTTTTTTGGCCAGGGCATTCTTCGTGCTCTCCCCGATTCCCCACAAGGCATCGACCGGCTGCGGATAAAAGACCACCTTGAATCGGTTCCGATCCATTACTGTGATCCCGTCCGGTTTATTCAACCCCGATGCCATCTTGGCCAGGTACTTCGATGGCGATATTCCCACCGAACAGGTCAGGTTCAACTTTTCACGGATATCATCTTTCAACCGCCGCACCAGATCGACCGGACCGCCATACAATCGTTCCGTTCCGGTGATATCAAGGAAGGCCTCATCGACACTGCTCGGCTGTACCAATGGAGAATACTTTTCGAAAATTTTCTGCAGACAGGCCGACGCATATACATATCCTCTCAACCCGGCTGATATAAAGATACCATCAGGGCATAACTTCTGCGCCTTCGCCGTCGACATCCCGGAATGAACCCCGTAATTACGGGCCTCGTAGGAACAGGTAGATACCACTCCGCGAGCGTTAATTCCGCCGCCGACCATAACCGGCTTGCCTTTCAGGCCGGGATTGTTACGGACCTCAATCGCGGCAAAAAAAGCATCCATATCGACATGAATTATAACCGGGGAAAAATCGACCATCATTCCACCCAGATTTTGCTGATAACCCAACTGGTTTTGCGCTCGTCATAAGACAATTGAAAAAAATTGGATGAGGCGTCAACCACCGCAAAATGCCTGATACGATAAGAACCGACATCGGTTTTCCAGTCGCCGGTCACCTCCGATATTTTGTACACCCGGTCCTTCCAGCGAAACCGCGACGGCTTCATCTTGCTGCTCTGAAATAAAACCACAACCTCAATAGGCTCATCCATTTCCTGATACATGACCGACCAATCTATATAAACCATAAGTTTAAAATATCACTCTTACACACTAATAACAAAAGAGTTACAAAAATATAAAAACTACCGAATATTTTACTCATCGTCACCCCTTAAAATAACCTTTCAACCAATGTTATCAAACGCAATCAGCCCTCTAACGCATCCGCCGCATCAGCCCCACCACCCGACCGGCAATATAAAAACCGGGTGTGTTCTGCTCGACTATAATCGGCCCGAATGCCTCGTTCTGCGGCTCAAGGCGCACCCGCCTTTTCTCCGGGTAAAACTTCTTGACCGTCGCCTCCTCACCGATCACCGCCACGACTATATCCCCCCGCAGCGGCGAGATATTCTTGTCGACCAGGACAAAATCACCGTCAAAAATTCCGGCATTGATCATCGACTCGCCCTTGACCCGCAGGCAAAACACTTCCTCATTGGGCAAAAACGATCTGTCAACCGCTATTTCCCCTTCGCGGTTCTCGATCGCCGTAATCGGCAAACCGGCCGGCACCGACCCGACCAGCGGCACCCGGTTAAAATTGATCACACTCCGCCTGACAAGCTCAATACCGCGCGACACCAGCTTCTGACGTCTGATATACCCCTTGATCTCAAGGGCATCCAGTATCGACCTGACGCCGTTGGTCGAGGTGATATCGAATTTACTGCCGATCTCCCTGATCGTCGGAGGCATACCGGAATTGTTGATCATCTCCTCGATATATTTCAATATCTGTTTCTGCCGGTCGGTCAGCTTCTTTCTCACGCCCATATTCCCTCCGTGGAATGGCATTATTTCTTCTACTTCAACAATACTGCCCACATGTGCAGTTGTCAATCATAAAATCGGAATAAAAAAACGTTTTTTGAGGATGTGATATTAAAAAGTGATACCGATTAATATCAAATTAACGCCCTTTTGTAGCAAATATCTCTTGCATAAAAAGAACCGATGCCCTATTTTATTATTGGGTGGCTTAACGCATCACGAAAATTCAACACAAATTTATACCCCTGCTTCATATCTACATTCGAAAGGAAGGTTAGTATGAAGAAGAATTTTACTGCACTATTCCCTATCTCCTCATTTTTCTTCACAATATTATTATTCACCTTGGCAACGACAACAGTAACCTTAAGCGCTGAAAAACCGCAAAAGCCGTTCAAGTGCCGAGTATCCATCCCTGCCCGCCTTGCGCCGGTTTATAGTTTCCCCAGTCTAACCGGCTCCGAGTACACCGCCCCTCCCGGACCCCCCAAGAGAAATCTCCGAGGCGCCAAAGCTGGCGAGGGAATCATCGCAACCATCGGCTATACAACATTTGATAACCAACACAACTGCACCATGGGTCGCCAGGTCGAACACCGGAGAGATTTCTCGAACCCTTTCACCCCCTACGGTCATTATATCCACTTCGGCTGGACATCACAGACTGGCGACACTCTGGGTTCCGGCCGTGGTATCGGATATCAAGCCTATGATATCAAAGATTGCGGCATTATTTTTGACGCAGGCGGTATCCGTATTGAGGCCAACTATGCCGGTTATGTCGGCATGGATGCGCATAACATTGATGCCGCCAATTCCTGGGGCGTTCCGACCGCGCACGAGAATGACGACGGTACCTATCATGCCAAGGCCTACTGGGATTTCCCAGCCGGGGGCCCTGTTTTCGGTGTTTTCACCTCTGACTTTAGCAATCCTGACTTCTATGGCTGGTATCAGAACAACGGCACCGGCCCCGGCAATGAGAATATCTGGCCCAAGATCGATATCGATATCGACGGCGCCGAATTCATTCTGCACATGGTAACGACCGAGTCTGGTGGAGCCAACGGTGATCCGCAGACTTTCTCGTATTATCGTCGTGTTGGTCCTTATGGTACCGGCCTCGGCGTTTGGTCCTACCAGCGCCTGATCGATACCTCGATGAACATTAACGTGACGGTTGCCTCCTCTCCTATCAGCGACAAGGTTGCCATTATCTGGAATTCTCCGGTTGATTACAAGCGCGATACCCCGAGCGAATTCAACAGCCAGTATGAAAACGACATCTGGTTTGCTATTTCAAATGACAATGGCGCCAGCTGGGAAAACACCTCCGGTCCCGGCGCCGCCAATGTCGGCCCGTCGATCGGTAATACCGTTGACCTAGGTATTGGTGGTGGTTATAATGCCAACGGTGGTAACCTGACTCTTTACGATCCGATGGACGACTACAAGGCCTACTGCGATATAACAGCCTTGTGGTATATCGACGGTGTCAACGATTATCTCCAGATCGCCTGGGGTTGTCGTCGGTGGATCGACACCACCTCTATTTATCGTCGTCAAGGCATCATTTACCACTGGAATCAGAGTACTGACGCCATCCGCACCGTAGTCAAAGCTGACTGGGATACCGGTTGTACCTGCTACGGTCATGCCTGGGGTTCCGACGCAGCTAAGCCTACACTATCACAGTGCGACGGCAAACTTTATACTTGCTACACTCAGTTCGGTGACAGAGACAATCCCTGCGCCTATTTTGACGCCACAAATACCGTCGTAAGCGGTATGCTGTATATGTCGGTTTATGACCCGATATACGGCGCATGGGATAGAGCTCAGAAAGTAACGGCAACAACCAGCCCGACCGGGTGTATCCCTGGCGACATGAGCGGCCCCGGAACTTGCAATAGTGAGTACTGGTCATCGATGGCCCGCTATGGTCGTACCGACACCTGCGAAACCTCTTTCCCTGGTGAAGAAGTCCTTGATCTTATTTATATCAATGACTATGCTCCGGGCGGCTGCGTTCAGACCGAATCCGGCGTCTGGACGGTCAACCCGGTCAACTGGGTGGCCTATCCGTGCCGTGAAGCCGTTCCCGAACCGGATTATTCGGATGACGCCGGTCCGGGTTACGGCCTGTGCGTCGGCCAGCCGATATTCGTCCTCGGCACGACCGACGACACGACCTTTGTCCTGATGATGGAAAACAACGGTATTCTGCCCAACACTCCGGTCAGTATTGCCACGGCCATCACTGTCCCAGGCAACGGTAATACCAGCGTGACCTGCACTCCCAATTCCGGTATAAGCATAGCGGCTGCGGGAGGCGAGGTCGATGTGACCGTCCAGATGACAACCTCCGGCGAGACCAATAATGTCACCGTCGAAGGTAATATCACGGTCACGCACCAGGCCGGCGATACTCCGCCGACCGATCGGGTGATTCCGTTCTCTATCATAGTTTCGGATGATTATGTTCTGCCCGAATCGGCTGTCATCACCACTCCCGCCAAGAATCTGTGGATTGACAATACCGGGCGGATGAGTGGTAACCACAGCAACCAATCACTGGATTTAACTGACGATCCGGATGATTGCGCCGATATTTACCTTCATGACGGCTCGCCGATTATCTGCGTTGATCGCGACCAATGCTACTACAGCATTTATGACAACTATTACGGCAGCGATCACGCTTTCCGACCTGTCGTACCATTAATAGTTAGCAGTACAGCCTCGTCTGAATACACCTATGCAGTTTGTGAATTTATCACAGCCGACTCTGCCATTGGAGTTACGGTCGAATATTTCGCCCCGAAGTCTGAAGTATACTCTTGTTTCATTATTAAGCGAACAACGGTTTGGAATCGGACCGAAGTGACATTAACCGGGGTAGCCGTCGGCGAAATCCTCGATTGGGATATTCCGAACTACGATTCGCTGCATGCCGCCTCGGATAACGAGTCCGGCTATGACGCGACAAGGAATCTGATTTACCAGTATACCTGCTGGAATGATGAATGCGATACTCTGTCACTGGCCAATCGCGCCGGCGGTATCGCTTCGTACAAGAATGAGGATCCCTTCAAGAACTATATTACTATTGAAAACGATGAATATTACATCAATACGACTACGACCGGTTCATGCGGGAATGACGCCGTAACTGTGGCTGATTCTATTCTTTATGATTTAATGACAGGAATCGACGGTCCCTCGACAGCGGCTCTTGACTCCTGCGAGGATCTCTCTACTATCGTAACCTATGGTTTATATGACCTGGTACCTGGAGAAACCATAGAAACAATTTCGATTCTCGCTACATCCAAAAATGATCCCGGTTATGCAAGCCTAAAGCAGAATGTTGATTTGGCTGGTGAGTATATAGAAAATAATGACATATTCCGGAAAAAGGCCATCTGGTGGTTTCACCTCGACTGGCCTCTGGAATTTGATTATGTGGTTTTTGGTACTATAGACTGCACACCACATGGCAAACCTCTCGCAGAGGGTTTTGGAGTGGCATGCACATACTATTGCGGATTTATACCTAACTGGGCAAATGACGTTATAGTATATCTTCGGCCATCCTATAGTCAAGAGTTCGATTCCCACAAGCATTTGGCGTCAGAGTGGGATGAGACCTCTGGGATATGGAGATTACAGAATCTCGTTCGTTGGGCAACCGAAAATGCTTTTTACCCTGACAGTCTCCCCATGGTTGGCAATCTCGATGGTGATATTGACGAACTGCACTGTATCATCAATTTGGAGGAATGGCAAACGAATCCACGGCGACATCAAGATGAATACATAATCGAAAATGGCACTTGTCCGCAGCTGCCCGGCTATTTGTTCGGCACTACGCCAATCATCTTCGATTCTTTGGCCGGCCCGGATGAGAACCCATTCTCTACCACACCGCTAACGGATACGCTCAATCTGATTGGCACGTCGACATTGGAAGTTGTCGAAGAAGAGTTATGCGACTGCGGTCCCGGAGATGCCAACAATGACGGTAGCGTCAACGCTGGTGACGCTGTGTATGTCATCGGCTACGTCTTCAAGGGCGGCCCGGCGCCGGTCCCGTATGCGACCTGCAGCGGCGACGCCAACGGTGACTGCGCCTGTAACCTCGGTGATGCCGTGTACATCATCAGCTACGTCTTCAAGGGCGGGCCGCCTCCGGTCACCTGCGAAGAGTGGGTAGCTGCTTGCGGCACCCCGATATATAAGTAATACTGATCTTTGACAGGTCGGCCTGGCCAAGACACAAAAGAGAATATCCCCCGGATCAGGCGGATCATAAAGAGTTAGGTCAGGGCAAAATGGAATCCCAAATCGACCGAGCTCTATAGAACGGGCCGGTTAATTAAACAATGCTTTTATTGATTCGTCCTGTTATAGGCTTGCTTAAACCACCCAGGCCCCTATATTAAAAATAGGTATGCTTTGGGAGTTATCATTTTGAACTCATAATTAGGAGGGAATTATGTTTTCTCGTATCAGTTCCACAAATAATCCAGTCTCAGGTAATCTATTGGCAAAGATAATTGCAGTCTTCATTGCATTTATTCTTTGCTATTCGTCCCTGCCGGCCGCCAATATTGTCGATGTCGGTATCACCTCCGACAACCAGCATGACACACTCTGGGTCGATTTGCCGAGCACCTTCGATATCCATATCGAAAACGATGTCAGACTGGGTGGAATATCTCTCGGCTTTCAGTTCTGGTCCCCCGATGGCGCGGAATGGGAATGGCATGCGGTTCCCGGTGGATGGGGCCCGGTCGGTCCGGCAACCGGGCTTGCCTGTGTCTCTGTCGTTCCCGGCAGCCGGATGGATCCCGTAGGCGATGTTTTCGATCTGACTTATCTGCTGGTCGACGAGCAAAACGTTGATCAACTTGCCCGCGACACCATTTCCATTGGCGGTATAGCTCTGTTCAACTATCTCGAAGTCGGTCCCCTCGAGCACATGATCTCCTTCAATTTTATTCCCCATTTGAATGACGTGGCCTCATCGGGGGAGATTTGCTTCGATACTGCATTCGTACCTCCGGCAGGTAATTTTATCTTCGCCGATGTTTTCGGGCATGTTTCTCCCCCGACAATCCCCTGGGAGTATGGCAGCAGATGCTGGCCGGTCAGAAGGCCTGGATATGTTGAAGGGGACGGCGATATCACTATCGACCCCGATCCGCTCTACGCCTATTATGCCTTTTCTCTCGACCAGCCGACCTTTACCGCGCACCTGGGAAACTTCACCGGCGGATATATAGCTGATGATCTCATCCCCGCATCACTGACTATCAACGGATTAATAACACCCAAAACAGCGACGTTGATAAACTCCTTCCCCGGATTCACCGGCAAGGTCTGGGAACTGGCAATCAATACCAAAGAGTTCATTGACACTTATCCCCTCTGGTGGGACACCTCAATGGAGGACATTCTAATCTTAGGTGAATTTGGCGACGCCACTCCTCTAGGAGCTTTTGGCCAGTTTACCGCCATAGGCCACCGCTCCGGCGACGCCAACGGCGATGGCAATGTTGATGTCGGTGATATCGTAGCGCTTATCAACTATGTATACAGAGCCGGCGAACCGCCCCGGCCATGGGAAGCCGGCGACGCCAACGCCAGCGGCGCGGCTGATATTGGCGATGCTGTTTATCTGATCCATTATGTGTTTAAAAACGGCCCGCCGCCGACCCATCCGTGATATTTAATATCACTGGCCGACGAGTGAGAAAATGAAATGGCAGAAGATTGTATGAACGTATTCCGGGAGGGAATTATGTTTTTCCGAATTAATCAGTTAATCATTATCCTCACTTTAGCCGCTGCTGTTTTTATGCCTCATGGCCTCATGGCCGCGAACTCCGTCGATATCGAAATGACCTGCGACGGCCAGCATGATACGATTTGGGTGTTTGATGAAGCGGGAAACCCCGTGCCATCGACCTTTGATATCTTAATCGAAAACGATGTGGGACTGGGTGGAATCAGCCTCGGCTTCAAAATCTGGACGCCGCGTCAGGCAGCCTGGGAATACCGCGATGTCAGTGATTCATTTGCCCTCCCGATCTCGGAAATCAATTACCTGTCAGTTGTCCCCGGCAGCCGCCTTGATCCTCATAACGAAATCTTCGATATGACCGGATTGATGGTTAATGAGTATAGCATGGACGGCCTGGATCATGACACCATCCTGATAGGTGGGGTATCCCTGTTCGGGGAACTACCGCCGGGCCCTCTCCAACACATGATGTCAATCCACTTTAAGGCTACAACTAATGAACCGATATGTCCTTCTCAGCTAATATGTATCGATTCCGCCTTCGTTCCACCGGCAGGAAATTTCGTCTTTACCGACGCTGGTGGAAACACATTCATCCCTGAAGTTTTATGGGAAGACGGCGGCAAATGCTGGCCGGTAATTGATAATTACAATTACTACTTTAACAATGGGAAAGTCATTGTCGAACCGGATACCATTTACGCCCGCGATGCCTATTCGGCCGAACCTGAAACAGTTACCGTCACCGTCGGATTCTCGTGCTATGAAGCCGAAGATATCATCGATTCCACCGTACGCATTAGAGATTACGATTACAGTCTGGCACCGCTGTCGATGACCAGCGTCGACCCCATCACCGACTACAGCAATTCGGCCCTGCAAATGACTTTCGATATGACCGATCTCATTCTCGCCTATGATAACCTGTTCTGGGCACCGACCTGGAGACTGATAAACGTCACCGGCGCTTTCTATGATGGACGCTATATGGGCATGGACACCTACGACCATGTCCTGTTCATCGGCCTTACCCCCGGAGACGCCAATGGCGACGACATCACCAATGTCGGCGATGTTGTCAAAATTGTCGCTTACCTCGAACGAGGCGGCTCCGTACCGGTGCCATGGGAATGCGCCGACGCCGACGGCAATGGATCGGTGCAAATGGCCGATGCCGTCTATTTAATCAACTACATCTTCCGCCACGGCCCGCCACCGACTCACCCATGATGTTCAGGTAATTTGAGAGGGAATTATGTATTTGCTAATCAATCGAATAATCATTGTCCTCGCATTGACCGCCGTTGTTTTTATCCCTCATGAGCTTGAAGCCGTCAATTCAGTGGACATCGAAATGACCAGCCATCGACAGCACGATACTTTATGGATTAACGGCCTGGGTGACCCGGTCCCGGCCACCTTCGACATCTACATTGAAAACGATATCGGATTGGGGGGCATCAGCCTTGGCTTCAAGATATGGACACCGGACGAGGCAGGCTGGGAATACCGCGATGTCAGCGATTCATTCGCACTCCCGGACTCGGAGTTTAATTACCTCTCAGTTGTCCCCGGCAGTCGCCTTGATCCGCCCAATGAGGCCTTTGATCTGACTGGTCTGCTGATCACCGAAAAAAGTATGGACGGTCAGAATCATGATACCATCCAAATTGGCGGTATTTCCATTATGGATTCGCTTCCGCCGGGGCCTCGTGAACATATGATGTCAATCCATTTTAATCCCGAAGTGCCAGGTTGGCAAAGTCATATCTGCTTCGATACCACCTTTGTACCGCCATCCGGAAATTTCGTCTTCGTAGATACCAAAGGTCATACCTTTGCACCAGATATCCTATGGGAATACGGCAGTAAATGCTGGGTGGTAGCCAATGCTCCCATTTATAACAATGGAAAAGTCACGGTCGAACCGGACACTATCAATGCCCGTGACGCCTATTCCGGTGAACCCAAAACCGTCATCATCCGCGTCGGGTTTTCGTGGTATGAAGCCGAAGATATTGCCACGGTTCATGTAAACTATAGTCTTGATTTGACACCACTGTCTACATCAATAATCGACTCCTTTCCCGGTTATTCCGGTTCGGTTCTGGAAATGATTTTTGATATGAGCGATTTTATCCTCACCTATGATGATCTCTGGTGGGGCACAACAATGCAATTTGTACGTGTCTCTGGCTATTTCTATGATGGCAACAACATGGATCTGGATACGTACCACATTATTCCCGCCATCGGCCTTACCCCCGGTGACGCCAATGGCGATGATATCGCCAATGTCGGCGATGTTGTCCGAATCATCGATTACCTTGAGCGAGGCGGCGCCGTACCGGTACCATGGGAAACAGCCGACGCCGACGGCAACGGAACGGTGCAAATGGCCGACGTCGTCTATCTAATCAACTACATCTTCCGCCACGGCCCGCCGCCCAATCATCCATAAGAGTGCTCTCCATCGGTGGTGGGTGGCGCCAATTCGCTTCATTCTGGATTTTCGGTCATCCCGGCGAAGCATAAAACCGGCCCCTGCCGGCTACTCCAATTTCTCCCACGATATCTTTTTTGTCGGAACAACTAAAAAGTCGTTTACCTGAGGAATAATTTCCTTCAGGCCAAACTGATCCTTTACTACCACCGCATCCCAGCCGACATTGCCGTTGGTGATTTTATAAATTGTAAAATGATCTTCCCGGTGCCGTGGCCGGTATACTTCTCCCTCATGCCGCTTACGCACCGGTATGCAGAAAAGAACCGCCCGTCCGATCTGAACATTCTCGAGATCATCATGCCACTGATCCGACAAATGAACTGTCGCCCCGACCGGTGCTGAATTACTCACCTTGTAGCATTTACAATGATCGACAGATATTGGAATCCTGGACTCCTCATCGGCACCCTTGGCCGCCGGGGCCATCATTAACTTCGGTTCCCCCAACTGAAACGTCGTGGATTCGAATTGGTTTTCGATATCGACCGTGTACTGATCAAATTCGTCAGGCGCGTCAATCTTATAAAAGGTATAATGAGCCGTCTGCTTATTGATCTCTCCTCCGTCTTTGGCAACCGGATTGGCGAAGGCGACTAAATCCAAAAGATGGGTCGGCAGAAAAGTTCCCTCGTCAAATTGACCGGACAAAGCTACATAGTCATCGAACCCCAAAGGATCTGCCAGTTTATAACCATGGAAATGGTCCATCGCCGCTGTTATTACCCGCATCTGATCGGTAACACCGTATAATGGAAGATGTACTTCTATTTCCCGGATATTTCTGAGAGTGATGATATCCTCGCCTCTATATGTTTTTAGACCGCGCATGCTTTCATCATATGGATATATAACCCCGGTATGCCCCAAATCGCCATCGCTGATATCGAGATTATCATCATCAATTATTATACCCAGGATCGGCTCCTCGAATTTTACCGTTCCTCGAAATTCGATCAGGGCCTCTCCTACCTGGTCGGCATGGATGTAATAACTGTTGACCATCGTCCCGGCTGAAACTATACCGGGGGTCAGCGGAGTGGCCGCATCGTATGTATTATTGGCTGTGATATCCACTGCGATGTCGTTAGGAAGTTTAAATGCATACTTTTCCTGAAATATGACTATCTCGTCATCACTTGCCTTTGCTTCCGGACGCAAATCTGCCGGCGGTGAAGTATAGATAACAAATTGCGGATCAGCTTTTCGTATACCTCCTGTTACCGGTGAAACGGATGCCACTATAATTAGCATCGTAAAAAGTATCAAAATGATACCTTTTCCCTCAACATGTTCGTGGCTAAATTCCGGCATGCTCCTGCCTCCTCTATGAATGTTTAAATGTAATATTAGTCGCCGACGCCTTTAACCGACGGGAACGAATACTATGAACAAATTGTCAATAAAATCAAAACGCACCAGATGCTGAATCAACAGATATAATTACTATATAGACCGGTTTAATCAATGTCAAGGATTATTATTCTATTTTGAAACTATTAGCTTCAATAAGGACGCCGGGCGCCACCCTCATACCTGTTTGAGGATATTTCTATTCGTGGATATTTGTGCGCGGTCAGGAATCCTTTCCTGACCGTCCCCTTCCTGAATATCCGGTCATCTTAGCGATAGCCAATAAACAGGCCCCTGCCTGCGACAGCCAAAAACCGGCCCTTGCCGCCTGGCGACAGCAGCAAACGGGCTTTTGCCCGGCGACAGCGAAAAATAGGCTTCTATCTGGTGGCGCACCTGACCATTCTTATGATCGGGTGCGGATTCATATGATCTTACCTTATAAAACAGGCCCCTGCCTGTAGGCGGCAGATCCCCTGATCTGCCGCAGCGATAATATCATTCTCGTGGCCGGTAGTTGGGGTAGCCCACACGTTTATTCTTATGACGTGTGAGTTTATATTAAGATTTCATTTTCGGGATTAAATCAAATGCTATACAAGATATCGCTATCTGAACCCACACGCCCACAAGAGCGGGCGTGTGGGGCACTATCAGACATTCCTTCCTGACGCCATCCATAGCTCATGAGAAACTTGGATCTTTCTTATTTCCTGAGGGGCGGGCCACAAATTGAAAGCCAACTCAGGCAATCGCATGGCGGCGGACCACCATTAAAGACGTACGACATAATATATACGGCATCGCCCACGTTGCAGGTACAATCAACACAATTGGCGTCTCCGCTACAATTTGGATATGGTACCGGTTCCGGCCCGCCTTTAAAAACATATGAAATAATGTAAACCGCGTCCCCAACATTGACTGTTCCATCACCGTTTGCATCGCCAGGAATACATACATCATCCGTAATTTCCTGTATAACACTACAATCAGACCCCGCATAGATATAAGCTTGGCCGGGGCCATTCAGAATTAATGGAGGTGGTGTTGATTCAGCATAAATTGCGCCGACCAGGAAATCATTGATATCGTCGCCATCCCATAATCCGCCGCCGGAAACCGAATAGCCGAACTTATCCTTTTCGTTTTCACCCGGGATTACACATTTTGTTGTCCATAGATCAGGTGTTGTCCAATTAATAAAAACCTTTGCCTTGCCTTTATTATTATCCGCGCCCGGTGCCCCGGAGATAAAGTCAGCACTGTTATCAGAGTTAATATCTCCCAAGCCGGAAATGGAAATACCTAAGCTATCCCCCTCGGCATCCCCATATTCACGTCCAATACAATCGCACAGCTCCCCAAGACCCGGCAAATCACGAAATGCATACGCAGCCCCCCGACCGTTATCCCGCCCGGGCGATCCGGCAAGAAAATCATCTCTATCTCCTGCATTGATGCGCCCGGCATCGGAAACCGACCACCCCAAATATGCATTTTCTGTGCCGCCATATTGCCAGCATAAAACATCTCCCCCCGGCTCATAACCCGAAATCAAATATATTCTTCCATTGTTGTCATAGATTCCATCATAGAACGGTGCCCCCACGATTATATCTGCATGGCCATCGTCATTCGCGTCCCCAGCCGCAGATACGGCATATCCAAGGCTATCGCCTACATGCTCACCGTTATCCAAATAGCATATATCCCATTCGCATCCCCGATAAACGTATACCTTCCCTTTACCGTCAAGCGCGCCGGGAGCACCGATCACGAAATCAACGCAGCCGTCAAGACAGAAATCACCGGCCTCGGAAACCGAAAAGCCAAACAGATCACCATCGGCTTCTCCGGAATATTCCTGAATTAATTCGAAGGTCTCGCCGGAATAGATATATGCCTTACCTCGGTTTTCACCATGTTTGGGCGCCCCCACAATGAAATCCGTTTTACCATCAAGATTGACGTCTCCAATACATGAGACCGAAAAACCGAACTCATCGTACCAGGATTCACCCAAAATAACATAAACCAAACGGTTGTCCGCTCCTGAAAAAATATAGACGCGACCGCCGTCACATTCGAACTTGGGCGCGCCTACGAGAATATCGGCAATACCGTCACCCGTTAAATCACAGGTTCCGTCAACCGAACGGCCGAATTTATTAATAGTCATCCCGGAACACGTTGAATCCCCCGAATCGGCATAAACGCTTGCAGAGCAAAATGCAAACGCCAACGCCATGATTATGGCAGCTATCCTTGTCAATGATTGTTCATACATGACCTAAAACCTCCCTCATAAAATATTAGTAGGACTTTCCTAGATGTTTTCTTGAGTGCTATCTGTAATGATAGTAGCAAACCGTAGTTCTTTTGATTTACCCTCCCCCTTTGGGGGACAAATACCCCGGCCGCGAAATAACACAGTGTATTTACACCACGCCGGGCTATTTTGATCTGACTCTATTCGTAGATTATGCCTAAGAAGTCTGTTCTCAATATATATAACGAATAAACATCGTGGATGTCAAATAATATTTTCCAAAAATAGTGCATTTTATCTTGAATTAATTCTGACGGGGGGCCGCGATCTCTGATCGCGGTTTACAAACTCAGCTTCAGGTCCATCCTCGCGACAGCCTAAAAGTGGCCCCCGCACCCTGCCGGTTATCCGTACGCCGAACAGTCTCTAGAGAATCACCCCCTGCGATTGATCATCCTGGCGACAGCCCAAAAAGCGGCCACTGCCGCCTTTGGCGGCTACCAGGATTCGGGGTCATGGCATCCGATATTGGAGCATTGACCGTCCTGATAGTTCCCTTCACCGCTGGAAAAAACAACATCATCTACACCGTCGATATGAACATCAAGACCGATAATATTCACCGATGCATTAACCGTCGACGCATGACATTGATAACATTCAATCCCCTCTTCAACATGATCTTTATGCTTGCCGGAAAGATCATGAGGCCTGCTTCCGGCATCATGGCATGATCCACAAACTGCCTGACCGCTCCCGGCGATCCAGTCCGGACTATTACTTGCATACCCGTCCGGGAAATTGCCGTGGCAATAGGTATTGCTGCAGGTATGAGCCGTACGATCCCATGATGAAGCCGCTCCTGCCAAAGTACCGAAATCCATATCGGCCATGCCATCGGAATCAAGATGCCCGGCATCGAGAGGATGCGTCGGCCGGACATGGCATTCAGAACAGGTGATCCCATCTGAAATCAGATTTCCATTGAGATGTGCCGTATGAGCGCCAACGACCAGGTCGGTCGCCTCATTCTCACCGTCAAGCCCCAGCGGTGGAGCGCCGCTGTTATTATCCTGTCCGCCGTGACAAACGACACAATTGGTACCGAACGAGTGACAGGCATCGCATAAGGCAAAGTTCGGTGAAAATGACTGGACCGAACCGTTGACATGCAGTGAACTGTCGATAATATTCAAGCTTTCATCCACTACCGAACCATGACATTCGCTGCATTTGATCGCCGCCGTTCCGACATGAAATTTATGCGATCCCAGAAGGCCCAGCGACGTCGAATCCCCCTCGACATCATGGCAGGACCCACACCATGTCTGATCCGCCTCTGTCCAGATCGGAATATTCATTGAATTGCCACCCAGGAAATTACCGTGACAATAACTGCCACTGCATTCCCCGGTCGTCCGATTCCAAGCCGTCAGACCGTTATCACCCAAGCCGCTCCAGACGATCTCGGCGATCGAATCGCGGATCGGTTCTCCCAGATCAAGATGAGCCGTATCGACCGTCGCCTCGGGCACCAGATGACAGGTATTACAGTCTATAGCCGCGGCATTGGCGGATGCCGTCAGGTGAGCCGCATGAGCCCCGACTGCCAAACTGGCGGTTTCGGTTTCATTGCGCAATCCATAGGGTGGCGCACCGGTAGTATCGGCCAGCCCTCCATGACACGCCGTGCATTCGGCGACACCGGTACCGTGACAGGCATCGCAAACGGCCTGGTCGGCGATCAGAGTATCGACAAACCCGTTCACATGAAGCGACGGATCGGTGATATTCATATTTTCATCGATCATCCCGGCATGACATTGGTAACAACCAAGCCCGAGAATGGCGATATGAAATTCATGCTTCCAGAGAAGTTCGGCCGGATCATCACCGGCATCGTGACACGATCCGCATAAAGCCTGATCGGTCTCATTCCAGACCGGTATATTAAGGGTATCCCCCCCGGCAAAATTGCCATGACAATAAGTATTGGCGCATTGACTATTAGCATGATCCCAAATCGCTTCGCCGCCCTCTTCGATACCGCCCCAAACGATTTCGGCAATCGAATCGAGATCCGGCGATTCAAGGTGATTGGGATCATCGGGAGTTGCCGGTACCGGATGACAGGTGACGCATGGCACCGCTGCCGATGCGAGCGTTCCTTCAACATGCACCGTATGAGCACCTACACCCGGAGTAAAAGTACTTGTCTCGCCTCGGAGACCATATGGCGGGGCTCCGGTTCCATTATCAAGACCGCCGTGACAGGTCGTGCATCCACCCTCCGCCAGATGGCATTCAACACACGAAACGCCGACCTCGCCTCCGTTCATATCGACGCCATGACATACCCCGCAACCGACACTGCCGGTTGCCATCACTATTTTGCCATGAAAATCGGGAGAATCGGCATCTGTCCATGACGATGGATGAGTTAGCGGAAGCGTTCCCGGTTTCTTCTCTTCACTGCACCCGGCCAATATTGATACCCACACAATACAGAGAACCGCCATCGCAATTAAACTTAACCTGATTAGTCTGTCAGTCCGGCTTCTCATCTCAACAACTCCGGTTCTTCCCTAATGATGGCAATATCCACAAAACCCGTCGCCCGCCGGGGTTTTCAGATGACATTGATAACAGTAGTATCCATCGTCATCATGCCAGGGCCCGGCCATATCGAATTGCGCCGCATCGGCGCTGTGAATTCGGGAATCGGTTCCCCGTACTCCGTCGAAATCATTGTGACATCCTGCGCGAGCACAGGTCGGATCACCCGATTCATGACACGAGGCGCAATTTTCAACATCCTCGCGGGCATATCTACCATGGTCGGTACCCCATGAAAGCGTCGAATGAGCCAGCGGCATTCGCCGGCCGCTTTCATGACAGGCGACACAGAAGTCCTGATTGTCATGACATTGTCCGCAATCAGCCGCCTTACCTTTGGCGTCCAGCCCGTGAGTATAGATATAATTCAGATCATGAATTTCACCGAGGATATTATCCCCCCGATGGCAGTCAAGACAAAATTCCTGTCCCGTATGGCATTCGCCGCACCATTGCGGCTCCGATGAGGCTCTTTCTCCATGCCGGTGAGACCATTCGAGCGGATGGATATCAAGAAGTGTAACATCACCGCTATGACATACCGCACACTCATTCGCGGCTTGAGCACCGTCATGACATTCTGAACAAACCCTCATACCCGGCATTACCACCGAATCAAACCCCTCACTGCTTTTTATACCGGCATGACAATCACCGCACTCCGCTTTCATGCCCAAATGCTTCTCATGATTAAATACCAATTCTCTTTCGATCAGCGCATATCCGCCCGGTTCATCGGTATTTTTATGACAAATTCCGCATTGCTCATCATCCTCGACATCATGGCAGTTTCCGCAATCATCCATTGACGGCAGGTTATCATCCGATCCGAGACTGCTCGTTTCAATATTCGCGTGGCAATCTTCGCACTCGACCTCATTCTCGACCACATGAAACTTATGGGAAAATACGATATCACTCTCCGAGACGGCTGCAGGCACCGACTTTTCACCCCAGCCGCTCGCGGCTATGCCGATTACCAGTAGTAGAATAAATGGTATGATCCACGGTTTCTTCATTATTCTTCCTTTTGCCCTACCTGAATGCAAATCCTTTTGTAACCCGGAAATGAATCCTCGAATCGTATTTCCGAACCGCATTGCGCAAATACTGCCACTCGGCGCGAACCTGGAGATCGCCCCCAAACCGTTTTATTACACCAATCCCGGATGAATACGCCTCGCTTCTTTGATCCTGATACTCCTGAATGCGGTACTTGGTAATATTCGTATGACCATACACTTGCCAGCTATTCTTAAACTGATAGTTTACATTCCCCCGCAACCCGTCGCTGTCGCCGCCATAACCCGACTGATGTACCCAGCCAATCGTAAAATAGGTCGTCCGAACGCCGATCCCGGTCGTCCAGGCATTTTCCGAGGAAAAGAAATCGGCCCTGACATTGCCATAAACAGCCAGTCCGCGCCTGATATTGCGCCGCGCCTCAAAACGAACCTCACGATACCGCTTGAAATCGATCAGGCTGAAAACGGAATTATACGAGACCGAGGGATCGCGCCATAGGAATTCGCCGGAGAAATACCACTTGGCAACCGTATGCCGCGCTCGCAGGAGGAATTCGCTCGGCTCCCAGATCTCCGGATTGACCGAAAACCGAGTATATAAATTCATGTCTGCGATCTTCTGCCCGATATTGATTCCCAGGCGATGATACGATACAGAGCCGTCGTTCTCCCGCCTCATCCAGCCTAATCCGAATCGGGTCTTCGGCCGCAACTGGTAATTCAACTGCCCGCCCAGAACGCTATTATCGGAGAATGATTCTACCTTCTCCGGATCAAGCCGGCTAACACCGCTCCCCCCGAAAATATCGAATTCGACCTTACTGAAGGGACCGATCTTCAATCGCACGCCATCCAGGTGAGCGCTTCCGGCCGCCGAATAAGCAAACTGCCGCCCGGCATGGATTGTTACTCGTCTTGGTCTACATTTGAATTTCAGGTAGCTATCATAGACAAAGAACTGCGGATCGGAGGCGATTTTATCCTGCCAGTCGCTTTTCCATCGGGAATATGTATGAAATGACAGTGATCGCTCGGCGGTTTTCCATGCGAGAAGATTAGCCCGGAGTGAAACATATGGCTGCAGATGATCCTCATCCCCCCCGTTCCAACTGTACAGGTCGCCCGACAGGCTCCCCTTCAGTTCAGCCGCCGCAGATGGCTGAATACCGGTCACCGCCAATGCCGTCGCGGCTATGAGGATTACGAGAAATCTTTGCACTTATATAATCATCCCTGAGTATATTATGCGTGAAAGATCAAATCTATAATGACACTAGTCAACAGCCCAGGTCCATTACGCGACAGCCTAAAACCGCCCTTTGGCGGATGATTCTTTTATACTCGATCACATTAGACCATCATTAATAATAAAGACAATATCTATCCCCTTAACAACAAAAAACTTTATAAATATAGCAATACAGTGAGCGCCTTGCACCGGCGATTACATTGGAAATTTAATTTGGTCATCCTCGCGACAGCCAAAAAGTGGCTCTGCCACCCGGGTGCCGCACCGCTTGCGGTGCGATTTGCCTTTGGGCGGCAGACGCCCTCGTCTGCCCCAGCGATTACATTGGAAATTTAATTTGGTCATCCTGGCGACAGCTAAAAAGTGGCCTCTGCCACCCGGGTGCCCCAGGTCTTTAGACCTGGGATGTAGAGCCTGCCTGTTTCGCAGGGTCCTTTCCGTAAGGATTCGCCGTAGGCGAATGACCCTGCGTATCATCTTTGGGCGGAAGACACCGCTGTGGGCTCCTTTGCCCCAAGTTCTCCATACCCATAATTTCCCGCGGTTGGATCATTGCGTAGGGGCCGCTCGCGAGCGGCCCGGATTCATGCACATAATCAAATATCGTCATCGCGAGAAGGCCCGTTAACCGGAACGCAGTGAACGGTGGGGCCGACGTGGCGATCTATCGCCAGGATTCATCTGGATAATTGATACATCTGAATTACATATTGCGGCAGGTCTTGATCCGTTCATACGGATTGTGACCCGCCGCATTTTAATTATCCGCCCTACTCCTCCCCAATTCCCTGATATCTTTCTTTCGCCGCGCTTCAACCAAATGATTATGAATATCCGGCGGCGATAATGATTTCCCTTTAAAGGCCAGAAATACATAACTGGCCACCACCGCACCACCCGCAATGAAATAGGTATATGGCTCCATCGTATCCCAGCCGTATTTTATTGTCGATATGGCCAGCCCAATAAAGACAACAGCCAGTACTGATGCAAAGAAAATAAACCACCGCCGCGCATACTCATGCGCCTTTTTATTGATTAACTTCATAACCGTTGGATCAACTACCTTAGGCATTCCGCGTTCATGGCCCCCACCTTCCTTTGAAATAGACTGGCCCGTCCTTTCCGTCTCTATTCCTTCAAGCAAATCCTTTACAGAGTATTTCTTGGCAGCCCCCTCCGGAACATATGTTTCTTCCCGTAGGTTTTCCAGATTTAGCAAATGCTCATACCCAACCGTGATGTCCGGATTATCCGGCAACGGCACCCTTTGCTCGGCCTTGATCTTGGCGATTGTCTTATGGATTTCGGCGAATTCAGCCCTGATCATCGACAGACAACCCCGTCGTGTCTGTTCCGGCCCGATAACCTTGACATAGATTTTGTTGTCTGCAATATCCGCCTTCACCTGTGCTTTGTTACCGTCATTCTCCAATACTACCCCGGTGCGCCAATATGTGTTCTTAAAAATATGAGCATGCATCCGCACGATAAAACGTGAAACAACACTGCCGGGGAGGACATCATAATGATACTGAAAATTCAGCGCATCCGTCCATTCGCCGGTAAACGGTTCATCCTTGGGTAGTAAATCCGGAATCAGGAATTTTTCATTCGGATACCCGGGGAAATCGAAACACAACTCGAATTTCTGCATCATCCCCACTATAAAAAGGTGTTTGTTTTCGGGATATTTATTCTGATCCAGAACATTCTTGAGCTTGGTCCTTTCCAGAACTCCCTTATTCAAAAATATTTCTCTATTGTTTAGAATACGATACACGCCGTTGGTTACCCATTCCGGATTGAGAATATTCATATCCTCAAGCAACGGATTGTCTCGGAAATTCAAGAGAACACCCAGATCATTTAAAAAACCAATAAGGGTCTTCTTGCTCTGTTCGTTGGTGATTCCATTATCCCTGCATATCAGTTCATATCTCTCATAGGAGATATAATCTTCGGTGTAATCTTCGAGGATACGCTTTACCTCAAGCCAGGTATTAAGCAACTGATCATGGACATGTTCCAGAGCATCAACCTGTTGGGTGATGATCTCTTTCAATTCCTCAATCCCGACCGGTTCTTTGCATGACGTTTCCAGAATCGTCTTGATTTGCGGATATTTGGCCTGCAGGCCGCTTTTATTTATATCCATCGCCTGCACATCGCATTTATTACCGACGATAATAATCGGTGAATCACCGCCGAAACTCTGGATTATCTTAAGCCAATACTCAATCCGGTTTTCCTCTTCAGCAAGGCGACAATCAAGCACGAGTAGATAAAGACTGCGTTTTGTTAGGAAAAACTGATGGGTAGCGTGCATTATTTCCTGTCCGCCGAAATCCCAGACATTGAGCTGGACATCTTCTCTATTTACGACAATCTTCCACGGCCGGATTTCTATCCCCTCGGTTTTCTTCTCATCGGGATCAAAACAGTTGTCGATTAAACGATTAACCAATGATGTTTTGCCCACACTCCCCTGTCCCACCAATACCATCTTGGCTTCATTCAACGGTCGCTTGGCTCCCGCCTCATGCTCGAAATAATAATTGATGATGGCTTGCGGATCATCCGTTTTTGCCGCTATCTCGGGCGGGATGGGAAGATTGTTATTTTCTATATAAAAGTGCTTTAATTGACGTAAATTTTGCGTTTCTGCCGGCAACGAGGTCAGTTGGTTAGAAGAAAGATAAAGCTCCGTCAGGTTGGTCAACTGCCCGATTTCGGGCGGCAACGAGGTCAGTTGGTTATTAAAAAGTGTGAAAACACTCAGGTTGGCCAACTGCCCGATTTCGGGCGGCAACGAGGCCAGTTGGTTAGAATGAAGATAAAGCGTCGTCAGGTTGGTCAACTGCCCGATTTCGGGCGGCAACGAGGTCAGTTGGTTAGAATTAAGATGAAGCCCCGTCAGGTTGGTCAACTGCCCGATTTCGGGCGGCAACGAGGTCAGTTGGTTAATAGAAAGAGAAAGCGTCGTCAGGTTGGTCAACTGCCCGATTTCGGGCGGCAACGAGGTCAGTTGGTTAGAATGAAGATAAAGCCGAGTCAGGTTGGTCAACTGCCCGATTTCGGGCGGCAGTTTGGTTATGTTTTTCTCGGAAAGATCAAGTGTTTCGGTTTTATCCCTGACAACCTTATTAATGATTTTCAATAATTCTTTTTTTTTCATCGCATATCATTCCCCATAATCTCCTACCGTTCATATATATGGCCATACACCAACAAGGAACAAAAATCATTTGCATCGGGTGGCACCCTCAAACTTGTTTGGGGGTGTCTTCCTGCGCAATCACCCATCGTGGCTGGTTTTACTGCAGGGTCACAATCCGCAATAGCGGATCAGGACCCTGCAGAACAGTAATGAATAAACCAACTGATGATGCGATGCGCGATGTCTGTCCTGCGGGCAAAAGCCCGTTTGTGTATCAAGATTGAGTACCCCGCCCAGAGGCCATTCTTATGGTCGCCGGGTGGGATTCAAGTCCGCCCAATGTATGATTAATTATACCATAACCCAATAGACAAAGTCAAATCAATTCCTGCCCCCCTCTCCCTCTGGGAGAGGGGCCGGGGGTGAGGGGCTTCCCTAATTTTCAGCGCTGGGTGCCGCATTCGTCATAGACGAATGACCCTGCGACAAACCCCCGGTCATCCCCGCGACAGCCAAAAAGTGGACCCTGCCACCAGGCTCCCGCCTGCCTGCAAAAACAACATAAAATCGATGTTAATCCTGACGCCATCCCGTTAAGTGAACCCTAATGAGAAAGGTATCTCTATGAAACAAATCACCCTCAGAAACAGACCGAATATGCCCCCAATGGAGGAAAAACCAGGGGAATATGTAAAAACGAGCAAACAAAGCCAAATTATCGTTGTGCGGCAACGACATCGCTTTTTATTCAAAGCCATTCAAAGCCATTTTAAGCCATTTTTTGGGCATAATAGTGGTCTTTTGGTAGCATTTGGTGGGCATTTATGCACCTTTCCGCTTCTGCGGGCCCAATTCAACGACTCCAGCATTTGGTCATCTTGGCGACAGCAGAAATGGCCATCCGCCCTTAAATACCCGGTAACCGATCCGGCTTTGAGGCGTCTGTACTATAAACCAGGCCCCAAAATGCCAAGCCACGGGAAACTATACATGTTGCGGCAGGTCTTGATTCGCTCATGAGGATTGTGACCTGCCGCATCGCGATACTCTCAGAAGGGCTTGACTTTATGGCCTAATGTATTAAATTTCAGCGGTTATTGTCAATTCGGGTTCAGAGGGGAACTTTTAAGACCGAATTGCAATACAATGAAAAAGGCTGACCAAATAACTGGAGGAAGAATGCAAAAAACCTGGCTTGCTACCGCAATATTAGCCATTCTCGTCCTGCTCTTCGTTTCTCAGGCAATGGCGGTACCCAAAATGTTTCTGCCTGAGGAAAAATTCGATTTCGGTTTTGTCCCTCAGGATAGCAAGATATCCCATGTTTTCTGGATAAAATCGGTCGGCGACGACACTCTGAAGATTCTCAACGTAAAGCCTGGCTGAGGCTGCACCAAAGCTCCTTTGAAGAATAAGGAGATTGCTGTCGGTGACAGCACAGAGCTTGAAATTATCTACATAACCGGTAAACGACGCGGCACAAGCAGCAAAAGCCCGTCTATTCAGACCAATGAAGGCCCGCCTCAACGTAAGGTAACGATTCGGGCAACGGCCGTTCAACAACCCGATTCCACCTATCCGATAACCTTGAAGCCGTATAAGATATATGTTTCGCGAGCTGGTAAGGTGGAAGTCGATTTCGCCAAGTTCACGGTCAGAAATGTATCCGATGCCGATCTGGGACTGTCCGTCGTCGGGCAACCTTCTGGTTATTTTGACCTGGAGGTTCCTGAAAGCGTCCCGGCCGGAGATTCGGTTCAATGTAAGTTGACCGTCAACCCGGAATTCCTCGAGACGACCTTTGAAAAATCTATTACGCTGGAACTCAGCGATGCCGCTCATAGCCGCTTTACCATTCCGGTGGTCCGGCGCCTGATCGGCCCCCAAAAGACCGCCGCCACCAATCCGGCTCCTGATAAAAAAGCCGGCGGCAAGAAATAAGCTGATCTTTATAGAGAAAATAACGGCCTGCTCGAAAAAAAAGCGAGCGGGCCGCTTTTTTGGGGATCAATCGGCGATAAAAAGCGTTATATTAGGCAGTTAAGAACCTGAAATAAATTCACTGCGGTGATAAACGGCTGCGCACGGTTTATGGGTCAAGATGACCGGGGCGCCCATCAGAAGGAGAATCGACACGATGGTAAATATTTCAGAGACTGCCGGACAGGAGATCAGCAAGGTTCTCCAAACCGATCAGGCCAAAGGCAAGACGATCCTTGTCAATTTCATGGGGTATGGCTGAAGCGGTCCCGTCCTGGGACTGGCTCTGGATGAGCCTAACGACACTTTCAGCAAGTATACTTCCAACGATATTGAAGTTTTAATGCATCCCGATCTGGTCGAGCAACTCAAGCCCTTAGGCGGTGTGGTAATCGATTTTGTCGACAACGGTCCGCAACAACGCGGCTTCACCATCAACACCAAAATTAAACCGGGCGCCGCCGATTGTTCAGGATGCGGAGATGGCGACACCGGTTGTGGAGACGGCGGACACTAATAGCTAACGAGTACATATAGCCTCACAAAAAAAGCCGGCTTTTTGGGACCGGCTTTTTTAATGATAATCTGCCTTACTAAAAATCTTCATCCCCGGGACTTCTCCAATCCCCTCCCTGATCTTCTCCGTCTTCAAGAATCCCTTCCCATCTCGGATCATACTTCTCCCTCGGATGAGTCGAATGCACCAACCGATAATCAACCGCTCCGGCGACAAAATCGTTGACAAAGACGAACATGCATCCACCCTCAAGGCGATAATATTCCCATTTGATATAAGGGTACGATTTGCCGGTCATGATCTCTTCCCACCGCTCATCATAAGGCCCATAGGTTATATAAACCCTACCGCGCGCAGTGTGCCAGCCATTCTGCTTATCGGATTGCGTAGAGAAGTTATCGTTGGCATACTTAAACCGGATGACGGCTTCGTCATAAACCGGGTTTTCGGGAGTGGACGGATCATCGTCCCGATCACGCCAGAATTGTCGAATAAGATTGACCTTACCGGCCGGGCTGAGATCGCCGACCCGAATCTTTTCCGCCTCGCTCAAGTGATACCAGGCGATATCAACCATAAGTTGAACATCATCCTCTGAGGGAGCCGCTTCAGCCGCTGAAGATCCGACCAATGCAAAGCGGCGGGTCGCCATCGTCCTTTGGTCGGCAACCTCGTCTTTAACCTTCATGAATAGAAAATACTTTCCCGGCTTGAGAGTACTGATATTAAGCATATTGGCCAGAACCGCCGAATTTCCCGGTTTCTGATATTTCATCACCCCATAATCAAAGACATCATTGCCGCTAATATCCTTCACCGTGTAATTGACGGCAAACTCCTCACTCTCCGAAATCGCGGAAGCCAGACCATATAATTCGGAATAAACGTAGATTACGCTGTCGACACCCGCCTGGTAAAATCCGGTCGGGTTGGGCACAACCATCCGGCCTTCTTTCACCAATCTTGAATTGGCAACCGGCGAATCCTCGGGGATATCGTGAATATCATACGCCAACTGGAGGTCGCTGGATATTAACTGCTCCCCGTTGTAATCGGGCACGGTAACCAGCAGGCTGGTTTTACCGATGTTTTTGGAGACATCATCAATAGCCGAAATATCCACACGATAGTTGCCCGGCATCATTTTAATTGGCAGATAATCGAATAGTCTGATAGTTTCGTCATCCTGCCCTACCCCATTTTCAGCTTTTGATAGAAAATAGGTGGATGCGGAATCGACAGTCTCCCCCGCCTCGTTGAATACATTTGCAGAAACAAGAACCCCGGCATAACCGGACTCATCCTGCTCCGAATCGACAAAACCGAGTTGATGGCGATACAGGCTGTAATAGATTTCCACGTAGGTAGTGGCTTCCGAGGGAATATAGAAGGTAGCATAATCTGCGATCAGTGTGAGCGAGTTATTAGCCGAAACGACCTGACCGAAAATGGCGAGAAATGCGGTCAACATCAATACAATCATTTTATACTTCATGATCTTTCCTACCAGTCCAATCCGTTAAATGGGGGCTGTAGTTCGTAATTCCCGTCACCCCATTCATCAATAAAGACAAACTTCCTGGGCGGCGATAGCCGATAGTAAAGCCAAACCTGATATGGCTTGGTGGCCAACTCGAAGGGGTAATTTTCGACTTCATCCGGCTCTCCGTAGGTAATATAAATCATGCCCCGGTTCGTTTTCCAGCCTTCCTTTCTCATAAAAGAGAAATATCGGTTCGAATGCCTGATCCTGCGAAAATACTCGCGTTTGCCCGGATTCTCTTGATCATTCGGATTGTCTCCGCGCAAGGCCCAAAATTCATTCCAGAGAGATATTCGGTCTTCATCGGTTTCGGCTTTTTTAAGCTTTTTGTGCTCCTCACGGGTGGCGAGATATTTCAGCATATCAACCGCCGCCTTATAATCATTTTTGTAAATAGTTGCCGCCGTCAGTTCCAGTTCGAACTCTTCGACCATTTTATCATATAATTTGCCGCGGCGCCCCTCCAGTCGGATCTCCAATTCATAATCGCCCGGCCTGAGGTTGGCCACGTCAATATGATGAACCTCCCGCTTGATCTCGCTCAATTCCCCATAATTTATGGTATCGGCATAGACAACCCCATTAATCGGGCTGTAAATGCGGCTAATACTCCTAATATATTTAACCTCTTTCTCACCAGGATATATCTCGTGATAGTAGGTAAGAGTAGTATCGTAGTCTCCACCGAAGATACGGGTAACACTTGGAATGACGCGTGAATCCGCTTTATTGAATTTTGACTCCCCGCCGGCAGGAGTCACTTCACGGCTGAATTCAACACGCGATAGTGACGGATATTTACTCCAGTAGTCGCGTTTTTTCAAATCTTTCTTAATTTCAAGAGAATTTCCCGCCAGTTTATCGGTCAAAACCGCGTAAAGCGTTATATCCTGTTGATCGAAAATGATTTTGAACATGTTTATGACGAAATCTGTGTTGCGCTTTGTTTCCGCATAGGTTATAACTTTTACATCTCCCTCGCGGATGAGACCCTCAATCTGATTGTTGTCACTCCCCTCAATTGTCATGGCGATTTCATATTCCGCGACATAACCATCTGCTGTTTTCTGATAACTGAGAGCATTGTAAAATATTTTGTAGTATATTTCCAGAGTATGCTGACCCTTTTGCTCGGATCGGAAATCAACCGCTTCGATTGCGAAGCGCGACTCGCCAAACTCATTTCCGGGCCGATAGCCGGTCTGTGCCGACAGGGCCGAAACGCCGAAGATAACCAAAAACGCAACGATTATCGATATGCTGTAAATTCTCATCATAAATATCACCAACCGATTTATACACTTGGAAGTCAATCTAGCCTCAGGACATTTCTGAGGCAAGGGCTTTTATTCGTATCTCAGGGAAATGATCGGATCTACTCGGGCAGCTTTGTATGCCGGATAGATCCCGGCCACCAGGCCAACGAGTACCGAGACTGAAAATCCAAGAACCATCCATAATATAGAGACGGTGAAAGGCATCGAAAAGATTAATTTTGAAAGAAAAGCGAGCAAAATACCGGCAAAAATGCCTAAAACCCCCCCGGAACAAGCTAAAGTTGTCGCTTCGGTCAGGAATTGAATAAGAATATTCAATTTTTTGGCGCCGATAGCTTTGCGAATACCGATTTCACGAGTTCGCTCCGTAACCGATACCAGCATGATATTCATAACGCCAACGCCGCCAACCATCAGACCGACAGACGATATGACAATCATAGCAATATATATGTATTGGGTGATATTATTGACTGCATCCTTAATATTGTCCTGAGTCCATATGGCAAAATTATCGGGTTTGTGGTATGGCACACCCCGGATCCGTCGCAATACGCTGGTAATTTCATCCTTGGCCTGGTCCATGGTCTGGGGGCTGGCTGCTGATGCCTGGAGGAATAATTCCTTCTCCCACGGAATCAGTTTTTCATAAGTCGCATATGGAAGAATAACAAAATTATTATCGGATTCACCGAGAAAAGGCTCTTTTTCCTCCATAACTCCGATTACGCGAAATTGCCTTGAATTGACCCTTATTTGCTTTTCCACTGGGTCTTCGTGTGGGAAAAGTGCCTTGGCAACATCGCTACCGATAACGCATACCATGGCCCGGCGTTCCATGTCGAATTCATTGAAGAAACGGCCCCGTCCGACATTGCGGTTTTCCACCTTGACATAATCGGGCAAAGTCCCGAACATTCCCGGCCGGTTGGCCTGGTTGCCTTTATATTTAACTACGTTCCCGCCGGGAGGGGCGTAATAATTTCTGGGCGCCACGGCCGTAATCGAAGGACAGAAATCGATAATCGCCTGAACCGCCTCAAAATCGATCGGCTTACGGTTGCGCTCCTCCTCGGTCAGTTTGTCATAATCGACGTCGGGCGGAAATTTCGTAACATAGAGTACATTTGATCCCATACTCTCTATTTCATTCATCACCATCTTATCAAGTCCGGAAATGATCGAGGCCATACCGATCACGGACGCGACTCCAATGAGCACACCGAGAATGGTAAGTCCGGCCCTTAATTTGTTGCTTCTTATAGAATCGAGAGCCAGCAGGATTCCGTCTTTTATTTCAACTGTGCTTATCATCTATTTTATACCATGCGTTTATTCAAAACTTAGAGCGTCTATTGGATCGAGGCGCGACGCTTTCATTGCCGGATACATCCCGAAAAACACTCCAACTCCGGTTGAGATTGATAGTCCGGCGACGATGGCAAAAAGCGACGGCGTCACCGGCAGCGATATCTGGCTGCCGAGTATGGCCGCAATGGCAATTCCGAGGGCGGTGCCGATAATTCCTCCTCCCAGCGACAGAATCAGCGCCTCAAAAAGGAACTGCACCATTATGTTTTTACGACGAGCGCCTATCGATTTGCGAATCCCGATCTCCCTGGTCCGTTCCGTAACAGAGACCATCATTATATTCATAATCACGATACCGCCGACAACGATGGAAATCGATGATATACCAATCAGGGCGATTCGGGCGGCGCGGGTGATATTATTGAAAAATGACAGGATATTATCGGCTGTCAGGATGGCAAAATCATCCTCATCGTTGTATTTCACACCCCGTCGTGCCCGGAGAATCGAACGGGCCTGATCCTGGGTTTCATCAATGCCCTCAACGGTGCTTGATTTTACGAGAATATCGAGATTCCGGCGCGGCCTTCCGAAAATTTTGGAATATGTGGAAAGGGGAATCATTATAAAGTTGTCCTGATTATTACCTAAGAATGATCCCCGCTCTTTGGCTACACCGATTACCGTGAATTTCCGACCCTGAACTTTCATCGTCTTTCCAATCGGGTCTTGTCCCTCGAAAACTTCTTCAACGATGGTCGGTCCGATAAAGACGACCCGGCTGTTTCGATCATACTCCTCGGCCGTGAAACTGCGGCCCTCCCCCACCTCGAAATCGACAATCTCGATCAGGTTATGAGTTGCGCCTGCAGTCAGTACTCGCCGCAATCCTTTGTTTCCACGTTTGACTTTAGATCGACGAAATGCTCTGGCTGCAATTTCCTCACAGTCGGGACATCCTTTTTCAAGAGCCCGTTTATCCTCCAAAGAGAGGTCTTTTCTCTTAAGCGCCTTAAAAAACTCCTCTTCGGATGTGATGATACCGAATTTGGTTATGACGAAAGTCGCCGGACCAAGCTTGTTGATTTGATCCTCAAAACTGCCCATCAACGCTTCGATGGCGGAGATAATGGTGATCACCGAGGTAACCCCAATGATAACGCCAAAAAGCGTCAAGGCCGATCTGAGGCGGTTGGCCCAGATTGCTGAGACTGCGATTCTTATGGATTCAAAAATTGACACTAGTTTATCATCCGGCTTGTTTGTATTCTTCTTTTTCAATTTGGCCATCACGAAGGAATATGATTCGGTCGGCGAATTTGGCAATATCATACTCGTGCGTGACAACAATCAGGGTGTTACCGGACCTGTGTAAATCGGCCAGAAGCCCCATGATTTCCATGCCGGTGGAAGTATCGAGGTTCCCGGTCGGCTCATCGGCCAGGAGTATCGAAGGGTTATTCACCAATGCCCGGGCAACAGCTACGCGCTGACGCTGCCCGCCGGAAAGTTCGTTCGGCCTGTGAGTCATGCGATCGCCCAGTCCGACAATTTGCATGGCCCTCTCAGCGCTTTCCCGCCGCAGCTCGCGCGAAGTACCATTATAAATCAGGGGCAACTCCACATTGTGTAATGCGGTTGCACGCGGGAGGAGATTAAATGTCTGGAAAACGAAACCGATTTCCTTGTTTCGAATTCGAGCCAGTTCATCGTCATTAAGATCCGCCACCGCCTGATTGTTCAGCCGATAGGTACCCTTGCTTGGGGTATCCAGACAACCGATGAGATTCATCAGAGTCGATTTCCCCGACCCGGATGGTCCCATGATGGCGACATATTCGCCCTTTTCAATTTTCATATCTACGCCGCGCAGAGCATTAACCTGCTCATGGCCCATATCATAGGTCTTCCAAAGATTTTCAACTTCTATCAGGCTCATTCTGTACCTTCCCCTCCGGCATGCCGGTCTTCGACGCTGATGGAGGTGCTGTCTTTTATGGTTCGCAGAGTACGAAAGCTGCCAACGATAACTTCGTCCCCTTTTGAAAGACCGGTGAGAACTTCATAATTCTGCTGGTCGTTAATTCCGGTTTCAATCTCGACAAATCGAGCGAGATCGTCGCGATTGACGAAAACACCCTTTTTCTCAATCTTCTTTTTATCAACCGCGTCATCTTCTTCTGTCACTTCCGCGCTGTCGGTAATGGGCGAAGCAACTGCCACATTCCCATCTTCCGCTTCCGATTCTTCCGTCTGGGCAAGTGAATCCGGGTCAAATTCTCTCATAACCACCGCCTGGATCGGAACGGTCAAGACATCAAGATGCTCGTTGGTAGTGATATCAACAGTCGATGACATCCCGGGACGAATTTTAGGATGCGACTCGATCAGCGCCACTTTTACCCTGAAATTTGTCGACTGATCGCTACTGCCGTACCCGGTCGTAATTGCCGTATTCCCGATTTCGGCCACTCGCCCCTCAAAGGTCGTATCGGGAAAGGCATCAATTTCAATTTCGGCTTTCTGAGCAATCTCCAGATCGGCAATATCGGTTTCGTCGATTTCCACTTCCACCTCAAAGGACGAAAGATCCGAAATAATCATCAATGTCCGGCCCTGAGTAAAGGCTGTCTGGGCCTGCGCGATTTCACCTACTTCGACATCGACCAGCGTTATCGTTCCATCCATAGGAGCGGTTATTGATGTCTTGCTGAGGTTGTCGCGGGCTCTATCAAGCCTTGAGGCGGCGCCGCGCTTTTGCTCACTCAACGCGTTATAGTTCGACTCCTGGCTCTTATACGAATAGTAAGCATCCTTGTATACCCGCTCCGAGGTCAAGTCCTTTTCATACAGTTGGGACTGTCTGTCGTATTCATCCTTGTACATTTCAAGCATGACCTGAGCGCCTTCAAGCCGTGCTTCCAGTTCATTGGCGGCATAAAGCGCCGATTCCATATCTTTCTGGAGTTGCACGGTATCAAGTTGAACCAGGGTTTTTCCCCGGTTGACATAATCGCCCTCTTTGGCTTCAATGGCAATTACTTCGGCAGTCACCTGCGAGGTTATATTGACTTTGGTAATCGGTTGGACCGTTCCCGATCCGGAAACGACCGAGAGCACATCGCCATTAGCGACCTTTTTTGTCTGCACCGAGACCGTTCCCCGATTCGATCCCCCCAGGTTCAGGACGACCAGGACAGCCAGGACTACGACCGCGCCGAGAATTATAAACAGTTTTTTCTTATTATTTTTCTTTTTCATCACCGTCCACCTTCACACCTGCTACGAAAGCAGCTATTCCCCTATGGCATTTTGTAATTGGGCCAGGGCCAGGTTATAATCAAATTCGGCCTTGACTTTGTTGAATTGTGCCTGTTTGAGGCTTACCTGGGCATCCAGCAATTCCCACAACGCTGCCGCTCCCAGATTATATTTCTCCTGTACCAGATCCATATCCTCGCTGGCCGCCGTTTCGGTTTCCTCGGTCACGGCTAGCGTTTCCTCGGCCAGCCTGACTCCAAGATGGGAATCCTCGATGTCTTTTATTACGGTATTACGGACATATAGAAAACGGGCCCGGGAATTATTGAGACCATTTTTGGCCCGGTTCATATTTCGCTCTCGCCCAAATCCATCAAAGATCGTAAAACCCAATGACAAACGCAACGAAGCCCCGCTATTATCGGCTGAGAGGCCGAAAACATCTCCGGCCATTTCGCTGAAGTAGTCGTTATTCCAAGAGTACGAATAACTCAGAGATAGACTTGGCATGTATTTTCCCAATGCGGAACGGACATCATATTTAAATGCGTCTACGCCTGCCAGTGACGCCATTATGGCCGGGTGACTTCGAAGAGCATCCTGAATCAGTACATTGAGTTCTTTTATCGGCTCTTTCCGCAAATCGATGTCCTGAATGTCAAGCTCCTTGCTTGGGTCAACTCCGATATCGACAGCCAGTTGACCGATTCTAACCACCAACAGCCTTTCTGCCGTCACCAGCGTCAACCGATCATTTCCATACTGCACTTTTTGCTTTAGCACTTCCGAAAGAGAGGCCGATCCCAGATTGTATTTCTCCTCGAACAATTTCAGCAATTCTGCCGATCTTTTGACTGCGGCCCTGGCAACATCAAGGTCGTTTTTCGCTTTGAGAACGAGGTAGTAATCGGTCTTAATCCGGAAAACCACATCCGATATTGTCCCTTTATATTGCTCTTCGAACGCACGCTTGGAAGCCTTGCTTCCTTTTATATTCCATATATTTTGGAATCCATCGAAAAGTGTCTGGCCAAAAGAAAACCCGCCGGAATAGCCTTTACCATAACTCCAATTGGGGTCTTCGAAATATACCTGTTCTTCTCCGACCCAGACGAGTCGCTTAATTGGACCTACATATGTTTGGCTCGATGTCAGACCAAAACTGGCTGAAGGCAGCAGGTTTCCATATTGCTCCCACACCGTCGCCTTCGCATTGGAGATGGAGTTGCGATTTTCTGTCACCGTCGGATCACTGTTAATTGCCATCTGAATGCAATCATCCATTGTCAGTACCTTGGCCGATGCCCCAACGGTAACGACCAGAATCATAATACAGGCTGATGTCACAATTCGTTTCATAGACTCACCTCAACATTTATTAGAAGAACGTTAATTCCACTCCGGCAAAACTCATCCCGATAGCCATCAGCCCGATCATCACTGAAATCATTATTATATCGAGAATGATCGCAATGGCGATACCTTTTCCGCGCGTGATGTTGAAAATTGCAGCGTATCCGATCCCGCTCACAACCATAGCCCAGATCAGGAAGGCGTCAAGATAGAACAAAACACTATATACGATCGATGTGAAATCTTTCTCTGGAAACAGGGCCGCCAGGCCAAACGAGACATACATACTGCCCTTGGCCATGATAAGAGGAAGTTTGACGAGAGCACCGACCATCATTATCAGACCGCCGAGCAGACTGACCCCCCAAACCTTTTTAAAGGTGCTGTCTCCGCCGAAAATAAAGCTGCCCAAAGCCCACGCGAGGAGAGCTACTATAACCCCGGCGAATAGTTGCCCGGCTGCGCCTAAGAGCGCCCCGGTAATTCGGCTGGGGTTTTCAATCCCTTCTCGCATCTGATCCAGGCTTTGTGCCGGTATGGTTGCGGATTGACTCACCATGTCATACTGCATCTGGGCCTGGTATTCGGCTATGAAATAGCTGGAAATCATCCCGAGAAGAAGTGTGACGACGAGAACGATGATGATCTGGGGTTTGCGATTAAAAGCGGCAAAAGCCTCGGTCGGCGCGGTGAATATACCGGCCATTATACTCCAGATGCTTCTTTCCTCAACCGTATCGGCACCGGTCGTTTCAAGGTTGTTACTATCGTTTTGATCAGAGACCATTTTTCAAACCTCCCACATACCACGCATTACATTCTTGTTAGACGGCATCAACTTATAATTGTTTCAAAAAACTCAATTATCCCTGTTTCGGAGTCTACTCATTATACGTTATTGCTTATGATATATTCAATAGTTAAAAGGACCAAAACAAAATGTCGGCATTCTCAAAAAAAAAGCAGGCCCGCCAATGCGAGCCCGCTTAGAACTTAATTGAATTTTAGACAAACAGCGGAGCCAGTACCAGCGACACTATCGCCATCAACTTGATGAGGATATTCATCGACGGACCGGATGTGTCCTTGAAAGGATCACCAACGGTGTCACCAACGACGGCCGCCATGTGGGCATCAGAGCCCTTGCCGCCGTGCAATCCACCTTCGATCAATTTCTTGGCATTATCCCAGGCGCCGCCGCCGTTTGACATCATCAGAGCCATCAATACTCCGGTTAAAGTCGCACCGGCCAACATACCGCCCAAGGCCTCTTTACCGAGGAAGGAACCGACCAGTATCGGAGCCATAATGGCTAAAACGCCGGGAGCAATCATCTGCTGCAAAGCGCCGACAGTTGCGATATCAACACACTTTTTACTGTCCGGCTTGGCCTTGCCTTCCATCAGCCCGGGAATTTCCTTAAACTGACGGCGAACTTCCTGCACCATCTTGAAGGCTGCTTTACCCACCGCGCTCATCGTCAACGAGGCGACCAAGAACGGCAGGAGGCCGCCGATGAAGAGTCCCACGATAACCCGGACATTCATTAGGTCGATGGAATCAAGCTTAACTGCCGAGCTATACGCTGAGAAAAGGGCCAGAGCGGTCAGGGCTGCCGAACCGATGGCAAAACCTTTACCGATAGCAGCCGTAGTATTCCCCAGGGCATCCAGTTTATCCGTAATCTTTCTAACATCCGATCCCAGTCCTGCCATTTCGGTGATACCGCCGGCGTTGTCTGCCACCGGACCATAGGCGTCAACTGACATGGTTACACCGATCGTACCCAGCATACCGACCGCTGCGATACCGATACCGTAAAGGCCGGCAAGACTATGGGCAATATAAATGGCTGCGGAGATGACGATCACCGGAAGGGCGACTGACTGCATACCGACATCAAGACCGGCAATAATACATGTCGCCGGGCCGGTTTTGCAACTTTCAGCAATTTTGCGCACAGGGCCTGCGGCCGTGTAATATTCGGTCAGCAAACCGAGGATAATTCCGGCAACGTTACCGGCTACAACCGCCCAGAACACACCCATGACAACTTCGGTCTGATTAACGAGGACATACGTCGCGACCAGCATTAACACTGAACCGACATATGTAACGACTCGCAATACCGCAGCCGGATTCATTTTGGAAAACACATGAACCGATAGAATGCCAACCATTGAGGCAACAATACCGACGGTGACGATCAGAAGCGGCAATTGCATGTAATCCATCCGATGCAGCGCGATATTCCCCCACATCGAAGTGGCTGCAATAGTTATAGCCGCAATGATGGATCCGACATAAGATTCAAAAAGATCAGCTCCCATACCGGCAGTGTCACCGACATTATCACCGACATTATCGGCAATAACGGCTGGGTTACGCGGATCGTCTTCCGGAATTCCGGCTTCGACTTTACCCACGAGGTCAGCCCCAACGTCAGCCGCTTTGGTGAAAATGCCGCCACCAACACGGGCAAACAACGCGATCGAAGATGCGCCCATGGCAAATCCCGTAACGTATGTAATCTGATCCGGATTGCCCCAGAAGTAGAAGTAAATGCCGACACCAATCAGCCCCAGGCTTGCCACCGACATGCCCATTACGGCGCCACCGGTGAAGGCGATTTTAAGTGCTGCCGCCTGGCCGAAATCTTTGGCTGCGGCCGCTGTACGGACATTGGCCCTGGTCGCCGCTTTCATCCCGAAGACGCCTGCCAACATGGAACAACATGCTCCCGAGACAAAGGCGATTCCAGTATTGATTCCAATTTTCCACATTAACAGCAGAAAAACAATGACGATAAACGCAGCCAGGATAGTGTATTCCCGTTTCAGAAATACCATGGCGCCGTCATGAATCGTATCGGCCAACTCGGTCATCAATGCGTTGCCGGTCGGTTTCCTCTTAATAGTAATAAAGAGCATGAGCGCAAACAAAAGCCCTACTCCCCCGAGCACTGCTGCTCCTATGCCAACATCGAAACCCATGTGTTGCCCTCCAGACTTAAAACCCACGATTAGTTCGTGAAATATTTCTCAATATTAAGGGGCAAATATAATATGCAACTTTTAAAAAGGCAAGCCATTATGATCAGATATTTTTCTTTTTAGTGAACTCAAGTTTACCCTAAATCGTTGTCATATAATAGATATATTTTGGGGAGGAATACCGGCATCCGCCCCTTCACGGCCGGCAGTGGGATAGCTTGTGGTAGCTGCATCCCCGCGACTAATATTAAAAAAAGGCCGGCATAAGTTCATATGCCGGCCTCAATTCTTTAAGAAATGGGGTTAATCATGCATTTCCACGGTAATTTTAATTTTCGGAAGGAAATCGGTCCAGTTATGGAATTCATGAACACCGCCGCCCGGCGCAAGTTCTTGGGATAGAATAAACAGTGGGAAATTCGTTTCGGGATTAATGGTCACTTTTGGTGGATCAGGTTCCATACCGATGACTATAAATCCCCAACTCTTGGCTGAATTTCGCGCGAGATTGAGATTGGCAAACTGGTCGGCATTGACAACAAAATCCTCACCCGGAAATTGAGGAACTTCGCGGTTGTCGATATGCGGATTGGAAAAGTCTGGACCGGTCGGATCATGGAATCCGCCCAAAGGTAGTATGCCCCATTCAGAAGAACCGGTATATTTCTCAAGGCTTCCATCCCCGAAAGGAATCACCTGAGTCAAATCCATACCGGTGTTATCTCCCGTTCCGTTAACATCGGGGTCCTGATCAAGGATGACCCAGGCATTGAAACGCCAGCCGTAAGGGCTGACATCAGGCAGTAACTCGAGCGGACCCGTATATTCGTAATAAGGAATTCGACCCAGCGGAAAAAGATATTCCTCAGATGGGATACTGTCGATATCGTATTCCGGGAAGAGGATATAGTCGAAAAGCGTGTCGGTGAGAGTATCCCATACGATTTCAATCCGGCGGTGCTGCAAAGTATCTAATCCGAAGTAGACATCAATCGTATCCAAATCCCAGACATATTGCCACATCGTGTCCACCCATATCGAATCATCCGGCCAGATTATCCCGATAGTATCGATATCGTATTTTCCTGCGGTATCAAATGTATCCGGTACCATAACGGTATCGATACTCCCGACCGACAGTGTATCGTGCAGATGCCTTTCTGTCAGAAAGCGTGAGCAGATCCACAGACCTTTCTCTTCTTGCTCCGACACCCGGACCATGGTGCTGTCACTTAAATCATAGTAAGAGGTGTCGTTGGTGGGCGTGCCCACAAAATAGTAACCGATAACCGGGAATAGATCAGCCGGATACCTCATGACAATCGGCCGGATTTTCTGATCGATAACCTCATCGACCAGCATGTAAACGCCCGATGGTTGATTGGGATCTGGATCATCTATGTTTTCTATGGAAAGGACTATGTAATTATATTCATACCAGGATTCGGGAAGTTCAACCTGGTTACTGATAGCGACTCCATCAAGGTCCCGAAAACGATGGACGGAATTATCCCAAAGAAACTTTCCCAGTGAAACGAATTCGGCATCCGGGGCAGTAAAATCATCATCGACATCATTAACTTTAACCACCCACATCTCATAAACATATATGTCTTCCAACTCCGGCAGATATACAGGATCAAGAGTTATGGTTGTAGCGTCTTGAGGTTTTACGACATCATCATGCTGGGTACACCCATAAGCTAAAAAGAGGGCACCACAGGCTGCCGACAGCAACATAATATTCCTTAAACTGAATCTCATCCTATCTTCCTCCAGGACAATTAGGTCCAATCGGTCCAAAAAATCTGAACCACTAATTTATTTGATGTCCCTATCGTTGTCAAGCCGTTTTTTGCATAAAAATGTTCTAAGCTTTTGATTCTCATGCAAATTGAGATGTTTCAAGCCTGATCTTTCATTCAAGATTAAGACTGAATAGCCGATAAATTGTTTAGTGAAAATATCCAAAGACAAGGAGTCTTTTTGCCTTTTTGTAATAATTGCAAATTCCAGGTAGTCGACGAATCCGCCCCCCTATGCCCGAATTGCGGGGCTCCCCTGGAAAATACGAGTAGGAACGAAGAGACCATCGAACAGATTTCTCCCAATAATAATACTATTGATGGCGGTGATAATCGGGATATTTCGGCCCAGGAAGGCCAAAATGATGAAGATAATCTGGAAATCTGCGATCCGGGGGATCTTCTTTGCGACGAGCAATACGGTTGCGACACCACCCAGGAGAATAAGCCGATAGGCCAAACCGAACCGCCCATGCCTTCTCCAATCGATGACAAGGCCGAAACCGAGGAGGAATTAAAAAATTCCGAATCGGGAGCGATCAAGAGACTTTCCGACGAGCAGGTGAATAATATTCGCTCGAAACTGATCAATGGCGAGGAATCCGAATATGTGTCCGCTCAAGACGCTTCTTCTATAATTCATGATCTGTCCAAGTCGAATGACGGCCCGGCTCTCCAGAGGAATGATTCCCAGTCAAATTCGAATTCATCAAAAAAACCGGCTGCCAAGTCACCTCCTCCAATCCACAATCAGCGAAATTCTATTAACGGTTCCCCGGAATCCCTTCCCGCGCCAACGACAACTCCGATGCGTAAAGTGGCCTATTTTCATAAGAATTTTATACAATTGACAGGATCGATCTATCCCACCAGCGGTGAAGAACTGATCATCGATGATCGACATTATCTTCTGAAGCAGAAAAAGATAAAGCCCCAATATACAATTGGTGTCTTTTCGGTTCTGGTGGTGCTACTTCTCTTTGTTATCGGCAAGCAATTTATCTCGCCGACCCTACCGGGGAGTGGTTCGATAATCGGCGTGTTTCTTGATGAAGATGGCCGCCCGATTCTTACCGGTGCCGAAGTTGCTCTACCGGAATCGGGTGAAAAGGTTGTCACCGATGCTATCGGATTTTTCCGTTTCAGTAATATCCCGACCGGAGTTTATGTTGTAAGATATACGCTTCCGGACGGCCGTATAGGATCTGATAAAATTTCGGTGGCCAATAATGATATTTCCATTCTTTCTTTATCGGCGATCGGCGCCACGAGAAAATACTCCGCCGCTTCGAGCAAAAACAGCAAAGCCACCGGGAATAATTCTGTTCGCCAGCAGCAGGTTGAGGAAAAAATGCCTCCTATTCCTGACGAGAAAAAGCAGCAGGCCAGTGAACAGCCCAAATCGAAGAAAGAATACTCGAGTTTAAAACTCAAAGCCAATATTGACGGGGCCAAGCTTATTGTCAATGGCGAGGTTCTCGGCGCCGGCAATCTGACCTATAAGAAGCTGGGGCCCGGAAAACATAAAGCCAGGGTCACCAAGAGCGGTTACCAGGCCTGGTCGGGTAATATCAATCTAAAGCCGAATGAAACCTATACTCTGTCGGTAAATCTAGAAAAGATCCAAACCGAGACATCAGAACCTGAATATACCGCTGAGGATTTCTATCAGTCAGGGCGGACCATGCTGGCCGACGGCGATATTGACGCCGCCATTCAGGATTTATCAGAAGCCATCGGGATGAAGCCGTCGATGGCCGACGCATATACAAGCCGGGCCGAAGCATATCTGCTTGCGAGGAAAATCAGGCTGGCCGAAACCGATTACATCCGAGCCGGAGAAATATATGATTCTCAGAAGCGCGGTGAATCGGCACTCAGTTCATTCAATAGAGCCCTTGAAATCAATGATCGTTCGGTGGCCGCTTATCTGAACAGGGGCGATCTTTACCGCCGAATGGATCACCGGGAAGATGCTTTAGAGGACTTCCAAAGTGCCGCCAAGTATGATAAAAATAATTTCCGGGCCAATTTCGAATTGGGCAAAATGTACTTTTCACTCGGAAAATACAAAGATGCCGATAAAAGACTACGCAAAGCCCGGGATATCGACCCTCGAAATCCGAAAGTTTACCATTACATGATGTTGAATTACTTTGCTCGCGATGATTTCAAAAAGGTTAAGAAAACCTACGGAGATTTCCAGGATAAGGTCTCCGAGGACCAGCAGCAGGCGTTCAAGAATAATCCGCGATTCGATGCCATTCTGCGCATAGTCGGGGAGTATGAACGACCCTGAAGCCCCGGTTATTGCTTACTAAAAGGCCTGCCCTCCGGCAGGCCTTTTTTTTACTGTTACCCAAATACTTATTGCATGCAACCTTATAAGTCATTACTGCGTATTAATTCATTAATCGTGTCATTGGCCGGTCACAAGACAGCGAGTCGCAGCCGGTTATTGCCCTGGCGATTAATGTCGATGTCTGGCATTGCTTGACATGGAATTCGTTTTGTAATAGATTGCTATGTCTGTTATCAATACAAACCCGGGAGGTATTTTGAAAAAAACAGCAGGAATGTTGGCCGCGGCGTTGTCGGTCCTGATATTAGTCGGTTGCGGCGTTACCGAAGAAGTCGATTACGCCTCCGGAGAGAAAACTTCTCCCGATATGACGGCCTATTTCGGATCGGGTACGTACATACCTGATATCGAAACTTTCATGCAAATCGGTTGGACATCGGTGCCTGATATATCTCGTGACGGCCATCGAATATTTTTCGAGACTGGATTCACCGGAGTTACTCAGTTATATCGGCTGACCGATGCCGGCTGGCCGTCTCAGATAACGATGTTCCCCGACGGTATCGACTGGTATTCCCTTTCCTACTCGGCCGACTTGGCCGTGGTCGGAGCTTCCGTCGGAGGTTCCGAGCAGTCTCAGCTTCATCTCGTTGATACCTATACGGGACGCACCCGGCAGTTAATCGATATGCCGGATATCCAGTTTGGATCGGTTATCTGGAACCATGACGACAAGTTTATTTATTTCCGATCGAATATGGAAAATAAACGGGATTTCAAATTGTACCGCATGACCCTGGCTACCGGTGACTACGAAAAATTAGTCGATACCGAAGGCTGGAACGGTTGGGGCGGTATTTCTCTTGATGGCCGAAAACTGGTTTATTATAAAGCCACTTCCAATGTCAACTCCGATCTCTATCTCTATGACGTCGAAACCGGCGCCACCGACCATCTGACGCCTCATGAAGGAGATGTCAGTTATGGCGGCGTATACTTCTCAGCCGACGGATCGAAGCTATATATTACCAGCAACGACAACGAACAAGGATTAGCGTTGCGCGCCGTTCTCGATATAGCGACCAAGGAGATCACCTTCACCGATCCGGATGCGCAATGGGAAGTTGAAAGTCTTGGCATGACACCGGACCGCACGGTAATGTACTGGATAATCAATGAAGACGGTTATGCGCGCCTGCATTTGACCGAAGTTGAAACGGGGCGTGAATTGCCGATCCCGGATTTAAACGGAATAATCGGCGGCATCGCCTTCTCGGAAAGTTCGAAGATGCTGCTTACGTTCAATTCCCCGACTCAGACGACCGATGTCTGGAGTTGGGACTGGAAAACCAAAAAGCTTGATAAACTGACTCACTCGGTATATGCCGGAATTGACCCGTCCATCTTCACCGACCCGCAACTGATCAAATATAAATCCTTCGACGGGCTGGAAATCCCCGGTTTCTTGTATCTCCCCGCCGACTATAAGGGCGGTCCGATTCCTTTCGTCATGGATATTCACGGCGGCCCCGAAGGTCAGTTCCGACCATATTTTAACCGTCATTTCCAGTATCTGCTTCTCAACGGCTTTGGTGTTTTTGCGCCTAATGTCCGCGGTTCCGACGGCTACGGCAAAGAATATCTGGCGATGGATAATTATAAGAATCGTCTGAAATCGGTCAAGGATATGAAAGCCGGAGCCGACTGGCTGATCGAAAGCGGTTATACCGAGCAGGGTATGATCGGAGTCAAGGGTGGCAGCTACGGTGGTTATATGACAATGGCGGCCATCACCGAATATCCCGGTTTCTTCTCGGCTGCGATCAATTCGGTCGGTATCGTCAATTTCGTCACTTTCCTGGAAAATACTTCTTCCTATCGTCGTTATCTTCGCGAGGCTGAATACGGACCATTGACCGACAAGGAATTCCTGAAATCAATATCCCCGATTCACAAAGCCGATCTGATCGAGACGCCTCTCCTGGTGGTTCACGGCGAAAACGATCCTCGTGTGCCGGTTGATGAGGCCCGCCAAATCATTAGGGCGATCGAGCGCAAGGGTGGTGTTGTCGAAGGATTAATTTATCCCGATGAAGGTCATGGAATCGGAAAGTTGAAAAACCGACTCATATTCTATCGCAAGATGATTGAGTTCTTCGATGAACATTTGAAGAAAAACTAGAGTTCAAATTTGTGGGATTAAAAAAGCCCGCCATCAGGCGGGCTTTTTTTTGCTTTCGATCCGTAAAATTCACTCACCCATAATTTTGATAATTACCC
>DAOUTW010000114.1 GCA_030668485.1 Candidatus Zixiibacteriota bacterium
AATGCCTGTGCCGTTTTTGAAAGCGACGAATGTCTTCGCCATAAATATATTACGGGATTGAATCGTGAAATCAAGTTTTTTAATATCTTTTTTTCCTGATATGAAGAGAGGAAATAAATAAATCGGGGTGAGAGGATTTGAACCTCCGACATCCTGCTCCCAAAGCAGGTGCGCTAACCGGACTGCGCCACACCCCGAAACGAGGCATAATCTATTGTGAAATAGTGCCAATGTCAAGAGGACAGTGGCAAAAGAAACCGCCTATCGGCTCAGTCTCTGATTTAATATTGCCTTGGCCGCCTTAAGCGCCAGGCCCCGGTGAGATATGGCGTTCTTTTCATCGAGGGTCAATTCAGCAAAAGTTTTGCCGTGCGGCGGATAGAAAAAGACCGGATCATAGCCGAACCCGGCGGACGCTTTCGCTTTTTCTTCGGTGATAAACCCTTCGGCATTACCCTCGACCAATTCGGTATCGCCCTCACCAAAACAGATGGCGATAACGCACGAAAACCGGGCGGTGCGGCGCTCACGTGACACGCCCTGCATTTCCTGCAGCAGTTTGGTGTTGTTATCATCGTAGGTGCAGTCGGGACCGGCGAAGCGAGAGGAATAGACACCCGGCGCGCCGTCGAGGAAGTCGACCGCCAGCCCGGAATCATCGGCCAGCGAGGGGAGACCGGTCACTTTGAATATGCCTTCGGCTTTGAGGATGGCGTTATCATCCAGAGTTTCGCCGGTTTCTTCAATTTCGGGGAAATCGTCGAAGTCTTTCGAGGTCAGAATTTCTATATCGAGGTCATCGAGGAGATTTTTCATCTCCCGTACTTTATCCTGGTTATTGGTCGCAAGTACGAGTTTCATGCTGTCCTTTCAAGATTCCTTAACATTCCAAGGCTTGTAACTTACAATAAAACTGCTAATGAAGAATTTTAACATGCCTCCGATTGCCATTGTGTTTTTTAAGTATTCAAGCGCAGCTTTGTACGACACACTGTGAGGCCGTAAATGAAAAATAACTTTTTCCTCTTTTATTGCACTTTCTACAATTCCAAATGATAAATTGTCTTTAATTCCATCAGGAACTTTTGAATATACAAGAAAAGGATGCTTTAATTTATTATAAAGCTTTTGGAGTGTACCTGTTCGTTCTTCTTTTAATGCTTTAATATGTTCAGTGAACTCATCCATCCACTCATCTATTAAATCAGTCGTATTATTAAAATGAATGGCCAGTTCTTCCCTCGGTTTCAAACCAAGTAGGCCATAAAGATTGTCGAAAGTCTGATCGTCAATAAAGGAATTTAACTCTCTGGATTTGTAATAGACCAATCTTTTATAAAAGACATCATCCGAACTTCTTGCCTGCTCCGAAAATGCATAAAGATATACGAATAGCTCTTCTATAGCGCGCCCGTATTCCGCGATAATTTTTGCCATTCGTATGCATTGGGCTCTCTCTGGCATTAGATCCCAAAAAACTAAATGAGATTTGATGCTAATGACGCCATTGTAAATTCCAAAATCGAGATAGTCCTTTAAATATTCTCGCGGTGGCATATATTGATATTTAATCGTCTGATCGGTATCCATAGTTCAATACTTCGTTATATCCACCCGGATGATATTATCAACCCGGCGGCCGAGGAATCGTTCTGCCACCGGAGCAAATTTGTCCGGGACATCCGAAACGTAAAACTTGTAATCAGGATCGGGATTGGTGTCGCGCAACAACCCTTTTTGTTCTAAGTGATCCTTTACCTCACGAGCGGTTGCGGTAGCAGAATCGATCAGAGTAACTCCATCACCCATCACGTCCTGAATCAGTTTCTTCAACAAAGGATAGTGAGTACAGCCCAGCACGAGAGTGTCGATGCCGTTTTCTTTCAAAATCTTCAAATAATCCTGAGCGATAAGATACGATGCTTCCTTATCCTGATATCCTTCCTCGGCCAACGGCACAAACAAGGGACAGGCCAGCGAGAAAACCTTGATATTGCTGTCGATATGGTGGATCGCCTTGGGATACGAATCGGAGGTAATGGTAGCATGAGTCCCGATAATACCGATCTTGCCATTCTGAGTCGTCTCAGCGGCGGCCCTTGCGCCGGGATTGATCACTCCCAGCATTTCGATATCATTCTCACCGGCAACTGTTTCCAGCGCGACAGCCGAGGCGGTATTGCAGGCCGCCACGATGAATTTTACATCCTGTTCCCGCAAAAAAGCGACATCCTGCCGGGTGAACTGCAGTATAATATCTTTCGACCGGGGACCGTAGGGATAACGCCCGACATCGCCGAAGTAGACCACATCCTCATTCGGGAGTTGACGTATTATTTCGGACACGACAGTCAGTCCGCCGACACCGGAATCAAACAGGCCGATCGGTTTTTGCAGCATCATATCCTCTCATATTTGGCTTTGAATCGTTTCACCGTCTCATAGATCGACTCGGCGACTTTCTTACGATATTTTTTATCCCGCAGTTTCTTCTCCTCGTTCTTGTTGGAGATAAAAGCCGCTTCGACCAGAATTGACGGCATGTACACACTGTTCAAGACAAAGAACCCCGCATGGTCGACGCCGCGAGGTCTGATCTTCAGCCGTTTGCGCATCTCTATATCGGCCATATAAGCCAGATCGGCCGACTCGGTGATAAACTCGGTCTGGATCATGTCGTTGAGAATAAAGGCGAGGTCCCCCTCTTCCTGTTTGTCCACGGCGGCATTATCCAGTAGGAAAGGTGCATTTTCAAGCTGCGCCGCCGCTCTCGCAGCATCGTTTTTGGCAGGGGCGAGGTAAAACACCTGGAAGCCATTGGCCGATTGCTTTGGCGAGGAGTTGCAATGGATGGAAATAAACAGATCGGCCTTTGCCTCGTTGGCTATCCGGGCGCGATCATCGAGCGAGACATATTTATCCTTACTGCGGGTCATGATTACTTTGAACTGCTTGTCTTTGCGGATCATCTTGGCCAGATTTTTGGCTATTTCGAGATTTATATCTTTTTCGCGAGTTTTTTTATGGCGCCCAATGGCGCCGTAATCTTTTCCACCATGGCCGGCATCGATAACGATAACATCTATTTTTTCATCGGGACCGATTCGATTCAAATTCGAGATGGCGCTGTCGGGATTGAACCGGGCATCCTCGATGGCGATCTGAAGCCGTCCCGGATCGGTTTTATAGGAATGGTGGAACTTCTTATAATTACGCCGCAAACGGAATGAAACCTGAGCCGAACTGTCAAATTGGAAGGCGTTGATCTTTCGCACATGACGAGTATTGATCGCCGACAGGATTTTCCCTCGGTTGATTCGTCCGCCCGGGAAATCGATATTCAGCCAGTTCCCTTCGCTTTCGTAAATTTCGAATTTCAGGGGAGAGGGCATAAAAATTTCGATCAGAACTCCGTTCTGTTTGGCGGCAATTGTAACATCGGTGACATTGTACCATTCCGAATCGATTCGCAGTGTAGCTCCGCCTCCATCCCAGGTTACGTTTTCGGGACATGCGAGATTCAGGATCGGAGTAAAAGTGCCGGCCGGGATAAAAAGTTCGCCACGCAGCACCCTCGCCGGCAAAATAATGTTGTAAACGGTATCATTGAGATTGACATACGGCGATCCGACGACAAATCCGAATCGATTGCCGTTCAGATCAAACTGTACTGAGTATCCGGCGCGATTCCAGCCCAGCCTACCTCCCATAATTTCATTGAGCGCCGAGAGGCTGTAATAGGCCAAGTCACCGGAGCCTTCGGAACCGATTTTCTGAGTGCCGCCGGAGGTTTTGACTTTGATTTCATCCGCGGCAACTGGGGAAAGTGAAATCAGCAATAGAATAGCTACAAGAGGCAGGGCGAGAATTTTCATCGCTGAGAATCCCTTATCTTGCGGGCCATTTCCCGATCCGCCTCACGCTTGGCTATCGATTGCCGCTTATCAAAATCTTTTTTGCCGCGCGCCGTGGCGATTTCAATCTTGGCGAGAGGCCCCTTGAAGTAAATCCTCAAAGGTACGATGGTAAACCCCTTCTCATTGGTTGCCCCCCAGAGCTTGCGGATTTCCCGTTTGCTCAGAAGCAGCCGCCGTTTGCGGGTCGGATCATGATTTTCCCGATGGGCCATATCATAGGTGCTGATATGCAGGTTGACCAGAAACACCTCACCCCCCTCGACCATAGCGTAAGCATCGGACATCTGCACCTTACCCAGGCGCAGAGATTTCACCTCGGTCCCGACCAGCGAAAGGCCCGCTTCATACTTGGTGAAAATCTGATAAGTATGGAAGGCCTTGCGGTTGGTGACAATAACCTTTATCTTTTTATCCGACTCGCTCATGGCGTGAAAATAGGGCCGTTAACAGTTAATGGCAATATAATTGTTACCGCAGGAGAGCAGCATTGGTTCAATAAAATGGAGCAGGAACTCATGAAAGTTGGAATTTTGCAGTTCAAGCCGGTCAGGGGTGAGGTCGAAACCAATCTGAGAAATATCCGGAAATACCTCATCCGCCGCAAATTCGATCTGGCGGTACTGCCGGAACTGGCTACCACCGGATATAATTTTCAAACCCGCAATGACCTTTTTGGCCTGGCCGAAAACAGGCGCGGCCTGTCTTTCGAGTTCTTCGAAGAAATTACTGCCAGGGTCGGCGGTGCCATTGTCTGGGGATTGGCTGAAAAGTCCGGAAACAAACTTTACAATTCCGCCGTCTTGACCACTCCCGAGGGCGATCATCATATCTATCGTAAAACGCATTTATTTTTTCGTGAAAAACTTCTTTTTGATCCCGGCAATACCGGCTTCAAGGTTTTCTCATGGCGGGGAATACGGATTGGCCTGATGATTTGCTTCGACTGGATTTTTCCTGAGGCAGCCCGGACATTGGCACTCAAGAAAGCCCAGTTGATCTGCCATCCATCGAATCTGGTCATGCATTACTGTCAGGACGCCATGATCACCCGATCTCTTGAAAATGGACTTTTCTGTGTCACCGCCAACCGTGTCGGAACCGAGAAAATCCCGGATTTATCCCTAACCTTCACCGGGCGGTCGCAAATAACAGAACCGAAAGGCGACCGAATTCTGAGCTTCTCCCGTACCGAGCAGGCGTTTAAGGTAGTTAAGATTGACCCGGAATTATCCGATACAAAGAATGTGAATCGGCATAACTCTTTGTTTGCTGACCGCCGGGTTGAATTTTATTTGCTTTAACGCAGGAGATGCGCATGAAAAGCACGGGGGCCGTTAAAACGGCAAAAATACTGGTCGTCGATGATGAACCTGAAATCACTGAAATTATCGAAGCTTTTCTCGATAACGCCGGATATTCCGTCAAAGTCGAGAACAACCCGGAACAAGCGATCAAACTGGCCAAGGAGATAAAACCTGATCTGATTCTGCTGGATATCATGATGCCCGGCACCGACGGGTATACGATCTGCAACCGGATCAAGGAAGATCCTGCCCTGGGAAATACTCCGGTAATTTTCCTGACCGGCAAGGATTCCAAGGATGATCAGGGGCGTTCCTTCCAGGTCGGGGGCGATATGTTTATCAAAAAACCGTTCAGTTGCGAGCGGCTGCTGGAAATTGTTAATATCGTCCTGCTTTCCGTCGGCAGGGGGTAAATTGTTGTTGCCTTTCTTTCCTCGGCATGTAATTAAACCTTGACATTATTGTGCAGTGCACTATATTTAATATATGTTAACTATCAAGCGATACCGCAACCGACGTCTCTATCACACCGGGATCAAATCATTCATTGTCCTCTCGGACCTGGAACAAATGGTCCGGCGGGGTGAAGAATTTATCGTAATCGATACCGCCACCGATAAAGATATTACACTGTCGATACTAACGGCGGTTATCAGCGAAGGAGTCCATGACTGGAAAGACGTCACCGCCTCAAAGGATGTGTTGCGGGCGGTTATTAATTTAGGAGGTAGAAGATCAATGAGTATTCTCAAAAACACTGTCTTGGCCGGAATCGGTTTTGCCTCGATGACAAAGAAAAAAGCCGAAGAACTGATCGATTCGATGGTCAAATCCGGCGAATTGAACAAATCGGAAAAAAAGGAAGCGGTCATGGAACTGCTGTCCAAGGTCGAAACTTCGGGTAAGGAAGCGACCACGAAGTTCACCAAAGAGGCCAAAGATGCCGGCGCCAGGCTCGGGAAGGAAATCGAGAAAACGCTGGTGAAAATCAGACCGGCCAAAAAAACCGATATCGACGTTTTGGCCAAGAAGATCGACAAACTGGCCAAAAAGGTGACCAGCCTGGAAAAGAAGCTGGACGAAAAGTAAACGTGGTCGGTGCCATAAGCACGTATTCTATCATACCAAACTAGCTCGTAGGTCAGGTGCCTCAGGCACCTGACAATCATATTGCCGTTTTATTTTTTTCTGGGCGGCCGGGAAGAGATTCCCGACCGCAACCTAAAATACCTTTTCAAAAGACATTCAATATCCTAATTTAGAATAAGGCTATATGTTTTGGGAGGTACGCAATGGCAATAAAAAAAATGCCTCGACCGACCAATCTGAGCATTTTTAAAAGAGTAATATTAATTGGGAGGGCATTCATTTTTGTTATTTTGCTTGCGGAATACTGTTTTTGCGGGGAAGCCATTGATTCCAGTCAGATCATTTTCCACTATCATGGGCCGGATACAACATCAAGCGTGGGGACCTATATTTCGAGCTTAGGAGACATAAACAATGACGGCTTTGATGATATAGCCGTCAGTTGCAAATCCCCCTCAGGGACATATATATTTTACGGTGGCAATCCGGTAGATACAAATCCCGACAATTTCTATGATTCATGTTTTGATTTTCAATCCACTGAGGATATCAGCGGTGACGGCATAAGGGATGGTTTGGCTGGGAAAATCGGAGCATCGGGTAATATGGACATGCTTTACTTTTTTCATGGATATGTAGATTCAATAGCTTCTGATCCTTTCGATTCCCTCATGCCAGAGACGACCGTAAATTCTTTTGGGTATCAATCCCGTGTCGGCTATGTTGATGCAGATGAATTCCCCGATTTGGTGACACTCGAAATTCGCGCATACGAAGATGCTGTCAAATATTATTCCGGTTGCCCAATAATAGACAAACAAGTGGATTGGCAATATATAACACCTCCATATTACTTTTCAGTTTCCGGACTCGACCTCATTGATTTTAATGGCGATAATAATTTGGATATATCAATCGGTATTATAACAAAAATCGGTGATAGTGGTTTTATTCAAGTGCATTTTGGGCCCGAATTCGGCAATGAACCTGATATAATTATTGAACCGCCTTTGGATCAATATGGTATGAAGCCAAACAATTTTGCATATAGAACCTACAACATCGGCGATTTCAACGGCGACGGATGGGATGATCTGGGAGATGTCTATATCAGCGATTCCGGCGGCTATTTCACCTTGATCTACTTCTGTGGGCCGGGAGCAGATACGTTGCCTGACATTAAGCCGGATAACCAGGGGAAATATATGGCTTCGGCCGGAGATATCAATAATGACGGCTATAACGACCTGATATGCGGCGGCTCGGCTTCATGGGAAGGAACGGTTTTTCTATACCTTGGCGGGCCACGGGCGGATTCCATATTTGATGATATTGTGACATCGAACGATCTGCCGCCATTGTTTCTTGACGATATCGGATATCGCGTGTCAACGGCCGGAGACTTTAATGGGGATGGGATTGATGATTTCATGTTTGCCTGTCGGAATTTCTATCCTATTCATACTAGTCCAGGCGACGTCTTTGTTATTGCAGGATCGGAAAGTATTGTAGTCGATGTTGAAAATGAGCAAATACTGACAATTCCCGATAAGGTTGAACTAAAACAAAACTATCCCAATCCCTTTAATCCGTCAACAACGATTGAGTTTTCTGTGCCGCGGAGGGAGTATGTCGAAATCAAAATTTACAATACGTTGGGCGAGCTGGTTGCAAAGCCTGTTAAGCGGGTGCTGTCAGCCGGGACTCACCGGATAGACTGGGACGGCCGGAGTTTCAGCGGGGAATATGTGGCATCAGGGG
>DAOUTW010000093.1 GCA_030668485.1 Candidatus Zixiibacteriota bacterium
GACCAACTCCCCCTTCCAATAACCATCCCTGGAGGAGATCGCCCTTGAAGACGGTGATAAGAAAACGGATGTACAATGAAATAACAAAATAGGACATTTCTATTTTGCTAAGAATAGGACATTTCTATTTTGCCTTGACATGGCAGCGAAAATTGCTTGCATCTTGTACCGGCAAGTATTAAATTAAGCAAATCCTAATTGAAAATTGACCTCCCGTAGCCCGGTGACTGCTTGCTGACTGACCTCTTTTGCCATAAGGGTGCTCGTCCTTTGATAGAAGAAATCATGACAGAATTAATCGCATAAGGAAGGAGTTTTGCGATGATCATTGCAATGCGCACATTGTTGGTAATCGGCGTCCTGACGCTCTGCGTCGGACTTTTTATCGTCCCACTTACGGCTCAGGCCAATACCTTGTCCGGCGAAATCAAGGACAAAAGCGATGGCACCAGCCTGGCGGGAGCGACTGTGACGGTCAAACCGGCCGATCCGGAGGCCAATGCGGTCGCAACTGCGGCTGATCGAATGGGTAAATTTGAGGTTAAAAACCTTCCTCCCGGGCGATATTCCGTCCAGATTTCTTCGGTCGGTTTTGCCACCGAGACTATCGGTGAAGTGATTATCGCCGAATCGGACGACAAAGTGATAGATGTCGAATTAAGGCCGGCAGCGGTCAATCTTGATGCCGTTTCCGTTACCGCCTCGCGCCGCCCCGAAAAGATTCTCAATACGCCCGCAGCGGTAACTGTGGTGGGTTCTGAAACTATCGAAGCGCGTACTACGCTGACACTGACCGACCATCTCAAGGGGCTTCCCGCCGTCGATGTCGCCTCAACCGGCTTGAACCAGTCGAATGTGGTCGTGCGCGGATTCAACAATATTTTCTCCGGCGCCCTGTTGGTTCTCACCGATAACCGAATAGCCCGAGTGCCATCATTGCGGTTCAACGCTTATAACTTTATCCCGACCATCAACGAGGATATTGAACGGATCGAAATCGTATCCGGTCCCGGCTCGGCTCTTTATGGCCCCAATGCCGCCTCCGGTGTGATGCATATGGTTACCAAATCGCCGTTCAGTTCCCGCGGAACGACAATCAGTTTGGGCGGCGGAGAACGTGATCTCATGCTCGGCGCTATCCGTCATGCCGGCACCATCACCAATAGCATCGGCTATAAAATTACCGGGCAGTATTATCAGGGAAAAGACTGGCAGTCGTATGAACCGGCCGAGCCGGATTCTATCCAGAAATTCCGTCCAACGGCCGACGGTCCGGAACCGGTAGGAGAGATGGTCATCAACACCCGCGATCGAGATATCGAGAAATTCGCCGGTGAAGGGCGAATGGATTTCCTGATCGATAAGGACATGACTCTGATATTAAATGGCGGCCTCAGCCAGGCCAGCAGTATCGAATTGACCGGGCTGGGAGCGGCACAGGCGGTGGACTGGATATACTCCTTTGCCCAGGCGCGACTGCGATACAAGGATCTTTTCGTCCAGGGGTTCGTCAATATGAGCGATGCCGGCGATACTTACCTGCTCTCGACGGGGCAGTTGATTGTCGATAAATCGAAACTCTGGGGCGCACAGGTTCAGCATCGCTATGAAGCGACCGAGAAGCTATCGCTGACATATGGTTTCGATGCCCTGCTGACCCGACCTGATACCGATCAAACAATTAATGGGAAGCATGAGGCTGATGACAATATCAATGAATATGGTGTTTACCTACAATCCGATCTGGTTCTGACCGAGGCCTTGAAATTTGTTGCGGCCGCAAGGGTTGACGACCATAATCATCTTGAAGATCCGGTCTTTTCACCGCGTGCCGCGCTGGTGTATAATCCCCGCGCGGAACATAATTTCCGGCTGACCTACAACCGCGCCTTCAGCACCCCTGATAACAATAACCTGTTTCTTGATATTCTGCAGACCAACGACATGAAGGAAATGGGCGCCTCGTTTAATGATTTTCTGGGATTTGCGCCCGAAATAGATATTCGTGTTCAAGGCGTGCCAGAATCGGGATTTCACTGGAGTTGGAATGACGGCATGCCGCAGTATCGTACACCATTTGCCCAGGAAGACCTCTTACCTGGAATGACAAATGAGACTTTTATCGACTTCAATAATCCGAACATGACCGATTTTGCATGGGGGCTTGGTCGTGGAGTAGCAACTCAGAATATTGCCAATCGGCTTATTGACAGCAGTTATACCCAGGCCGAAGTTAATGATATGCTTGCGGCCCTGGCTGCGGTCAATCCCGCAGCCGTTTCATCTGATGTCAGCAATATCCTGATGACAGTCAATCCCGATCTTGGTATTGCCGAACCGTCAACAATCAGCGATATCGCCGATATCAGCCGGCTTGAGCCGACTATCACCCAGACATTCGAGCTGGGATACAAGGGAGTGGTCAACGACAAGTTTCGGTTTAGTGTCGATCTTTATCGTACAGAAAAAAATAATTTCATCGGGCCGCTGACAGTTGAAACACCCAATGTCTTCCTCAATCCGAGTGAATTGCAGAATTATCTGGCAGCCCAATATACAGCCTTTGTTATGGATCACAATAATGCGGCCGAGGCCGCGGTCTTGGCTGAGCTTGACAATCCTGATGCCGGAGGCAACGGTAACGGCAACCCAATAGACGAGCTGGTGACTCAGTATACGACCGACGCGGCATCAATTCCGTTCGGGACGGTTACTCCGATTGAAGCGTATGATCCGACGGCGGTGCTGGTGACCTATCGTAACTTCGGCGATATCAGCTTCTACGGCGCCGATCTTGCCTTCGCATATCACCTCAATCAGAACTGGAATTTCGGGGCCAATTATTCGTACGTGTCGAAAAACTTTTTCGAAAAATCGGATGAACAGGTGCATGACATCCATCTCAATGCTCCGAAACATAAAGCTGGAGTAAATTTGCAGTATATCAATCCGCAATGGGGTTTGGATCTCAACGCCCGCTACCGCTTTGTGGATGCCTTCGATATGGACAGCCCTTTCTATGGCAGTTCGATCAAAGCGTATCAACTGGTCGATGTGAACGTCGGGCAGAAATTTATTTATGACACTCGTCTGTCGGTGACGGTTCAGAACCTTTTCGATAAGAAGCATGTCGAATTTATCGGAGGCCCGGAACTGGGACGGCTGGCGATTATGCGCCTGACCAGATCGTTCTAATTTACGACCGAAAGAATGGCAGTTTCAATCCGGCGGCGGCCCGCAAAAGGCTGCCGCCGCTTTGTTGAAATAACCGTCATCCGATAAAACACTTCGGCGCTAATGATATTGACAACCGCTACCGACATGCGTATTATTGGTGGACGATTCTGCAACTTGATTGGGAGTAGGTATGGATTTAAGCGGCCCCTTTTATATGTCCGAAGAAGGCTACGAGAAGCTTAAAGCGGAATTGCACAAGCTGAAATATACCGATCGCCCGGCCGTGGTCCAGGATATCAAAACGGCCCGCGAACATGGCGATCTGTCCGAAAACGCCGAATATGACGCCGCTAAGGAAGCTCAAACTCATCTGGAACGCCAGATCGGCGAACTGGAATATAAAATCGTCCATGCCAAGATAGTCAAGCGGGATGAGGTGGCCAAGGGCAAGGCCTACCTGTTTGCCGAAGTGACGGTAATCGACCTCGATGACGACGAGGAAGAGGTCTACACCTTGGTGGCGCCGGATGAGGTCAACCTCGATGAAAACCATATCTCGATCAAATCGCCGATCGGTCAGGGTTTGCTGGGGAAGGAAGCGGGCGATGAGGTAACTATTCAGGTTCCGGCGGGAACTCTCAAATATAAAATTACCAAAATTAAATAGTCCGGATCCGGGGCCGTTGGCTCCTGATTGGGCAAAATAAAGGCCGGAGTTTTATCGCCTCCGGCCTCTGTCATTTCTATCAGATTACATTCCCTGTCTATGGACATCCCGGCGCCGGGCCGAACCGGAAGATGTAATTGATCAGATAAATGGCATCACCGACATTGAATTGCTCATCGCAATTGACGTCACCGGCAGGAACCGGAACCGGATGCGGTCTTCCAAGAAAAATGACGGCAATCATCTCGACCACATCGCCGACAGTTATCTGCCCATCAAGATCGAAATCCCCCAGTATCGGGGCCCGCTTAACCGGCCAGCAGAAAGGGCCTCTGAAATCCGGGATTGCATAAGGGCTTTTTCCGCCATCAAACATAAAGGCCCCGCTTGGGGGAATAAAGGTCGAATCAATACAAATCTCCCCCACGTCACCGGGCATGTCAACCACAGAAAAATGCATGCCGTACATTGGTTCCGAGGGGCCGGTGGCCAATCCCACCATCATGGCGACTCCACCGGCCATCAAAGTATCAGGCGAAACACCGTCCACATCTACTTCAGTAGCCAGAAGATGAGTCATATCAAAGGCCGAACCCTCGGGGTATCCCAATCGGCTTCCAGGATAAACCGTTACTGCTTGTAAAGAACCGCGCCCATCGGGCCGGGACTCCCATTGCCATGTAACGCCGTCATCCGATGTTATACGGAATCCAAGCGACATCCCGCTCACGCGAAAATCATTGGCGATCCAGACCCGAAATTGGTAGGCACCGCCCAGGTACAGTGTATCATGTTCCTGAGTATAATCGGCGGATAAGGCCAAATCGACATCGACAGAGTTGGGTCCCAATTCACAGGCATCACCGTATCCGTTACCATTGCTGTCGATTTGATCCGGATTGTAGCTATAGGGGCAGTTATCATCCTCATTCAAAACTCCATCGTCGTCAATATCATCGTCGCAGGCATCGCCAAGACCATCAGCATCAGTATCGGCCTGATCTATGTTATGAACCAGGGGACAGTTATCATCGGGGCATTGATTGGTTGGAACACCGGGATCGCCATAACCATCATCGTCGGTATCCTGGCATTCGCCATTGATAAAAAATCTAAGACTGGGATTATCGACAGCGATTCTGTACGATGTCACCAGATCAATATCCCCGTCGCTGTCGATATCGCCGGCAAAAATATCCTCTGGTTCGCCATCAAATAACCGCTGGGAAACACTATCGTATACGGCGCTACCGTCGTTGTGAAGATATGTCAATATTGACGGATTTCTGTTGGGCAAAAGCAAATCAATATCTCCATCACCGTTGACGTCGGCGGCTGTCTCAGCCCAGGGGCGGGCATCAATATTGTATTTAACTTGCGGCGCAAAATTACCGTCGCCATAATTCAACAAAATGGAGACTGACCGGTCAAGATAATCGTTTGCCACTGATAAATCAAGGTCCCCATCGCCATCGAGATCTGCAGCTACTGCCTCGTGGGGGGTATCACCGACCGGGTAATCCTGGGCAGGGCCGAATGAGCCGTCACCCTGATTTAAGAATAACATGATATCATCGGACCACGCATTGGTAACCACCAGATCGGCGTCGCCGTCGCTGTCGAAATCAGCGGCGCATATCGTTATTGGATTTCTACCGGCGGCGAATGACGTGTCACGAGTAAAGCTTACATCTCCATTGCCCAATAATATAAATACGGAGTCGTATTCTTCGTCGCAGGTGGCAATATCGAGATAACCGTCGCCGTTGAAGTCGGAGGCGATGATGTCAAGGAAATCCTCTCCCAGAAATTCGGACTGCCAGTTTTGAGTAAATACAAGTCCACCGTCATTCTCCCAAGAAAAGATACCGCTGGAGTTACTCGGGCCGAAAGCCAAGTCAATATCGCCATCATTATCAAAGTCGGCGGCAACGACGCATCTGGCATCGGTGTAATCATAAGTGGTTCTATCAAAAGATCCGGATCCATCGTTGATGTACATATAACATACACCATAAGTGGATGTAGAAACAAGGTCCAGGTCCCCATCGTTATCAAAATCCGCCCCCGTTACGCAGGTGGTTCTGTGGTAGCCTTCACATGAGCCGCCCCGATAGAATTGCCCGGTACTGGATGCGCTGACGGCGATAGTAAAAGACCAGCTATAGCTGTTTGCCAACGGCACACCGCCAGTCGATTCTATGCCGGTTGTTAATATGACCGTCACTATTTCGCCGACCATGAAATCGCTGTCGGGATTAGTCGTTGCCGTTCGTGAAGGTGAATCATAGGTAATTGTGCCCGGATGAAGACCGGTCATGTTGGCGTGGATGAGAATCGTGGAGTTATTTAACGTGGGCTCATCCATATCCTCATCGAAAGTCACCGAAACATCATCAGACACAGGCACATTAAGTTGGTTCTGCGTCGGCGATGTGGAGACCACCGCTGCCGCCTGAATCGGGATGGCCGAGATAATAAAAAGTACAATAATCAGGTATATAATTGACAGTGAAGCCCCATTGTGTCGACTGTATTTTCGATCTCCATCTTGCTTATACATATACCCTCCAAAAACATTAAACAATATTGACAAATTTATTTATCCAATGGCACCGTTCCAACTTATGGACAATCCGGCGCCGGGCCAAAGCGGAAAATATAGTTGATCAGGTAGATGGCGTCGCCGACATTGAAGGCTGCATCGCAATTGACGTCGCCCACTTCATTCGGGTAGGGATGATAAGCACCGAAGAAGATATACTTGATCATTTCCACCGCGTCGCCGACCGTGATCTGTCCATCGAGATCAAAATCGCCCAGCATCATCCTCTTGATAACCGGACGGCAGTATGGTCCATAAAATTCGGGCGCATACCCATCGAACGTACTGACGAATACAAACGCGCCGCTGGGCGGCACAAAGCATGAATCGATACAGAGCGTCCCGGTCTCAGCCTCCAAATTGTCGATTTTAATATGCATTTTGTACATTGGCTGCAACGGGCCTGGCTGCAACCCAACCATCATAGCCACCCCTCCGACCATGATCGTGTCGGGTGAGATGCCATCCATGTCAGTCTCGGTGACAATCAGATCGGTCATATCAAAGGCCTCATCCGGGGGATCGAGCCGGCTGCCGGGAATGACCGTGACCGCTGCGTAGCTGTCGTCAGGATATCCGCCGGGCTGTGCCCGCCATGACCAGGTGGCGCCGTCCTGGGTGTATATTTTGAATCCCAGCGACATTCCGCCGAGGATGAAATCATTGACGATGGATACCCGGAAAGCGTACTCGCTGCCGACATAAAGAGTTTCAGCCGAAATATTGGGAAATAATTCCGATACCACATCGACGTAAACGGCATTCTGGCCGGCAAATTCACAAACGTCCCCGATACCATTTAGATTCACATCGGCCTGATCGGGATTATATTCCTCAGGGCAATTGTCATCGGCATTAACATGCCCATCGCCGTCGATATCAGGATCACAAACATCACCCAGCCCATCACCATCTAAGTTGCCTTGATCCGGATTATAAGCCTCAGGGCAATTGTCGCAAATAGTACCGGCGTCGTCAGCATCGGAATCATTCTGATCAGGATTGTAGATTTCGGGACAATTATCATCCGGGCATATATTGGCAGCATATCCGGGATTGCCGTACCCGTCATTGTCGCTGTCGGTGCATTCATCGCATGCATCCCCGATTCCGTCGCCATCAAGATCACTCTGATCAGGATTATCCGCAAAGGGACAATTATCACATACGTCGCCCAGGTTATCATTATCCGAATTTGCCTGAGGGGTATTGTATATATCGGGACAATTGTCCAACTCGCACGTATCGGAGGAAAATCCGGGGTTACCGAATCCGTCGCCATCGAAGTCGGTGCAAAAATCACAAATATCGCCGATACCATCCTGGTCAATGTCCGCCTGATACGGGTTGAAGGTAGTCGGGCAATTATCGTCCGGACATTCATTTTCCGGCTGGCCGGAATCACCCCAGCCGTCGCCGTCAATATCACTCGGGCAAGCCAGATTAAGCAATACCGCGAGGCGGTCGGTTTTATGCATGACTGCAGCCACATCAAGATCGCGGTCATTGTCCAGGTCGGCAGTTAAAACAGAGAAAATTTCATCTTCAAGCGGTCTTTTCCAGGGCTGTGTAAAAGTACCGTCACCGTTATTGTTCATGGTGGAAACGCCCTGGATGTCGCCGGACAAATTTCCGATGATCAGATCGAGATCACCGTCACCGTCAAGATCACCCGGATAAAGATCATACGGACCGTCACCGGCCGGATAGGACGCCTGTGCAGGAAATACGCCGTTACCGTCATTCAGCAATACAGTGATGTCATGTGACGAGAAATTTGCCGACACCAGATCGATATCGCCGTCGCCATCAAAATCGCCACCCGTCATACCATGCGGATAGGACCCGACCGCATATGAGGCGGCAATAGTAAATATTCCATTACCAGTGTTGCTGAGGATGGTGATATCATCGGTATCGACATTCGCCGTGGCAATATCCTGATCGCCGTCATCGTCGAGATCACCAATATATATGACATATGGCTTGTCACCGGACGCATAATTGACCGCCGCAGCCATGGAGCCGGAACCGGTATTAAGTAGAATCGAGATACTATTTGATTCATGATTGTTAGCCGTGGCCAGATCGAGATCCCCATCACCGTCCAGGTCGGCCGCCGCCACATCAACCGGGCTATTGTCGGTGGTATAATCGATTCTGGAAAGGGCGCCTGAGCCGTCGTTATACATTATTGAAACGCTGTTTCCGTAATTATTGGCTACAGCGAGATCAATATCCCCGTCGCTGTCAATATCGACCGCACAGACAGCGAATGGTCCATCGCCTACGAGATAGCTGCCATAATTATAAAATGTTCCATCACCGTAGTTCATCATCAGTGTTATGTCGTCGGTGGCGTGATTTACTACCGTGAGGTCAGAGTATCCATCACCGTTGATATCCCCAGCCGCTACATTCATCGGATTGTGGCCAACTTGGTAGCTGGCATCCACATGCAGAACTCCGGTGCCCGTACCGGCAACATCGATCGTAAATGACCAGATATAGCTGTCATCCAGTGCCGTGCCACCGCCTGAGTGAATCTCCGTCGTCAGCACTACCGAAACAATTTCTCCGGAAAAGAAATCATTATTTGGCGAAAAAATCGCCGTTCTTGATAAATAATCGTAAGTTACAATTCCCGAACAATGGCAACCAGGGAACGTATAAACGATAAAGCTGGAAGTAGTAATGGTGGATTCATCCATATCCTCATCAAAGATAACAGAGATTTCGGCGGAGGCATCGACATTCAGTTGATTCTGCGTCGGCGATGTTGAGACCACCGTAACTGCCTGAATCGGGGCGGCGAAGAGAATAAAAAGTCCAAAAATCAGACACATAATAGGCGGCAAAAACAAATTGTGCCGACAATCTTTTCGATATCTACCTTGCTTATGCATAAATCCTCCGATTGTATTGTCGACAAATCTATTTATCCAACGGTACCGTTCTCGTCCTACGGGCAAATTGGCGCCGGGCCGCCGCCGAAAACATAGGCAATCAAATACACGGCGTCACCCACATTGGTGCCGCCATCGCCATTGGCGTCACCGATTTCGATCGGTATTGGCGCCGGGCCGCCTTTAAAGACAAAGTTGATAAGGAAAACGACATCGGCAACATTGGCTTCTTTGTCACCATTGGGATTGCCGCATACCGTAACCACCGGCCAGCACCGGGGGCAATTGAAACCGGGCGTATAAGACGGATCATAAATGAAGATGTTGTTAACGCCACTACTCCCCGGCCAGGCAGTAGTGTCGATACACAAGGTACTTACAGAGCCCGGAGAGTATGGGCCGGTAATTCTAAAATGCATCGATATCATATGCTCCATCGGTCCAATCGGGAGAGCGCCCGACTCCCAGAAATCGACGGCAAATATGGTAATAGTGTCGGGCAAGTAATCTTCATTAACACCGAGGCCGGAGAGGTTGAAGCGACCGGGCTCAAACCTGCTTTCGGGTATATATGTTACAATGTCGCTATTGCCGGTATTCTCGGTTTGCGGATCCCACGTCCAGGTGGCGCCATTATCTGACCAGATTGCAAAAGTAAAGCCAAAGCCACCAAGGTAATTGCTGTTGGCAATCAACAGACGGAATTGATAATTGCCGCCGAGATATAGGGTATCATAAGGGGTGAGTACCGTTCCCGATTTGGCGGCATCGATGAAAACGAAATCGGGGATGTTGACAACCGAATCACAGACGTCTCCGATTCCATTGCCGTCGGAATCGGTTTGATCGGCGTTGGCAGTATCCGGACAATTATCGCAGATATCGCCAACACCGTCACCATCAATATCCTCCTGGCCCGGATTGTAGTCATAGGAGCAATTATCATCCGGGCAGATACTGGCTTCATATTCGGGATTGCCATAACCGTCCTCGTCAGGATCGGTACATTCGTCGCAAGCGTCGCCGATGCCATCGAAGTCAATATCCGATTGATCGAGATTATATACATTCGGGCAATTATCAACCGGGCAATCGTCTTCGGGGTACCCCGGGTCGCCGAAACTATCACCATCGCTGTCATGACAGGTATGGTTTAGATACAGGGATAAGTTATCGTCACCGCCGTTACTTACGGCCACATCGAGATCGCCATCATTATCAAGGTCGGCGGCTATTACGCCGGCAGGGTACGCGCCTGCCGGTAAATACAAGGGGGATGAAAATGAACCGTTACCGGAATTATATAGAAAAGCAACATCATGAGAGTTGTAATTGGCGGTAACGGCATCCAGATCACCATCGCCGTCAAGGTCACCGATACATATTCCTCGCGGTCGCTGATTAACCACATGTGATACCGGTGTAAAAAAGCTAATGCCATTGTTGTTTTTGGCGGCGCCCATATAATCATCGGCGTAGCTGGGGGTTCTATGAGTGGTTAACAGATCGGCATAGCCGTCGGCATTAATATCCCCACTGATAATACCATAGACTTCCGAGTTTCCCAACTCAGGCGAGAATGTAAAACTTCCCTGACCGTCATTATGTAGCACCGAAAGTGCAACCGTTGAGATCAGTCCGGCAACGATATCAATGTCACCGTCATTTTCGACATCGAGGGCGCATATGACAAAGGCGCTGTCGGCAGCATAAGGTGTTGAGGGAGCAAAAGTCCCCATCCCGGTGTTTATAAGGATGGAAATGCCGGCATCATGCTCGTTCATGGTCGCCAAATCAACAGCCCCGTCACCATTAACTTCCAGAGCAATTATGCACCGGGGATACTGGCCCGCTCCATAGGTCACTTGCGATGCGAAGGTGCCATTACCATTGTTAACCAGCACGGATACGTTGTCGTCCTCGGAGTTAGCGGCTGCAATATCAAGATGGCCGTCCCCATTAAAATCGGCTGCGACAAAAAAATACGGCTGCCGGCCGACGGAATACGATTGGTAAGGAGCAAAACCGCCATCGCCATTATTAATGAGAACAGACATATCATCCGAATTATCGTTTACGGTCAAAAGATCCAAATATCCGTCAGCATTTACGTCGGCAGCGGCCACGTGACGAGGGCTGTCACCGACCGGGATAATTCCTGAGGGAGTAAATACGCTGGCATCATCGGCGGTAACGGCAACAGTAAATGTCCAAACATAAGCATTATCCACCGGTACGCCCGAAGATGATTCCAAGCCTGTAGTCAGAACAATAGTAATGATATCGCCGGCGTGAAAATCGGTCGCGGGATTGAAAGAAGCTGTGCGAGAAGCTCCATCATAATTAATGCTTCCGGTACAAAAACCGTCAAAAAGGGAGCGAACCATAAAGGTAGCACTATTTATAGTGACTGGATCCATGTCAATATCGAAAGTAACCTCGATATTGCCCGATGGTGAAATATTCAATTGATTCTGTGTCGGCGAAGTAGAGAGAATCCCTGCCGTGGTGGCTGGGGCATAAGTCATGCAAAGGCACAGGAATACGAATGTAATGATTAATAAGTGGCACGAATCATTGTTTCCTCTCGTTTGGTTCCAACATTGTTTATTCATATTGAACTTATTGATAAATAACATATCTCCCTCTTGCTATTATATGGTTCCGTTCTATGGACATTCCGGCGCCGGGCCGTGCATGAAGATATATTTAATCATAAAAATGACGTCACCGATATTGAAACTGCCATCGCAATTGACATCGCCTACCTCGTCGGGGTAGGGATGAAATGAGCCATGGAATATACAAGCAATCATTTCCACCGGATCTCCGACGGTGATTTGTCCGTCGAGATCGAAATCGCCCAGCATCATCCGCTTGACCACCGGCCAGCAGAAGGGACCATCAAATTCGGGTGGGAACCCACCGCCCATATCGACGAAATAAAATACTCCACTGGGCGGTACAAAGCAGGAATCGATACATAGCGTCCCGGCCTCGCCGTCCATAGCATCAACTCTGAAATGCATCAAAGCCATCGGTTCAAGGGGACCTGTAGATAGGCCAACCATCATGGCCACCCCACCGATCATGATGGTGTCAGGCGAAACCCCATCGAGGTCCTTTTCAGTGACGAGTAACTTGGTCATATCTAAAGCCCAGCCGTCGGGAAAACCCAGCCGACTTCCCTCGATGACAGTTACCGCCTGTGAGCCATCCGGCATAAATCCATCGGGCTGAGGCATCCATGACCAGGTGGCGCCGTCCTGGGAAGTCATTTCAAAACCAAGTGACAGTCCACCCAGGAGAATATCGTTCTCGATATGTACCCGCCAAGCGTATTCAACACCAACAAAAACGGTATCGAGGGGAGTATCCGGAGACATCGGGGAAACAAGGTCGACATAGACGCTGTTATCACCCCACATTTTGTCGGACCCGCCGGATTCAATATGTCCCGATGATGCCGCTGAAATCGAAAATGAAAAAACTATGAGTAAACAAATACAGGGCAGAATAATCAAATGGAAGAACCGGCCACCTTCGACAGATTTCAAATATTCGCGAAACATTATAATACCCTCCTTCATATCCTAATCTATCGGATATTTTCAGTATTCACAACACTCCGGTTGCGGGCCGAAGCGGAAAGCGGCCGCCACCAGAAAGACAATATCACCGACATCGACGGCCCCATCGCAATTGGCATCACCCAACTGCCATGGATCAGGTGCCGTACCACCGCGGAATACATGATTTATCATAAAGACAGCATCGCCGACATTGACGTCATTATCGCCGTTGGGGTTGCCGCAAAGCAATTTCACCGACCAGCACCAAGGGCTGTCCCAGGTCGGATAAGCAGCACCGCCGCCCATATCGACAAAGACCATGGCTCCTGATGGCGGCACAAAAACTGAATCGACACACAGCATACCACAATACCCGGGGTTCCAGGGCGCCGATGGTTTAAAGTGGATGGCGAACATATGTTCCAACGGTCCCTCAGCTAATCCCATCATCATGGCCACGCCGCCCACCATAATAATATCGCTTCCGATTTCATCGACGTCCTGTTCGGTTACCAAAAAGCTGGTCATATCAAATGCGTCCTGAGGCGGATCCAGACGACTTCCGGGAACGACAGTGACGCATTTAGTCGTCGCACCAATACCATCAGGCTGTTCCGTCCATGTCCAGGTCACGCCGTCATCAGACCAAAATATAAATCCGAGACTCATCCCCCCAAGGCGGTAGCTATTTCTGATGGCTCCCTGGAATTCATATTCACCGCCGATATAAATGGTATCATATAATACCGGCGAAAGCCCCGATTTCATTAAA
>DAOUTW010000034.1 GCA_030668485.1 Candidatus Zixiibacteriota bacterium
CCGCCGAAATTCGGCTTGGAGTATTGAGCTATCTGATTTATCACCTCCCCTCGAATGCTTTTGTGACGATGTCTTCCGACATATCAGTATCGCATATAATTCTCTATGTATGGTTTTCCAGAAGAGTTAAGAAACACCCTACCATTTTCCCGGATGCCAGGAATTTTCGCAATGATACCGTGCAGGTTCCCTCCCGCTCGAGTAATAGATTTTGTTGATGCCTTTGATGCTCAATTTCATTTTATGATATTATGCGGTTTATGTCAAGAGATAAATCAAAAAGCGGAATAATTTCTCCAAATTAATTGAGTCATCATCCTCGAATCGTCGCAAACGTCATCAAAATTGGCTTGATAACAGTTTAGATTATTTTTACATTGTATCAGGAATCATTTCACAACCAGTTATTGTCGGCAATTTTAATTTAATCCATCCCGCTTACGCGCTCGAGGTCGTCTCTGAGCAAGACGGCAAAGGATCGATCTTATGGGCAAAAACAACAAACCAATCGACTGGTCGGATAAATGCTGGAAAGAGATGCTTGTGTACCAGCGAAAGATGTTGTGGACCGAGGGTACCATTGACAATCTGGCATCATGGTTGGGCTTGCGGCAGGGAATGACCGCCGTCGATATCGGCTGTGGCCTGGGATATCTCGGTTATACATATTGGCCCTATTTCGGCCGGGGTGGTCATTATATCGGCATAGATAACAACCTCGACAATCTCAAACAGGCTGGTGAGGCCTCGCCCGAATGGACCAAAGGCGGCCGGACCGACTTTGTAAATGGCAGCGCCTATCAATTACCCTTCCCCGACAATTATGCCGATCTGGTTATGTGCCAGGTAGTTATGATCCACCTGGCCGAGCCGGAAAAAGCTCTGGCCGAAATGGTCCGGGTGGCTAAACCGGGCGGGCTGATTATGTGCAAGGAACCGGACAATTTATCAGCCTCGTTGACACAACATTGCTGGTCATTACCGGATTTTGATGTCGAGACCCAGCTTCTGATGAAAAAGATTCATATCATCTCCAATATCGGGCGAATTAAACTCGGACTGGGAGACGCCTCATTCGGCCGCAAAATCCCTCATGTCCTCAAGACTCTCGGCCTGGTCGATATCGGAATCCGCAACAACGATAAAGTGCACTATCTGGACCCGCCTTATGACACGCCGATGATGAAAAACGCTATTGAACGAGTAGGAAAGGATATCCTCGATAAGAATCGCCGGGACAAATTGTCCGCATGGGAGAGAGAACAATTCGTGGCCGGAGGCGGCGACCCCGCTGAATATGATAAGATGAAAATAAAGGCCGATGACGTGGTCGAGGAAATGCGGACTCAAATCGAGCAGGGCAGGTATCATGCCTGTGCCGGAAGTATGTTTTTTGTTATCAAGGGACGCAAAAAAAGTTGAGCCAAACCAATTGACATTGCGCAGTAGCTTCTTTAAGATGGTATAAGATCGGGACGGGGTTTAATCACTAATACGGAATTGACATAAGTCAAGGTATAGCTGTGCCGGAAGTACGATTATTCACTATTCGGACAACAGGATATGCAGGGACTTATGATAGTCGGAGATTGATAACTTCAGTCATGCTCGATAAAAGCCATGATAATTTGCAGAAAAGGAAAAACGGGAGAATTACCATGAAAAGCGCCGTTTCTTTATTGGTAGCAATACTGTTTTTGGCAGGATTTGCCGGGGGTGCCCCATCGGCGGCTGACCCCCAGACTGCCGGTAAATGTATGACCTGTCACAAGGAAATCTCACCGGGATTGTATAACCAATGGGCCAAATCCAATCATGCCGAAAACGATATCGGCTGTATCGACTGCCATAGCGAGGAAGCCGGCGAACCGGACGCATTCACGCATGAAGGCGCCCTCATTGCAACCCTCGTGACTCCCAAAGATTGCGGGACCTGCCATGACCAGGAAGCTCAGGAAGTGGAAAACTCATACCATGCCACCGCCGGTGAAATTCTCGATTCAAAAGATGCCTACCTGGCCCATGTCGCCGGCGGAGAACCAGTGGCGATTACCGGATGCGAAAACTGTCATGGCTCCAAAATTGAGATCGACCCCTCATCCCCCAACATGCTTTCGCCAAAGAATTGGCCCAATTCAGGCATCGGACGCCTGAATCCGGACGGATCCAAAGGCTCCTGCACCGCCTGCCACACGCGGCATTCTTTCTCCAGGGCGCAGGCCCGGCAGCCGGAGGCCTGCTCCAAGTGTCACCTCGGCCCGGACCATCCGCAAAAAGAGGTTTTCGAGGAATCCAAACATGGCAATGCCTATTACACCCACATTGATGAAATGAATCTTGATGCCGATCCGTGGATAGTCGGTGTCGATTATTATGAAGCCCCCACCTGCGCCACCTGCCATATGTCGGCGACGAGTTCGATGGGGGTTACCCATGATGTCGGCCAGCGGATCAGTTGGACTTTGCGTCCGATCGTATCCAAGAAAAAAGAGAACTGGCAGGCCAAGCGAACCAATATGAAAAATGTCTGCAATGCCTGCCATAGCAACACTTTTGCTGAGGGGCATTATTACCAGTTCGACGCCACCGTCGACCTCTATAACGAGAAGTTCGCCAAGCCGGCCTCGGCGATAATGAAAATCGTCAAAGATAAGAAATTAATGGAGAACCCGGCCAGCTTCAGTAACAAGATTGAATGGACTTTCTGGGAATTATGGCATCATGAAGGCCGCCGGATGAGGCATGGCGCCTCCATGATGGGCCCGGATTACACCTGGTGGCATGGCGCTTATGAAGTCGCCCAGCATTTCTATTTCAAGCTAATACCCGAAGCACGCAAATTTAAGGACCCCGACCTTGATAAGTACCTGGATGACCTGCTCACCAACGACCCTATGCACTCCTGGCTCGGTAAATCGACCGAAGAGCTGAAAGAGGGAATCCGCTCCGGGAAAATGCAGGAAGTATATAAGCAGATGTTCGAATAAGGGGTAATTACAATTAAGGGCGGCCGGTACAAGCCCGCCGCCCCTGATATCCGAGATCAATTATTCCGGAAAGTCTTAAGCCCGATTCCTGGGTTGCCTCTCGATACGCCTGATTTTTATCCAGATTATCACCGCCAAAAGAGTAATGATGACGGTCGATATGCCGAGACCTTTTCGTCGGAAAAAATAATTATCGATAATTCCCAGGCCGTTGATGCGAGTAACGTCGGCCAGTGCAATACCCTTCTCCAGTTCTGGGCGGATTTCATCAAGACTAAAACTGTGCACCAAGGATCGGGATTCCACCAGCGAGGATCGCACATCTTTGAGCGCAAAACGCTCATCATCGATTTCCATCCCCTTTATTTCCGCCTCGTCGATGACTTCGATCGCATTCTGTTCCGAGCGTACCAGAGAATCGAGAAGAGTTGAAATAACAGACGCGGTTTCAAAGCCCTTATTCCCGTCATCTTCGCTGTGGCATTCGATACAGAAGGAGTTCTGCTCCGTGCCGACCATATTGTCCAACGGCTTGATAATGTCATGATTGGAATGACAGGTTTCGCATTGAGGGAAACCGTTTTCCTCAAACGCCGCCCGGTGTGGAGAATCGGCAAACAGGGAGGCGACTTTGGCGTGACAAGATCCGCAGACGGCCGAGATATTTTCGACGCCGGGTGGAACCGCTCCATGGTTCCCATGACAATCGTTACAGGCGGGAGCTCCGATATCTTCATTAACCAGCAAAGCATGTCCATGCACCGACGAAGCAAACTTTTCATACTGGTCGGTGGGAATGCCATATTCGGCCATATATTCGGCATCGGAATGGCAACCGGAGCATACCGCGGGCAGGTTCAACGGATAAACCGACGACATGGGACTGCTGGCCGGACTCGTATTATGAGCCGAATGGCAGGATATGCAGGTGGCGACTTTGTCATCGCCCGTGCCAAGTAAAACTCCGTGCCTCGATGTTATGTATTTCGCAACCTGATCCACCGGTAGAGCCGGATTGAATTTTTTCATATAGGTGGCATCGGAATGGCAGCGACCGCAAAATTGGGGAATCTGCGCAGTCGAAGGTAAGCCTCGATATCCTTTGGAATTCCTGACATCATCCATATCATCGAGAGTCGGGTCCCCGCCGTGGCAGTCGGCACAGGTGAGACCGACCTGATTGTGAATATCGTATGTCCACTTTTGGGTGGGGGAATTTTCCCCGTCTTCCCAATCCGTATGGCAGTCAAGGCAATTATCCTGGGCGGACGAAATGATCGAAAAGCAAAGACCGAGGATTAAAACGAACACTGCTGTAACGGGTATCAACCTTTGCACCGGGCGCCTCCTACTCGAGTATATATCCCAAAATAGTCATGACCAGAATAAAAATCACCGCCGCCAGGCCGATGATAACAAAGAGCCTGCCCTTCTGACCGTGTCTGGTCTTGCGGTCAAAAAACGGAACCAGCGTCCAGAAAATTCCCCCCAGCCCGAATCCGAAAATACCGATCAGTTCTCCCTCGATATGCATAACCGTGGCCGGAAGCATTTTCAAAGTTTGAAACGCGAACATAAAATACCACTCCGGTCTGATAACCGGCGGCGGAGGTACGAAAGGATCCGCTTTAACCCCCAATAACCAGTGGAAAGGGCCTACGCCATACGGAAAGAAGACCGCCAGAATTGCCAGAACATTGAGGGCGATCAGCCACAAAAGAAGGTCGCGCAGAATGAAATTGGGGAAAAACGGCATAACCGTCTTCTCGGACGGTTTCTTGGCGTCCCAGTCGACCGGCTCCGACATTCCCTGACGCTGAACCAGAATCAGATGAACCGTGAGGACGACGGTAAACAACGCCGGCAGAATCGCCACGTGCCAGCCGAAAAATCGAGTTATGGTAGCCCCGGTAACTTCCGATGAGCCGCGCATAAGATTCAGGAAAAAGTCGCCCACGAAAGGCAGCGCTCCCACCATCCCGGTCCCGACCTTGGTCGCGAAGAAAGCCAATTCATTCCAGGGCAGGAGATATCCTGAGAAACCGAAAAACATCGCCAGGCCCAAAAGCCCCACGCCGGTTAGCCAGGTCAACTCACGGGGTCGCCGGTAGGCTTTGGTAAAGTAAACTGAGAACATATGGATAAACGCCGCCAGGATCATCAGGTTGGCCGACCAGGAATGGATCGCTCGTATCAGCCATCCGAATTCGACTTTGGTGATAATGAATTTCACCGACTCATAAGCGGTATCCGCCCCCGGACGATAATAAAGAAGAAGCAGAATTCCGGTCGCCACCTGAATGATGAAAAAGAATAGGGATATGCCGCCGAAATAATACCAGATCGAATGACGGTGTTTAGGAACGGACTTATGAGCCATATAATCGACGAAAGCCTGGATTTTTACCCGCTCGTCAATCCATTTATAGAGCCTGCCGCCCACGCCGTTGACTTGATTCATGGATTAGGCCTCCTCTTCCTTGGAAACGAAGATATTATCCGAGGCCTTATCATGATGAATTACCCACTGTTCCAAGGGCCGTGGCGGAGGACCGGCGATATTTCGCCCGGTCATATCGTATTGACCGTTATGACAGGCGCACCAGAGGATGTTCAAATCGGGCCGGTACTGGATGGTGCAATCAAGATGCGTACAGGTCGCCTCATAGGCCCTAATACTCCCGTCTGGAAGCAGCACGACTATCCCCAGTTTACGGCCAAATTTGAAGGTCTTGTAATTCTGCTCGGTACTCTGCAGTTCCGCCAAAGTACAGGCCGTTACCTGAGACTGGACCGCTTCGGGGATTTCCGGCGGTTTCATGTACTTGAAGACAGGAAAAAGAACCGATGCCAGCCATGCCACCGTCCCTCCTCCAAGTAACAGGTTTAAAAAGGATCGGCGCTTGATCTTCTCCTTCGGCACAACAACCTCCGTAAAAACAGACGTTTTCCCGATGCTAAATATAAGCTTGCCTAATATTGCTTTATGAACTATTGCGGCCTCCTGCTCTCGGAGACCGTCCAAATTTACAGGCTAACCCTGGGGGGCCGACATACTCTTGTCGGAATCAGACCATGGTGGCAAAACCTTGGTAAGTATATAGAGAATAACAAAAGGAAGCAACAACAGAAAGATCGTCATGAAGACACCCTCGAGCCCGAAAATCTCCAACTTATAGACGGTCAATCCGCGAAGGCTTTTGGAGAAAAGCTGCCCGCCGACAACCACATTCCAGCGCGTGCTAAAGATACCGACCTGAACCAGTATCGCCGCCAGGAAATAAAGAATCCGCCGCAACTCATCGGGGAGCCGCCCGAATCGGGCCATAATAATGGAAAACATCGGTACCAGTGAACCGAGAATGATTTGAGTAATGATCAGGCTGATAAACAATCGGTTGGAAACCATCTCCGAGAGTATGGCAATCGATTCCTCCGACTCATAGAGACGCTGAATAAAATCAAGCAGCTCCAGAGAAAAATCGACCAGCATGGCATACAATAAAAACTCGGCCAGCTTATTGACGCAGGCCATGTTGAGTTGTTTCCAACGCACCAGGGAAGTCACTATATAGATCAACAAAACCAAGGCAATCCCCGAAACAATCGCCGAGAACAAAAATACGATCGGCATCAGAACACTGCTCCACCACGGATTGGCCTTGACCGATCCGAAAATAAAGCCGACATAGCCGTGGAGCAAAAAGGCCGATGGGATACCGATGATGGTTATCAGACGGCCCGCTTTATTGTCAAACTGAAGAGCCTTCTCCGACAGAGAAGTCGATCCCAGAGTGAGTATTTTATAAAAATATTTCTTGATACCTCTTTTTTCGCGGGACTTGATGACAATATCCTTGCGGTAGTCAAACCAGACCTCCAGCAAAAGGACCACCATAAGATACCAGGCGTAAACGAAGCCGAACATGGCCATAGCCGACTGGGAATGGGGCGTCAAAAACATTTCAAAGGACCGCTCGGGGTGTCCCAGGTGAGCCAGAAGCGGCAGCGGCGCCACCAGCATAAAGGCCAGCGCGGTAAGCAGGGAAAGGCGGTAAACGGGCATGATTACTTTGACATTAAAAACCCGTTCCAGAGAAGCCAGAATAAACGCCCCGGCGACAAGACCGGTCAGGTATGGATAAAGAACAACCAGGAGGCCCCAATGGAGTTCGAACTCATTGGGATAAATATACCCGGTAATACCGTGCGCTTCGGCGGCCATCACCCCAAAACTGAACAGGATACTGTTCATAGCCTACCTCACCTCTCCATCGGCGCCGGCATAATATACTTTCGGCTTGGTATTGAGCCACGATTTCAGGACCGTTACATCATTGAGGCGTAAAAAACGATGCATAGGGCTGCTCCGTTGGCCAACTTCCCCGAAAACCCGGGCTTTAGTCGGGCAAACCTCAACACAGGCCGGCAACAAACCTTCTCTAATCCGGTGATAACAGAAAGTGCATTTGTCGGCCACATGTTCTTCAGGATGCAGGTAGCGGGCACCATATGGACAGGCTTGAATACAATAACGACAACCGACGCAGTATTCGCGATCAACCAGAACAACCCCGTCCGGGCTGGTAAAAGTAGCACCCACCGGGCAAACCTGAACGCAAGGCGCATTGGTACAATGATTACATAATTTCGGAACAAAAAACGAACGCATTATATCACGATCGTCCTTCACTTCCGGAAATCCGTCGATACCTCCGTTGGGGCTGTCGACCCGTGCCTCTCCCTCACTGGGGATGGCGTACCTTTCGACCCAGGTCCGGAAAAATGTCGGCTCCCGGGGAACATCATTTTCTTTTTTGCAAGCATCGGCGCATCGGCCGCAACCGATACATTTATGGATATCGACCCCCATGGCGTAATTATGCTCCGATGGATCGTATTCTTTCCCTTCTACTGCCGCCAGCAGTGCCTGCGTTCCCGGAGCCATAATAAAAAGTAATCCCCCCGGTATCAAACGAGATGCGGCCTTGAGAAAATCCCGACGAAGAATTTTGGTGTTTTTCTCACTCATCAATAGGCCTCCGGAGAATGGGGATAATGGCAATCCCAACACAGGTAACGCTGGCCATGACTCGCCATTTCGACCCTTGGAATACCCTTGGAAGCGTCGGCATCGTCGGCATGGCATTTCCCGCACAAAGCCCTCTCTACCGGTTTTTGTGCCAGGGCCGACCGGGGATCGGTCAAATGCTCTGCAGCCACAACATGGCATTCCGTACAATCCAGAGTGGCGTGGTGAGACACCGCCTTCTGGTTGGCGATATCGCGATGGCAGGCGGAACATTCCTCTGGGGCATGAGGCAGCAAAGGATTGTGAGGGTCATGACAGAAAATGCAGGCATGGCCCGGATTGTGCAGGGCCGGTATGATTTGAGGAAACCCCGATGGCCGAGCCGGATCATACCCATGACACAGAGGGCAGAACCCCCTGTCTCGCGGCGCATCCGGAAGGTATTCGCTCGGATCTTCAATATGTTTAGCCGCCGGACCGTGACAGACCTCGCAGGCTACACCCCGATGATTGGATTGGTTCTTTAATTCCATCATATCATCATGACATTCATTGCAACTGTAATAACCGGCATAACTCATTGGGTGAGCCAGATTATCCTCAATAGCCTGGGAGCGGTAATGACCGAGCTCGCCAAACGTCGGCGGCACCAAAAGATACCGGGCGACAATTAAAGCCGTTATGACCAAAATAAACAGAATTCCCAGCGGGATAAGTTGTTGCGGGACATTGAATTTTATATTTGTGCGTTTTTTTATTTGCATTTTTCTCAAAAGGCCGTATTATTTAGTATGAAAGTATACAAAAAATGTCTTTCAAGTCAACATATTTATGATTAAAAACTATTTTTTTTTGGTTATTAAAAAGTATACGAAGTTTTGAATCGGCGCGTTAGCTTTTTGTAATAGAAATACATTATCTCGCACCATTAACAGGGCAGGTTGTTATGATTTCTGAATTTTATATCTTTCTGGCCGTAGTCGGTGTGGCAATCGTGTTAACGGGAGTGGTTGTTATCGCCATCGTTGTAGAAATGAAAAAAGGCCAACAGAACGTCGGCGAGCCCAGCGAATAAGTTCAGCAACCAATCAATTTTCACCCGTTTATATGTGTACCTAATTATTGGATAACCCCATCCCCATTAAGACTTTGCCGGCAGCCTTGCGCACCCTTTATTCCATAACATGTTCTCCAAATCGTCCGGTATTTTTAAGCTGGCATCTCACCTATTTTTATGTATTTTGCAGACGATGGAAAAAAATATGAATCCAAAAGAGAAAAAAACTATCCAAATTGATGAAAAGGAATTGGTGCGGCTGGCTCAGTCCGGCGATTTCAAGGCTTTTACCACCCTTATTGAGGGTTACCGGCCCAAAATCTTCGGTCTGGCGCTGAAACTGGCTAAAAACCGCGAGGATGCGGAAGATATTTTTCAGGAGACTTTCTTGAAGGCAATTGATAACATAAAGAAGTTTCGCGCCGAATCGTCGTTCGGAACCTGGCTCTACACAATTGGTGTTAATGTCGTGCGAGCCAAATACGGCCGCGACAGCAAAGGCGAACTTCTGCCGCTTGAAGATTATCTTCCCGCCAGTCACGACCATTCCGATGCCGCAGCGGCTCAATTGTACGACTGGAACGATCCCTTGTCCAAACTGACCAACGAGGAAATCAAGGGCAAACTCGATAAGGCGATTCATGAATTGCCGCTCAAATATCGGCTTCCGTTCCTTTTGCGGTACACGCAGGAGATGTCGGTGCAGGAAGTGGCTGACACCCTTAATATCAAACTGGCCAACGCCAAATCACGAATCCTGCGAGCCCGGATGGCCCTGCGGCAAAATTTGAACGAATATTTTTCCGAGGATAATTAATATGGGACGCTGTGACGATTTAATAGGCAATTTGTCCGATTTCATAGACGGCGAACTCGATGCCGAAACATGCAGTGAACTGGAAAAACATCTGGCCGGCTGCAAAAACTGCCGCCTAATGGTCGACAGTATGAAAATGACGGTGAAGCTATGCCGTGACGGTGTTCAAGAGGAGCTTCCGCCCTCTTTAAAGAAGAGGCTTGATAAAAAATTGGCCGAACGCTGGAAAAAGCAATTCGGGCATTTGTAGAAGCTGGAACCCACCCCCGATTGTTTCGCCCTGTTTCCCGGCAGATCGAATCGGACAGGCCCCCCAGTCGATTATACATACACCCCGACGGTAATTCGCCTCCTATAGTTGGTTGCTGAGCTTGGGTTTGCACAAGATTTGGCTTTGTTTGCTCATTTTTTAAAAAACTTTTTTTTGCCTCCCATTTTCTGCCGCTAATTTTGTGCATGGCGATGTTTCGCATTGGGTTATGTCGAATTGGGTTCGTTTGTTCACTTTTTGGCATAATTAGGTTTCCTCCTGTCCGGCAGCCACATTCCGGCCCTTTAATAATAGGTGGTGAAGCCAGATTTAACAGCAAAGTTGTGGTGTTTTTGTCGGGGGATTAGATATGTATTGAAACCCGGAGCAAAGCTCCGGGCCACGCACCGCGTACTAATGCGCACCGATTCGCGTACCTTTCGCAATAACGTAACTAATTACAATACCATGAGTTATTCAGCATAAGCTGCTTCGTGCGCACCACGTGCGTACCGTTCTGCGTACCTTACCATAAATCGATACCATCACATGCGACATTGTGACCATTGCGCAATCGCTTATCCCCAAATATGTTATACGTTTATTAACACCGCACTGCGTTCTTGGCATGGATGTTGTTGGTCCTTCTCTGCGCATTGCAGGATTCCTTACCTCCGTTGTTTTGGGGTGTGGCCGGCCCGCCTGATGCGGGCCGGCTGAAAATGTAGAACCTCTCTTATCTATCGCATGGCGGGCGACCTGATGCCGTCGCCCGCCACCCAAAAGGGTGTTTTCGGGGACAGGTCGACTGCGCGAAGATGATTATGAACGTTGCGAGTGTTAGCAAATAATTATCCCGGGCCGGGTGGCGCTTGATACGAAGCTGAAGGGGGCTGCTGAAGCACAGCCCCGCCCGCCCTTCCGGTCCGGTTAAGAAAATTGCAGGTTGGGGAACATCAGATACCGAATGGAAGGGGCAGCATCATGTGTCACCAAACCAGACCGATCCGCGACCCGCCGGAAATAATGTCAAACTGTCACCCATTGGACGATGGGGGGCTGACAAAATGTGGTTGACTAATCCAACAAAAGAAACTATGTAAAAGGAGGCAGTAATCATGAAAAGGAGAATACTTATGCTGGCAACCATTCTGATGGTTGTGCATCTCTTTTGGGGATGCGAGGCGGTTGTTGATCCTGTTTCAATAGCATCATCTCAGAACCTTCAGAAAACGCAAATCATCGAAATTCCCGAACAACTGGATGAAAACATTATCGCCACGGTTATGGGCGGAGGTACGCCCGATTTTATCGATACTCTGCTGAACAACAGCGTGGTTTCAATCTACGGCGTCGACACTACCGGCGATGCCGTAATCGTCGCTTTTTCCTATACTGTTGATGAAGGTCCCGCTATCGAGCGCATTGTACAGATTGAGCATTCGCTGAAACATCTGATCTTATATGATATCGCCGGAACGCCGCTTTCGGGATATAGTATAACGGCCAATGATTCCAAGATTGATCTTACGGTATTTTCCGGTGGCAATTTTATAGCCATGTCGCATTCTGATTCACCCGGGACGGAAGTCATCGCTGAAGTTTTGTACGATGGCCAGCTGTCCCAGGCAGTATTTGCCGACGATAATGAATTCGATTCGGCTATGGCGCTTTATGATGCCGTTTATACCGGCGGATATGATCGCAATCTCCTGTCCCCCAATGAGCAGGCCATCATTGAAAAAGCGGAAGTTATTGCTCTTTGGACCGAGCTGAGTACGGAGCAGGAAACCGACATCGAAACTGCCGTACAGCTATCTCTTGACAGCGATTTCCAAGGCTTTATCGACGCCGGGTATTCGCCGGATGAACCGGTTAATAAATTACCCGATTGGCTGAAAGCAATCTGCAAAATGATTCGTATCGTGAAAAAGATATGCGATATAATCTTTGGCGCCGTTGTTTGTGAATATGTCGAAGTGCTTGTTTTGTTATGCGATGCTGCGGAGGCAATCTTATAGACCGAAATGGTGTAATTTAAACCTGATTGAATGCGAGGAATTTATGCGACAAATAGTAATCCTTCACATTATTCTGGCGATTGTAATGATGACCTCGCCATTATTTGGAGACATGACCACCACTGATCGAACGTCCATGCGGGCTATGGGGATTACTATTAGTGAAACAACCAATTTAACTTCAATCAAGGGTGACCGTTCAAGATCCGAGGAGTTGAACTCCTCGGATCAGTTTATGATGCTTGCTCTCGATAATTGGAATGAAAAATCGCTTTCGATTAAACGCCTTGATTCGGGCGTCTGTTGGACGATCTATCCTGACGATTCATCATATGGTGAGGAATTACTTCGCTATACCCCGGACACCATTACGCGATTCCAGGCCAGCATGCCCGGTCTCGATGATGAGTTTAATCCAAAGCCAGAAATGCCTGATTGGGTATTGCTTTCGAAAACTGAATATCATGATACCTGCCTCGGGTTCCCCTGTATGGTGATCGAGTCATCCGCATGCATTTCAGGCGAGAAAAACAAGGGCGACAGCATGATTGCCACATGTCAGTTTTGGGTGGTATCAGATGACGACTACTTCGATGAAGCGGCAACTCATGATCAAAAATTAAGGGACGTCGCCGGACTACCGGAGGATTATAAATTCTCCATTTTCGGCGCTATTCTCAGCCAATTCAATATCACTTTTGCTGATCTGGCGTTGGATTCTCTTCAAGGTTTTCCGGTTAAGGCGGAAATTTCGATCCGTGCCGGGGTAATCGGTGAATACAAAAATGATCTCCAACCCGATATAATGGCCGATGAAATTGTCTCCGAAGAAATACTTGAAAGTGAAGCGGCCCTTATGGAGGCTGACACAGGAATTACATCGGTTGAAACCGATCAGGCCCTCAAGGATTCCATGTATGACTTGCACAAAGAGTTTTTCGAACAGGTGAAGACAAAAGTCGAGACCGGCATAATGGAATTGACAGGTATAAAATACGAGGTAGTCAACATCGACACCACGACCGTTTTGCCTGACAGTCTCTTCGAAATCCCAACGGGATTCACTAAGCGATGAAATAGAGTCATATTGTTCCAACGGCCCATGCCACATCCGGATGGGCCGTCTTATTCATGATCAAGTCGTCAAATCCAGCCGCTTGGCCGTGCCTGAAGTCTCAAATGACCAAATTATGATCATATGAACACCCCTAAAGTAATCCTATTTTCTGCTTGACAGACTTTTGTTAATCTATTAACTTTCCGATAGATAGAGTAAGAGAGGTGAGGCTGGGGAAAAGAATCATCTCGAAAAGGCATCGCTCACCAAGCGACATATGAATTTTGGAAAGGCCTGAAACGCTACATAAGCGCCTTTTCTGGTTGGGATTATTTCGACAAAATAAACAGGCTTTTGTCTCCGGGCATTTTGTCTGACGATGGATAGGTAAACTTTACACAACCTCTATTGCGGAGGTGATAACATGAAACGGATAATAATGGGGCTTGGCGTAGGGGTTATTTTACTTCTATGCTTTTCCACATCACTCCAGGCCTTTGATCGTGATATAAATCTCCCCAGCCCGAATGCTTCCGACCCAAAATGGATATTTCAGGCTATTGAAGGAGATGAAGGCGGTTGGGATGAACCTATTCATTCTCCGGGTATTATCCCTGATGATGGCTTTTGGTGGTTCCCGGTATGGGACGGTGTACTCATTCGACATTTATGGAATAGTTATATTCTCAGTGATATAAAGCATCCTATAGCAAATACCCAAATCGGAAATATTGGGACGGATGAAAATGCAGAGCCTACGGAAAATAGCAGCTTTACTGGAAGATAGGAAATTCAAAGAAGCTGTAGAACAAACTAAGCTTCTGAATATTAGTGAATTTTCATCCGCTGATCGGGCCTATTTTCGTTTATTGGAAATCGAGGCGAAGATACTGTGTGGTGAGTACGATGTCGATGCTCAATTGGATGAAGTATTGGAGTATTACAAAAGTAGCACTGACACTTTTAAGTTTGCTAAAGCAAAATACTTGCATGGATGGTTATTGTCGCTACGCGGTGATTATCGAGACGCGAGAGAGAGTTTAATAGAGGCCTATGTTAGTTTCAAAAGATGTAGCGATAATCTCTGGCAGGCAAGATCATTAAACAGACTCGGCTTTATTTGTTTCACTCTGGGAGATATCGATTCCGCAGTTGAGCATATACAGAGGGCAATTGGATTATATCTAACATCAGACGAAGAAAAGCATGTTATTTCCTGTACTCTGAACCTCGCGACTATTTTAAGCTTTGCAGGCAAATTATGCGATGCAACAAAGGCTTTCCTAAATCTTCATGACTCAATAAAAGTGCTAAAGGAAAAAAGCCTTTGCATCTACCACGCTCAATTTTCGGTGGTTTTGGCTATCACCGGTCATATAGAGGCTGGCAAAGAAGAGCTTCGCAAAATAAATAGTTATATAAAGGATTTCCCCCGCGAGCGTGCCATCTACTACGAAAACCTCGGATGGATTCATCTGCTTGAGGAAGATTATCAAAGCGCCGAAAAAGCTCTGCTCGAAGGCTTGAAAATATCCCTCGAAATCGCACCCAAATCGGCCCTGATATCGCAAATCAAAAGACGCCTCGCCGACGCCTGCTTCGGACTCGGCCAATTCGAAAAGGCCAAAAAATACGCCGACGAAGCGATGGTCGTCGCCGAAAATATCAACGAACGCGTCGAAATCGCCGCCTGCTGGCGCGTCTATGCCCAACTGGAAGCAAGGGACGGCAACGAACCGGCCGCCCGGCAATGGTTCACCAAAGCGATCGACATGTTCGCCATGATCAGCTCGCGCTACGAACTGGCCGCCACCCGCTACCTCGCCGCCGTCTCGGGGATGTATCACAACGGCGAACGGCAGGTGCTGTTGTATCTGGCGCGTGAATATTTCGAAAGCGAAGATGTCCGTCACTATGTCGAAAAAATCGACCGCGAAATAAAACGAACCCGCCGCCTCCCGATGCCCCGCCGGGTCGATGACAACGGCCAACCACCGACTATCATCACTGTCAATCCCAAAATGAAAAAGCTGGTCGAACTGGCCGAAAATGTCGCCCTCGCCGACATGACTGTCCTCCTCACCGGCCCCACCGGCACCGGCAAAGACCTGCTGGCCGCTTTCATCCATTACCATTCGGGCCGCAAAGGCCGGTTCATCTCAGTCAATTCCGCCGCCATCCCCGACCAGATGATCGAATCGGAACTGTTCGGATACAAAAAAGGCGCCTACACCGGTGCCGACAAAGCCACCACCGGCCTGATCGAATGCGCTGAGGGAGGGACGTTTTACCTCAACGAAATCGCCGACGCCTCGCCCGAAATGCAAGCCAAACTGCTCGATGTCATCGAAAACCGCACCGTCCGGCGACTGGGCGAACGGCAGTCGCGCAAGATCGATTTCCGGGTGATCGCCGCTACCAACCATGACCTGGAGCAGATGATCCGCGGCGGCAAGTTCCGCGCCGACCTTTATCATCGCCTCAACGAGATTCCGATCACACTTCCGGCACTGGCCGACCGCCTCGAAGATATCCCGGCGCTGCTCAAACATTTCCTGACGCAGGCCAAGGTCAGCCTCAACGGCGATTCCGATCATAAAGCGATCGACCGTCTGGCCGAGGTTTTATCCGGTCGCGCATGGCCCGGCAATGTGCGCGAATTCGAAGCCGGCATCAACCGCCTGGTTTTCACCTCCAAAGGCGACCTCAACCGCATGATCGCGGCGGCCTCCGACGGCGCGGCACTGACGGAGCGCGAGCAGTTGCAGGAGGCCCTGATGCAAACCGGATGGAATCGCACCGAGGCGGCCCGCATCCTGGGCGTCTCCGAGGGCACCATCCGCAACCGCATCAAAAAGTACGACCTGACCGTCGCCGAAGAAACCACCTGATCCATCATTCAATAAATCAATTTACGAATTACGAATTTGGCTCGTAATTCTACGCATGCGTAATCCCTTATCACACAACACCATGTGAATCCGTCTACGAAATTCGTAATTCCATTCGTAAATTTACGAATTAGCTACGCCTATGCGATGATGCTGTCGCATACTCCAAAACACACTAATCATTTACACAGCAATCGGATACAACATAAATCACGCTTTTGTGCATGAGTGGCATGATTCTTGTTAAATGATTTACTGCGTATTGCGGAGATTCCTTACCTCCGATGATTAGGGTGCCGGCGGTCCGTCTGAAGCGGGCTGCCGGCTGATGTGGCTAAACCTCTCTTATCTATCGCATGGCGGGCGACCTGATGCCGTCGCCCGCCACCCAAAATTGCAGGTTGGGGAACATTACATACCGAATGAAAGGGGCAGCATCATGTGTCATCAAACCAGACCAATCCGCGACCCGCCTGAATCGGTGAATGCTACTAATCCAAGAAATAATTGACTAAAGGATAAGAGCAAATAATCTAAAATGAGGAGATCATGAAACGCTTACCGATTATTATTATGTTGATCACCGCCCTGCTCAACCTGACAATAGGTTGTAGCACAGATGATAAGGCATTGACGTCCAGCGATCAAACTTCAACATTAGAGGGCGCAGCACAGCGAAGTTTTGAAGTGACCGAATGCCAGACAGGACAGATCATTCATGTGAGTTCACTCAACTTGTCAATTGATACGGAAATGCTGCCTGATATCGAACTGTCGCTGGCTAATGGTGAGATTCAAGCTACTATAGAGAAATTTTCGGATATGTATTATTCTTTGGATTTGGCAAATTCGTTTGTTATGGAAGGTATCGGGGTTCCAGAAGGAACCACCGATTCAGTTAGCGTCAAGATCATTAATCTCATTATGAGATATGATCCAGACAGCCTGCACAGCTTAATCTGGATATCCCAGATTAGTTCTCCGGGTCGTGACGACCTATACAGTTATATCCAAACTTCGCAATGGAATTTTGTTATTCCCGAAGAGAATTCCAGCGATTTCGAAATGATTCACTTGGGGACTAACGACGAAGGTCATGAGTGTTTTGTTTGGATCAAGGACCATATTTCCCCTTATTCACCCAAGGGTGATGCCTCAACGGCCCTGTGGAGTTGGAAATCCTGGGGGAAGTGCGTTGCCATTACAGCTGTTGCTGGATGTGTGGGATCCGTCACAAAGTGTTTGATTACGGGCCCGGCCTATGCACAATGTATGGCCGCGGGTTGCGGAGGCAGCGTGGCTGCGGGAGTAGTCGGGTGCGCTCTGAAAGAATGGTTTTTTTAATTTATGAGGTGATTATATGAAAAGTAGTATGCTCACCGGGATAACCTGTTCGGTCGTCGTTTTGGTCATTTTTCAGGTGCTGAACCTATGGGATAAGTCGTTTTTTATCTCTCTCATTATTGCTATTGTCATTGGTGGGATAGTGGGCACAGTATTCGGAATACGAGGCACCAAAGGCAAAACACCATAGCTGCCGCCTCGTCAATTGTCGGCAACGACAGTCTGATCGGCATCCCGGCCGGATTCACCAAGCGCTAATGCTCGCGAATATCCACTCATGAACCAATAGACCTTACTTTATTTCATGGAGGTGAAATCAAATCACCTCCATGATTAAGGACAGAATAAATGGCATTATCAAGTATTATCAAAGACAAACCATACAACTTGCCGTGGGTGAAAGACCACATTGACGCCATTTTCATCACCTTTTTCTTTGTTATTCCTCCCAATCCCATTCAATTCCCAATCGGATATATTTATGGAACTTGCGTCCTTGTCTATTTCGTTTTCTTTGTCAAAGGCCCCAATCAACTCGGCCTGAGTTTGAAACTTTCACGAAAAGCAATCAAATGGCTCCTGGGTATTGTGCTTGTATTCCTGACTATCAATATGGGGATGATTTTTCTGATAGATGCGACCAAAAACTATGCCGCCGAACATCCAGAAGAGGGCCCCTTCCTAGAGGAAATGATTGAATACGACTGGGGTTACTATTGGAAACCGGCCGAGTCTCTATACCAATCGCTTTCGGATAAGAATATAGGCATGACAACAATTGCCTTTTTGAAGCCGTCCACTCATCTCATCATTCTGGCACCTCTATTTGAAACGGTTATTATTTTCGCAATTCTGCTCCCTGGTCTATGGAAAAGATTCGGATACTTGAAAGCGGTTCTAGTCGTATCTCTGGTATTTATTCTCCTACATTTCCCGAACATCCCTTTCATTTGGGCATTTTCTCTGTTTGCTTTTTCCCTACTATTGATATGGTTTTATAATAAAACCAACTCGATCTACCCATCCATAGTTTTCCATGCCTGCTTCAATCTGACTATGTTGATATTTCGCCTGGCACTGAACTGGGGCCTGCCATACAATCCGACAGGAGGATGACATGAAAAACAAAATCTGGCAAATAATCGGTATCGCTGCGCTGTGGATCGCAACCATATGGCTTCTTGTAACCGGGCAATACCTGGCCCTTTCCATAGTCTTCATTTTCGCAGTTGCGGTAAGTTTGCTGTTGTTTAGAAAATAGAGTCTTTGTCTGTTCGCCCACGACGGACTCTGACCAGACCCCTATTTTATAGGGCATCCCCCCTATTTGCCTTGTCCGATAAGCCCCGGTTACGTATTATTACTGAACAACAACCGACAGGAATAATGCGATGCCGGAAAGCTCCAGCGCCAACGACAATCTGATCATCTTCTCCGATTTCGACGGGACCATCTCGACCCAGGACATCGGCAACAACTTATAATCTAATTGACTAAGCAGGGGCCGTTCGTGACAGGCAGGGGCCTGGTTACGGCCCTTGAGGGCGGCTCCCGAGCCGCCCCTACAATCTGGCGGGAATTTGTCGCGAGGGGCGAGCCACCAAAGCCACCTAAGCCACCTAAGCCACGACACAACAACAACTTAAATTAATACCGAAAAATCTCCTGTTTTTTTTGAATCGTTTCAGCCAAATCTGCATCTAAATCGCCAATAAGCATAAAATCACCAGCATAAAGGGAAGTGACATGAGAGAGTTATTAACGAAATTTTCAATAAATCATCCCCTGATGGTTATCGGGCTGGTCGTTTTAGTCACGGCCTTTTTCGCCTACCAGTTGACCGACATCAGAATCGATACCGACCCCGAGAATATGCTTCCCGAAGATGAACCGGTCAGGTTATTCAATGACGCCGTCAAAGAAGATTTTGGCATTTCCGACTTTATCGCGGTCGGAGTCGTCATTGAAGAAGGCGCTTTCACCCAGATTCAACTGGATAGAATATTCAATATAACTGAGGAAATTGCCGAGATCGAAGGTGTTATCGCCGACGATATCATGGCCCCCTCAATGGTCGATGATATCCGCCAGGGCGGCGGCAATACTATGGTAGTCGAGCCGCTCATGGGCGAGGCCCCGAAAAGCGACGAGGAAGCTCAGTATATTCTGGGACGGATCAAGGACAATCCGATCCTCCGCGGAAAGCTGGCCTCCGACGACGGTAAGGCGCTGGCGCTTTTCATTCCGATCGAATCGAAAGACCAGTCCCACCGGATCGCCGGTGAAATTACTGCTATCACAGAAAAATATGGCGGCGACGAAACCTACCATATCGCCGGACTGCCGGTAGCCGAAGACAGCTTCGGCAAGGAAATGTTCGGCCAGATGATTTTTTCCGCGCCGATGGCCGGTTTGATCATTTTCATTTTGATGTATGTCTTCTTCCGCAATTTCCGGATTATCATACCGCCGATGATTGTCGCCGTGACCTCCATTATATGGACTATGGGCGCGCTGGTTATGACCGGCAACGCCGTCCATATCATGAGTTCGATGATTCCGATCTTCCTTTTCCCGATAGCGGTACTCAACTCCATCCACATTATTTCGGAATTTCATGACCGTTTCGGGAGATACAAACATAAAGAGGCGACTATTCGCCACACTATCGGCGAACTGTTTCTGCCGATGCTGTTCACGACCGCAACCACCGTGGTTGGGTTCCTTTCACTCGTGACCAACAATATTCCTCCGGTCCAGGTATTTGGAATCTTCGTCGCCTTCGGTGTCGCCGCGGCTTGGCTGCTTTCGATCACTCTGAACCCGGCTTTCGCCATGCTTTTGCCCGACAAAGCGCTACGTAATTTCGGCGTTAAAAGCGAAGACGATTCACACTCGCTACTCGCCACGGTCCTGCAAAGCATTCGCAAATTCACTTCCCGCCGCTACCGCGCTATTCTCTTGACTGCCGCTTCGGTCGTGATTGTCGGGGCAGTCGGTCTTTCGATGATGACTGTCAACGACAATCCGGTCAAATGGTTCAAAGCCGATCATCCGATGCGAATCGCCGATCAGGAATTGAATAAGCATTTAGCCGGGACCTATATGAACTACCTCGTAATCGACGGCGGTGAGGCCGACGCCATTAAAAATCCCGAACTGCTCGCCTATATCGACAAATTGCAGCGCCACCTCGAGAAGAACGAGATCGTCGGCGCCACCGCCGGTATCACCGACATTGTCAAAAAAGTCCGCTTCGAGCTTTATGGCGGAGTTGACCGCACCAAGTATTCTCTTCCCACTGATCAGGATGAAGTCGGGCAGAATCTGTTTGTTTATGAAATGTCCGGCGGCGACCCCGATGACCTCTTCAAGTTGGTCACCGATGATTACTCGATGGCAAACGTCTGGGTCCAGATGACCGCCGGCGACAATCAGGCTGTTTCCGGAGTCGTTGCCGACGCCGAAGAGTATATGATCAATAATCCTTCTCCGGTCGCATTCGAACATCATTGGGCCGGTCTCCCCTATGTCAATGTGGTCTGGCAGGACAAAATGGTTAGCGGTATGAGGCTGTCGCTTCTGATATCGTTCGGAATCGTCTTCCTGATGATGGTCGCCCTGTTCCGCTCGCCGATTTTCGGCCTCATCTCAATGCTACCCCTGACCATTACAATTGTGGCCATCTACGGCGCTATCGGATACATCGGAAAACCATACGATATGCCGGTGGCGATATTGTCATCTTTGACGCTGGGACTTTCGATTGACTTCGCCATCCATTTCATCCAGCGCGCAAAAACGATTCATAAACGAACCGGTAATTTCCGAGAGACTTTGACTGGAATTTTCGAGGGACCCGGCCGGGCTATCAGCCGCAATGTGCTGGTCATCGCCATCGGTTTTGTCCCGATGTTTTTCTCGAACCTGGTGCCGTATATCACGGTCGGAACTTTCTTCTTCGCCATCATGACCGTCTCCGGCGCCGTTACTCTGCTTCTCTTACCCGCTATTTCGATTGTTTTGAGAAGGAAGCTGTTCCCGACCACCGTCGGGCGTAAAGATAAGTCCCAAATTAAGGAAGGAGCTCTGCAGTCATGAAGAAAATTATAATCACTCTGGCAATATTTATTCTGGCCTCGGTGGCCGGATACAGTGTCATCAATGCTCAAACCGACGCTGCCGAAATCATGCAGAAGTCCCACATGGCATACTTCTACGCTGCCGACGACGGTGTCGCCGATGTCACCATGAAGATTATCAATAAGAAGGGCAAAGAACGGATTCGCGAATTCACCATGCTTCGGATCGATCTTGTCGAGGGCGGCGAGCAGAAATACTACACTTATTTCAAGAAGCCGTCCGATGTTTCCCGCCTGACCTTTATGGTCTGGAAAAACCCAAATGCCAGCGACAATCGCTGGATTTATGTTCCTGCTGTCGATCTGGTCAAACAGATTTCGGCTGACGACAAAAACTCCTCCTTCGTAGGTTCCGATTTCACCTACGAGGATGTCTCCGGCCGCCATTGGTCCGAAGACAGCCACAGGCTGATTTCTGAAAGCGAAACGCTTGATGGAAAAGAGACCTACCTAGTCAGTTCGACCCCGGTTGAGAAGTACAAAGGCTTCGCCGAAAAGAAAACCTGGATTGACAAAACCAGCTTCCTGCCCCTCAAGGAGGAATATTATAACGACAAGGGCAAACTGGTTCGTGTTTTTACTTCCGACAAAATTGAAACTATCGACGGGATCGAAACGGTAACTCAGCGGACGATGGAAAACGTGAAGAAGAAGCAGCATACAACGATCTATTTCAACGAGATCAGCTACAATACCGGCCTCACCGACGATATCTTCACCGAACGTTATCTTAAAACTCCGCCGCGCAAATACATTAAGTAGGAACCGGGAGGGATTTGAATATGAACCGAATGATTAAGCTTACGCTGGTGGCTCTTACGGCCGCGATGATCCTGGGTGGAGGATCGTCGCAGGCCCAGGAGCTGTACCTGAACGGATTCGTCGAGGGACTGTGGAGCGGCGGCCTGGATGACCGTAATCCGACCGACCGCGACTACCCCGCTGCCGAGACCCGCCTGCAGTTGCGGGCCGAATCCTACGGCGATAACGCCGAAGTTTTTGCCAAGGTCGATTTTATCCAGGACGGATTCGACTCGACCAGTTACGATTGGGAATTGCGCGAGGCATATCTCAAGTTTCGCCTCCCGATCGATATCGATTTCAAAATCGGCCGTCAAATCCTCACCTGGGGTACCGGCGACCTGCTCTTTATAAATGATGTTTTCGCCAAAGACTACCAGTCGTTCTTCATCGGGCGGCAGGATGAATACCTTAAAGCGCCGCAGACTGCCATGCGAGCCGAATGGTTCACCAAAGCCGGGACGTTTTCTTTGATCGCCATTCCTGACTTCGAGCCGAACATCCTTCCGACCGGCGACCGCCTCAGCTTCTACAACCCGATGAATGTAGACATCGTCGGATCATCCGGGTATATGGCTCCGGTGGAACCCGACAATAGTTTTGACAATGCCGAAATCGCCTTCCGCTATAGCCGTTCGGTCAAAGGATTCAACGTGGCCGGTTATGCCTATCGCGGCTTCTATAAAGAGCCGCGCGCGGTGCGGATGATCGACTCCACCACTTCTGAATTGTACTTCCCTCGCTTGAATGTTTATGGCGCCTCGCTTCGTGGCCAGGTCGCCGGCGGTATTCTCTGGCTTGAAGGCGGCTACTATGATTCCCGAAAGGATCAGTACGGTGACGAATATTCCATCGAAAACTCCTCCACCAAAGCGTTCATCGGATTCGAACGGCAGGTTGCATCCGATTTCACCGGTAATATCCAGTTCCAGGCTGAAATGATGTCAAGCTATGATAATTATGAGAAATCCTACGACGGTTATGTGGCGATGATGAACATGATGCAGCCGGGCGCGCCGGTAACACCAAAGACAGACGAAACTCGCACCCTGATAACCTCGCGCTGGACCAAGCAACTGGCCTCGCAGACTGTCACCCTGTCGCTGTTCGGTTTTTATTCTCCCAGCGACGAAGACGCTTATATCCGATTTTCGACGGCGTACAAGTACACCGACGAATTGAGTTTGATGGTCGGCGGCAACATCTTTGAGGGCAAGAATCCTCAGACGATGTTCGGTCAGTTCGATCACAATGACAACCTTTATGTCAAAGTAAATTACGGATTTTAGGAGATACAAGATGTCAATCGAGAATATGATTCGAATTTTGGCCGGCAGTATGATCCTCCTCTCGCTGGCTCTGGGTTTGACGGTTTCGCAAAACTGGTTCTTACTGACCGGATTTGTCGGGCTCAATCTGATCCAGTCGGCCTTCACCAAATTCTGTCCTGCGGAGATAATGATAAAGAAGGCGACGGGCAGAAATTAAGATCGGCCTTCTTATGATGTAGCTCCTCCTTGTCAGGCAGAAGCCTGTTTTTGGCTGTCGCCAGGCAGGGCCTGTTTTTGGCTGTCGCCAGGCAGGGCCTGTTTTTGGCTGTCGCCAGGCAGGGCCTGTTTTTGGCTTTCGCCAGGCAGAAGCCTGTTTTTGGCTGTCGCTAGCATGACCTGAGACCATTGTCCGGTGAAGGCTAATGGCTTGTTTTTGGTCTAACAAAAAGTAACATTATGATCCCTCCTATGGATGAAGGGTCCCGCGTGAGCACCGCGGGGCCTTTCTATATGCAAGGGGTGGCAGAGGCCACATAGGTGGCAGGGGCCACATAAATAGAGAAAGATAATCCAGAATGGCCAGATTTATACGATAATATTGTAGGAGGTAGATTTCCGTCTTCGCGGGAATGACAGGCCCTGCTAGCGCCAGCTTTTGGACAAGAAAATCACCCCGGAATCTTAAAAAGAGGTGTGATTATAGAAAGAGGTACCCTGGAATCATCCGGCGCTACTTCTTCACCATCGCGATATGGCTCGGGATCGCATCCTCTATCTTTTCCAGATAGGCAGCGTATTGCGGAAACTGTTCCGGCGACACAAAATAGGCAAAACACTCCCGATGGCAAACCACCGTCAATTGTTTTTCGACCAACGAAAATTCCACCCGCATCGTCCCGAATTCATCCTCAATATCAACCGGATCGGGCAGTTTCGCGATCTCCCAGCCACGCGGGACAGTAAAATGAACCGTATCGGCATAAGAAAAAGGGTATAGCAGATCCAAAGGCAACGTCCTTTTCTTAAGATCAACCTTCTCACGCTCCCGCAAAGGTAGAAAACAGGTCAGGTTGACATACTTTTTGGTCCCGGCCGTCTGAACCGCATTTCTGATAGTTCCCTCAACCACCACGCGCCGCGCCCGCCCAGTAGTCGCATCACTTTCAATATAGGCGGTATCCGGTTTCATCTTCTTCGATAGTCCAAAATCACTGACCGTCAGGTATTTCTCCAGCTTGTCATGCTCCGAATAGCTGAGAAAACCCTGCAAGTTATGATAACAATTTCCGGTAGCACTCAATTCATATGCGACCGTCAACGTTTTCCCCTTGGCGGTCTTGATTTCGGCCTTGCGAACAATGCAATTATCATGTGCCGGTGATGGGGATGTTTTCACCAGCGATCCGCCCTCGGCATTGATCGACAGCGCATAAATATCTTCATCCTGCCACGGTAAATCTCCCATTTCGCAAAACGAACAGGTCGGATCGGACCATAGCGTATCGCCATCGACCACTGCGTAAAAGATTGAGTGATTGAACCTCAGGCTGGGAAAATCCCGATCGGTCAGATTAAATCCCTTGGACTGAATCAGCACCGGCCAGGCATCAATCTCTGCATGACGCAGCATCGAGACATACAATGTCGCCAGGTCCTTGCAATCACCGTACCCTCGCTCAAAAGTATCCGCCGTCGGCGTCGGACGCCACCCTCCGATACCGACCTCAATCGCCACATACCGGGTCGTTTTGGATAGCGCCTTATGAATTTGGTCGCATATTTCTCGCTGAGATGCCGCCCTGGAGGCAATCGAATCGACCAACGCTTTCTGCCGATCATTCAGTGTAAAACAGCCGTCCCACATCGCCTGACAATCGGAGCTAAGACTGGTCCAGTCGGCGCCGGTGAATTGATGGTCCCCCAGCATATAATTATGCGGAGCAAACTTCAGTGTCAGCAGATTCTCTCCCAGCGAATAAATATATTCCTCATCCTCCACCGGCGGGATATCGGTCATCTGGTATACATAAACGGTTTTGTCTCCCTTGTCTATGATCGTCGCCTCAGGAATATCTCCACTTTTGTCGGTGTCGAATTCAAAACCGGCAGGAGTAATAAGGGTCAGGATGGAGGATTTAACAGGAATGAGCCGTTGAGGAGACCAATTCGGCCAGAAAAAGAGCGAATTGTATTCCATCTTGTATTCGTATTCAAAAGTATACGGATAGGTCTGGGCATTGAGCCAGTATATCCAGATACAGACATCCTGATAAAGGGCAAAACCGGAATAGCCGCAAACTTCCGTCCCGTCACTTTTTTTGTAGGATTCAATCTTATCCCCGGCGGCATTGAATGTTTTGGCCGAGAAACCTCTAAACCGGGCGAAGCTGCTTTCATTGATCGTCAACGCGGCATAGCCATCCCCCTCCGAAGTATATACTTTTATTTCCCGCTTGACGGTATATTCGGCTTTGCCGTCGTTATCTATTTTGAACGTCAATTCTTCATTGAGGACTTCTGCCGGGAAATCGCGTCCGGTTTCGGCAACAGTACCGGAACCGAGCACCATCAGGCCCAAAACTATTGGAATAATAAACAGCCGCCGTATCATAAATCACCGGCATTCTCTTCGACCGCTGTCGCCAGTACCTGATCCAGCGATGACTGACTAATGATATCGAACAGTTCCTTGACATCCTTGTACACCTTCGTTGGAAACGAGGCCCTTTTGATATCAAGTTCCGACTTGATATCCACGGCATTCCCATCGGTCAGGACTTTCCGGGTAAATTTGCCTCCCTGCATGGTCTGATACATATTCCGGGGGACATCGGCGACCACCATATTTTCAGGCAAATAAACCTGGATATGATGTTTGCTGCGAAAGGTAAAATTGAAATCGACCGGGAAATTCCGAATATCACCGGCAAAGGGATTGTCTTCCACCGGCATCAGGCAGGGCGTCAGGAAGAAGTTGCCATCCATAATCGATGCGAATTCCGGCAGCTTCAAAACCAGGTCGAAAAGGTAGCGATCTTTCTCCAAATCCTCATTCAATACCGCGTTCAATATTTCGAATTCAACTTCCACGTCCTCAAGAAGATCTTCAGCCAGTTTTTCAGCCGAAAGCGAATCGAGTTGTTTCTCCCGCCACTTTTCCATCGAATATCCCTTGATGACTATCGTGGTGGAACATACCGCCGCCCCTTCGGCATCGACATGAATGGTCGACATCAAATCGGTGCCGTTGATTCGCGGTCGATGAGGGATATCAAACAGCCGGGACTCCTCGCCGTCGATCAGCAGCGCCTGGTCGGCAAGATCATTGGCTTCCGGGTATGGATAAATGGCGCACCTGGCGCCGGGATCGAGAACATAGTTAGCGGTATCATGCTCCAGGTAGCATAGTACTCGATTAAACTGGCTCAAATTGCGTATATCGACATTGATCTTGCCGTACTCTTTCCTCGTTCCGATATACAATGGCTTCGCCGGCAGATCCTGCGACTTGAGCAGTTCCACCAGCAGAATATTCTTTTCGTAGGTTCTTCCCTTTTTCGCTTTCAGGATATCAGACGGTTTGTCAACCTGCTCCAGATCATCATCGGTCACGATTTCACACGCAACAAAATCATACAATTTTTTGATTTTCTGCTCGGTATCCTCGATCCCGGCACAGATCGAGTCCGCCGCCTTTTTAAAATCCTTCTGGCTGGTATGGACTTCACTCTCTATATACTCATCGATCCATTCGCCGATATCGTTCCATCCGGTAACATAACCGGTATAACGGAATATCACCGCCATCATATTATCCATCCGGGCCCCCATTAGCGGTTCCGGTTTGGCCGGCAGAAGGTCGGTTAGTTCCATACTGAAATCAATTACGGTGCCGTCATCGGTCTTAAGTTCCTCCTCCACCGCTTTTCTAATGTGAACCGGGATATTTATAAAAATCGGCGTGTGATTTTCATAATCATGCATCTCGACCGTATATGAGGATCTCTTGGTAAAAGTCTCGCTCTGGAAATACCATGGTTTGATGCCATAATATTTTCGCTCGATCTTGTACTTATATTCCAGGATATAGCCGTCCTGAATCGTCGGAAAAGTGAAAGCCAGAACATCTTCCTGATCGACCGTCTTGTTGAAAAATTCCTTTACCTCATGTTTTTTGCCATCCGGAGTGATCGTGTGCGCTTTCAGGTTTTTTATTTTATCTCCCCGGAAGAGATCCACTTCAATCTCGGCCACATATTCAGATCCTTCCTTGCTGATGATCTTTATCCGGACATGACGATAGAAGGCACGCTTTCCAAGAACGTGAAGCCCCTCGTCGAATATTACGACCGCCTTTGCATCCGGATATTGATCGGGAGCCCCCATCGCCCATTCTTCATCCGATATTTCTCCGAACTTTGGTGTTTCCCCATGGATACTCGCCGCGCCAATCAGGCAGATAACCGCACTGGCTAAAATAATGCGATACACATAAGTTCTCAACATGGTATCCCCCTCGCTAAAATAATTGATATATCGGCTTTCGGTTTTTCATGCGAACGATGTGGCAAATTGTAGTTAAATGATTCAAAGAATATCCCACTCCCTTGCCTGCATATATATACGAAACAACAAATTCCAAGTCAAGAGGGGCTATCTCCGATAAGGTTCTGTTCGGTAGTCGGCGAGGCATAATAGATATTTATTGCCCCAATCCCGGAGCGAAATAACTATGGGGAAAGCACCGTAAACACAGCCTTCCGAGGCCTCTCTAATGTTTTAGGCGATAAAAATTACTAATATTTTTAATAGAGGAGTTTTTTTGTTGACAATAATTGAGATGAAGAGCTTTTTGGGTCGTCGAGTCTAAAGAGCATAACTGAAGGATGGCTGAAATGAATCTGCCGTTTGGTGTGAAAACGGCTTCGCATTCATCCCCAATCCACCCGGAGTTAGTTCAACTCTTCCATTCTGCCGCCACCGTTATATCATATTATCAACAATCCACCGGATACCAAACAGCTTTGCTGTGGATTCATATACTCCATGCACCTATGCTTGATCATTTTCGCGACAGCATAAAACAGGCCCCCGCCTGGATCTGCCGGAAACAATGTAAGCATCGGGACATGGCAATAGTCTTTGCAGCATCATTGACATGAAACCGTGTTCGCTCGGGTTTTGACCTTTTAAAATTTCAAAAGCGGTAAACGAAGATCAACTTCTCAAAAAGTGAAGGATCTATCATGTCCAACAACGGTAGCGGTAGCAGCAAAGAGAACCAGTTTGTTCTCTGGTTTGAAAAAATCGGAATGGATGACCTGCCTCTGGTCGGCGGCAAAAGTGCCTCTCTGGGAGAGATGTATCGTAAGCTGACGCTTTATGGAATCAAAATCCCCAACGGCTTTGCTGTCACGGTTGAGGGTTATTACCATTTCCTGCGGTCGGCCGGAATCCAGGACAAAATCAAACAGATTATTAAAGGCCTCGACACCCACGACATCCGTGACCTCCAGAGGCGCGGGAAAAAAATCCGCCAGTTGATTTGCAGCCGGGACCTGCCCCTGGACCTTCAAAAAGCGATTGTCGCCAATTACCGAAAACTGGAAAGGCAATATGGCGGGAATGTCGATGTCGCCGTCCGTTCCTCCGGCACCGCCGAGGACCTTCCGGGAGCCTCCTTCGCCGGACAGCATGACACCTATCTCAATATTCGGGGACCGGAAGCGCTGCTTAATGCTTGTCAGAGATGTTTTGCCTCATTGTTTACCGATCGGGCAATTTCCTACCGCAAAGACAAACATTTTAGCCACTTTTCTATCGGTCTCTCCATCGCAATTCAAAAAATGGTCCGCTCCGACATCGCCTCATCGGGGGTGATGTTTTCCATCGACACCGAATCGGGCCACAAGGACATGGTCTTAATCAACGCCGCCTACGGGCTGGGCGAGGGTATTGTGCAGGGAGCGGTGAACCCGGATGAGTTCTATGTCCACAAACCGACCCTGATCAAAAACTACCGCCCGATTGTCTCCAAAACCCTTGGCACCAAACGGACCAAAATGGTTTACGCCACCGGAAGAAAATCGATCAAATATGTTCCGGTGATGGTGCGCGACCAGAAAAAATTCTCCGTCACCGATGACGAGGTATTGCAACTGGCACGATGGGCCGTCATCATTGAGGAACATTATTCCCGCGAGGCGAATACATTTCGCCCAATGGATATGGAATGGGCCAAAGACGGCGAAACCGGCGAACTCTTCATCCTTCAGGCTCGCCCGGAGACTGTCGTATCGCAGCGTGACGGGAATGTCCTCGAACAATTCATCTTGCTGAAAAAGGGCAAACATCTTGTCAGCGGCGCGCCGGTCGGCGTCAGAATTGGTATCGGTCGAGCCAATGTCATTAAAAATGTCAAAAGCGCCACCAATTTCGCCAAAGGCGATGTCCTGGTAACACATATGACCGATCCCGACTGGGAGCCCTACATGAAACTCGCCTCGGCAATTGTCACCAATGAGGGTGGACGGACTTCTCATGCCGCAATTATCAGCCGCGAACTCGGCATTCCCGCCGTAGTCGGCGCCGATGGCGCCACATCTAAGATCAAGCATGGGCAAACTGTTACGGTCAGTTGCTCCGAGGGTGAAATCGGTCATGTCTATGCCGGCAAACTTCCCTTCCGGATCGACCGCACCAATCTCAAGGAAATTAAACGCCCCGACAAAACTGAGATAAAGATGATTTTCGGCACTCCCGAATTGGCTTTCCACACTTCCCAAATTCCTAACGATGGCGTCGGACTGGCCCGCGAGGAGTTTATCATCAGTTCCTATATCAAAATTCACCCGATGGCGCTGGTTAAATATCCCCGCCTCAAGGACAAGAAAGCTAAAAAGGAAATCGACCGCCTCACTCGCGGATACGATGATAAGAAACAATATTATGTCGATAAATTGGCCTATGGCGTGGCGACTATCGCCTCGGCTTTTTATCCCAAAGAAGTCATCGTTCGACTGGCCGATTTCCGGTCCAACGAATACTCCGAACTGATCGGCGGACGCGAGTTCGAGCCGGAGGAGCGCAACCCGATGATCGGCTGGCGAGGAGCATCTCGATACTATGACCCCTCATACCGCCCCGCCTTCAACCTGGAATGCAAAGCGCTGAAAAAGGTTCGCTATGAGATGGGGCTCGACAATATTCATGTAATGGTGCCATTCTGCCGCACCGTCGAGGAGGGAAAAAAGGTTATTCAGGCGATGGCCGATAATGGCCTTCATCAGAAAACCAACGGGCTTGAAATCTACATGATGTGCGAGATCCCGTCCAATGTCATTCTCGCTGACCTCTTCGCCCAGATTTTCGACGGCTTCTCCATCGGCTCAAATGATCTGACTCAGTTAACCCTGGGACTTGATCGAGATTCCGGCCTGATCGCCCATGTCGGTGATGAAAACGATGAAGCGGTCAAAAGGATGATCGCCGATGTTATCCGGGTCGCCAAGAAATACAACCGCAAAATCGGCATCTGTGGACAGGCCCCGTCGGATTTCCCCGAGTTTGCCAAATTCCTTGTCGATCACGGTATTGATTCGATCTCCCTCAACCCCGACGCGATACTCAAAACAACCGTCGCGCTGGCAGAGATGTAAGCTATCGCTCTAAAAAACGATCAATAAAAAAAGGCCCCAGAGCGGGGGCCTTTTTTATATTATGTCATTCGACGTGAAATTTCATTGATTACTGGCAATCAGGATCATCCCAGTCTGTCAACCCATCGCAATCATTATCGAGGGCATCGCCACATATTTCGGCCGAGGGCATTACATCCTGCACACAGACTAACGATCCTCCCTGACAATGAAGAGTACCTTCGGCACAGACACCCTGTAATCCGGTATCACAGGGGCCGCTGCCCTCAGGATCACCTTCATCGACAGAGCCGTCACAATCGTTGTCGAGCCCGTCGCATACCTCGGGAGACGGCATAACATCCTGTACACATACCAGGGATCCGCCCTGACAATGCAGGATTCCCTGATCGCAGACACCCTGTTGGCCGGTACTGCAGAGAGCGCCGCCTTCAGGATCGCCTTCGTCGATAGATCCATCACAATCGTTGTCCAGTCCGTCGCATACCTCGGTGGTCGGTTAGCCACCAACAACGCTGCACTCGGTCCCGGTTCCGTCCTGCTTACACACCATGACACCGTGTTCCTCACATTCGCCGATACCGGCGGAGCACGGCTCGCCTGCATTAAAACCATTATCGATTACGCCGTCACAATTGTTATCATATCTATCGCATATTTCATCCATGGGAAGCACGTCGCCGACGCAAGGCCCCCACTCCCCGTCGACGCAGGTCTGGATTCCGGCGGCACATTGGCCGATACCCTGAGTTCCTTCCGGACCGGTATAGCACAATCGAGTAAATCCCTCGGAGCAACCCTCGCAGCAACCGGGCTCGGGTCCCGGACCGCCCTTGAAGACATAATTTATCATGAACACCGCATCGCCCACGTTTAGACTCCCATCGCCATTGGCGTCACCACAAACATAGTCGCTTTGGGCTATAATCGGGTGTGAGGCCGCCCCCACAAGCAAAATCAAAGTAACAACCAATAGACTTTTTCTACCCATGACAATACTCCTCCAAAATGATCAATCATTATATTATAGCTCTGGGGGGCATGTTCAGGAGATGATATTCAAAAGGCTATATATTATATATAGACCAAAGAATCGATTTGTCAATGTTTAATCTTTCCAGGTTAGATGTCTGATAGGCCTTTGTTTATCCATATTGGAATTATTACTACATGCCCTGTTTGACAAAGAGTGAGATTTATTCTAAGACTTAATACCTATGAAAAGAGGCCCGGAGACTGGGCCTCTTTTTTTACAGCAAGGTGAAACGGCAGGTAATGATAGAACCCAATATATAACAGCAGAGGTTTTCTTGTATGGCGGTGGTCAGACACCCACCGGCAATTTTATATTAATTCTGTGACGCAAAGACGTTTTTGAATTCGCTGTAGAGTTCGTTCATCAACGGCCAGTCGCCGGTTTCGGCGGCGATTTCAATCTTTTTGTAAATCATCAAAAGCTGCAGGTCGCCGCCGACCTTATCGAAAATTTCCCCGATAAGCGGGTCCCGGTTATTTTTTCTCTTTGTACTGCAATCGTCGCCATAGCCGGCGGTCGCCGTTACCAAAATGGACATAATATTTCCCCTGTACGATAAAGCCAAACTTTCACTATATGTCACACCATCTCCAAGCCAGGTTTACATAGTCAAAAACCCTGCCAAAAAATAAAAGCCGGTTATTTGTTGTGTTTCAACAAAATAGCAAAAGGCGCCAGAAAATCTTTCTGTTCAGTCTATGATTTTGTTCAAATCCTGATCCAAAATACGGATCATATCCGATAGGCTGATTTCGCAATCGAGACGGAGGCTATTCAGTCGGCAAAAGTCATTGGAAAATTGATTGACTGATTCCTAATGTGACTGTATATTAAATATGCACAAGCGGCAAGTTTTTGTTAAACATCACGATACACCTGATGTACTTATCCTTGATACCGCTCCGGCAGTATCGCAAATGGTTCTTCAAATTAAAATTGCCCGCTTGACCAAAAACATATATTGTTGGCAATAATCGACAACGCGGCGAGCCGCATGATCTTTTCGGATTATCGGCCGGCGGGATGAGATTGAAATTGACTAAATGGGAGGCATAAAATGTTTAAGAGACTGACCGTATTATTGGCATTGGTATGCGCGCTTGCGATCACATCGCTGGCACCGGCGCAAACCAATCCCGAGGACATATATTCCGAAACCGGGCCGTTTATGGCTCCCATGGAACCCGATCCCGGCATCCCCGACACCGTGACCGCAGAATCGATGAACCTTTCCTATCCATCGGCGACGTTTTCTCTTGAAATCAGCCTGTACAATGATGAGGAACTGGGCGGTTTCAATCTGCCGATAACCTGGGATTCCCCTGACATCAGTTGCGATTCGGTTTCCTTTGCAGGTTCGCGTATCGAATATGTCAATACCAAGCTTTTTTCAATCGACAATGCCGCTCAACGGCTCCAGGCCGGTATGATCATCTTCCTCGAACAGTACCTGCAACCCGGAAACGGAATGATTTATACCGCTTATTTTACGATCAATCCGGCTGCCAGTCCTCAGACTATCATCGTCGATTCCACCTTTTATCCTCCGGGCGGAAATTTCGCACTAACCCTCACCAATGGCTTCAATGTCATTCCGCAGTATGTCGAGGGTGAAATCGTCTATGGCGAACCGGAAGCTCCGGAAATATCATATTCCCCTCCCGCCTTCGCTTTCAACGCTATCGAGGGTGCTGCCGATCCGGCGGCGCAGACTTTAAATATCTCGAATTCCGGAACCGGAACCCTCGAATGGACCCTGTCGAATAATACCGGCTGGCTCAGCCTTGATCCAACATCGGGTACCGACGCAGGAGTTGTAGACGTCAATGTCGATCTGAGCGGAGTTTCCGCCGGAACCTATCGTGATACGATCGTCATCGCCGCCAATTCCGCCAATAGTCCCCAACGAGTTCCGGTTATCCTGACGGTCGATCCGCCTCCGCCGACGATTCAGCTCAGTCCCACCAGTTTTACCTTTACCATAGTTGAAGGTGATGCTCTGCCATCCGAACTGATCACCGTTACTAATATCGGTGGCGGCACTCTGAACTGGACGGCAACCAATCTGACCGGGTGGATAGCGCTCACTCCCGCCAGCGGCACCGGGGATGGAATCATCACGCTCGATTTCGATCTCATCGGGGTTACAGACGGGATTTATTACGACACGATAACCGTCTCCGACCCTGCCGCCACCAACGATCCGCAAAAAGTACCGGTGATGTTGACTATCGAACCGCCCCCACCGACCATTCACCTTGATCCGACCACTATCGAAGTGACCGCCACCGAGGGCACCACCCCGCCATCCGAGCAGATCACCATCACCAATATCGGTGGCGGAACGCTCAACTGGACAGCCGGGAATTTTGACGTATGGATGACGGTCACCCCATCCAGCGGAGTCGGCGATGGCATAATCACCCTAGATTTCGATTTGACCGGACTCGCTCCGGGGTCGTACCTTGACACGGTAGTCGTATCCGATCCGGCATCGACCAACGAGTTGGCGTTTGCCTATGTCACTCTGAATGTAGAAGCTGAAGCTGAACCGGATATCGTGCTCTCTCCGACGGAGCTTTACTTCAATGCCACCGAAGGCGGCGGAAACCCGCCATCACAAACATTCAGCATCGTTAATAACGGAGGAGGCAGTTTCAACTGGGACCTGAATGAAACCGCAGGCTGGCTTGACCTTGACCATTCCTCCGGAAGCGGCGATGTGACGGTCACGGCAAGTATCGACATCAGCGGCCTTTCTCAGGGAACCTATTCGGAAATGATAAGTGTCTCCATCACCGGAGATGCTAATATATCCCTTGCCGTCGATGTATATCTCACCATTTCCGATTTCGCCTTTGGTACGGCGGTGATGATACCGGAGGTACAGCATATCATCCGCGCCAACGCTATCATCCCCAAAGCCAACACTATCTATATCGGCAACTTCGGCGCCTCCTCGGTCAATGATATCGATCCGGCTTCAATCGTCATCAATGGCTCCCAGGCTCCGACAGCGGCAACGGTAATTCCTTCCCATCCTGATTTCACCGGCGAGGTGATGGAAATTCTGATCGAAGCGCGGCCGTTTATCCTCGGCTACGGCCTCATGTATGACACGACTGTCCAGGAATTCATGGTTTCGGGGACCTTCACCGACGAAACCATTTTCGAGGCGGCTGGCGAGGTGACCTTTATCGGTCATATCTCCGGAGATGTCAATCGTGACGGAGTGGTCGATATCGGCGATCCGGTTCACATCATCAACTATGTCTTCCGTAGAGGCGCCGCCCCCGATCCGCTGGAGATCGGCGATGTCAACTGCGACGGCCTGGTCAATGTCGGCGACGCCAAATTCCTGATCAATTATATTTTCAAGCATGGCGCCAAACCTGATTGCCAGCAATAAATGATTTAGATTTTCAGAGTATAAAGGGGTCGAGATTTTCGACCCCTTTTTTATTAGATGTTGATTATTTCAGCAGAATCATTTTCCGGGCTTCGGTAAAATCCGATGTTTTGAGGCGGTAGAAATACACACCACTCCCCGCTCTATCGCCATCAGCATTGAGACCATTCCAGATCACGCTATGTTCGCCCGCTGCCATCTGACAAGAAACCAAATTCGACACTTTCTCACCGATGGCGTTAAATATATCCAGGGTCACGTATGTTGAGCGCGGAAGATTGAAACCGATTTCCGTAACCGGATTGAATGGATTGGGATGATTCTGGAGCAGTCGATAAGTACCGGGGATCGGTTGTTCATCGTCCTCATCGACATCCGAATAGAAATCAACGTTGACAATATTTCCATAGAAGTCAGCAGCCCGGGTTTCCTTCAGGACGCCATGCCCCTCATATCGAAGTAACCGGCACATATGAAACCCGCCCTGATCGGGACTGCACTCGGGATGAACGAGAACCACCGTCTGTCCTTCATGGCGGTAATATTGCAATGAAAAACAGGCGGTATCGATGTCGAGCTCCGGGATAATTTCGCCATCGAACAGCAGCCACACCGCCGCCAGTTCATTATAGGGCGAACCAACATGAACCTCACGATAGTAACCATCCCACATGAAATCGGCTGTGATTGTACCCTGAACGCAATCAGTCGAGCACGGTTCCGCGTCGCCACTGAATATCCGGAACATATAAACCAGATCTTCCAATTGTAGATGAGTACCATCGTGGTTAATATCCGATGCTTCTGTCATTCTCAAAATGTCTGCAGAATCGGTAGTGATTTCATAAAACGCCTCGAGGCCTATCAGCATATAATTTCTAAACAATACCCAATCGGCAATTTCATATGGAACGCCATTAAGATTTATGTCACCAATGAGAGTGATTGTATCGCCTTCGATCCTGATACCGCCGCTTATAAAATCGACATAGCGAAGAGGTCTCACCCGGTCCCCTGCCATACAGGTATCCGGCGCCCCGGCCCATCCCGGAAATTCGGGAGGATCGGTGATCAATTGCCCATAACTGTCATAAACCTCCCGCGAGATCGCCAGAGTATCGCCGCTTCTGACCGCTATCGAATTATCGCCGCAGTCGTCCCAATAAAACCCGATCGGATGAAACCGTCCGGTAACTGAAATATCGTTGGAAACATAAAATGTCATCGTCGCCAGAGGCGTCGGCATCTCCCGCTCATCGACTATATAACAACTGGGATGAAATGGACCATTGTTGGTTTCGGCCATCGCGATCAGGCGTATCAATCCCGAGGGGCAATCCTCGCCGCAGTCTCCATTCCAATTATAACGATAAGTGAAATACTCCCAATCGCAATCCACGAAATCTTGCCCGAGGGCAGCCTCCGTAAATGCCAGAGCATTCGCATTATAACCGATCAGAAGGTCAAGCCCCCCCATTTCTTCAGATCCCCGGCTTATCAGGACATCGACATCGACGAAATTTCCCCGCTGAACATTGTCCAATTCTTCTATCATCAGTTTATATGGATGAGGATTTATGACTTCGACGGTAAAACCGCAGCTGCGCGAATCGTAACCATCGGTGACCGCCACTTCAATATGGTGCCGCCCCACCTCTCTCACATCAGGTGTCCATGAATAAATTCCATGATTGTCGATACTGCCGGGACCGGATTCGATCCACATAAACGAAGCATCACAATAATCCTGATCATTGGCAAGGTAAATGGTTTTTCGAAATTCATAACCGGCATAAATTTTATAAAAGGTAGTCCCGCAATTGATCTGCGGAGGATTGTTGGTCAACAGAAACTGCACCTCGCATTTATCGATGGCACACTTGTCCTCATGACAGACGTCGACAACAATGCTGACAATCGAACCCGCCTCACCGAAAGCGGGATTGTAATACAGATGGCCCGTCATCGGATCGACCGTTGCCGATCCCTGTCCCGAACACTCGAGAATCGAATAAATTACCGGGCAGTTTTCATCTCCTTCAAGATTGGCGTCGAGATCGTAATAGGCCGTCCGGCAATGATCCACCGGAATTATCGTGTCAGGGCAGTTGACAAATTTGGGCCGGCAGGCATGGCTGTCGGTACTCATAGCCATCAAGACAAACAGCATTAGGCAAAGGCCGATAATTTTCGGATAGTGACCCCTATGCCGGCGAAATGAGATACTCTTCTTATCCATATTTCCCTCCCGAGAGGCTTAGAAATATCATCGAATAATCATATGTTGAGTAATCATAGTGTCCAGATTAAAGATAATTGATATCAGGGATTTGTCAACGGAGATTTTCGCCCCCGGCAATAATCGAAATTCTGCTTTCCGGAAAAAATGCCATAATACGAATCACTAAACCGAACCCATTACTGATGACAATCTATCCCCGCTGCTTCTTCCGTTTCACCATATCGACCAGCCATGCATACCAGGCTTCAAGACCTTCGCCGGTGCGGCAGGACAACTCCAATATCTTCAAATCGACGTTGATACTCCACGCATTCTTTTTCACTCGCTCAATATCGAAATCGGAATATTCCAGCAGGTCGGTTTTGTTGACGATCATCGCCGATGAGCGCCGGAACATCGACGGATATTTCAGCGGCTTATCGTCCCCTTCGGTGGTGCTGATCAAAACGACCTTCATATCCTCACCCAGATCGAAGCTCGATGGGCAAACCAGGTTGCCGACATTTTCGATAAACAGCACCTCCACCCCGTCGAGGTCCATCTCGTCGAGCGCCTTGGTGACCATATTGGCATCGAGATGACAGGCGCCACCGGTTACTATCGGCCGCACTATCCGGCCGCCTGCCTGCATCAACCGACGGGCGTCGTTTTCGGTTTGCACATCCCCCGCCATCAGCGCCATATTCAATTTGTCATTCATTGCCGCGAGAGTTTTTTCCAGCAGGCTGGTCTTGCCCGACCCCGGAGAACTGACCAGATTGAGCGCTACGATTTTCTTGGCATTAAGAAGCCGACGAATATCAGCCGCCAGTTCGTCGTTCTTGTTGAGAATCTTCTTTTTTATCGGAATCTTTTTATCCATATTATTTCCCAATATTTATGATCCCACCAGGTGATCGATGTCCAGTTCCTCGCCGGTAATAACGTCCAGATCGGTTGATGAACAATGCGAGCAGAGAAACATAAATTCGGCGACTTCGAAATCTTTGCCGCATGATCGGCATTTTCCTCTGATCGGGACTTCTTCGATTATCAGTTCGGCGCCGTCCAGATTAGTGTCAACCACTGACGCCTCAAAGCCGAACGACAGGGCATCGGCATTAATCCCGGTCAGCGCTCCAAGGCGGATATTGACTGCTTCTATTTTCGTCAGGTTCAGATTATTCATCTCATCCTGAACGATAGCAATAATTTCCCTGGCGATACTCAGTTCATGCACACTACTACTCCGCTATAAAGACGCCGATTAAGATATCTGATTATTTGAAAAACACAAGCGGTGCCTGGGCCAAATCCGACAAAAAACAGACAGAGCCTTTCGGCCCTGCCTGTAATCGCGTCGACACACCCTCCCCGATTTATTTTAAACGCCGGAATATTTGTTGAGCAGGACACCTCCTCGGACACCGAGTCGAATTTGAGGCACGCAGGCCCTCATCCTTCCCCTCCCCTTCAAAACGAGTATATCCTTCGCACAAGTAAGCTCAAATCATAAAATCATCAAATATGCTGTCCGAAAATAAATGCCTGTCTAGAAGTAATACTTCTAAACCTATCAATTCGTTCAAAACATTCTTATATTTTATTTTTCAGATTATTCTCTAATCTCTTTTTCCTTTGACAAATCTCTTTTCATCCATACCATTAGCAGGATGGAATGGTACTTGTACCCCGCAGTTATCGCCGCAGGATTTGCGTGCGGCTTTATAAACACCCTCGCCGGCAGTGGATCGCTGATTACGTTGCCGCTTCTTATCTTTCTCGGCCTCCCAGCCAATGTTGCCAACGGGACCAATCGGGTCGCCATTCTGTTTCAGAATATCGTTGGCGTCAGCAGTTTTCGTCAGCAAAAAGTTCTGGATTTCCGACGCGGAAGTTTGCTCGCCATTCCGGCCATTATCGGAGCTATTATCGGCGCTCAGATCGCGGTCAACCTCGATGAGGAAACGCTGCGGCGTGTAATCGGCGGCCTGATGGTAGTTATGCTGATTGTTCTGCTGGTCCGTCCCAAACGATGGCTGGTCGGTCGTCCGGAGATGCTCGGCAAGCATCCGGGATGGATGCAGCTTCTGATCTTTTTCTTCATCGGCGCCTATGGTGGATTCATCCAGGCCGGGGTCGGGATATTTCTTCTGGCCGGTCTCGTATTGATATCCGGTTATGATCTCGTTCGCGCCAATGCGGTCAAGGTTCTGATCATTCTCTTTTTTACCGCCTTTGCCCTGATCGTTTTTGTCCTCAATGATCAGGTCCGCTGGTTTGTCGGATTGATCCTTGCCATCGGAAATATGTTCGGTGCCTGGGTCGCCTCTCGCATGGCAGTCAAACGCGGCGCAGGATTTGTACGCTGGTTACTGATCGCCGTCGTGGCAGTTTCAGCCGTCCTCCTCCTCGGAAACATTAGATAGCAGGCAGGCAGAGGCCGGCAAAAGCCGGATTTCTGCTATCGCCAGAATGATCTTAGGCTCTATATAAATTATGGGGTTCGGGTCATACTCCCATCAGGCAGGGGTCTGTTTATGGCTGTCGCAGGCAGGGGTCTGTTTATGGCTGTCGCGCGGATGACCAGAGTTTGACAGGTATAAGCCTGATCGAGTACACGTTAGTGTCATGCTCGTGAAAACGGGCATCCAGTCTTTGCAAGTCATGGATTCCCGCATCCGCGAGAATGACAATCCGCAGACCCAATAGTGATTCGATGTTTCGTGCCCGGCAAATGTCCACATCTGCCGGGTGATCGGGCATGTGGGCATGTGCCGGACACACAATGCCCGGCAGGGGCCGGATTTTGGCTGTCGCGAGAATGACCCAACAATGGATTTCCCAACATAAATGATGGGTTATGCTTGCAACAAGCAGGTGTATGTATTTTACATACACCCGGTGTCATTTTATATCCCATAATGGATTGTCGCGCTTGGGATTGTACGGGATTTGGCTTTGGTCGCTCATTTTTAAAGAATTTTCTTTTTCTCCCTCGGCTTCTTTGGCTTTGCGATGATATTGGATCCGGTAAAGCGTTTTCAAGGCGCGAGATAACTCACGATTAAGGCGCAATTCGTAACGCAGCAAGTTGGTCGCGATATTTTCACAAGGTATGGCATTCTTGCCGATGCAAGTTTTGCGCAGACGCTCCATATATTCCGGAGAAGGTTCTTCATCGGTTTGGTCGATATAGCTGGATAATCCGATATGGATGCGGACATCACTGTCTATACCTTCCAGTTGGCGTTCGATTTGGGCGGTTTCGGCAAGGGTAACGCGGCGGGAACGCCAGATACAATTGGCGATGGTTCGGACGAGGGTATTTTCGAGTACGCCCTCCGGGGTGAGTTCCTTTTCAAGATCGAGGACGAGGTTGAGGTATTCGGTTTGGTCCTCCTTCAAATTCGGTGAGTTGAGGATGAGGGCGTGGGTATAGAGGCCATGTTTGACGCCGTTTTGTGAGACGGTTTGTTTGCCTTCTTCGGTTTTTGGTCCGGTTGATTTTTGGGCGTTTTGGCGGTTGGCCTGTTTTTTCTGTTCGGATACACGCACAGGAATATCCTCCTCTTACACTATCGTGTTTTACTATTGGGGAGGCGTCGGAATCTACAGCGATTTACTATTGATTTTGCAGGCAAAAGCCTGTTTTTGGCTGTCGCAGGCAGGGGCCTGTTTATGGCTGTCGGGGGGGCGGGAATACTGATAAATCACACTGCTAAAGCAGTGCGGCACCCGGCGACAGCCAAAACGTGGCCTCTGCCGGTACTGTCCTAATTTGCTTTCCCACAACTCTACCCTCCCTTCTTGCTCTTGGTAACAGAATAGCCACATTCGGCCGGTAAAATTATTTTTACAAAACCACATTTTTGGCTTGTTTTCCTGTTTTAATTTCTTATATTTAAGTGTGGCTAACATAAAATTTGGAGTCAATTATGGCTAACGGAATATCTGACAAACACTTAAGAATTGCTCTGGCTGGATTGGACGATCAAATTTCACAGTTAAAAGAGAAGATTGTGGAATTAGAAGAAGCCAAACAAGCCTTACGAAGCCAATTCCTTGACGGCGATAACGCCCAATCCCTGAAGACTACGACATCGAAAACTCGCCTCCGACCCGGTGTCGCCAACAAGTGGGTTGGGGAAGCTCTTAAGGCTGGAAAACCTTTAAGTATCGTCATGATAATGGATTACACTGAGGAGCATAAGAACCTCAGATTGAAGGATGCGCCGATCAGGCGCGCGCTCTATAAGTTTAGGGATGATGGAAAGGTTAGATCACACGAAGATGGAACATGGGAATGGATTGAGCATACTATAGACCCAGAGCCTCCGCACGAAAAAACAGTTGTTGACAAGGATGATGATTTGCCCTTTTAATGATTAAGAAAAGGACCGAGAGTACTGTGAATACTTTCGGTCCAAACTTAGTACAATTGCGTTGAGGCGCAAACTCGTATGGAGTTCGCATTGCGAATATACCAAGCGTTAAAACTTTTCGCAAGCAAAATGTTAATAAACCTGCTTGCCAGACCGCCACCAACCTAATAAGTCAAATTTTAATCTGGATACTCAGGCGGGTTATTATGCCCGCCTGAGCGAAATAGCACTGACACCCGCCCGATGCGGAAACATCGAGACGGGATAAACTATAGATGCGGCAAAGCGGTATGCCAGCTATAAGTCAATATAGTGGCTGTCGGCCCAACCGCAAGAAAATTATAAGGGGGCAATGGCCCCTTAGGAGAATAATTATGTTTTCAACAAATCAAACTGGAAAGAAAATTTCCGGTGAAAGCAAGGAACACAGAGACCTCATTGAAATGATGGCTAGTCATTTCAAGAAACAGGGGTATACTTATATTCGCGCCGATCTTCTCGGATATACGAAACCCGATTCCGTCACCGATGCCTATGGGAACAAGTATATTCCCGATCTAACCTGCGATAAGAATGGCTTCGGGGGAACCCGAATTATTCTTGAAGCAGAGACTTGCGGAACCATTAATGATTCTCATACCGCAGACCAATGGCGCGCATTCTACAATGCGCAAGGTGAGTTTCATGTTGTTGTACCGAAGTTATGTGGCGGGCAGTCCGGACGAGACAAGGCACGCGCTCGGCTGCAGGAGCTCGGGATATCGGCCGATGTGGTCTGGATTCCAGAGTAATTAATTGCATAGGCTAATATTTTCGTTGTTGGTGTACGTTATAGTGCGCCAACAGACCAGCCGGCGGACGTCGCGTCCGCCGGTCAAAACACACGACGGGTGGCCCATCATTCATGATGGGAAATCGAGGCGGGAGAGGATTCCTGGCCGCGCAGTGAAATCAAATAACAGCAGAATTCTGGGCATAGATCGCCACGTCGGCCAGGCAGGGGCCTGATTTATACTGTCGCCAGAATGATCCGAATTGTGAGAATGAGGGGGGAGAGTGACACTATGGGGAAATCCGGTTTGTCCGCCAGCGTGGACCGCGATTAG
>DAOUTW010000065.1 GCA_030668485.1 Candidatus Zixiibacteriota bacterium
CTCAGATGTCGCCTGATCCGATACCCGCCATAAGGCGCTAATTACTGTGCGAGCGCCCGCCATCTGGAAGGCGCGCCGTAAACCATATACCCCTTCCCCGTCTTTTACTTCTCCCAAACCTGTCTCGCATGCCGATAATACCACCAATTCCGTTTCCTCCAAATTCATTGACGAGACTTCATAGGCGGTCAATATTCCGTCATCTCCCTCGTTTTTCACCGAACTGTCACCGACACGATTTGCTCCGGCAAAGAATAGACCTGAAAGTAGAAGCGGATTCTCGCCCACATATCCAACATCCTCGCCCATTCTTCTCTGGGGGATATCGGGGCGGCAGTCACCCTCATAGTAAAATCCGTGGGTGGCCAGATGAATCGTTCTTTTCCCGGGCGCTTCCTCTTTGAATCTATCCTCCGTCGCTTCCTCATCGAAGTAGGCAACAGCAGGTTCATTCGTTGATTTCCGCCATTGTGCGATAACCATTTCAACCTCTGTTCTTGTGCCTGCCAGTCGAGGCTGATCAAGTTCATCGAACTTGGGACAGTTGGACAGGTGATTTCTGGTAATATTGGTCAAATATCCAATATCAGAATCGGTGTCTTCCGGAGCGGATGCCTGTCTCGTCGTCATATTGGCGGTCGAATCGAAATTGGGATCGCCGATGGCAAACAGGCCGCTTCCCGGATTGCTTTCGTCCGAAAGCCGGATCAGGTCACGTCCCGCCGACAGATAATGAATGGTATGGTCCTCTATTAGGTATTTCCCGTCACCATTTATGAAACCGGCAAATGAAACCAGATTCAAGGCCCCATCCGGTGCGATAAATACCAATTGTTGATTATCAATGTGTTCCTCAATCGGTTGCCAGACTTTTTCATATAGCTTTTGGCTGATTATTTGATATGCCTTCATATCGGAATCGGTTGGGCTCGGAATTTTACCGGCAACATCCTGCATATGTACACGATATTCATCGATGATCGGGTCGATCTCGGAGGCATCTCCGAGATCGATAATGGTCGGATTTCCGTCTTTGGTGAGCACAACCGCCAGATATTTTGGAATAGTGCTGTCCGGTTTGAGCTGATAATAATCATACTTCAAATACTCAACTAGTGCCGATTCGTCTAGTAAGAGCGACGCGATTCGTTCAATACTTATGTCTTTTTGATCCTGGTACTTCCTATAGCTTGCGCTGTGGCGCGCGAGGTCGCCTTCCAGTTCATTGACCAGTTCGTCGAGGGAATCGACTTTTCCACGATACTCGTCTACGTCCTCCCCCGGCCCCTGCACAAACAAATTCGCCCGTAGAAATTTATTTAGCCGGAGTTCCTCTGCCAACGCTAGGGTGGTAGAATCGGTTTCTTTGACGATAGCTCGTTGGCGTTCGTAGATGCCGTCGGAAACTTGGCCTTTGCTGGAAAAAGCAATGTTTGATGCTCTTTCAGCGAAGGCCACAGCCGTATCTCCCAACTCATAATATAATGTAAGGAACTCATTAAAGGATTTCCGTAGGAATTGAGAATATGCTATAGCATCTTTTTCTGACAAAACAAGTCCATTATTCAGGAGATCATTCCACCTAATTGTATATGCATCTTCGGCATGGTTTATGGCCTCTCCAAACATGCCTTGATTTCTAGATGAATTTGCGAGGCCAGTAATACTTGAGGCCACATCTGGATGAGTTTGTCCGAGGATATTTTTTCGAATTAGGAGTGACCGAGCATAAATCTGATCTACCTTTACGTAATCATGCAGAGCTACATAAATATCCGCCAAATTGATTAGGCTAGCTGCCACAAAAGGGTGATCCGGGCCATTTACCTTCTCAAAAATATCCAATGATCGCCTAAAGCATTGTTCGGCCTCTGCGTATTTGTTCAGATTAAGATAATGACCGCCCAAATTATTCAGGCTTTTCGCCATATCTGGGTGATCGGGGCCGAGAGCACTCTCGGTAATTTTCAACGCTCGCTCAAAGATAGGTCCAGCTTCCTCATATCTGCCAAGACTCGTATAAAGGTTAGCCAGATTATGTAAACTTATGGCCACATATGGATGTTGCGGACCGAGGGTCGTCTCCCATATAGTCAGTGACCGTTGAAAAAGCAGCTCGGCCTGAGTTTGTCTGCCAAGATCACGATAAAGATTCGCCATATTATTCAGGCAGATAGCCACATTTGGGTGTTCAACCCCATGTGCTTTTTCCAATATGGCTAAGGACCGTGTATGGGCTTGTTCCGCCTCGTTGTACTTCCCCTGTTGCCAATAGAGATTGCCCAGATTGGCTAAACTTCTGGCCACTTGATGATGTTCCATTCCGAGGGCCTTCACGGTGATTGCAAGTGACTTAGTAAGAATAGAATCGGCCGCTTTGTATTTGCCCTGATGCATGTAAAGCAATCCTAGAGAATTTAGCCTTACAGCTACATTGGAATGCTCCGGGCCAACCGCTTTTTCTGTTATTGCAAGTGATTGAATAATAAGAGGTTCAGCCTCGACATATCTTGCCTGTCTATTATAAAGCATTGCCAAATTAATCAGACTATTTGCTACCTCAAGATGATCCGGGCCATAAACACTCTCACGAATTGTCAGTGATTGCCGGTAGAGTGGTTCTGCCTCATCAAATTTGGCCTGATATAAACAGATATTTGCTATTGTATTTAGGATTCTCGCCATATCCTTGTGTTCCGGACCCTTGGTTTTCTCTGTAATAGAGAGTACCCGCTGATAAAGTAGCTTTGCTTCTTCGTATTTGCGAAACTGATAATATACATTCGCCAGATTATTCATGGTTTTACCTAACTCAGGGTTTTCCGGGTCAAGTTCCTTTTCTCTAATGTTTAATGCACGGCTCAATAAGGATTCAGCTTTATCATAATTGGCGTTGGCTAAGTTGTAGCTCCCGAGCCCATGCAATACTCGCGCCGTTGCAATATCTTCCGAGCCAAGTTGTTCTTCAACCATTTCAAGCGCCAGGGTTCCAATCACTATCGCCGAATCATAATTGGCCGCCTTTGATAGTGAATCCGCCTCATCAAGCAGTTCCTGCCAACTCTGACAATTAGCATGCCGGCAAAATAGAATTGAGAAGATTATTATCCCGAAGACTACCAGCCCTTTTTTCATGATGCCCTCCACAGACATTTTGTGTTCGCTTGTTTGACAAAAGTATATATCTGCCCCGAAGAATTAACCACGATGCCTGGATTAAAGGTAGCATACAGGCATAAATCATGCAAGCCCCAGAACATACTATTTTAATATATTTGATCTTGGTAAAGGATGACTTATGGAGACAAGGAAATATTTTGGCGGATCAGATATAAAGGGAATGGGCATTTCTGCCCATTCCCCACACGGCCCCCCGTACCGCCACAGTATCCTAATATTTCCATAGCACCGTGATTCATCTATCAACTACTTCCTCAACGGCCATCCGCAGTAATCTACCCATCCTCCTTCAAAAGGCCCTATCGGTTCATCACAGAGGCACGGCACATCTAATGCACCATCGCTGAATTCATTATAAACGGCCGGACCTTGTTATTGCAGTAATTAGATGTTATTCGCCCCCACCCCAGGGATCGCCATCTCCGTAAGGCTCATAACTGGCCGGACCTTGTGATTGGATGTTTTCCCCCCCACCCCAGGGATCGCCATCTCCGTAAGGGCCATATATGATCGGACCCAATGATTGGATTGGTTGTACCCAGGCTAGCTCCTCGCCGTTTGTATCGACAAACGAGGAGTTGTCATTCAGGGCTGCGACTGGTGATACAGCCATCCCCAGAAAGAAGACAACCGACAGGGTTAACGTAGTTTTCTTTTGCATTTTGACTCTCCTATCTCCGGGCGTGCCGCAGGATGGTTTGCCCGGGAATTTTCCATAACGTTTTGGAGAACCTGTCAACCGATTTGAGTAAACAGGTTCTCCCATTTTTGGGATCCGCGTCTCTTACTTCCTCAACAACCATCCGCATTCATTCACCCATTCCTCGCAACTGCATGGTGGCGGCCCGCCCTTGAACACATAGTTGATTATATAGACAGCGTCCCCGGGATCAACCTGACAATTACAGTTGGCGTCACCGCTACATATCTCATACGGTGTTGGCGAAGGGCCGCCTTTGAAGATATAACTAATGATGTATGTGGCATCACCAACATTGACCGAGCCATCGCCATTTGCATCTCCTGGACGACAATCGCACAAGGTGTTTGACAGAGTTGAGAAGCGATATGAGTCCTTGCTGGCCACCACAATATCCATACTACCGCTATTATCAATATCTACCGGTATTGCCATTGAGAGGTCATCACCTCCGGTTGAATAACTGTAACATGAATCGAAGTACCCGGTCCCATCATTGAGCAAGACCGATATGCTGTCATAATCCACATAAGCGACTACCATATCAAGGTGGCCGTCGGCGTTAATGTCGGCGGCGGATAATTGTTTAGGAATGGCATTTAATACTCGAGCATAGCAGAACCAAAATGATCCATCTTCGTTGCTGCAATGTACGCTTATTCCGGGGCCTTGGGATGAGGTTTCAAAAGTACCTATAAGGTCGGGCCGACCGTTCCCATCGACATCAGTTCCGATAAACGAACTAAGTGGCAAGAACGGAACCGCCGCACCAGCTTCAAAAGTTCCAGTGCCAGTATTGGTAAGTATTTGATATACGCTGTCGTATTGGGTACTTAGGACAGCGATATCAGTATAAGCGTCTCTGTCAAAATCACCGGTCCAAAGCATCTGAGGCGCTCCCGAAATATCACACCATGTAGATAGTCCAAAATTGCCTTCCCCGTCATTCGACAAGATCAATACTCGGTTGGAATCAGCATCCGCCACCGCCAGGTCAGGATCACCATCTCCGTCAGCATCGAACGAAACAAGGTAAACGGGTTCCCCCCCAACGTCATAGACCGAATCCGGATAAAACCTCCCACCCCCATTATTTTTATATGTGCGAATATTCTTGAGGCTGTCATCTATCCCTATGAGATCAAGATCAAGATCATTGTCAATATCAGCAGAAACAAACTGGGATAACAAAATATCAAATAGGGAGGAATCAAGAATGAATTCTCCGGTGCCATCATTCAAGTATATCGAGATATTGTCCAAAATTCCCGACCCGGATCCCGATTTATTGGCGGCCGCTAGATCAATGTCATTGGAGAATGCAAGGTCAATATACCCATCTCCATTAAAATCTCCAAGAGAAGAACTGATTGGGCTACCAAGCGATTGATAAGTGGAATCAGGGTCAAAAATCGCATCGCCACTCGTTGCCTCTATGGTGAAAGACCAAACAATACTACGTTCCAGTTTTTGGCTGAACGAAGATTCGATGTCAGTCGTCAATACCGCCGTCACAACTTCGCCGGTGGCAAAGTCATTGTCAGGATTGAGGGTGGCAGTCATTGACAGATCATCATAGTTAATCATGCCGGCATGAAGCCCGGTAATCTCGCCCGTGACAACAAACGTCGATTCATTGATGGATTCAGGGTCCATATCGATATTGAACATGGCAGTAATGTCGGCATCATTTACCACATTCAAGGTATTTATCAGTGGGAATACCGCCAATACTTCCGGTTTTTGGTGATTGAACAGGACAGTTACGCTGTTAGACAGATTTGCCGTTGCCAAATCAAGATCGCCGTCACCATCCAGGTCGGAAGCAAGGGCGGAAAAAGGACCATCACCGGTCGGAAAATCGGTACGTTCCGGAAAGTTGCCATTTCCATCATTCCACAAAACTGAGACGTCATCCGAATTCATATTGGCGGTATAGAGATCAAGATCCAGATCGCCATCAAGGTCCCCGGCACGAATCGACCGTACATCATCACCGGCTACATATGTCACATAAGGTTCGAAAATCCCCTCACCGGTATTGAAATATACGGAAATGGTATCCGACTCATAATGCGTTGTGGCCATATCAAGATCATTGTCTCCATCAAGATCAGCGAGTTCCAGACGTCTGGGATATTTGTAAGACCAATAACTGGTATCAAGAGGGAATTTATTATCTCCATCATTAATATGGATGAATACTTTGTATGAGAAAGTGCCTGTTGTTATAAGATCAAGTGTGCCGTCGCCGTTTATATCAGCGGCGCAAACGCTTGCGGCACCGTCGCCTGTCGCATAAGAAGTATCGGTATCAAAGATCCCTTGACCGTTATTCCATAGGATAGTAAAACTATCTGCATCGTATAAAGCTGTAATAAGGTCCCAATCACCATCACCGTCAAGGTCTGCCGCGGTTACTGAAAGAGGTGTTCCCCCCAACAGATATTGAGTATCGGGGCCAAAAACACCTTCTCCCAGATTCATCAACACCGATAGGGAACTATCCGAAAAGTTTGCAACCGCCAGATCTATGTCACCATCATAATTGAAGTCGGCGGCGCAAATCTTGAGCGCCCACTTATCGACAGCATATGTTGAATCCGGAGTAAAGGTCCCATCTCCATTATTCATCAGGATATATATATCTCTGGTGCCATCATGGACGACTGCCAGGTCAAGGTCACCATCATTATCAACATCGGCAGAGGCAACGTCGCGGGCCCTTACGCCCGTCGTATAGGTTGAATCGATGACGAAATTCCCGGGCCCGTCGTCGACTTCTACTGTAAAGTTCCAAATGAAACTGATTTCGAGCGGTATGCCTTGAGAAGATTCAATTCCAGTAATGAGTTCCACCGTAACGACTTCACCCACGGCAAAATCGTCGTCTGGATTGAAAGTGGCAGTTTTTGTCGGGGCATCATAGCTGATAACGCCTGTATGGAACCCGGTCGACATAGCATTGACAATAAATGTCGTACTGTCAATGGTGGTTTCATCCATGTCTATAAAAAAGGAAACAACAATATCTGAAATTACAGGAACATTCAATTCATTTTTCTCGGGGGCAAAGCTCTTTATTGGGTAGGGAGTTGGATCATAATACTTAATCGTGGAAAAATCATAATCTGAACCATCTCCATAGCTTTTTCCCGTTATATAGATATTACCCTGATTATCCACGGCAATGGCGGAGGCCTCATCGTTCATATTTCCCGGCCCATTGTATCGTTCGACCCATAGTTCGCTTCCATATGTATCGTACATAATGGTCATGTAGTCATTCCAGTCTCCATCCGCAATGCTTTGTCCGGTCACATATATGTTACCTGAGCTATCGACAACGATATCTCTCGGTATATCATCACCCGATACAGGACTATCATATATTTGCGTCCATAAGCTATCACCATCGGGAGAATGTTTGACAACAAGATAGTCATTGCTTGAGTAGTCTCTATAACCGCAGACATATGCGTTTCCGTTGAGATCTACAGCCAGAGCCGATTGTCCGGCGGATGTTTGGCCAATGATTTGTCGAACCCATAATGTATCAGTCAAATCCTGACTATATTTAAACAGCAATATGCCACTATGGGTTCCACTACTTATGGCGTAGATGTCACCGTTTGGGTCGACAAACAAGTCTCTCCCATAGCTCACATTGGGTTCATACACATACTCCCATAATAAATCACCGGAGGCGGCATCAAATTTAGTCAACGTAAAGTAATAAAAAAACTTACAGATACTTACACAGCAGGTTCCGACTGTGTAGATATCACCTGACGGTCCTATTGTGATGCCATCACCCCAAGCCCCATCATAATTGTCCGGTTTATAATAGCTTACCCATTGCAGCGTTCCGAGGTAGTCATACTTGATAATAAATTGGTTTGTTTGATCGGCATACTCATTCGATGCACCCAGGACGTATACATTTTGATCCACATCAACAGTTATATCATAAGATTTGTTCACCGAAGTCCAATTCCCATATTGTCTTACCCAGAGGGAATCACCGTTTGAATCATAAGCCATGGTCATTATAGCATACCGCCCGGAATAATCTGAATACCCCGTAACATATACATTTCCGAGATGGTCAGTTGTCATTGCCGAAACAGTTTTATCGAATGCGATACGGGCATGATTAATCCACTGCACCTCACCGCCTGCGTCGTATTTGATTGTCGTAAAGTACTGGAATGTATCAGCTTCCCAGCTTAACCCACTGACGAATACATTACCACTATCATCCAATGCCATTAGTGGCTTCTCTTCGGCTCCGTTTAGTCCGCCATTATACTGTTGTACCCACACGGTGTGATCCTGGGCGCAAAGTGGTGCAGCAATCAAAGCCGCGACTAGTATAATACATAGCTTCCTAATCATTTGTATCCTCCTCTCAAAGGTAAACAATTGCCTTATTCTTCGGGACAGGACAAAATCTTTCATCCATAAAATTGGACATTTACTGATGCCGGCGATTGATTTGATGGTGCGCCCATTCATGAACAATTTGTTGTCCTACCAATAAGGTTTGCCGAACACGCACTGATCTTGAATATTATCTTAATTTTCTTTGAAAAATTGTTGTGGCAGTAATGGGCATGGAAGCCCTTGACAAACTAAGCACTCTCTATTTACTTGAGACATAATCTAACAGGCATTGGAATTCTTTTGAAAACATGAGTCGATTGAACGAATTATACGAGTTGGCTAAAGCAGGTGGCATGGCGGCAGAAAAGGAAATGCTTAAGCTTCTGTTTGACATTTTAACAATACATGCTGAAATTAGATTGAGGGATCCGGACGAAGCCAAAGATGTTGTTCAAGAGACATGTGTTACCATTCGAGAGAAATATAAGACCATAACCATCAAATCCAGTTTTTCCGGTTTCGCATTTGGCGTACTCAAAAACAAAATCGGCAATCATATCCTTAAGAAGCGATCCAAACGAAAAATGGTAGACAATCTGAGTTTATCGAGCAATCCCGGATCATATCCGGTCGATCATGATTTGGAAATTAGTTTGCTTGATTGCCTGAAAATGATAAGGAAGATCAATCTTCGCTATGCTAGGGCCCTAAACCTCAATTTTAATGGATATAAAACCGATGAAATATGTAGAATAATGAGGATAAAAAGCGGTAATTATTATGGTATTCTCAGCCGCGGTCGTACTATACTAAGAAAGTGTCTGGAAACTGGTGAGGTACGGGTGTAAGCTTATGTCTGATTGTATAGATCAAAATATTGGCAAGCTTATGCACGAATATGAGCTAGGGATTCTGTCCGACGATGATGCCAACCTGTTTGGCGAACACTTACTGGAGTGCGAATATTGCTTGAATGAGGTCAAGTCATTCCGCGAATACGCCGCAACCGTGCGCCAAAGCGAAGCTGTTCAGGATTTAATTAATCAACCGATTGAGAAATCTTCCAGGCAAGATTCATTCATGAAAATACTCTGGCGGCGTCTCTGGCCGGAAACCCCATTTGTTTTTAGGCCTGCCATCGCCTATCTGCTGGTTTTACTCATGATTGTTCCCGCTTATTTCGGAGTTGTGTTCATGGCGAGCCGCAAGAATGAGATACGACCGGTCCAGACGATTAACCTAACTTCAACTCGCACACCTCCGAACAATGTATTAATGATTGGTTCCGGCAGCGATGGGATTATTCGGTTTGAGTATCCGGACGCAGTTCCCGGAAGAAGTTATCAGGTTATTATTACTTCCGAAAAAGGTGAAGAAATTGCCCGTTACGATAATTTCGATAGCTTTGATGATTTGAAGACGGGGGAAATCTTCTTTCCACATCATTTAATGAGCCCCGGTAAATATCGTTTAACAATAAGCGATCCGACGGTTGAGAATATTCCCGATCAAGGTTATGGATATCGATTTAAAATCACAGAATGACTCCGAAATGTATGTCATCAAATCCTTTAGAAAATCTTGGGGCATAATTTACGAGATTCATTTGGACAGGGTATAGGATGCGTCTGTACCAAAAGTTCTGTCGTCTCGCAGACCCTAGGTCGCATCTCATTGTGCAACAACCACTTAGATAATGGCGGGGTCTACGAGACGACTTCCGCAACTGGGTAGTCGAGAACGCGATAGCCTAATTTATTAATCCATAGAACGTTACTGTACCTGGAATCGATTTCGTGAAAGCTAATCTTGATGTTTTATTGATTCATACTTCACTGTTTTTTTGCGGACAATATGGCTCCGGTCCCCTCTCTAACGCATAATTTATCAGAAGGTTGGTATCCTTTAAATTGGCTTTTCCGCAGTGGTTTTGTGGTGCCGGCACCGAGTGGGTCGAAGGCGGATACGATCCTCCCAACAACCCCCTTGAGAGAGTTGTTGGGAGTCATAAGCCAATCCTTTATGACTTACAAAATACGCGAGATATACCGTCACGGGCAACACGGCTCCGGTCCACCTTTGAAGACATAGTTTATCAGATACACAGCATCTCCGACGTTGACATCACTGTCGCAGTTCGCGTCTCCGGCTTCCAATGGCTCAGGTCCGGGGCCACCTTTGAATATGTAGTTAATCAAGAAGACCGCATCGCCAACGTTAGGCTGTCCATCCATGTTGGCGTCGCCACAAAGGTAGTCGCATGCATTGCCGATACCATCTTCATTGGTATCTGTTTGGTCAGGGTTATTGTCCTCCGGACAGTTATCGCAGATATTACCTACATTATCGTGGTCATTATCAGCCTGGTCGGCATTGGAAATGTCGGGGCAGTTGTCACAGGCATCGCCGACTCCGTCCTGGTCCTGGTCTTCCTGGCCAGGGTTTTGGACCCCTGCACAGTTATCTTGCAGACTATTGACTCCATCCCCGTCGTAGTCAGGATCGCTCTGTACAAAAGCCAGAACAGGAACGCTTCCGATGGCTGATGCGCCTGAGCCGAGCCTGGAGACGACAATTGTATTGGATGGCCAAAACATGGTAGTGTCGATCAGAATGTCCTGATATTCTGTAGACGCGGTCAGGGAAAAATACATTGAGGCTAGCCGGTGTCGTCCACCGGGCAATTCCGTAAACAACCATGTGGCTCCAAAAACGGCACTCCCACTGACGTTGGAAATCGGGTTGCGGCCACTGATATCCGCGTTCGTATGATCCACTATACTATCGAGGACAAGTTCCGAAGTGGAACAATTATAGGTGAACGGAAAGGCGACACCCATAATGCTATCGGTCGTATTCAGCCACAGGTCGACTTTGTGCGCATCGCTGCCGGCCGGAACCCTGTAGCCCACTATTCCCAAAGTATCATTTGAGAACGGGAAGGTACTATCCGGAACCTGTTCACACACCATCTCCGAATTACCCTGGAAAAAGTATGCAACGAGGGTAGCAACATCATTGTTGCTTATGCCGAATATGTTATCCATGTCGGCTGCCCATATCCTGGCCGGTGGCGGCCCGCCGTCGTAGAGATAAGATATGAGATATAACAGGTCTAAGACATTGATAACGCCCCAATTGCCGGGTTGGCCATTGACTTCACCACAGATACCATCGCTGCAGGCATCACCGTACCCATCCCCATCGCTGTCCTCTTGACCTGGATTATACACATTGACACAGTTGTCGCAGCCGTCTGGTAGTCCGTCCGAATCCATGTCCAGGTAGTCATCTCCATCCCAACAGATATCACACAAATCACCGTTACCATCATTATCGCTATCCTGCTGGTCAGCGTTGGCAATGCTTAGACAGTTATCACAGTCATCACCGGAGCCGTCGCCGTCCGTGTCTTCTTGTCCCGGGTTTGCGGCTTCGGGACAGTTGTCAACCTCGGCACAGTAACCATCGCCGTCGACGTCATTTTCCGGGTCGTCGGGACAGTCGTCGCAGATATCTCCCAACCCATCGCCGTCAGCATTCTCCTGGCCTGGATTGTAGACTGCGGGGCAGTTATCCAGGTCAGCACACAGCCCATCACCGTCACCATCATTCAGAGGATCGTTTGGGCATGGATCGCATACATCACCGAGATCGTCATTGTCAGCGTTCTCTTGACCGGGATTGGCGTTGTTCGGGCAGTTGTCGCAGGCATCACCCAGGTCGTCATAATCGGCATCCTCCTGGCCGGGATTGTATACGTAAGGGCAGTTATCAACATCAAACGTAACTCCATCGCCATCGGCGTCGGGACCAAAGAACACGGGCACAACGCCGGTTGCGAGTCCCGATACCTCGATTCTTGACAGAACAAGACTATTACTTGGAGGAAATGTGTCGGACTGAAGCATTATGGACTGAGGGAACGGCTGGGAAGAAGAAAATGCGAAATGAAGTGACGCTATTTTCTGTTCACCTGCCGGTGAAGTCCCATCGAAGTTGTTGATTAGTATTAGGCCACTGGAAATAGTGTTGTCTATCGAGCTGTGCCTATCATACGTCACCGAGTCGAGGGTAATGCTGTCCAGCGTCACGTTAGATGTGGTACAGGCGTACGAAAAAGGAAATGACAGACCTCCATAGGGATCCAATGCGTCTAACCATAACTCCATTGTCAGGCTGGTCTCATTCGGGTCGGCTGTGAAGTTTCTGACCTCCAAAGAATCTGCTGAGGCTGGAAACGTCGTATCCGGTTGAGGAGTACACGTCGGAAACGGACCGCCTTGGAGAATGTGGCCGACCAAAGTCTGAAAATCGTTGTTGGTTATGCCGGGCACTCCGTCCATATCGGCTGCCCACAGTGGATCTGGATCTGGTGCTGAGCCATCGTCTAACAGGTAGCTTATGAGTGTCACCATGTCCATTACATTTATCGACCCGTTACCGTTCAAGTCTCCGCACGAACTGCCCGAGGTTTGTTGCAGCGATTCCCAGGGATTTATCATACCGGCGCCCAGCATGCCGCCGTAGTCAGCGTTCACAGCGTCGATATTGGTTGCGGTACCGATTATTGCGTTGATCACCTGTTGCCAGGAAAGTCCTGGCGCCATGGAAATGAGCAGAGTCGCTTCTGCCGCGACAAAGGGCGAGGCGAAACTGGTACCACCCCACCAGGCATAACTGTCGTCCTGATAGGGCGCATATATGGCTACGCCTGGAGCACAAACATCAACGTAGCTGCCATAGTTGGAGAAGTCGGCCAACAGGCTCAACGAATCGATGGCGGCTACGGCTACTGTGTTGATATCGCTTGCGGGATAGCAAGCGCTGTCTCCTTGCAGATTCCCTGCTGCCACGACCGTAACAACATCGTGGGCTCTCGCATACTCAACGGCTTGCCCGATGGCATTGTGTTCGTCCATCGTCACCATGCTAAGGTTAATAACTCGGCATCCGTCGTCGACTGCCTGCAAGATAGCTTCGGCGACAATGTACCCATTGCTCTCACCCTCGATGTCTGTGACGCGATAAGCACGAATGTCCGCATCTGGTGCCACCAGATGCACTACACCGGCGACAAAAGTACCATGGCCACTATTGGCACCATCGGGTTCATCAAAGGCGTCGATGTCATCATCGATATAATCATAGCCTGACGTGACCCAACCCGAAAGCTGTGGGTGAGTATAGTTGATTCCTCCATCCAGAATTGCAATGGTTACGCCTGCCCCGGTGGACAGTAGATGAGCGGCTTCAAGATTGAGTAGATCGACTGCGGCTTGTCCCAAATAGTCACCCGTGCCAGAGTTGTCGGTAATTGGCAGACTTCCCTGAACCGGTTGCAAAGGATCTATCCGGTAGTTTGGATGGCAAAATATTACTTCTGACAGCTCCTCGATCTCAGCCGAAAGTAAGTCCAGGTCTGGAGAGGTTAAACAGTGCAAGAGATAAATGTCCAGTTGTGGTAGATACCTGTCCACCTCGGTATCGAACTGCTCATTAATTGATTCAATAGAATAACCTGGCTCTAATTGGATGACTAATTTGTTCGGATCAAAGCGTAATGCATAAGCAGATTCACATAGAGCCAAACCCACAGTCAATACCAGAAATATACGGACGAGCTTCTTGATATACAGATTACACATATCCTATACCTCCCTAGCCTGCACCATATAGTGAGAATGCAGACCAATCATAAGCTGACGGAAACTTTTCACGGACGTCTGTTGCCGCCGCTGCTGCCGCGTTCGCCACAGTAGCGCCGGTACTTAATCTATTATAAAAGCGGCTCATCCAGATGGCGGTTGATCGATCGGATACTGCCCAGTGGCTGGCCAGGACATTCTTTGCTCCCATCTCAAGCAGCGAACGCACCAAGCCATCCGCTTCGTCGCCGGGCAGAACGGAAGCGCGGCCGCTGCGGCAAGCAGCCAATACAACCAGCCCTACTTTGTTTCTTTTTAGACGGAAGTCAGCTGCGAATAGCGGTCCATCTGAGAGAATCAGTGATGAGTAAAATGGATTATCCGGTCTCCACTGCGCATGTCCGGTATAGTGCCACACGCGTGCCTCGCTTTGGTTTGGCCAATCGTCACGCCGACAGGGGTCATGCATTATCACAGATCCATTGCCCAACTGTTTAAGGGCTGAAATCTCTGATCGGGCATTCTGAAGATCGTCGCCCTGCCCCACAAATGCTTCAACCCTATCTGAGCGAATCCGTTTTTTCCTTGCCTGGATATAGTGAAGGAGACTTGGACTGAAAGTTAAGCGATGTCGAGAGACAAGATGTTCGCCCTCATGTCTGAAGGCATGCCAGGGAAGATTCCCAAGTCTGCCCTCAAGTATTATCAAGACAGTCTTCTGCCGTAAGCCAATGTCCAGAGGAGCCCAAAGCTTCTGGCCGAGTAGATCAAGTAACTGCCTTTCTTCCTGGAGCGACGATCTCGTGCCGGCCCGAGGATTGAACTGTTCACGGGCCATCACAAAATTCCAGCAGGCTACATACTCATCAATTAACCTTCGACCCTGCGGAAACCGGTAAACTTTTGACTGTCCCCGCCAGTGCACAAAGGCGATCAGTTCTTCTCCCTGAAAGTGAAATTGCACAAGCGTCTTCTGTTGTGATACGGTATCGATATGCTTCAATAATGAATGCATTGCCACGGGATCGTTTCGAGATTGCCGTTCAATGGCACTGAGGTCCTGGCGAACTCGTGCCTGCAATCCTCTCAGAGCCTGATTGCTTTGAGCGGAGGATGCGAAACTTCTTTCATGCGAATGTTCGGGACGGCGAGCCACGGCTGATACTCTCGCGGCCAAATCAACCAAACTTCGCTCGGCTTTTTGACGGAGAGGATCTGATTCCAGGGTATCTGGCGGGACCGCCCACAAGCCGGCTGTCTTGTATCTTTCCGACCAGGCTGCGGCTCGATCCGGTCGAGATTTCAGTTCAGATTCAATCATTCGCAGATAGGGATCGTTCCGACGGCGTTTAAAGCTTGAACGCATTTCGAGCGGTGGTAGTTTTGCACGAACTGAATCCAGTATATCAGCAGCCGCACTCCAGTGATTCCTGGCCTTACTTTCATGGCCACGATTTGCATCGCGGTCTCCGAGGAGAGTCCGCCAATGTGCCATAAGATGTGGTACCGTCTTGACAGCCGGGTTTTGAGAAATCCGGCGTGTTACATTGAGATCATTTGGGCAAAAACTCATCAATTGCAGGTCGCAGATTGCTTCCCATAATGGCAACTGCGACTTTACAATCTTTTGTCTGGCCGATCGAAGTTTGGCGACAACCTGGTCGTCAGATGTTCCCAATTGAGCCCTTAGGAAGTTTACCGCCGCCTGAAAACCTGCATTGTCTACCTTCGTGAAGCCCATCTCTGCCCGTTTTAGCGCTCTTTTGGCGACCCCGAATTTACCCGCACCGAGCGTTGCCTTGGCGTAGAAAAACGCCGCTTTGGCCGATTCATATTCAATTCCAAGCTTTCGCGCATTCCTCTCGGCCAGTCGAGCCGCGTCTCGCGCATCATGAAACAGATTAAGTCCGATGTACGCTTCGGCTCGGTCGAGTTGACAGAGAATTACGCCTTTCTTGCGGCCCGTTCGGATGTAGTTAGCCTCGCACTCGGACAAGGCTTGAATCGCAAGGTGATAATCGCCTTCAAGCATTGAGAGCCAAGCCAGCCCATACCTCGCTTCATTGGCATAAAGATCATAGCCCTCTTTGAGGAACCTTTGCTCTGCTTCTTGGTAGAGTATTCGGGCATCTCCGAACGCGAAAAGCTGTACCTGCGAATTGGCTCTGTTGTAACAGCAAAGAGCCGTAGATAGCTTGTCCGGACTGCGACGGAGAACCTGATAGGCCTGCTCATACAACCGAATGGCCTCACGGTGACGGTCTTGGCGGTGGAAGAGATTACCATAGTTGACCTTCGTTTTGGCTAACTCCTGAAGCGAACCGTGTCGTTTGAACGTCGACATGGCGGCCCTCGCATGCTGCTTGGCCGTATCATAATCGTCCAGATACATGTAAATATCGATCAGCGTCCTGTCGATCTGCCCACGCAAGAGCCAGTCACGTTTCAACATCTTCCTAGCTTGCAGGTAAGCCCTCCTGGCTCCAGCGTAATCACTTGCAATAAGAGACACTCGCCCAAGTGATCTTAAAGCAGTAGAGTACAGAATCGATTCTTTGCCTTCCGACATGGTGACAAAACTGCGTGCCATTTTCAGAGCTGATTTCAACGACTTTTGAGCCAGAAGCCTTATTCTTTGATCAATTTCGTTCGCCAGTCGCTTCGTGTCTGCGCCTTGTGTCTCACCTGACGATAAGAAACTGCGGACTATTTTGTCCATGTCATTAACAGGTTTTACCATGACAGGCCTTCAAACTCTATGGTATGTGATTCTCCTAAAAGCCTGACCTTTGCCGGTGGACGTTTGGACGACCAGTAGAAGAATCCTGACGGCCCCACCGTGACCTTGTGGCCGCCGATCTTTATCATGAACTTTACAGAAGCTCTCCCTCGATCATATACTCTTGCCGCAAATTCCCACTTGTCCAAATGACGTTCGGCGGCCAATTCCAATTTGATTGGCCCTGCCTTCAGAAGAAGTCTCCGCGTCAGGTCAGTCGCCACACCTCGTACCTGGGCAAATGCGACCCGGTCCCATGAGTCGGATACGAGATACCCTTTTACAACCGGGGTATGACATTCCTTTAGAGAGTCGATTGGTATAGATTCTATTAGTTTCAGAAGCCTCGGTGATGATTGTTGCAACTCTTCAGCACCATCAATCCGGAACTTCGAGAGAAGCTCGAATAGGACGCGGCACGACACGCATTCTTTTAAATGCGAACGAAAACCAACCACACCCGTCTCAACCGCGGTGATCATGCGTTGTCTGGATGGATGGCGTACCTTTCGTATCATATCTACCTTTCCTATGGACTCTCTGCTTAATCAGGAATCCGATTTCACATTGCCGCCCTGAGTGATGGCCATGCGCTCTCACCTGATCTACTATAGAGAGGCCAGTTTCACTAAAATCCGTACTACAGAAAGCCACATTCTTTCAGAATGCGACGGAGTTTCTCAAGACATCTATTGCGTATTGGACCTACGCTGTTTTCTGAAATGCCGAGCCGGTTTGAGATCTCTCGGTATGAATCACCTTTCGGTGAATAAAAGAGCTCTCGTATTATCTTCTTGCAGCGATCATCCAATTGGTTGATGGCATACTCAAAGTGTACCTGTTGCTCGAGTCGCTCGGCCTCATGATCAGAAAGCAATAACTTGGAATCGGCCGCACCATCCCCTTCAATGTACTCGCCTCTTACCACTAAGCGCTTCACCATGCGCATCGCATTCCTGCGGGTTGTTCTTGCAAGCCAGCCACCAAGGCGATCAGGATTCCGAATAGAATCAAGATTCTTATAGAGCGCCATCCAGCTCAGTTGAGCGCAGTCTTCCGCATCGGCAATGCTCAGACCACAACGCATGGCAACGCTCATTACCAGCTTCTCATAACGTGCGACCAGAAGCTTCCAGGCCCAATTATGCCCGAGCTTCACTTCATCAAAGAGTTGTCGATTAGTTCTTATCACACCTAAGCCTCAACCTCTCACATTGCAGTGACCGTACGGCAATCTTCTGCCCGACACACTTGGCTGGTCTTGAACGGCGGTACTTTAGAGAGACATGGTCCTATTAAGAATATAGGTACGCATCTAATATGCAGCAACACGAATGTTGATGTATATTTTTCTGTGCAGTGTACGGAATTAGTAGATTGATGCCTCTACCGACTGATCGTCAAGTAGCATGGACTCGCTGTGTATAAAACCAAGACACAGCCAGCGTTTATCGTATCCTGAAAGCCAATGATCTGAGCACCAGTCGGGCCTATACGTGTTGTCGGTCAACAACAAGTTCCGGCATCCGACCCGTCAGTCAATGAGTTGTGGCAAACCGAATTCACCTATCTCAAGATTCCGGAATGGGGATGGTATTACCTGTCAACAGTGATAAACGATTATTCTCGGTATAATATCTCTGGGAAGTTGACTGCTGGCATACGGGCTGGTGATGTCATGGCCGGGCGGAGCAGATAATATCCCAACGGCAAAAGATTAAACGGGAAACATTGGTATTGAGGAGAAAAGAGAATCTACCACAACCGGTGGGCGCGTCATGAATTCGTTTCAGATCACTTGCCAAACAGAAAGAGGAGAGGGATCGAACCCTCATCTATTTGTATTATTACACAATCATTTGTTCCAACAACTCTGCGCCAATTTGTTAACTTTAAAGCGATAATAAATCTGAAGGTTAGCTCAAAATCTCTACAAACGCCCTGCAGCGAAGGATATTAAAAGAAAATAGGTGATAAATCAAACCATTGATTCTGCCGTCTCGTTGACCCTAATTCGTATCTTGTTGTGGGATAGTTACTTAGATAATGGCGGGGTGGACGAGACGACTTCCGCAACTGGATAATCGAAAATTCGGCGGCGTAAGCTGTAATAGCGCAACCTATTACGACAATCCGTATTGGCATTTCCAGCCCAGTTTTTTGCAAATTGTCTGACTGGTGGCGTCTCTACTTCCAGTTGCCCAGAGCGATAAAACCAGCCCAACTGATCGGGTGGTCGACCATGTTTTGATCTCTAAGTTTACTGAGTTTCTCCAGTTGAATTTTTCGGAAACGATCAGGCATCGATGGGCCCTGTTCATCATATAATTTGCCGAGTAACTCGGATGTCGCCTGATCCGATACCGGCCATAAGGCGCTGACCACTGTGCGGGCGCCCGCCATCTGGAAGGCACGCCTTAAACCATATACTCCTTCCCCGTCTTTAACCTCTCCCAAACCGGTCTCGCATGCCGATAATACCACCAATTCGGTACCTTCCAAATTCATGGCCGACACCTCATAGGCGGTCAATATTCCGTCTTCGCCGCTGTTATTGACCAAGCTGTCCCGGTTGCGATTGGCCCCGGCAAAGAAGAGGCCCGAAAGTAAAAGCGGGTTTTCGCCCACATACCCAACATCCGAATCAATTCTTCTCTGAGGTAGATCGGGCCTGCACACACCTTCATAATAAAATCCATGAGTGGCCAGATGAATCGCTCTTTTTCCGGGGGCCTCCTCTTTGAATCTGTCTTCTGTTGCCTCATCATCGAAGTATCCGATTACCGGCTCGTCAATCGATCTCCTCCATTCTGCTATAACCGTTTCAACTTCGGTTCTTGTACCGGCCAGACGAGGCAGATCAAGTTCGTCGAATGCTGCGCATCTGGATCTATGATTTCTGGTGAGATTGGCCAATATAGAAATATCGGAGGCTGTGTCTTCCGGGGCGAATGCCTGCCTTGTTGTCATGGATGTTGTTGAATCGAAATCGGGATCACCTATGGCTAACAGGCCGCTCCCCGGATTGCTTTCATCCGCAAGCCGGATCAGGTCTCGTCCCGCCGACAGATAGTGAATCGGATGCTCTTCAATCAGATATGTTCCGTCATCGTTAATCAGACCGGCGAATGAAATCATATTCAACACCCCATCCGGTGCGATAAATACCAGTTTCCGATTATCGATATGTTCCTCAATCGGCTGCCAGATTTTGCTATAAATTTTCTTACCGATTTCTCTATATTCTTTCAGATCGGAATCGGTCGGCCCGGGAATCCTGTTCGATACCTTCAGCATGTGATCTCGATAGTTTTCAATCAAAGGATCAATCTCAGAGGCATCACCAAGGTTTATTATTGCCGGTTCTCCTTTGCTTGTAAGCACTACGGCTAAGTATCGTGGGATGGTGCTGTCCGGCTTAAGCTGATAATAATCATACTTCAGATATTCAACCAGTGCCGAACCGTCTGGGAGAAGTGATGCAATGCGATCGACGCTTACATCTTTTTGATCCTGATACTTCCTATAGCTGGCGCTGTGCCGCGACAGTTCGGATTCCAAATCATTGACAAGCTTATCAAGCGAATCGACCTTGTTTCGATACTCATCCAAATCCTCCCCCGGTCCCTGTACAAACAAATTTGCCCGCAGGAATTTATTTAATCGTAATTTCTCCGCCAGAGCCAGCGTGGTGGAATCGGTTTCTTTGACGACGACCTTTTGTCGATCATATAGACCATCAGAGACTATACCCTTGGTGGCGATAAGTGCGTTTACCGCATTTTCCACATCACTTTTATCAATATCCCCATGCCCAAGTAAGAAAGTAAGATACCAATTGGATGCACTTCGAAGGTGTTGAGAATAGGTGACAGCATCCTTTTCTGATAGAACAAACCAATTATCAATGAATTCCATCCTCACTATATTATAGGCATCCTTGGCAAGCTCAATCGCCTCTCCATGGTCACCCAGAATCCTGTAAACGCGTGATGAGTGAATAAGCATTACTCCGATCCTGATATGCCTCCGACCGAGTGTTTTTTGTCCAATAATAATTGCCTCATTAAATGCGGACATTGCATCTTCATATCTGCCTTGTTCATAGCGGACCAAACCAATGATGGTATATAAATTTGCAACCTCCGGATGCTGATGGTTCACAGCACACTCCATAACTCCTAAAGCGTCCATTAGGATACGATCGGCGTCCACATAATTGCCCTGGGCAAAATAACATATTGCCACATTATACATAGTAACTGCTACACTTAGATGATTCGCTCCCAATATCTTCTTTCGCATTTGCAGCGATTGAGTATGCATGGACAATGCCCCAGAATAATTGCCAAGTACGGTATATAGATTCGCCAAATTTGAGAGTGAATTGGATACCTCAATATGCTCATCGCCATATATATTATTTTTCATAACTATTACACGTTTTTGTAATTTTTCCGCATCAGTTATCCTTCCTTCAAGTACATATAATATTGCCATATTCCCCAAACAGTTCGCCTCCAGAGGGTGTCCTGATCCGTGATTATTATTAATTATTTCTAACGCACGTTCATACGTTAGCTCAGCATTTGCATATTTACCTTGGAGGGTGTAACTATTAGCCAAATTACTCAATTCTGTGGCCACAGAGGAATGTGTTGTACCATGTATGTTTTTCGTTAGGTTTAATGACCGCATTAGAATGGATTCCGCCTCCGCATATTTCCCAATAGCTTGAGAATTGTTGGCCATGAGGTTTAATATTGCGGCCATTAGGGATGAATCTGTCTTTTCTAAATTATCGAGAATAGTCAATGATCGCTTTAAGAACGATGCCGATTCTTCGATTCTTCCATACTTGGAATGAAGGAGTGCCATTGCGTAGAGTGCCCCTGCCACACTCAACTGATCTGAGCCATGAGAGTTTTCCATAATAAATAACGACCTTCTGAATAACTGCTCCGCCTCTGCATATTTTCCTTGAGTCATGTAAAGGTATCCCATGTTGCCCAGAGCTCCCCCTACGTCACGGTGATCTTCACCATAGACTTCCTCCAATATAGACAATGATTGTTTATATAGGGGCTCCGCCTCTGTATACTTTCCCTGAAAATTGTAAACATTGGCCAGACCATTCAAGGCCTTTGCCATAACTGAAGGGTCAGAATCGGGGAATCCCTTCAGGATAGAAATAGTGCGCAATAAAAGAGGTTCAGCTTTACTGTATTCACCCTGATTTGAATATGCAATAGCCAGATTGTAAAGACTTTTCGCCACCTCTGGATGATTTTCACCAAAGGCCTTTTCTCTGATGCTCAAACTTCTAGTATTCATAAGTTCTGCCTTAGAATAATCTCCTTGACCGTAGCAATATTTGCCAAATTGGTGCAAAATTCGCGCCACCACCGTGTCTTGTTTGCCAAACTCTTTTTCCGCTTCCTCTAATGCCAACTCTCCTATGATTATCGCAGAATCATAATTGGCTGCAGCGGATAACGAATCAGCCCTATCAAGCAGCTCCCTCCAGCTCTGGCCATAGGATGGTTGAAGTAAGACTATTGAAAAGAAAATTATCCCGAAAACCACCAACCCTTTTCTCATGATGCCCTCCGCGTAAATTCGAGTTCGTTTTTTTGCACATTGGAATATATCTGCCCCGAAGAGTAATCAACGATGCCTGTATTATAGATAGCATGCAGACATAAATCATGCAAGCCCCAGAACATACTATTTTAATATATTTGATCTTGGCAAAGAGATGACATGTGAAGATAAGGAAATATTCTGACGTCCTATATATAAAGGGAGTGAGCATTTCTGCCCAAGATTATTATTTTTCAATCAAAAAAAGGCCGTCTGAGCAACAGCCAAAAAAGTATTCTTTAATAATGGCGGGGTTGACGAGACGACTTCCGCAACTGGGTGATCGAAAATTCGGCGGCGTAAGCTGTTGAAGTGTTTGACTTATACCGACACGAGGGCAGTGATGGATCGAAAATATACGGCTGATATTTCCAGTATCTCTAATGCGCAGACAAAAGATTAATCTTGTCACAGATTTCGAAGGATACTGAACTGCGGCACTTCAGAGTTGAACCATCGACATTAACCGGGAATATATCGGCTCCACCGGGTTCCAGAACTAGTTTTTTCTCGATGCAAAAAGATTCAAAACCCCATTTCAGGGGCTCATCCATAATTGATGAATCCCATGCGTGTTTCAACTGCCCCAACAATTTGATGGCGCCAATATCTTTGATGACGAAAAGGTAGAATTTTCCGGAACCAAGGGGTTCGGATTTGGCAAAGGGAAGATCGGGACCAAGGTCGCCATTGACAATGATTATGGACTGAAAATAACCCTGAGAAACCAGATCGTCATCAGCTATAATTTTCCAGTATCGCTTCTTCCGCGCAATGGTTTTAAGCAGTTTTTCCATAATCGCCAGGCTGGTGCCGACAAAAAAAGGACCGAGATCACCGAATGCCTGGCTCAGCAAACCCTTGTAGTATTTGATAAAGCGGTTCTCCGTATAATGTGGTATCCGGCCAAACAGTTCAGCCCCTCCATAACCTACAAATCGACGAGCAGGAGAATCGCCTCCCTCGCTGACAGCCCGGATGACATCACATGGGACAACTCGATCCCTGTCGATCGCATTCACAAAAACGCTAATTGCTTTTTCGATGTCGTCCGGCATTCCGAGAACCTTGCCAATGAGATCAGCAGACCCTTTGCGCAGGAAACCAAGCCGCAGATCGTGCAGATTTCTGCCGGCGTCAAAACAGCCCTCGAGGACGGCATTGAATGTTCCCGACCCTCCTGCGGAGATGACAATGTTACTGCCGGATCGAACAAGCTCACTGGTTATATGACGGGCATCAACATGACTGTCCACTGTGTGGAGATTAACATCCGTCTCTCCATACTGATGAAACAGAGGGATGATACGCTTGACCTTTCCCCAATCCTTAATCGAACCGGAGATCGTTGTTGCGACAACATCAATTTTATGGCTCATCTATTCAAGCCTCCGTATCATTAGACTTCTTCACGAACTTGATGGCTGCGCGGCACAGGTCTTCGCGAGTTTGCTCCCCATCCAGTATTTCGACAGGAATGTGCCAGTCGCTTTGCACGACTTCGCACACCTGCCGGTAAGCCTGGCGTAGACGACCAAGTTTTTCGGCAGTCTCATGCACCTGTTTTTGCTCACCCCTGGTTTCTATCCGCTGACATGCCACATCCGGAGGAAGATCGATGAGAACCACGATATCAGGAAGGGCCAGTTTCGTCAGACCCAGACGCTTCAAATGGGCAAGCTCCGGAAAGTGGTCGAAGATCGGATCATCATGTCTGATGTTTCCTTCACGACCGCTCAGAATTGCCAGCGCCCTGGAACATGTATCCTGGTCTATTGTATCCTTTTTATAAAGAACGGACCATGCCAGCAGGTTTAGTAGGGGAGAACCATCCAGAACTATCAGATCAGGAGAGTACCACCGTTCCGTTTCCTTGAGAAGCTGGTTTCTCAAGAGGAGTTCCATCAATTTCGGAATTTTGTAAAGCTTTAATGACTTCGCTTTTTTCGCGTAACCACTAATGACATGTCGCAATTTTTCTGTAATCAATGGTTGTATTTCTCTAGCCCGGCCCAGCTCGAAAAATTTCAGTTCATCACTGACAAGGCAGACTCTTGAGGAATCCGAAATGGCTGCGGCCACCATCCGTGAAGTCGTGCTTTTCCCTGATCCATCAATACCCAGAAAGGCAATATGCTTCACTACCCTCTGTTCGTGGGATTTTCTTTTGTGTCTGCGAGCAGATTCGGATCGCGAAAGTTCAACCAGGATATTCTCCAGCCGATGGGTGATCTCGCGGTGACCGCCAATACATAATTGAGGAGGGCCCACAATAATGTTGCTCCAGAATGGCAGGAGCAAAGCGCTTGCCCTGGGTAATGCCCGTTCTGGACCGATCAGGAAAACCGGGACAATCGGTATCTCTGGATACTGTGTCATCAGTCGCCCAATTCCGCTCTTGAAATGCTGCATCTCACCCGGAACGCCGCGGGTGCCTTCAGGGAAAATGATAACATTCTGCCCGGCGTCAATAATTCTCTTGATTTCACGAAAAGGATCATCCGCAAGGTCCGGCTTTCCTCTTGTGACCCAGATTGGTTTGAAAAAAAAGTCCACGAGTCGAAAAACAAGGCGCGATTTGGAAAAATGGGGTTTATCGGCAACAGGATGCGTGCGCACGATGTGGCTGATTGGCAAGAGATAGAATAAAAGCAAAATATCAAGATGGCTGTTGTGATTGGCTATAATGATGTATTGCTTGAGATGATCCAGATTTTCTTTTCCTGCCACATTGATTCCAGAAAACAACTTCACGAGCGGTCGCAGTACGAGAACATGCAGAAGCATCGCCCAAAACGTTATGTCGGTCGATTTGTTCATTTCAAAAAGTATCGTATATAGTGAAACATGACCGGAGCCGCATAGAGTAATGACTGAAGATTGTCGAGTATTTGCCCCCGACCCGGAATCAGTAAGTCCTCTCTTATACCGAGGTCGGCCTTAACATAACTGCCAGCTTGATGCCCCATTATCACCAGGAGAGGTATCATCAGGGATAATATAACCGAGTGCCCGGCAGGGATCTCTGTCCACCCCGACAGCGCCAGGGATATCGCCACTGTGAATGGTACCGGAAGAAAATAGGAGGCAATCAGTCTCCCCCAAACCGTTATAAGCTTTCGACGAACGATGCAGATAGCCATATCGCATATCAATACATTGACAACGAGCAAGGCCGCCATCCACGACGAATAGAGCGAAAGATAACCGATATGGCCAATGCAGAATACAAAAAGAAACAAACCGAAATCGATTGAGCCTATGGAAAAGACTGTGCCCTCGGTTTTCTTTCCGCCAAGGGCTACCAGGAGTGGAATAGCAAGAAAAGCATAAACAGGGATTGATACAATGAACATTCCATACCATTCAATCTGAATGAAATAATACATGAAGGGAATTGAGAGATAGGCTCCGAATATCGCCAGGCGATCCTGCAATCGGACATCTATCAACGAAAAATATTCTCTAATGGCCCAGAAACTTACCAGCGCAAGTATCCAGACACCAATCGAAAAAGAAATCAGTTCTGATACAATAAGGCTGAGAAAAAATAGCCATGAATAACTCAGATACGAATCGAACAGGAAGCGCTTCCGAGTAAGCGCTCTCATAATTCGGATAATCGAGAGTGCACCGAAGATAACAACAAGAGATATCGTGGCTATTGAGTAGATACCGTCTTTCAAGTCAAGTGTTGATATTTGGGGTTGAAGGTGGTTTTGTGTATAAGCATGCTTCTGCTGATAAGTAGTAGTTTTTTCATACATGCCACCAAGGCGACCTTTTTTAGTTTTTGATTTTCAAGGA
>DAOUTW010000117.1 GCA_030668485.1 Candidatus Zixiibacteriota bacterium
TTCCGACTACCCTCCCCGGGAACGACCTTTGTAAATTCCCAACTGTTTAAATAACCCTGTAATTCCAATTGGTGATGTCTAAAAATCGCAATTTCGATATCATCATGGGATCGGGTAATACTGTCGAGAAACAGATCAACCGCCCAGCCACCCGCAATAAACCAGGGTTTACTGAAATTGACCATCAACTTTCGAATTTTCAAAGGCAATGCAAAATCAGGCAATTATAATTTCCCTACATCACTGGTTCCAATTTTGAAAACTCTTGAATCAGCATCAAAATATACGGTTTTTACAGATCAAATCATCGAAAATAGGGATAATTGGGGGGGAAATAGTAATCCTCAACAAGTAACTATTTCACAAATAAATATTGACTTTCTTCCGCAAACTGCCGTTATAGATAACGAAGAAATAAATAAAGACTCCACATTTGCTTTTTTCAGAGAATTGTTCTTCTGGCCGAATCTTGCTAAAATTTGAATTTGTGGACGAAGCGCAATAGTGCGCGAATAGCGTTTATCTTGGGTCGCGATATTTTTTTTATCCTAAAAAGGTCCGATAGAGGTAAACAGAAATCAGGAGTAACAAATGAAAATGTACGTCGGCAATTTGTCTTACGACACCAGCGAAGCTGATCTCCGGACTGCCTTTGAAGGCTACGGCAAGGTCTCCAGCGCTAACATCGTTACCGATAAGTACACCGGTAAATCACGTGGTTTTGGATTTATCGAAATGGAAAACAATGACGAGGCTAACGAGGCCATGACCAAACTACACGACACCGAACTTAACGGCCGCAATCTGAATGTCAACGAAGCCAAACCCCGCAACGATAACCGTGGCGGCGGCGGCGGTGTCCGCAAAAAACGTGATGGCTACCGCGAAAACTGGTAAAATCTAAATCCCCAATAGGGGATAACAGAATTAAAAAGCCCGCTCGATAGTGTAAAATCGGGCGGGCTTTTCTTTTTGGAACTAGCTGCTTTATTGACTGTCAGCTGCTTTATCCGTCGAATGTCAAGGACTATATTCTGGACCATTCAATACTCCGGACTTTTGACGAAAATTGAGTTATTTCTAAAATATCGAATTATTTTAAATATAATTGTTGACTTTTATCCTCAAACTGCCGTTATAGGTACTGTAGAAACAATAAGTGTTCCAAATTGGCTTTTCCTTAAGAATTGTTCTTCCGATCAAATCTTGAAAAAATCTGAATTTGTGGACGACGCGCAATCGTGCGCAGTAATCGTTTATCTTGGGTCGAGAATTTTTTCACGAAAAAGGTCCGATAGAGGTAAACAGTAATCAGGAGTAACAAATGAAACTTTATGTAGGCAACCTGTCATACGACACCAGTGAAGCAGATATCCGGACTGCCTTTGAAGGCTACGGCAATGTCTCCAGTTGTAACCTCGTCACCGATAAGTACACCGGTAAATCACGTGGTTTTGGATTTGTCGAAATGGAAAGCAAGGACGAGGCCAACGAGGCCATGACCAACCTGCACGACACGGAACTCAACGGCCGCAATCTGAACATCAACGAAGCCAAACCCCGCACCGACAACCGCGGCGGCGGCGGTGGTTTCCAGAAAAAGCGTGACGGCTATCGCGAAAACTGGTAAACAAGATTTCCCCCTCAGGGGGTTTTAAATCCAAAAGCCCGCCCGATGGCAATCATCGAGCGGGCTTCGCATTTTAAATCTTATTTAACCGGAGCGATCTACCGGAGTTTATCTTTCCTGCTTACCGCGATCGCAACACCGCCTTGAAGAACTCCCGCCGCATCCGAGCGATATTGCCAATCGATATATTCTTCGGACAAACGGCTTCGCACTCTCCATGATTGGAACAGTTGCCGAATCCTTCCTTATCCATCTGCTCCACCATCATCAGTGCCCGCCGTTTTGCCTCGGGGTGGCCCTGCGGCAGCAGGGCATACTGCGATATCTTGGCCCCGGTAAACAGGGATGCCGAAGCATTGGGACAGGATGCGACACACGCTCCGCACCCGATGCAGGCAGCCGCATCCATAGCCAGATCGGCCTTTTCCTTCGGAATCGGAATAGCATTGGCATCCTGAGCCGAACCGGCATTGGCCGAAATATAACCGCCCTTGGAAATGATCCGATCCAATGCCCCGCGGTCAATCACCAGGTCTTTGATCGGCATAAACGGCTTGGCCCGGAACGGCTCCACCGTGATCGTTTCGCCGTCTTTGAATTTGCGCATATGGAGCTGGCAGGTGGCGATCGCTTGCTGGGGACTGTGAGCGATGCCGTTAATCACCAGACCGCAGGTTCCGCAAATCCCCTCCCGGCAATCGCTGTCGAATTCGACCGGTTCCTCACCCTTTTTGACCAGGCTTTCGTTGAGCAGGTCGAGCATTTCCAAAAAGGAACTGTGCGGAGAAATACCATCAACCGAATATTTAACGAAACGGCCTTTTTTTTCTCCGTATTTCTGCCGCCATATATTGAGATGTACCGTTATGTTATTTTTCTCTGTCATAGCCGCCTCACTTATAACTTCGCTGGCTGGGGGTTACCCGATCAAATTCGAGCTCTTCCTTGTGCATCTCGGGAGTTTTATCGTCGCCCTTATGTTCCCAGGCCGACACAAAGGTAAACTTCTTATCGTTGCGCAAAGCCTCGCCTTCCTCGGTCTGGTATTCATCGCGGAAATGTCCGCCGCACGATTCCTCGCGCATCAGGGCATCCCGGGCCATCAACTCGCCCAGTTCAAGGAAGTCAGACAAGCGGCCGGCCATCTCGAGGTTCTTATTGAGGTCGTCGCCGCTGCCGGGAACATTGACATTCTGCCAGAATTCCTCACGCAATTTGGGAATTTTCTCAATGGTCTCCTTCAATCCGGCTTCATCGCGAGACATACCGACCTTGTCCATCATGATCCGGCCCAGTTCGATATGAATTTCCCGAACCGTTTTGGAACCCTTGATCGACAACAATCGCTCAACCTTGGTATTCACATAATTGATAGCTTCTTTAAAGGCCTCATCGTCGGTCGAAACCGGAGGCAGTTCGGTTCCGGCCAGATAGGCGCCGATAGCGTTGGGAATCACGAAATATCCGTCGGCCAGACCCTGCATAAGTGCGCTGGCTCCGAGACGATTGGCGCCGTGATCGGAAAAATTGGCCTCGCCCAGGACATGTAATCCGGGAATAGTGCTCATCAGATTGTAATCCACCCATAAGCCGCCCATGGTGTAATGCGGCGCAGGATAAATCATCATCGGTGTCTCATACGGGTTTTCACCTGACAGATTCAAGTACATATCGAACAGGTTGCCATATCGGTCGGCGATAACCTGTTTCCCGAGGCGCTCGATGGCATCGCGGAAATCAAGGTAAACGGCCCGACCGGTCGGGTTAACCCCGCGGCCGTCATCGCATACTTCCTTGGCATTACGTGATGCGATATCCCTCGGGACCAGATTGCCAAAACTGGGATACTTGCGTTCCAGGAAATAATCCCGCTCATTTTCCGGGATGTCGTTGGCTCGGCGTTTGTCGCCTTCTTTCTTGGGTACCCAAACCCGACCGTCATTACGCAACGATTCACTCATCAGGGTCAACTTGGACTGATGATCGCCTTCCTGAGGAATACAGGTCGGATGAATCTGCGTATAACAGGGATTGGAAAAGAGTGCGCCTTTCTTATAACAGCGCCATGCCGCCGTGGCGTTGGAATTGACGGCATTGGTCGACAGATAGTAAACGGGGGAATAACCGCCGGTGCATAAAAGCACCGCGTCACCGGCATACGATTCAATCTCTCCGGTAATCAGGTTACGGCAAACAATGCCGCGTGCTTTTCCTCCGATAATAGCCAGATCAATCATCTCGCGGCGCGGGAACATTTCAACTGTCCCGGCATTAACCTGTCTCATCAATGAGCCGTATGCTCCGAGAAGAAGCTGCTGGCCGGTTTGACCGCGAGCATAAAAAGTTCGCGAAACTTGAGCCCCGCCGAACGAGCGGTTCGCCAGCAATCCACCGTAATCGCGCGCGAAGGGGACACCCTGCGCCACACATTGATCCATTATATTGAGACTCAACTCGGCCAGGCGATAGGTGTTAGCTTCACGACCCCGAAAATCGCCGCCCTTGATGGTATCGTAAAACAGGCGCCAGATGTTGTCACCGTCGTTTTGATAATTCTTGGCGGCATTGATCCCGCCCTGTGCGGCGATACTGTGGGCTCGGCGAGGGGAATCCTGAATACAGAAAACTTTTACATTATATCCCAGTTCGCCCAGTGAGGCCGCAGCGGAACCGCCCGCCAGTCCGGTACCGACCACCAATAGATTGAATTTTCTCTTATTGGCCGGATTGACCAGCTTAAGATGGCCTTTGTATGAATCCCACTTCTGTTCCAGCGGGCCACCGGGGATTTTGGCGTCAAACTTCATGAGGCACCCCCTCGGAAATAGATTAGAATCGGTAGAATCAGAAAACCGACGGCCATGATGACGGCAAAGAGAAGGGCCAGACCGTATATGACCGGGGTACACCGCGGATGATTGACACCCAGCGACTGGAAGGCGCTCCAGAAACCGTGCCGCAGATGAAAGCCCATGAAGGCCATGGCGGCCACATACCCGATCACATAACCCGGCCTGCTAAATACTTCCATCGTCAGCCGGTAAAGATCTCTAATGACCACCCCGTCAACGTCCATGACATAACCTTCGGCGATGCCGGGGCCGTACTTGAATGTGATCAGGTGATAAATCGTGAAGACAAAGAGAACCACCCCGGTGTAGATCATCGTCTGCGACGAGATTGTTTTCTTGCTTGGGGCTCCGGCGGCGGCAGTCATGCCATAAGCTACAGGTCGAGCCGTCTGCTTGTCCCACCATACCATCAAGGCGGTAAAGACGTGAAACAGAAAAAAGACGATCAGCCCGATTTCAGCCAGGTAGATTAGTACTCCCATGCTTAATAAGAAATGGGCGTACGAATTAAAGGCCTCGGCGTTACCGGTCAGGAGAGTGACGTTGCCCAGAAGATGAATGGCAATGAAAATACACAATATCAGACCGGTTACGGCATTTATAAATTTTTTCGCTACCGAGGACCAGACAATAGCCTGAATCGATGACATCAATAACGCTCCATCATTTAAAATCCCAGTTATCCTTATCCGACGACAAACGACACGCCAAACAGGATAGCGATTGCCTCCAATATTATAAACCAAGATTATTATCGCAACCTAAAACTCAAAGTTGCTTCATAATCGATCTATATCTTGATTAAATTATTCGTAAGTTATGCTGCAAGATAATAATTAATATCGATATATCACAGTCTTTAATCGGAAAAAGAATATAACAGGTGTGAAGGAGGAAAACGATATTTCTCAAATCCCGGAATCTGTACCAATAGGGTAGAGTTTGGAATCCAAAAAATTGCCATGTGGCGGCAGGGAAAGACGGAGAAAACCTCGAAAGATAAAAAAATAGGCAAAATTTTGTGAAAAAAGTATCAAAGCATTTGATTTTAACCGTTGCCGTATATATATTATTCCGTCGATATATAGGACTATATTGTGAAAAGTTTCACTACGGGCCTTTTTGGACGGGAGTGAATGTTTCCAATCGAAGCCGTATGGACGGCGATGACAAAAGTAAGCTCAGGCAATATTCAACATAGTTTAGTGTGAGGTTTTAATGCCTATCAAAATTTCTCTAAGAACCATTGATAATCAATTGCAGCAGAAAGTGAGGGAGATTAGCGGGCAGAATTTTAATAAATGTTACCAGTGCGGAACCTGCGCCGGATCATGCCCGATGGTGGAGCATCTCACCGCCACCCCTCGCAAGCTTATGGCCTTGCTGCAAATGGGACAGAAGGAAGCCCTTGAATCTGCCAATACGCATTGGGTATGCGCTTCCTGTCATACCTGTATGGTTCGCTGCCCGCGCGGACTGGATATTACTGCCATAATGGAAGCGTTGCGGCAGGTAGTATTGCGGCAAAACATCAACCGGATCGAGCCATCGAATTTACAGCCTGAGGAAGTTATCGACCTGCCTCAGATCGCGATGGTCTCTGGATTTCGCAAACTGACCGGGTAAGGAAGGACTTATAATGATTAGCTATTATCCCGGATGTACTTTGAAAACCAGGGCGAAAAACCTGGAAGTGTCGGCTCTGGCGGCCATGAAGGCTCTGGGCATCGAGGTCGAGGAACTACCTCGCTGGAACTGCTGCGGAGCTGTCTTTTCTCTGGCCGATGATGACCTGATTCATATCGTGGCCCCCGTGCGTGATCTGATAAGGGTCCAGGAAAAAGGGCATGATACGGTCATGACGCTCTGTTCCATGTGCTATAACACCCTGGCCAGAGCCAACGAACTGATGAAAACCGACGAAGTCAAACGCAAAACCATCAACGATTTTATGGATGAGGAACCGGATTATGAAGGCGGTGTCCGGGTCGTGCATCTGCTCGACTACCTGCGCGATGAACTCGGATGGGACAAACTCAAAGAAATGGTTAAAACCCCTTTGACCGGTCTGAAAGTGGCGCCCTATTACGGATGCACCCTGCTGCGTCCCAAGGATGTCGCCATCGATCATCCCGATAACCCGCAGGTTCTCCACAAATTCCTCGAGACCCTCGGCGCCGAAGTCGTCGATTTCCCCGGTGCTATCGAATGCTGCGGCACCTATCAGGTGCTGGGTAATCCCGAGGCGGCCCTGTCGGTGTCCCATAATATTCTCAAAGATGCCACCACTCACGGGGCCGAAGCGCTGGCCCTGGCCTGCCCGCTCTGCGATTACAATCTCGGACGCAAACAAGATGCAATGATGGGCAAATTCGAGGGGATGACGGACGTTCCGGTTTACTACTTCACTCAACTCCTTGCGATTGCGCTGGGAATTACGAGTGATGAGCTGCACCTGGAACTGAATCGGGACAGCTCGCAGGAACTTCTTAAAAACAAAAACCTGCTCAAAGTGGCAGGATAAAGCTGAAAAAACATAACCTATTGATATACAGATGATGAGGTAAGCATGAGTACCACCACCGATGAAGCGAAGAAAGTGGAAGCCAAATTGATTCCCATCTATATCATGGGGAAACAATATGAGGTGCCCGAATCGCTGACTATCATGAAAGCGATGGAATATTCCGGGTACAAGTATATTCGCGGCTGTGGCTGCCGTGGCGGAGTCTGCGGAGCCTGCAGCACCGTCTACCGCAAACCGGGCGACTACAAAATCTACAGCGGTCTGGCCTGCCAGACAGTCGTCGAACCGGATATGTATCTGACTCAATTGCCGTTCTATCCGGCCATGCGGGCCACCTACAATTTCGAAACTCTACAGGGCACCCCGGAAGAGGTCTATGCCCTTTATCCGGAATTGTTCCGCTGTGTCGCCTGCAA
>DAOUTW010000106.1 GCA_030668485.1 Candidatus Zixiibacteriota bacterium
ACCATACCGACCACATTCTTGTCGGCTGCACCGAAATCGAAACCTTCATGGCCGATTCCGGTGTCGACGATAGCTTCATTATGCCGATGGCGGTGATGTGTCGCGATATTGTGGAGAGATTTCACAGCAGCGTTTTGAATAAATAACCGGTACTTTATATCCACTCGTTTATCCACATTCATGCCCATTAATAGTGCACGCACAGTCACATTTCGTCCAAAGAAAGTGCATTCCAGTCTATAAAGTTTTTCTCAATTTTTCTCATCTATTTTAACCGCAACCGGTTATAAATTACGGAACGGAATTTGCAATATAAATTGAGTAGAAGTGGTTTTTTATTGATTTGAAGCAGGCAGACGTTTATCATCGTAGGGAAGCGCAGATTTATCAGGGAGGTCTCGTGTATAGGAAGCTGTTTGTTTCAATCATAGTAGCATTTGTGGTTCTTTCACATGCGAATATAACACTGGCCCAGTTCGAAAACGATGAGCTGCCGGCTATGCCCTTTCCCAATTGGATGCCAACGAAACTGGTCGATTGCCCCACCGCTGGCACCCTTAAGCGGGCGAATTTCAATGTGATCATGAGGGCCTACCCGAATGGCGGGATATTGGCCGGTACCAATATCGGGCTGTCTAATCGGTTCATGATCGGGGTCAGTTACGGTTCCGAGGGAATCATTGCCGAAAGCCCTCCCAATTGGAATCCGCGGGTTGAATTCAATGTTAAACTCTCTCTGGTGGATGAGGGTTTAATTTATCCGGCCATGACCGTCGGATTTTGCAGCCAGGGATACGGGTCTTTTGTCGATTCCAATTACAACGACAACAACGGGCGGTATACTTATAAGTCGAAAGGATTCTATGCGGTCGGCAGCAAAAGTTACCCGTTTCATGGCTGGCAGATCGGGTTCCATGGCGGTGTCAACTATTCGATGGAACAGGATGATGACGATAAGAATCTCGACTTTTTCATCGGTATGGATACCCGCCTCAATAAAGATGTCGGCGTCGTCATGGAATACGACTTCGCCACCAATGACAACCGAAAGACCAGCCTCGGCAACGGGCGCGGTTATTTGAACTTCGCCATCCAATGGCTGTACACCGACAATTTGGTGATGGAAATATTGCTAAAAAATCTGGTTGATAACCGCAAAGGCGTCTCAGATATCTGGCGCGGTTTGCGGGTTACTTACATAGAACGTTTTTAGGCTGTTTTTGTCCCCGGAGGACAACATGAGACGTGCGCTTCGCTTCCTGATACCTCTGACCTTCACTCTCGCCGCCCTTATACCGGGGTGTTATACGATATTGATTCATCCTTCAGATGACGGAGAATATCGAGCCGCCCAAACATCCGATTGTGTTCGGTGTCATGGCGACTATGATGAATATCCCTACGGATATTATTACTCGCCTGCTCCATCTTACTGGTGGGAGCACACCGATTACGCTCATTATTACGCTTACCCTTGGTGGTGGTCATACTACGACTACCCGTACCTGTCTGATGATTATGATTACACCGGCTCATCCGGTCGCGGCACCAAATTCGATAGACGAGAAGTCTCCCGCGAGCCGGCTCCGCCGCCTCATTCGGACCGTACTAGTGGAGATAGCGATTACTGGAACAATGATCCGGTCGATGCCCGAACGTACGATATCCCCGCTTCCGATCTACAGGGAGGCAGTGGCAGCACCGGCAGTTCGACATCACAGCGCGGTAGTACCACGGGATCGCAATCGAAAGATGACAATACCGGCAAGGATGAGCGTACACCAAGGCGTGAGATCACCACCGACAATAACACTAATCAGGACAACGCCGGTCGTGACCGGAAGCAGGAAGATAAACCGAAAGAGACCAAGACCAAGACCAAGAAAAAATCTCGGCGTGGAGGTGGCGGCTAATGAGAATCTCACTGATGGCAATCTTGCTGATAGGAATGGCTGCGACGACGGCGGCACAGGACCTTGGTGCATTCGAGGAGGTTACTGCCGGCAATTTCTTCGGTTTCGGAGCCCGCCAGATGTCGATGGGCGGCGCCGGTATTGCCTCATCGTGGGACGGTGCGGCGCTATACTATAATCCCGCGGCATTAGCTCGCATACATCGTATCGAATTCCAACTAGGGTTGAGTCATCAGAAGTTTTCAAATGAGACCTGGCAGCCGGGGGGCCGTTATCCCGGTTTCTCATCGACTCAAAACTCGGCCTCGGATGATTTGACCAAAACCCGCTTCAGTTCGATCAACCTCTCTCTCCCCGCCCCGACCTACCGTGGATCATTGGTAGTGGCCTTCGGAGTCAACCGCGTAATATCGTTCGATCGCATTGCACTCTATAATGTCATCGACGACAGCAGCGGATATATCGTCGAAGACTATGGCAAGGAGTTTGAGACAGGCGGCATCACTGCCTATTCGGTCGGATTCGGGATGGATATCTCCCCAAACCTATCAGTCGGTCTCGCCGCCAATGTTTATTCCGGGAAAGATGAATTCGTTTATGATTATTACTATTTTGACGAACCAAAGTATATAGCGTTTTACAATACGACGCGCGTAACCGAGGATTATATCGGTATCAGCCTCAAGGGCGGTCTGCTTGCCCGTCCCAACCCGGAACTGACCATTGGTCTGGCAATCGAAACACCGGTCGATTATCAGGTTGAATACACTTTCGTCGATGATTTTGAGCAGGCTTATGTCGAATATGACCTTTCACGCCCCTTTATTATTGGGGCCGGCCTGTCGTATCGATTCTCGACCTTCACTATCGCTGGTGACATTGAGTATATAGACTGGTCGCAGTTGTCATACAATGATAACCCGGAGATGGAGGAGGACAACGATAGCCTGGCGGAATTATATCATGAGGTTTTCAATCTGCGCATTGGCGGCGAATACCAGATTCCCTCTGCCGGGCTGGCCCTGCGAGCCGGATTGTTCAGAACCCCTCTTACCTATGCTGACAAATATATCAAGGATAACCGCAACGGATACACTCTCGGCGTCGGTTGGCTGATTGACAAGGTCCTGATGCTGGAGACGGCCTTTGTTCGCGGCAGCTATAAGAGAACCTATACGGCTTCCAATAATGGAATGGCGACCGCCGAAGATAGTTTCTCGCGGTTGTATGTGACGATGTCGTATCGTTATTAGAGATTAATAACCGAACTGTTTCCACTGATTGATAATTGATTCAATAAAATCGCCGACTGCCTGAGCGACTTTAGGCAAGTATGTATCGGCCTGTTCCTGATCAAAATTAGGGTATCCCTCGCCTTCCTTGTACAGCAAAACCGATCCCGGCACCGGATAAACGTCGGCGCCGCCGGTCATAAGATAGGCCATTTCGTCCTTATATTCTTCCTTGTCGACCAGGGCCGGATCGATTGCCTGCACTGCTGCGGTTTCATCCAGACCGGCATGACCGCCGACTTCTCCGAAATGTTCTTTCGTAATCTCCCCTACCAAATGCCACCAGTGGATGGCGGCCACGTAGACCTTGCGTTTCATATGCAGATCGAAAACCGCTTTTTTCATGGCGCTGTTATTGCCGCCGTGACCGTTGAGGATAATGATATGTTTGAAATCATGGTCGGCCAGGGAATTGAGAATATCTCCCAGAAACAGGGTAAAATTATCAGGCTGAATGGTAAACGACCCAGGGTAGCGATATAGCGATTTGGTGACCCCATAATTGAGGGTTGGGGCAATCAGGGCGTTCAATCGCTCCGCCTGCGCCCGGGCAATTGCCTCCGGAATATAATTATCGGTTCCCAGTGCCGCCGATCCATGAGCCTCCACGGTGCCGACAGGCAGTAAAATAGTATTGATTTTATCCGGGACCAGATTCTGCACTTTGGTCCAGGTCAGTTTCTGCAATTCGCGTTCCATGAAGACCCCACAAAAAAGAGGCGGTCACATCGTGACCGCCCGAAGTTTTTCGCTGCTTTATCCTAATCGTTCGAGAATCCGTTCCAACACCTTTTCCGTTTCGCGGGCGGTTTCCTCATCCTCGATCAAACGGAAATGATTGATATCACGAGCCAGGTATTCAACATCCTCAGGATGTTCGACCGCATACCAGATTTCTGTCTCCTGCCATGAAAGACCCCTGTCCTCGATATGAGACACCACCTGCGAGTAAATATTGGCCTCTTTCCATTTGAAATCGGCCAGGGCGATATGATAATCGCTGGCGAAACCGATCATATAATAGCGTCCCTCAACCGTCGGTCCAAAAACCACATCTTTTTTATCGAGGATTTTGATGGCATCGGAAATCATATGATGAGTCAACGTCGGCGTCCGGCTGCCGATTAGCAGGACTTTGGAATACCCCTGGTCAATGCAACGCCGGAAAGATTCATCCATCTTCTGCCCCCATCGCCCGGGACCGAGTTCGCCCACTTCAAGGCGGCCGTCTTCGAAGATGTTCTTTTTCTTTCCTGTCAGTCGCCCTTTGATATACTTCAGAATCGTATCGACCGATCTTTTGGTCTTCGTTTTCGGAGAGTAAAAAAGTTTGATGTCAACCTTCGACAGCATAAGAGCATTACTGATGCTGTCGGCGATGAAAGCCTGATGCAGATACGAGATATCCTCTTCGGACAACTGGTTGCCGAGATTCATCGTGGAACCGTCTTCTTTTACTTCCTGGATACAGATGATAAGAGCGATATTGTTTTGGGCCTTTTCCGTCATGCGTCCTCATCCATGTTGATCATTCGGCAGCAAATATATGACAGAGATCAGCCCCTGTCAATAGGACCGGCCGATAATAACCGTTATTTTGCGCCGCAGAGTTGAAACATCATTCCACGCGAAAATTCTGTTACTATTACAGATGAATGAGACCGATAATTGATGATTAGTATGAAAATAGGCGAAAAGTCAAATCGCCGCGGCACCTATTTCACATCGCGCATTTTCGCCAGCATATCATCCGGCTCGACGACGCCCCTGAGAGTATACCGGGTGTTACCCTGAGAATCGAGCAATAAAGTTGTTGGGAGCGAATAGGTTTTCCATCCGAAACGGCTCATAAATTCTTTGGTGATCGGAGAATTAAGCGTTTCCAATTGAATCTTAAGCGTGACAAACCTTGCTGCTTCGGCGGCAACTTCCTCATTACCAAAAGTTTTCTTATCGAGCACCTTGCAGTTGATGCACCAGGTAGCCCAGGTATCTATCAGGACCGGTTTACCTTCGGCTCTGGCACGCGCCAAACCAGCCTCAAAACCTGTTTCCCATGGAATAAGCTCCGCCTTCTCAGATGTCTTTTCACCAGTCGCCACCGGCAGCCATTCCGACGCCGGAGGAAGAATCAAACCGCTGATCAAAACCGTTCCCATCAGAAAATAAATTCCGAAAAGCAATGCCAGTATGCCGATGAATTTTTTCAGACGATCGAATAGATTCGATTCTCCGGTCAGGCGATCAAGGCCTCCGCCAAAAACGCCCATAGCCAGGAGCAGGATTCCCGTCAGCACTGCCGAAACGGTATCGGGAATGATAGTACGCAGAAAATAGAGAGCCATCAAGAGTAGAACAAATCCGAAAAATTTCCGCACTGTCTCCATCCACTCGCCGGCTCGCGGCAGAGCAGTGATCGCCGAAGAGAATGTCCCGATGATAAGGAATAATGTCCCGAGCCCCAGGGCAAAGACAAACAATATCAGAAAACCGATTACCGGTGAGCCATGACTGGCTATATATAATAAAATTCCGGCTACAAACGGTCCGACACAGGGCGAAACGATCAATGCGGCCACCACTCCCAGGATGATCGAACCAACAATGCCGCCACCGGAACTGGCCGTTCCAAGTTTCTGCCGTATCGAAGCCGGCACATTGAGATCATAGAGGCCGAACATCGAGAGAGAAAAGATGACAAAAACGACGGCAATACCGATCACCACCGGCGGGCTGGCCAACCAGGCCCCGAATACGCCGCCTACCAGCGAAACGATCAACCCCATGATACCATAAACAACCGCCATCGACCCGACATAAAAGAGCGACAACACAAAACCGCGCCCGACACTTCGCTTCTGTCCGGCAAAGACACTGACAGTAATTGGGATCATCGGATAGGTACAGGGAGAGAAGGAAAGAAGGAGTCCGGTGATAAATGCAACCCCCAGAGCCAGAAGATAGCCCCAGAAACCATAAGTGTCGATCAACCGCTTTAATTCCGATTCTTCGGCTCCGGTCTCAGCCGATTGATCGCCGGCATCTGAGGAGAACACGGCTCCGGCAAAAATATCGGTAGCTTCAGGTTGTCCCTCATCGCCGACGAGAATAAGAAGGTCCACCTCTTTGGTCATCGGCGGGCGGCATTCGTTGTCATTACAGGCCTGATAAGTCACACGGACAGGGAGCGTGATATTTCCTTTGGGAGCATCATCCGCAATGGTAATCTGGTAATAGAGGATTATACGTCCGCCCAGAACCGACATCGTCTCACCGGCAAGGAACATATCGGTCCCGGCGGGATAGACAATATCATGGGGCGTCAGACCGGAAACGGTGTCGAAATTCAGTTCGACCGGAATCAGCCAGTCCTGATGCGGCGTGGCCGAGTTAATATGCCATTCCGGTAACATATCGATGGTAACGGCTGCCGAGTATGTTTTTCCCGGTTGTGCGGCGGAATAGGAAAAAACCGAGAAAGCTTCAGCCAGTTGATCAACTGTTTCTTCACTACTGCCGCCGGTGCCAAAGAAGTCATCCTGAGCTGAGACCACCGGGTTAGAAAAAAGAAACAGCCCCGCCATCAAAGCCAAAGCCCAAACGCCCGATCTTATTTTGCACACATCAATCATGCCGCACCTTTCTCGTCCGAATATTCCTGTCTCGTATTATACTCAAAACGTATAACCAAGTCCAAATACGAAATACGTAAAATTTCTTCAACATAATAGGAATTTTCGGGGGGTAGATTTGTTCCGGCGAATATGAGTATTTTACAAACAGACCGACGCAAAATGTATTTCAGGCTAATATCGGAAGAACAGCAAGCTCCGCTGAGAATCAGGGCTTGCGGCTTTCTTCTCTTATGCGTCGGTTCAAAACGGTTTCGATCGAATCTTTGATAAGATGATAGATAATATCTTGATCGAGGTTCTCGACCAATCTATGGGCAATCCTATCGGCGAGAGATTCAACCAACTTCCCGGCAAAATCGTTGATTTCCGCCGCTGTAATTTTTTCCAGCCCTTCTTCCCATTCGAGCTTTGATTTTCCGGATGAAGGGATATTCTCAGACGGAACTTCCGATTCCGGTGAAGCGGCGACATTGGTTACCTCAATATTGCTTGCCGCATCGCCGGTGATTTTTTCCATCTCCTTTTTGAATTCGGAGATAAACTTATCCACCGCTTCGGTATGTGTCGGCGATTGCGCTTTTTCTTTTGGCTGATCGACGGGGGACTCAGGCACAACTTTCTGCGGGGCCGGAGGCGGTGACGCTGCACTTTCCTTTTTATTACTCGTCGGAGGCGGTAACGCTGCACTTTCCTTTTTATTACTCGTCGGAGGCGGTGAGCTTTCCTCTTTGCCTTCCTTCTGTAGCTCACTCATGAACCAATCATAATCATGATTATCATCCCCTCCGGAAGTATCGCCGGCGCTGATTAAATCTCCCGGAGTGGATATGCCGTATTGATCAGTAACAATCTCGATTTTACTCGACTCGGAGAGTTGTCCCAGCCCCGGTTTGGATGACAAACCGTCAGCATGGCCCAGGAATTCCTCTTCTTTGACCTCTGGCTCCGGTTTCGGCGGCGCAGGCTGTTTCTCTTTCGGCGAGACAGTTTCCGGGGGCAGATTTATGGCAGCTATTTTTTTCTTTGGTGTATTGGTCGTATCTTCAGGAGGTACTTTAACATCGAACCCTATCATCGATTCGACCTTGTCCCCCTTGTCATTTTTGCGATAAACGGAGGTATCATCCTCCAGGACTTCGGCATCGTCAACATCGATTTTATCCAGTCCAAGCGCGGAGTCTATCAGGGCATCCTCAAAATCGGCGCCGTCGAAAGGCGACGATTCCGCCACCGGTGTTTGTTCGCCGCCGAAGGCAGCCACCGAATCAAGGAAATCCCGTGGCGTAAACGGCTTGTTGATAATCGCCTCGGGCGGATATGCAATATCTTCCCCGGCGGCCGAATCATGCAGTACCAGCAAAGGCAGCATCGCCGTCGACTTGTCGGCGCCCAGAGATTCGAAAAACGGTTGTCCGGAATCGTCGTTGATATCGGAAGCGACCAGCAACAGATCGATTTTGCTGCCACGCAATATTTCCCGGGCCGCCTCGACCTTCTCGGCAGCTATAACCTCATATCCGTTTTGCCGCAACAGAGATTCCGCGATACCCCTTACGGCCAACGACGGTTCGACGATGAGGACTTTTTTCGACATAAGACCTTATTTATCCTTTCGGGACAGAATTTCGCTGGCATCGTCCAAAAATTGCCGTTCTTCTTCAGTTATTTTATCAAAACCGACATCGTTAATTTTGTCAAGAATCAGATCGACCCTCTTCATTATTTCTTCGGTTTTTTGACGGTTTTTCTTAAGCTTTCTGTTGCCGCGACGATGTTTAATCTTGCTCAAATAGTAAAATGGAGAAAACAAACGCAAGACATTCCTAATACGCCAGTCCGCTTTGAGATAGATAAAACCGACAACCGCGCCGCCAAGGTGCGCCCAATGTCCGACACCATCGGGTTGGGTGCTCAAAACAGCCATAATCTCCAGACCGATAAACAGGACTACTGCCCACTTAACCTTAATGGGGAAAAGAAAATAGAGATATATGGTCCGATTCGGAAACATCACCGCGTAGGCCACCAATAGGCCATAAATAGCAGCCGACGCCCCGATAGTCGGGAAGGTGGAATTCGGCTGAAACATAACCGTAAATATCCCGCCGGCGATTCCGGTCAGGAAATAATATTTGAAAAAACGCTTAGTACCCCAGGTCTTTTCAATTTCGGTACCGAACATC
>DAOUTW010000103.1 GCA_030668485.1 Candidatus Zixiibacteriota bacterium
CCTGCCGTCGTCATCATTTGGATATTTTATCGTCATTGCGTTTCCCTGCTATCCCTGGCTCCGGCTCGCGACAAAATCGGCCGGCTGCCTCAGATTGTATTTTTTTATTTTTCGCCACAGGGTGGTCCGGCCGATCCCCAGCCGGTTGGCGGTTAACGAATAATTCCAATTGTTCTCATGGAGTGATTTCAAAATCTGAAGTTTCTGGTTCTCCTGAAGCGAATGATTTCCTGAAATCGGTTCGGGCTCAGGTGTCATTTGCGATTCCCGTGGAGAAATAAAAACTATATCCTCATGAAGGATTTGATTATTGCGCGTTAGAGCGACTGCGCGCTTCAGCGTGTTTTCCAACTCCCGTACATTTCCGGGCCAGTCGTGTTTGAGCAATAATTCCATGGCATCGGCCGACAATGTCGCCGGACATCGCTTATATTCCCGTTGAATGCGACCCAAAAAATGTTCCGTTAGCGGCGGAATATCCTCCGGCCTCTCTCGCAACGGAGGGATATGCAGCGGCATAACATTAAGACGGTAGAACAAATCTTCCCGAAACCGGCCCTGACGTACACTTTTCACGAGGTCGGCATTGGTGGCGGCAATAACCCGGACATCGATCGGCCGTGTGATATTGCCTCCTACCGGACGAATTTCCTTTTCCTGCAACACCCTCAGCATTTTGGCCTGAATCGAATAAGGCAGGTCGCCCACCTCATCCAGAAAGACGGTGCCATGCTCTGCTTCCTCAAAAAGTCCCCGCTTGTTGGCAATCGCTGACGTGAAGGCTCCCTTAACGTGACCGAACAGTTCCGACTCCAGGAGGTTTTCCGGAATTGCCGAACAGTTGATGGTCACAAACGGTTTATTGCACCGGGGAGAATGCTGATGGATGACTTTGGCGAACAACTCTTTGCCGGTTCCCGATTCCCCGGTGATCAACACCGAGATGTCGGTTCCGGCGACGCGGTCGACAATCCGCTTTAGCTCGGCCATCACCTTGGAGGTGCTGATGATATTGTCAAACCCGAATCTATCAGCCACCTCCTGCCGCAAATGGCGAACCTCGTTTCTAAGGCCGATCTGTTCCAAAGACTTGGTCGCCTTGAAAAGCAATTCCTGATTCTTGAACGGCTTGGTGATATAATCCGAAGCGCCGTTCTGAATTGCCTGTACCGCCGTTTGTACCGATCCGAAGGCGGTCATGATGATGACTTCGGTCTCCGGATGAAGTTTTTTGCTCGATGACAGTACCTCAAGACCCGACCCGGCTCCCAGTCGCAAATCGGTTAATACCAGGTCGAATATATCCCGCTCCAGCGAGGCTATAGCCTCCATTTGAGAATTTACCGCAGTGACTCTGTATCCATTTTTATTGAACAACTTCGAAAGGGATCGGTTCAATACGGCATCATCATCAACAATCAGTATCGATGGCATCTGTAACTTACTCCTCAATCCATTCTGCCCGGGGGAGAGTGATAATAACTTTGGTACCACCATCTCGGCGAGCCTGTAATTCCATTGATCCTTTATGGGCCTTGACGATCCGTTCGGCGATAGCCAGTCCCAGGCCGTTTTTGCCCGGCCAGGTAGTGAAAAAAGGAATCAACCAATCTTCTCTATTCTTCGCAGCTATTCCCTTTCCATCATCCTCAATACTAAATTGCACCGCATCGGACTCATGGCCGGTTCGAATCGTTACTTTACCCTGCGGCCCCGCAGCCCGGAGGCCGTTTTCAACCAGGTCGGTCAGAATAACTCTGATTTGATTGGGGTCACAGCCGGCTTCCGGAAGGTTTTCATCCGGATAGAAAAATATTTTACCTCTGTTCTCATATGTCACTTCATGGCGGCAGCGATTAATTTCGGTCCGGCACAAATCGTTGATGCTGACCGCTTCCGTCACCGGCGGTTCCGGACAGGCATAAAGAACGAATCTTTTGAAAATCGCCTCAATCTGTTCAGAAGCGATTACAATCGAATCCACGAATGACTTATCGTCATTGCCCTCCGCCGCATTGTTCGAATCCTGCAACTGACTGGCGGCGGTAGTAATAACACTCAGGGGATTGCGTACTCTATGAGTTAGCCGCTCGGCGATGGCGGCAAGTGAAGTGGTCTCAGGTTCGGTGCCAACCGGAGACTCGACTGAGATGTCATGATTCATTATTCGCTCATTTCACTTTAGCGTTTCAATCTGCAACATCTATTAATGGTATCGGTTCTTTTTTGAAACACTTAACCTTCTTGAGCGAGTGGGGTTGGGGGTGTGTTTCGCTTACATGGGATAGGGACGTCTGTGTACCGGTGCGGTCTAAACTCGACCGTGTGAGCGGTAATTGACGGCAAAAAAGGCTTCTCGCAAGAGGTCGAGCGAAGCTTCAGCCACCTGCGCCGTCAATAAAATCGCCTATTTGACCGGTCGCGAACGCTTTTTTGTTGACAGCGTCCATCCTTTTATATAATTAGTTTTATGCCGATTGCAGAGGAACAGGTTTTGCACATTGCCCGGCTTGCCAGGCTCAAATTGACGCCGTCAGAACTGGCCCAATACTCCCGGGAATTGACTAAAATTATCGCTTATATCGACTGTTTGAAGTCAATCGATACTGAAAATATCGAAATTTCTCCCCGGTTTGTGCCATTGAACAAACTTCGTAACGATACTGTCGGTTCCTCGCTGCCGGTGACAGAGGCCTTAAAAAACGCGCCCGAAAAAAAGGACAACTATTTTATTGTGCCCCGAGTAATTTGACAATGCCACACGTTACCGCCATTATTCCGGCCCGACTTGCAAGCAAGCGGTTTTCCCATAAGGTGCTTTATCCCCTAAAGGGAAGGCCGCTAATTTTTTATGTGTGGCGCGCGGTGCAGCAGGCCAAGCTGGTCAACCGTCTATTTGTCGCCACCGATTCACCTGAAATCGGGCGGGCCGTCAATGCCTTCGGCGGAGCCGTTATCATGACTTCAAAAAGACCGCGCAACGGGACCGAACGAGCCGCCGAAGCGGTCGCCGGCATGAAAACCGATATTGTAATCAATATCCAGGCCGATAATATCGGCCTCTCCGGGCCTATCCTCGACCGTATCATCAAAGCTATGGGGGCCGACAGGAAAATCGAAGTCGCCACCCTGGCCCGTAAAATCAGCGGCCGTAACTGGCGCCGGATACTGGAAAATCCCAATGTCGTCAAGGTTATCGAAAACGCCTGCGGCGAGGCCGGATGGTTCAGCCGCCACCCGATTCCGTACATAAGAGGAATCGGGCGCAAGCGAGCCGTAGATCTGTTTCCATTTCTGGAACATATCGGCGTATACTTTTTTAGGAGAAAAGCACTCGATCTATACGCCGGCTGGCCACAGGGCCGGGCGGAAAAGGCCGAATCTTTGGAACAATTACGTATTCTCGAAAACGGCAAAAATATCAGACTGTTCAAAACAACCGCGGAGATTATCTCGGTCGACAGCAAAGAAGCACTGAGCCTATTGAACATTAATTAAAGATAAGCGGGGTTATAAAGTGGCTGATCGAAAAACAAAATATGTATTTATCACAGGCGGTGTAGTTTCATCCCTCGGCAAGGGGATCGCCTCCGCCTCACTGGGGCTGCTATTGAAAAAACGAGGGCTGTCGGTAAATATTCTTAAACTCGATCCATATCTCAACGTCGATCCCGGAACGATGAATCCGTTTCAGCACGGAGAAGTATATGTTCTCGATGACGGCTCCGAAACAGACCTCGACCTGGGACATTATGAACGCTTTGTCAATCAGTCGATGTGCAGCGATAACAATGTCACCTCGGGGCAGATATACCAGGCGATTATTACACGCGAACGGCGCGGCGATTATCTCGGCGCCACCGTGCAGGTGATCCCTCATGTCACCGAGGAAATTAAAAAATCGATCAAAAAGCTGGCCACTCTTAACGGCCACGTCGATGTTATCATCTCGGAAATCGGCGGGACCGTCGGCGATATCGAATCGCTTCCGTTTATGGAGGCTATCCGCCAGATGGGTCTGGAAAATGACGATCATGATACCGTCTTCATTCACTTGACATTGGTACCATATATAGAAGCTGCCGGTGAATTGAAAACAAAACCGACTCAGCATTCGGTCAAGTCTTTGCGTGAAATCGGAATTCAGCCGCAAATCCTGCTCTGTCGCACGGCTAAAACACTTGAGGAGTCGATTCGGAAAAAAATCGGCCTCTTCTGCTCAGTACCCAGCCGCAATGTCATCGAAGCGATTGATGCTTCGACCATATACGAGGTGCCCCTGCTATTCGAACAGCATGAATTCTCCGACCTGGTATTGGAGAAACTGGATATTCAGGCTCCGAAACCAGATATGACCGAATGGGAAGACCTTGTGTCAGTGATCAAAGGCCCGTCTCGACGAATAAAAATAGCTATTTGCGGAAAATATGTCTTTCTGAAAGATGCCTATAAATCGATCATCGAGGCCTTCACTCATGCCGGAGCCGAAAACGATGCGCGGGTCGATCTCGTATGGGTATCATCCGAGGATATTAAGCATGGGGGAGCCGCCAAATTTATCGGCGATGTCGATGGCCTCCTGATCCCCGGCGGGTTCGGAGAACGGGGCGTGGAAGGGAAAATAGAATCGATCCGATATATCCGCGAAAACAAAATCCCCTTCCTCGGAATATGCCTCGGTATGCATTGCGCCACCATCGAATACGCCCGCAATGTTTGCGGCCTCGAAGACGCCCATAGCTATGAATTCTATCGCGATCTGAAACATCCGGTCATTCACCTCATGGCCGATCAGGAAAATATTACTGAACTGGGCGGCACCATGCGTCTCGGAGCCTACCCGGCGATAATCGAAAAAGACAGCTTTGCATACAAAGCATACGGTGAAACCGAAGTCTCCGAAAGACACCGCCACCGATATGAATTCAACAATGAATACCGCGAAATGCTGACCAAGGACGGGCTGAAACTGGTCGGAATGTCACCCGACAGCAAACTTGTTGAAATAATCGAGGCGCCTGATCATCCCTGGTATGTAGCGGTGCAATTCCACCCGGAACTGAAATCAAGGCCGACTCGTGCCCATCCCCTGTTCCGCGATTTCGTCGCGGCGGCGGTAAAATACAACAAGCAGAAATCGGAAGAAAACGAGATCAAAGCCAAAAATCCGGTAGGATAATAACAGTATTATTGTATATTTATAGGGCCGGGGGGAAACTTCACCTTCCGGCCTTAGTTCTCTCAAAAAAGGATACTGCTGGAGCCCAAAAGCTAAAACCGCTGAAATGCAAAAAAATCGGCCGGTTTCCGCAGGTTATGAATCTATTTGCCCTTGCATGGGTATAAGGATTTAAATCCGGGAGAAATTTAATGTTGCGTCTGGTCGCGTATTTGACAATCACCTGCTTTTTAACCGTTACTGCCCTGGGCAACGGTTGCGGGCAGATTTGTGTCCGCGGTGAATGTGGAGCCGTCGACAACACCGAATCCGAACCGGAATCAACGCCACCCTGCAACTCCTGCTGCCCCTCAAAAGAGACTATCGCCGATTCTCCCTGTCATCAGAAGCGACAAGCCGAACAACCTCAACAGCGTCCATGCGGCTCGGCGCCGACAAAATGCGCCGGATCATCATGCCTTCCGGATACAAAAAATGTTAGCGAAGCCTCACCCAAAATAGACCGGCAACCATGCGAGACCAAATGCGGCCAATGTATCAGGCCGCATCTCGAATTTACTCTCGGAGAAAAACAGGGGTCGACCCCCAAGCCGGTTTTGGCCATCGGGTCGGGCCGTTACAGTTACGGTAATGATTTATCTGTGACCCTATCGGGCGACAAGAACCGCCCTGGGGAAATCCACCACATCATATCAACGACTATCCTGCGGCTTTGAGGCCGGGCAACAGCCATGAATTCGCGTGGCTGAAGGTCTTGAAAAGTTCATACAAAATCTATGACAAACTCGTTAAGGAGTTATCAGATGAAAAATCGCAAGATCACCGGAATTCTTCTGGTGTCGTTGTTTTCCCTGATGCTGATTTTCTCCGGCACAGCCATGGCCGGAAAAGACTGCGCCGGGAAAAAAGGTACTGCCTGCCAGAAAGCCTGTACGCAAAAAGGCACGACCAAAGCCGACTGCGCTCAGAAATGCGGCAGCAAAGATAAATGCGCCACCGCCTGTGATGGCCATGCCAAGTGCACGACACCCTGTCCGAAAAACGCTACCTGCGACAAGCATGCCGATGGCAAGCCTTGCTGCCCGGAAGCTTCCAGCAAAGATGGCAAATGCTGCCCTCCGCAGGGAACGAAGAAATGCTGCCCGGGCGACAAATCCGGGAAAAAGGGTGATTCGTAAGATTAGCCGCGAATAAACCTTCTGATTTATCAAAGGCCGTCTCATTTTCGAGACGGCCTTTTTGTATTTGACCATTTAGAAATTCGATCTTTTTGACGATTATCAAAGTAGTTGCCTGGCGATACAGTCCGGGCAAAAAATGACGGCGGGGAATGCGTATCATTATCATAAACGTTGACTAATCGGCGGGAGTTGATATATTGTGAAGTATAGATTCACCGTTTCTTTCCGCACAGGTTAACCCTGATTAGAACTTCCGATGGGGAGGATAGTATGTATCATCGCAGAGATTTTCATGCGGCATCCGATCTCAAATATTTTATCATTCGGCTGATGCTGATCGTCGGCATTATTGCCGCCGTTTCGATCCCGGTCCAGGCGACCAATACGGTTTTTGTCGATGCTGTCGCCTCCGGCGAAACCGAACCGGCCGATACCCTCACGACTGGAAGTAACTACGAATTCCGGATCTGGCTGGAAAACGATTTCCTCCTGTCGGCTATTCAACTTGGCATGCAAATCTATTCCCCGACCGGCGCGACCTGGTCATGGAATACTCAGACCGGCGGTTATGGCCCCAATGGCCAGGGAACCGGTGGACAATATGTAACAGGCGTTGCTGGCAGTCGCATGGATCCTCCCGATACCACCTGGGATATGTCCGGGTTTATCGTGGCCGAGAAGAACGTCGACGGCCTTTCGCCCGATACCCTATTCCCCGGCGGCATGGCTGTATGGAACGGCCTTCCGGCCGGCCCCTCCGAACATGTGATGTCGTTCCATTTCACGCCGAATGATACCGGCACCGCCGGCCCGGTCGGAATGATCTGTATCGACTCGGCCTATGTCCCACCAGCCGGTAAGTTCATCTTCGTCGATGCTTCGGCTGTCACCTATGTCCCGACTATCAACGGACCTTTTTGCTTTCCGATCTCCTCACCCGATAGCGATGGCGATGGCATTCTCGATGCGCTCGACAACTGTCCTGCCGTTTCTAATCCGGGTCAGGAAGATGCCGATGTCGACGGTATCGGCGATGTCTGCGATGATTGTACCGACATCGACGGCGACGGCTTTGGCAATCCCGGCTATCCGGCCAACACCTGCGCCGAGGACAACTGCCCCGACCTTCCCAATCCGGCACAGGTCGACGCCGATGCCGACGGGCATGGCGATTTTTGCGATATCTGTCCCACCGATCCGGAGAACGACTGCTGTAATCCGACCGAGGGGAACATCGCTCCGGCAATCAATTCAGCCGTTGGCGTAACCGTTATTCCGGGAATTGCGCCTCTCAACTATACCGCCACCGCGACCGATGCCAACTGCGACGGCACGGAACTGATCATTACCTTCGAAGATGTCCCGGCATGGTGCACGGTGACTGACAACAACATTTCCGGCGAGGCCGGATGCAGCGATGTCAGCACATCGTTCACGGTTATCGCCTCCGATGGCGAGCTGGATGATACCCTGGTTGTCGCCGTGACTGTCGATCAATCGAATATTGGCCCGACCATCACTCCGGCGACCGATCCGGCCGTGGTCCCGTTCGAAACCACTTTCGGTTATTATCCCGAAATCACTGATCCCGACGATGTCACTCATACCATCACCTATACCGAGTATCCGACGTGGTGTACCGTCTCCAATGATTCAGTGGTCGGAACCGCGCCGAGTACCGCATCGTCCGAGGCTCTGACGGTGATTGTGCAGGATTACTGTCATGCCGACACGATGTCGTTTACCATCAAGGTTTATGTCTGCGGCGACGCCAATGGCGACGGCGAGGTGAATATCGGCGACGGCGTGTTTATCATCAACTACGTTTTCAAGGGTGGTAATCCCCCCGATCCGATTGAAGAGGGTGATGCCAACTGCGACGGCGATGTCAATGTCGGCGATGCGGTCTATATCATCAGTTATGTCTTCCAGGACGGCCCCCCGCCCTGCTGTCCATCGCCGATTCAATAGATTGTCACACAAGCATTCACAGGGATGACCATTCATGGTCATCCCTTTTTTTTCAAACGCCGTTGTTACTTCCATGTCTTTTTGTGGGCGGCAGACGTCCCCGTCTGCCCCACAGGATTAATCACTTGGATTAATTAATCTTTGTCATTCTCGCGCATGCGGGAATCCATCTTCGCATTTTTGTGGTTGGTGTACGTCCTCGTGCACCAACAATAAACCAGAATTGTAGGACAGGATCCGTGTGATCCTGCCTTAGATAGCGGCGTCGCCCGCCGCGGTGGGCTTTTCTGACGATCTTTTGCTGTATGATCATGTTCATTATCGGCTTATCGCGAATTGGGTTCGTTTGTCATGTTTTAGGTTATCCACACTTTAACATACACCCCGGTGTCGAATTGCACCTTTTATCAGGTGCGCTGGCAATGGATTACAAGAGATTTGGCTTTGGTCCCTCATTTTTAAAGTTTTCGGGGGGGGCAGCGCTGAAATGGATTCGTTTGGTTATTTTTGCACCCCGAACTGTTGCATAAATGTCATTCTTGTATTGCATCGCTGTCTCGTGCATGATTAATCCCTTTCTTTCTGACTTCACTTAATAAGGCGGTATGGGAATCAACGACGATTTACTGTTGATTTTGGTGGCGGAAGCCGGTTTTTGGCTGTCGCGCGGATGAGGGTCCGCAGAAGCGGGTTTTGGGCTGTCGCGCAGGCAGGTGCCTGTCTTTTGTTGTTGAGTAGACGACCTAGTACCCTGTGCATGGCCGATGTCCACATCGGCCGGCACCGCGACCATAGGTCGCGGCCACCCGCCGAACTTTTTGTCATTCTCGCGCATGCGGGAATCCGTCTTCTCGCAGCTATTCGTGGACTGCTGCCGGGGTAGGTGACACCGCAGCAAAATCCGATTTAGTATTGAAATTGATGTCTCAGAATAAAATTATAAACCCACCCTGAGGGTGGGGTACAAAGTTCACTGAGATGAACGGCCGACCGGATGGGCCACCAGTCCCAGGTTTGCTTGGTGCCCCACCTGAAACACTTCTGAGTGTTTCGGGTGGGAGAATCATCACACTATATAAACCCGCAAACTTGATGTTTCTGTTCCGCAGGGTCCTTCCCGGATGGGTCCGCCACAGGCGGATGACCCTACGGCCCCAATACCATAATTCGTCACCAACAGAGGCGACGCCGGAATCAAC
>DAOUTW010000017.1 GCA_030668485.1 Candidatus Zixiibacteriota bacterium
GCTACTCCAGCGCCCCAATCGGGGACCGCATTGCCGGCCAGGCTGTCGAATTTCTTTTCGGTGGCAACGATATACATAACCAGTGAATCGGGACTCGACGTCCCGATCAGTTCCCGGAGACGATTGCCGGTGAGCGTGACGACCGAATCGGCATAGGCGGCGTCACCCGGGATATCGGACATAATTTTCATCGATGCCGATAGAGGCAGGGTCAAAAGCAACAAAGCGAGAATTGTAAGACTTACGCTTTTCATTTCCTAGGGACCGGTTTTGGATTTGATAGTGAAATTGCGTGTTAGTAATGCCCGATTACCGCAGCGATCCTGGATTTCAATCCGCAGCACATGTTTTCCCGCTCCAGGACGCCAGTGCGCTATACTCTTGAACGTCTTTCTTTCGGGGTCATATTCCGGGACCATCCATTTACCATTGATAGTGATATTGAAATTGGTATCGTTTTCCATTCCGGATAATTCATCGTCCACGGTGAAAAGAATTTCCGGACGGTCGCTTTTGATAAAGCCGTTTTCTCCGATATTCAGTTTGCTGACAACCGGCGCGGCGGTGTCGGCGATAATTGCCAGCACACCGGCTCCTCCTAGGCGAGAGTGCATAATGCCGGTCTCGGGAGAAGATGATCCGCCGGCCCAGAGCCATCCTTTTTCAGGATGATGAACATACAATCCCATCTTTTCCGGAGCACCCTTTTCTTTCGGTATCTTCGTTTGAAGGTCGGCCCAATCGGCGAAGGAAACTGTTTCCGGCCCGAAGATAAAAGGCTCATGAACATAATAGCCGGTAAGCGGAGGCGGCATCACCGTGTCACGCACCGCCAGGATGACATCATCAAATATAATGCCATTCTTAATCAGAAGATCGCTTTCCGGCTTTAAAGCAATCGTCGTGATTCGACCACTCTTAACGGGATAGGCAGAAAGCGACAATGTATCAGGACGAAAACCAACCGGTCCCCGGGTGATAATGGCATTGATTTCACTCACTTCCGGCGCCGGACTATAGAACAGAGAAAATCGCTGGTCACCGGTTTTGCGATAAAAAAGACGGTCGCTGCCGATATCGGTGACAATTTCCGCCTGAAGCCAGTTTATCCCGGCGCTGAACGGTATCGCGGTTATTAGAATTCCATTGTCAATAACATCAGCGCTAACTGAATCGACCGCACTTTTTCCCGATGGTGTGATTTTTTCCGTGGAAAAATAGTCGGCGGGATAGGGCCGATCGTTATTATAAAACTGAAGCCGGTATTCGGTGGTCTGCCCGAATTCTCCATCAAGGGTCACGGCATTATCATCAACCTGAATTTGTGGCGCTAAAATAACCTGCATGGTATCCGATTTTGACTGACCTCCGGATAGAATCAATTCCAGAGAATCGAAAGCAGCCCGGCTGCCGCTGCCACCGTAGGTAAAAGTTAACAATGTATCGGTGAAATCAGCCCGGTTGTGCGGAGCCAGTATCTCCCCGGCCATGAAATAATAAAAGACGAATTCCAGATGACCGGTATTCCCCTGTGCGTCGGTCGCTTCGATTAGCACGGTATGAAAACCATCCAAGGTGTCCGAAAACGACCCGTTGCCCGCGATTTCCGATTTATAATTGGCCAGTCTGGTGCCGGGCTTACGGAACAGATTAAAAACCCTTTTATATTCCGCCTTTCGCGGATCGGAGTCGCGATCAAGAATACTGTAAATATTCTCCGAAAAATCGAGCCGATCGAAATCTATTTCATGATAAACGACGCCGTCAATCATAAGCCTGATATATGCCGGGCCGAGGGTGAAGGAACCTTTTCCAAAATAATCGCCAATAGCCGCCTTAACTGCAAAACGACCATTTATGGAAACCGTATCGGAAACGAAATAACGATTGGTGTTCTTATTATATCGAGGCAGGAGCTTTATTTCCCGTTCTCCTCCTTGATACAATGTGGAATCATCAAGACAACTGAGCCAGACCGCCTCGAATTTCGGCGCCCTTTTGTCATTCAGGCCGACGTTATAATACAGAGGATTGGTCGGCTGATCCAGGGCGTTTCTGATCTCGAAATGCAAATGAGGCGCGCCCGCCCCCGATTGGCCGGTTCGAGCGATAAATTCACCCTTTTTGATCGGCAGGCGGCCCTCATCAAGATGGAAATCCTGATAATACCGTCCGGTTTCGATTTGCATCTCACGCAAATAAGTTCCGATATCCCAGTTATATTTCTGGAGGTGGCCAAAAACATATATCCGACCTGATAAACCTTTGATATACAGCGCCTTGCCATACCCCGTATACGATGTTTTGAGACGCCAGACATAGCCGTCTTCGGGGGCATAAACCTTGGCCCCTTCCTCGCCGTTGGTCCGGAGGTCGATTCCCATATGGAAACGTCCCGGCCGGATATCGCCAAAACCTGAAGAAAGTTTTTTATGTATCTTGAGAGGCCAGAAATATGACCCTTCAATTTTCGATTGCCCGACAACTGTCTGACTGAATAGAATCGTGAGGGTTACCGATATAGCTATAAGATGTGACATGGCAGCCAAGTAAAATGGTTCAGGGCCTAAGGGCAACAATTTTCTGGAATCGACCTCATGGAGATGTCGATAAAAAGGTCTTGCCAAGACTGCCAATTTGTCTATATTGTTTGGCTGGGTTTGTTCCCGGTGATGGATTTTCAGGAAACCTAATGCCGGAAACATGAACCGCGCAATCGTTTAGTTGCAAAGGAGTTGAGCCAAGATGTTAAGTACCTTCCGCAAGTATACCAAAGTTTTTATCTGGGTGGTTGTCGTTGCCTTTGTCGGGACCATTATTTTCGCCTGGGGTATGGATGTCACTCGTTCCAAAACTCAGAAGAATATTATCGGCACTATCGATGGCACCGATATCGAGATTCGGGCCTACCAGAACTACTATGACCGCCTCTATCAACAAGAGCAGGCCCAGAATCAAACCGAACTCGATATAGCTGCATTAAATACGATCCGGCAGCAGGCCTGGGATAACTTGGTTTCCGACTATTTACTCAATCGCGAAATCGAATCACGGCACATCTCCGTTACCAATGATGAATTCTATGCTTTCCTTAAGTATCAGCCGCCGATGGAAATTCGGCAGAGTGAAACATTTTTGGGTGAAGACGGCAACTTCGATTACCAGCAATATCTGGCCGCCCTGGCCGATCCCCGATTCAGTAATTTCTGGTCGCAGGTTGAATACATGTATCGTCCCGAACTTCGAAAACTGAAACTTCAGGATCAAATCGTGGCAACGGTTCGGGTCAACGAAGATGAAGTCCGGGAATATTACCTGAATTCCAATGAGAGGGCGACAGTTGAGATTATCAACGCTCCGGTGAGCAAATACTATAATACTGATCTTGATGTATCCGATGAAGAAGTCCGGAGTTATTATGATGGTCATCAGGATGACTATGAAATCGGCGAACGAATGTCGCTTGATTACGTGATGTTCTCCAAGGATCCGACCGAAACCGACTGGGAATTGATTAAACTGGAAGCCGAAGAAATCAAACGAATGCTTGATCAGGGAGATGATTTTGAGGAACTGGCGATATCTTACTCAGATGACAATTCGGCTCAATCTGGCGGTGATCTGGGATGGTTCCCCAGAGGCAGGATGGTGCCGGAATTCGATTCGGCCGCCTTCTCTCTCAAAATCGGCGAAATATCCGATCCGGTACGGACTCAGTTCGGCTGGCATATAATCAGGGTCGACGAAAAGAAAAATGATGGTGGCGAGCAAATCCACGCCCGCCATATTCTTTTCAAGTTAAAAGCCTCCTCCGAAACTCTTGACAAAGCCTTTAACAACGCACGTGCCCTTCGTGACTCTATCGTTGATTCCGATCTGGATAGCGCCGCCGAGAAACTCGGATTCGAAGTTAAAAATACGGGACCGTTTGCCGAAAATATGCCGATTCCTGAAATCGGTTATGATAGAAATATTGTCAAATTCGCCTTTGAAGGCGAGCTCGGAGCAACTTCGCAGATCTACGAAACCGATGCGATGGCGGTAATCGTTAAAATCGCTGAAAAATTTCCAGAGGGAATAACACCGTTCGAAGAAGTTAGCGACAAAGTCCGCCGGGATTATATCAATCACCTGGCCAAGCAGAAATGCCAGCAGGATATCGCTAAGATCTGGGCCTCGATCGAAAAAGGCACGGCATTCGACAAAGCATCCAAAGAGGCCGATTATGAGCCGTTCACTTCGAAGCCTATCTCGCGCCAGGATTATATCCGAGGCATTGGTGGTGATCCGAGGATAATCGGCGGTGTCTTCTCGTTATCGGAACCGGATGATATGTCAGGCCCGATTGAGTATCTCAAGGGCTGGTGTATACTGAAACTGGTCGAACGCAAGGGTGCTGATCTGACCAAGTATGGTGAAATCCGCGATTCTCTCTTGCAACTGGTAACCAGTCAGAAACAGCGTGATGTGTTTAACGCCTGGTATGTCGACATGGTGGCCTCAGCCGAAATTGATGATTATCTCGACGATTATTTCGGTCGACGCTGATCAATACAAATTACTTGAAAAACCCCGATCCTAAAATCGGGGTTTTTTTATTGGCGGTATCGCATCTTTATCGTATAAGATATTTGGATATAATCAGGTTGATGACTATATGATACCGCTCAAAGCCGACAACCCCGCCACTCGCTTGCCGATATTTACCATCGGCCTGATAGCCATCAATTGCCTTGTCTATTTCTATCAGATGACATTACCGGTACGAAGCGAACAATTATTCGTTTTCCAGTTTGGATTGATCCCGATAGAACTAACGAACCTGACCGACATGACACCGGATATCCCCTTCCCTGTTTTCCTTTCTCCATTCACGTCGATGTTCATCCACGGTGATTTTATGCATTTGGCCGGAAATATGCTATACCTGTGGATTTTCGGGAACAACATCGAGGATTATCTGGGGCATTTCAAATTCCTGGCTTTTTATATTCTCTCCGGCCTCGCTGCGGTCGCTTTGTTTGTCGCCTTCGAACCGAGCGGTGAGATTCCCATGGTTGGAGCCTCCGGCGCTATAGCCGGTATACTTGGCGCCTACCTTGTCCTCTATCCGAGGGCACGGGTGCTGACCTTCATCTGGATTATATTTATTATCCGCATGATCTGGTTGCCGGCGGTATTTCTACTGGGGTACTGGTTTATTTTACAGCTTTTCATGGGATTTATGTCGGTCGGATCGACCGGCGGCGGAGTCGCCTGGTTTGCCCATATCGGCGGCTTCGCCTTCGGATGGCTGGCAATTCGGTACTATCGCCGAAAACGAAAATCATTATACACCACGACGACATCATACAGCAATCTTTATAACCGTTTTGAATCTGACGATGATGAATATCATGACCGCTAACATTAAGTCACAGGTCTATGCCCAAGCCGAGAAACCGAGTGCCAATTATTGCCTTGACATAACTGCTTTTCTTATATAGTATCCAATGAGGTAGAGTTGGGCTCCGGATAGGTCCATTTCGGGGCATTCCCACTATCTCGGAGCAACTCACACTATTAATTGACCTCAAGGTATCAGATTTCGAGCAATTCAGACTTTTAGATCAGGGGGATTTGAAATGTCAGAAAACATCAATGCAGTACACCGAAAGCGTGTATCGAGCGCCGTTTTGCCGGCTTTGTGCTTTTTTTGCCTATGCCTGGCCTTATTGTGCGGATGTGAGGGGCCGGAAGGACCTCCCGGCCCTGTCGGAGCGGTTGGGCCGCCGGGATCATATCCGGTGATAACTGTCGAGGATAATATCCTAACCATCCAGGATGCGATTGATTCTCTGCCTGAATCAGGGGGTACAGTCTATATCAAGGCCGGAATATACAATATTGATGAAGGGCTGCGTATTGATCGCTCGGATGTGGCTCTCATTGGAGAACCGGGAACGGTGCTGATTCTGTCCGACCATGTTAACCAGCCGGTGATTCTGGTCGGCGATGCGGCCGAAACACCCACTACGGTTATTGAAACGATCAAAATTTCCGGTATCGAAATTGACGGCAATCGGGCCGGACAGGATTCGGAAATCGACCCGAATCGAGTCTGGATTAGAAACAACGGTATCGATATCAGGATGGTGCACGATCTTACGATCAGTAATATCAATGTGCATGACGCAGTCAGCGGTGGGATTGTCGCCAGCTGGCAATGTCGCGGCTTATTCCTTGACAACCTGTCTTCTCACAATAACCAATTTGACGGCATGGCCTTCTATGACAGTGAGAATATACTGATTTCGAATTTCATCTGCCATGCCAACGATGCCGCCGGTCTGAGTCTAGACAATGATTTATCCTACGTGATCTTCGACAACGGTTTGATCAGGGATAATATCGACGTCGGGATTTTTGCCCGGCATGCCCATGATATTAGTTTCCATGACCTGATAATTTCCGGAAACCATAGTCATGGGGCGTTTATATCCCATGTCACAGAAGGGACCGGCACCGGCGTAACCCGACTCGTTTTCGAAAGTTGTTCCTTCATCGAAAATAACGGCTATGGTTTCTGGCTGGATTCCCCGGCGACGGATTCACCGAATAATGCCCTCATGGGGTGTTTATTCTCCGGAAATGCAGACGATTCTATCCGATTGCATAATGAGGGCGTTCTCGATATGGAAGGGAATATCTTCCAATAAAGGGTCTCACGGACAGCAGGGTTCCGCGCCGCCATTGAACACAAAAGCGATCAGGTAAACGGCGTCGCCGACATTGACCTGCCCCTCGCAATTGGCGTCTCCGGCCTCAACCGGATCGGGTCCCGGGCCTCCGCCGAAAATAAAATTGATGAGAAAAACCGCATCGCCGACATTTAGCTGCCCATCCATGTTAGCGTCGCCGCAAACATAGGCAGGCGCGATAAAGGGCATGGCGCCGACATCGTTGCGCGAACCGTCGGGATCGTTATACCCCGGTTCGGGGTCGCCGCCGTCGATGCATGGCGAGTTACTCTGAAGCGTATAATCATGGTCTACCGGACCGGTAAACTGCGGGTCCAATGAAAAATCATTGAGCCCGATGGTGCATGATCAGCCATAGTCGAGAATGTTATTCCAGATATTGTTATAATCCAGCCTCAAAAAAACCCCGTCCACGGCGATCAACTCGTGATTGATCACAATATTGTTTAGCGCGGAGGCTCGATCGCTGCTGCAGAGGAATGCCGAACTGTTGCCATCGAAAGTGTTGTTGATAACCAGCGCCTCACCCGCCTGAATCATCACGCAGGTGATCCCATAGTTTTCGTAAAAAACATTTTTCGATATTATCGGCGCGCTGCTGTCGCCGTTGCAAACAATTACTGACTTATCGGTAATTTTCGACGGGATATTGTCATGGAAAATATTATTACTGATAATTATTCTGGAGAACAGATCGATATCGATGGTATAGCTGTCGCCTCCCCCGGAAATGGTAAAGCCTGAAAATTCGGCACGAGGACTATCCTCCGCCGAGCCGGGGCTTTTGGTCCATTTAAACACGGTCAGAACCGGAGAGTCGGGATCTACCGGATGAAGAAAAGTTTCCGCTGGCCCCGCTTCGCTTATTATCGAGACCACCCGGTCGAGAATAAATATATTTTCGGTATATGTTCCGGGCAGAACCATGACCGTATCGTAATCTTCGGCGATATCGATACCGGCCTGAATCGTAGCAGCATCACCGGGCACATATACGGGTTTGGAATGAACCAAAGATACCGAAAACAGAACCAAGGCCGTTACGGCCAGAGCAAATTTAACTCTACGCATGAAGGTATCCATCCTCGCTTATGATTTCTCCTTAAAGTATACAAATTTTATCCAGATTGTCAAGGGAGTAAATTTTTTAATTCGTGGAGAGTCATTTCGGGTCACCTTTAATATAAACATCGGTTATTTTGTCCGACATTGGCGTAACATTTTTTCTGGAAGGTTCGTATATTGGCCTATATTAAACATGGGCAGCCATAAAAAGTGAGGGATTTAAGATGGCATCGGGGAGCTTTCGAAAGGCATTAATAACGGTTTGTGGGGTTCTGATATTATCTTCGGCAACAACATCTTTCACAATAGCACAGACGGAAGGAAATCAATCCATGGCACTGACACCCGAAGTTGATTTCTTGTCAGAAACGCCGGTCATCGATGGGATTCTGGATGATAACTTGAAATATCTGCCGGTGCGTGAGTTCATTGCCATCGAGAAAGATGACTCCGATTCTCTCATCCCGGTAAATTATCGTCTGGGATACGGCACTGACTTTTTATATCTCTATATTGAGGCCGAAGCCGATTCGATCATTTTTCGCGACCGAGCCTATCAGCACGGCGACGGCTTTCACATGGTCATAGCCAAACCGCTGCCCGATAATGCACCCAGTGAGGAGTTCTATGTCCTGGCCTGTTCGGCGGTAGACAATCCGGCCAATGAATGGTGTCGTCATATTTTCTGGTATTACAATGTCGACAAGATTTTCATCCCCACCGGCGATGATACCAAAATGGAATTTCATAATGGAGACGGGATTATAAGCTTCGAACTTTACCTGCCGTGGGAAGCGATCCATCCCTATCATCCGTGGCTGTCCGAAGGGATCGGATTCAACCTGGCTTTCGTGAAGGCTCTCGAAAATGGAAATCGGATTCGATATGAAGTTCTGGAAGCCTGTCTGGGTTGCGAAAACAGTCCCCGTGATTATTTGACCATGACATTTCAGCAACCTGTCATCGACGGTCTCCCGCAGACTTTTGTTCTGCCGGAAAGAAACCATATCAAAACCGATGACACTCTTCGCTTCAGGGCCGCGACCGTTGCTTCGGGACCGACCGAAGAAAATATGACGACAATTTTGCGATCGGGCGAAAAAAAGGCGGTTAACTATACCCGTGATACATATCCCTGCGATGCTGGGGTAACGATATACAGTTATGCGCTTGAACCGAAGGTTCTCCCTCCGGGCGGTTATGGAATCGAATATTACTCCAGCGTCGGCGATTCACGCGGCGAAGGCGCTATTTCGATCATCTCCGATTTCGATTTTGACGAAATATCTTCGAGGATTGAGAAGATGCGGGGCGGGATATCGGACGGGAGCCTGACCACTCTACAATTTCAGGCTCAGGAAATTCAAGAAGACCTTGCAAAACTGTATTCGTATGAAACCTGTGCCATAGAAAGAATCAGGCACTACCGGCTTCTGGAAAACATCAAAAAGGCCGAGGCCGGAGAAGACGTAATATATGATCAAACTGGATTTGTGCGAAAGGCATATCGCTCAAAACTGGATAACACTCTCCAGCCCTATATGGCCTGGCTGCCGGATGATTTTGATCCCGGCAAAACCTACGGTCTTTTCGTTTACCTGCATGGAAGCGCCTCTGATGAAACTAATATTCGCGGTGTGAGGGACCTGATTCCCGAGGGATTTATCGCTCTGGGTCCCAAGGGCAGAGGGCCATCGAATGCCTATTGCCGGGACAATGCCCAGGTCGATCTGGCCGAATCGATTGAGGCGATCATGACCGACTACCCGATCGATCCCGATAAAATCATACTGTCCGGTTTTTCCATGGGCGGATACGGCGTGTATCGCACGCACTTTGAGACTCCTGAGAAATTCCGCAGTCTGGCGATTTTCAGCGGGACGCCTGTTTATTTCGACGAATGCGCAGATTTCACTCAGGATGATAATACCGGAGTTTTTAAAGATACGCCGATGTTCATCTTTCACGGAGGAGCCGACCGTAATCTTTCCATCGACGGCACCCGAGAGTTCGTGCAACAACTTAAGGACGCTGGGGCAAAAGTAGAATTTCACGTTGAAGAAGAGACCGGCCATGAAAGATGCAACGACGAAACACGAGCCGCCTACCTGGAATGGATTGATCATATCCTGCAGGAATAGTAAAAGCCTGCCCAAAAACCAATAATGGGGTGCCCCGTCTATAACTTACTTGATGACCTCTCGCTCTGAACTTAATGTCCGCAGGAATGGAACGATTCGGAAATCTGATCGGTAGGCACGCCAAACTTTTCGGCCAATGACTTCGCCAGTTTCAGGTACTTCTCATGAGTCCCTTCGCCCATGTGGTCTTTTTCCACATGATGAAACGACTCCAGCATCTTCTTTTGTTCGTCCTCATTAAACGTCTGTTCGGCCATCGGATAAAGGATATCATCCTCTTTCTTGATATGGGCACGCAACAGCGCGGCATAACCCTTTGCATTTTCGGCGAAAGCCTTCACGGCTGATTCATCACCGGCGGCAGCGGCGTCGATATTTTCCGACATACCCTTCACGAAGTTCCGTCCCATGACATGCTCCGAAAGCATGACGCCGATCGGGCCGCTGTCGGACGGCATCCCTTTGGCGACCATCTCCACAAACAGGATATCTTCTTCTTTGCCGTGATGACATTGATCGGCGAAGGTACGGATAAAGTCGACCGCTTCTCTGGCCGATTGACCGTCCAGTTTGCTCTCGGCCAGCGCCTTGTCGGTCATTTTCACCATACAATCTATCACTACTTCGATCACGCGATGTTCACTTGACAATATCTTGGTTGCTTCCATTTTTATTCCCTTTATTCGGATATGCTATTCCAGTTATATGTAATTACTGCTACGCGGGGAATTGGTGCGCATTTGTATTGATCCGGCAGGCAAAAGCCTGTCTTTAGCTGTCGCGCTGGCAGAAGCCGGATTTTGGCTGTAGCAAGGGTGACTGGAATGAATTGCCATAGTAAACGCCGAGAAAAACGAGAACATCCGGCAGACTCGATGCAGAAAAGTGTATGTATTTTACATACACCGGGTGTTATTTTAGGTCCCATTATTGATTGTCGTTCTTGGGATTGCAGGGGATTTGGCTTTGGTCGCTCATTTTTAAAGAATTTTCTTTTTTGGGTATCATTTTCTGTCCCGCTCAGACGGACATGTATGTTTCGCAATGGTTTAGGGTTCGTTTCGCATATTTAAGGTTTTTGCCGACTCTGGCTTTCGGGGGAATTTTCTTTTCGGTTGTGTGCATAGGTAAGACTCCATAAATGTCAGGTTCATTTATAGGGAGGAGGGCAGGATCTACAACGATGTTATGTCGATTTTGCAGGCCGGTGGCAGGGGCCACTTTTGGGCTATCGCATGGATGATCTGGATTAACTGCTATTGTGATCGCTTGAATCCCACCAGCGGACATAAGAATGTCCTCTGGGCGGGGTACTCGGTACTTTATCCTCGAATCAGTACCTTGAGTTCAGCGAAAATCTTCTCCTGCAAGTCCTCATCAGAAGTGCGATCAGCGACAAGCTCATTAAGCTTCGCATCTCTCTTTTTCACGAACCTGGCGTATTGATTTAAAACCCTGTTGCATTCCTCTTTGGTGTGCGGAACACGGATTAGGCCCCGGTAACCATCCTCGACAAGCAACATAATCAAGTCGTCCTGTCTTTTATGCTGTGTCGAGACATGACCTGTATTTCTTTTTCCTTTCGCGAATGTTAGTCCGTTTCCATTGAACATATCAGCAGATATTTTGGGTGTGCCGATATCAGGTAGATCGTGCGAATCGAATGGCTCGTTTCTATCAATGAAGTCGGGATCATACTGCTTAAGGAGCCATGTTTCCGACGATTGAATGTCTTCGTATATCTGCGCGGCAATGTCCGCAGGCCTCAACTTACCCCTTCGCTTCGTGAGGTTCTTATTTGCAATTGCCTTTTCTTCCTTTAGCCGTACAATTTCAAAGAAGGTTCGCATATAATCATAAAGCACATCCAAAATTTCAGCCCTGCGCTTCTTTGTCTTAACGCCCATCATCTCAAGCACGGCTTCGTCAAGTTCGCGCCTGTCTTCCATGTCGAGTTCGCAGAGATCCGATAATGACTCAAGATCATTTTCCCGACCAGATTGAGTGTAAGCCATTTGTCTTAGACGCTTTTCAGAAAGAAACTGCAATGCGCCTCTTTTTGAAAGCTCTTGAAATGCCAAAGCAACTCTATTCAAAGATTTCTTAGTTCCACGTTCGGGATTTGGAACAAGCATCATGTTTACATCAACGACTTCTGTTTTCAGATTTCCCTCAACGCCCACCGGGCGACCAAACTGGAACTTTGAAAGTACAACAAGAGTCGAGTTCAACACCCCAGCTATTACGTCACCTGACACAGATTTTGCTGAGACGTCAAATAGATTGTGATTGCAGATAAGATTATGATGGTTAACCGGTATGGCGTGCTTGTACTGTTGAGCCATTGGCCAAAATGCCTCTCCTCTCATATGGCCGGATAAATCATACCATTCGCGTGCCTCAGATTGACGTGATGCACATGTCGATCCTTTGTGAACTCCTAAAGATTCACCCCACTTCACATATGCTTTTGCGTATTTCCCCTTAATGTTTTTCCTGCGCTCATCAATCAATAGAATCATACGTGCACAGTTTTCGGGAAGGGCAACAAAACCGTCTACCTCCATAAGACTGTGCAATTCGGGCTCAAGATATCTCGATTCGATTGGCATTATCGTATTGTAGCCTTCTCCACACCTAACGAGCTTCACCTCACCATTCTCTACAGCCTTGCGGGGTAATCCGAATTCCGATTTGAAGAGGGTTGAATCAGGATATTTTTCTAACATTTCATAACTGCAATCTCTTGGGAAGAAAAAGGAATCATTACCGGACTTTACGCCAAACCTCACTTCGGTAATTGCACCAAGCGGCTTGAGTGCGCTACCGAAGGCATCAACCAAATCAAACCAAACATCCGGGGCTCGCAAGTGCATACCCCACTTGCCACCGAAGTAATGCCCGTCCTCTTTGCCCATCGCACGACCTAATTTGACACCATTATCCCATAACTCTCCTTGACAAACCAGTCTTGCTCTATACCTATTATTCAATTCATTTCCCGTTAGTCCCATAATTTCATCACGGAAATCATCAGCCGCCTGCACTGCGCCCGCGACCGTACCATCATTGGCGAGGAGCTCACTCATTGGGCGACGTAATTGAACGAATTTCACATTATTCGACGTTCGCTTCGTATCATCAGGCTGGCGTTTTAGAATGGTCACCGTGGTTGCGACCCGTGCGCCAATAAACCATGGTTCATCAATGCTCTCAAAGACAGCCTTAATCTCGAAATTCCTGAGTATCCACTCCTGAAGCTTAAACCCGTATTCCACGTCAAGCCATTGACTTGAAGTGAGAAGGCAGAGATAACCGTCATCCTTGAGAAAAGTCGTAGCATGCGGCCAGAAGTAACAGTGGATATCGCTCCGCCCGGAAAGAGTTACATGCGCCTCTTTCTTAATAAGTTCTTTATAGCGCGGCTTTTTGGCCTTGGGTATCTCTTCCTGACGAATGTATGGGGGGTTACCGATAACTGCATCAAGCGCCGGTACCTCAACATCGCGGCGTTGAGTCGTACCCATTCCAGCCGACTTAATCTTGCGTGGTAGTGTGGCAAAGACCTTTCCGGAATCGACCTCAAAGAAATCGCTTCTGACAATCTGAGGGTAATTTTCGTCGTCAATAAGATCACGCACTGCAAGATTGATGGTGGTCAAGTGCGTAGCAAAATTCATAATATCGACGCCGAAGATATTCTTCAGAATTTCACCGTGTTGCTGCTCGGGTTTCAGGGCTTTCATACGGGCATAAGCACGGACAAGGAAAGTCCCACCACCACAGGCCGGATCCATTACCTTTTCGTCGCCGTCTCGTATGCAGAAGCTGTTAATGAGGTCGACAATCTCGACACGGGTGTAATACTGGCCGTATTTGTGTCGTTCCTCGGGTGACAGGAGACGTTCAAACATCGTGCCGATCACTTCGTGATCGAGCTTCGAGAAATCAAAGTCATGGATTTCATCGATAAGCGTACGCCAGTGCGGGACGGCTTCATCAGAATAAAAGGGGATGCGATTACCCGTCGATCTATGATCCTCACCGAAAACCGTTTCATAGTCACCGGTGACTTTGACCGCATCTTTGAAATACGATTCAAGATGCGTCCAGAGTTGTTCTCCGGTTTCGACATGGTCAGGCACACGGAGTTTAACCAACCGCCGGCCATATCTCTTGAGCAATGCCTCGTGAAAGACGAGTTTGTTCACTAAGGCATAGCAGGCAAAGCGTGAGGCCCGCTCAAGGTTTTCCCGGATACCCTCCGGATTATCATATATTGTCCAACCCTGATCCTCACGCATCCACTTGTCAAGGCGAACTCGCTCCCGTTTGTTTTTGTATAGTTGATCTAACTTATCGTAGGTAAATTGGATAGGCATTTTTAGCGATGATTCAAGAGCCTCGATAAATTTTTCATCGGGCGGTTTGCGACCGATTTTGACGGTGCCCTCAAGAATCTGGGCGACAGAATGAAGAAATTTCACCAGCCAGCCGGTGACATCATCCTCAGTCGCCTTATGCTCAAGCTGTGCCTCATTGTGAACGTGTGTGACCGGCCAGGATTTGTAATCCTGTCCCAGCTTTGATGGATCTGCCGGATCGGTCTCCCAAAGGACACAATCATTTACATTCCAAGTGAAGAAAAATCGAGCTTTCGCCCGGCGGGCTTTTTTTCGGGCGTCTTTTACGACCTTGCTGATGTAGGGACTACTGCCGTCGGCCTGGTATGGCAGTTTAATTTCGCCGGTAATAAGCGCCCGCTTGCTTTTGTCAAGAAGGGTCAGATCGCGTCGTTTTCGACTGCCGTCTCCGGTCTGCTCGACTTTCGCACGGTAAAATGGGGGTATTGGTGTGCGGTCGAGAATTTCGTTTATCCAACTGCAAACATCGCCTGTAAATTCCCATTCATTCATAATAAGAGCCTTCTATTCAAAAGCAGAATATACATGTTCCCCAACCAATCACGCAATTAAACAATAACCTATAGTTTCTGCAATACTCTTTCTTGTCATCTCTATACTTTGTGATGACCGTTTGCCACTTTCCAATGTCAGTATTCGTGCTGGTTGTCCAGGTCTTCAGAGGCGGGATCACACGGATCCCGCCCTACGAGAAATATACTATCGGAAACCTTACTTATCATTCAAGGCTATGAACGATGCCAGGACGAGGGAATTGAAGATGTTGTCGGTCGTGTCGCAGCGAGAGGACAATGCTATCGGGACTTTACCGCCGACGATCACACTCGCCGTCTTCGCTTTGGCGAAGATCGACATCGCTTTATAGGTCGCGTTGCCGGTTTCAATATTCGGCATAATGATAATATCGGCCCGGCCGGCTACTTCGGACTTGACGCCCTTCTGTTCGGCCACTTCCGGCACCAGCGCCACATCCATCGACAACGGCCCATCGATATAACAATTATTAATCTGCCCCTTATCCTGCATCTTGGATATCACGGCGCCGTCCATCGTTACCGGCATTGCCGTATAGATCACCTCGACCGCCGCCATCATTGCTACCCGTGGCATTTCCACTCCCAGCATATTGGCGACCCGGACCGAGTTCAGGATTATCCCCAGCTTCTGATCGATATTAGGCGCCACGGTAACACCGCCGTCACTCATAATCAACAACCGGGGGTACAGCTCATGTTCGAATATCGCCAGATGACTCAGGATGTTTTTGCGAACCCGCAAACCATTCGGGCGTTCGAACATCCTTGCCAGCATCAGGCCGGTTGTAATATTTCCGCGAATGATAAAATCGACCTTGTCGTCAACCACCAGTTTGACCGTTTCGATGATCATATCGACCTTGCTGTCGCGGTCGATTATCTGGAGCGACGAGAGATCAAGGTCATTAGCCTTCGCATTCTCTTCAATCTTATTTTTCGGGCCGATAAGTATCGGTTCGATCAGCCCCTCTTCGGCGGCGCGAATGGTCATTTTGAGATAAGACGGTTCCTCGGCTCCGACCAATGCCGCACGAGCTCTTTTCTTGGAAGTCTCAATCCGCTTGGTGGCCGAGACAAGCCGGTCGAAAGTTTTAATCTGGTCGCTCATCGCTTATCCCTCCCCCTCGGTGCGGCGGTAATAATCAGAGACGAGGCAAGCGAGAGCAATCGACGTCTTTTTGCCGATCACCGGATCGGTTCGCGACACCAACGAGACCGGTACTCTGGCGCCGACAATCACACCGGCGAAAATCGCCCTGGCAAAGATTATCATGCTTTTGGTGGTGATATTGCATTCCTCGATACTGCTCACCAAATAGACATCGGCATTCCCGGCTACCGGGTTGTCGATTCCTTCCATCGCGGCAACATCGGCCGAGGTCGCAAAATCAAAACTCATCGGTCCGGCCACTTCGCACCCGGCGATATTTTCGGCTTTGACTATTTTAACCAGTTCTGCGTTTTCTTTGGTTTGCGGCATCTTGTCGATAACAGTATCTGCGGCGGCCGACAAAGCCACTCTCACCGGATCGATCCCAAGTGCCTTGCCGACCAGCACGGCATTTTTCAGGATACCCAGTTTTTGTTCAAGTCTTGGTTTAACTATCATCCCGCCATCGGTGACCATCAACAACTTATGATAACCCGGCAATGTCAGAACGGCGACATGCGAGAGAGTCGATCCAGCCCGCAGGTTAAAGCGTTTGTCGAGGACGCCCTTGAGTAATGCCGAGGTAGAGACGAATCCTTTCATCACCGCATCGGCCTCGCCGGTCGACGCCAATTCCACCGCTTGCAATACCGCCTTACTGGCGTCCGGCTGATCGATGACATCGAGGCCGTCGAGTGAAATCTGATTTTCCTCGGATAGATTTTTGATTTTTTGACCATCACCGAACAGCGAAGCGTCGCATATGCCGTCATCATAGGCTGAACGAACGGCACCCAGGACGTCGGCATCCTGCGCTACCGCGACTGATATCCGCCGTCGTTTACCATTTTGCGACAGCTTTTGCGCGGCTGCAATAATTTCCTGAGATGATTTGATCATGGCTGTAATATATGGAATTGTTGATGGAATGCGAACCCGAATTAATCGTAGATTTTGACTTTTTCCTCTCCGGTCAAAGCGCGGATGGCGCCCTCGGCCAGCGCTTTCATTTCATGTTCGCCCGGCACCAATTTGATCGGGGCGATAAATTCGACATAGCTCGAAATCGTATCGGTCAGGCGCTGAGAATATGCCATTCCCCCGGTCAGTATTATGCCGTCGATTTTGCCCTTCAGCACGGCGCTAACTGCCCCGATTTCCTTAGCGATCTGATAACACATCGCATTGAATATGGTCTTTGCTTTCTGATCGCCGCCCGCAATCATCTGCTCTACCTGGCGGAGATCATTGACACCGAGATAGCCCATCAGGCCGCTTTTCTTGGACAGCGCTTTTTCCAGATCTTTCTGCTCGTACTTACCTGAATAACACAACTCCACCAAAGCTCCGATCGGCAAGGCTCCGGCTCGATCCGGCGAAAATGGTCCCATCCCCAAAAGGCCGTCGTTGACATCAACGATCAGGCCTTTTTCAAGAGCGGCGATGGAAATTCCATTACCCATATGGGCTACGATGAAGTTTACTTCCTCCAGCTTTCGGCCCATTCCTGCCGCCTCGGCGCGCCCGACCGCTTTTATGTTCAAGGCATGAGCCCGACATTTGCGAACGATTCCCGGAAAGCCGGAGATGCGAGCCAGGTCGGTAAAATTATCGACCGTGATCGGATCGGTGATATAGGCCGGAGCTATGAACTTCTTTGAGAAGTAATCGGCCAGAAGAGGTCCCAGATTTGAGGCATGATTGGAATAATGCGAGGTGCGTACATCACCCAGCATTTGTTCTGAAATGCTATAGGTCCCGCCTTCAAGTGGCTTGAGGGGCGCTCCACGTCCGGCAATGGCATTGAATGATCGATCTTCCTCCGGAATTGTCTCCAGCCATTTCTCGATCCCTTTGAGGCGCAGATCAAACTGCTCCGAAACAAGATCGAATGCGGCCAGTTCTTCGGCCACATATTCGATATTTTCGCTGTGGATTTCCTCGCTGCCGCGAAAGACTGCCACTTTGGTAGAGGTTGTCCCGGGATTGATAACCAGGACAGCCGCCTCATTCTTATCCATGTTTCCCTCTGAGGTTTATTCTACGCTTTCACCTCGCTGCCGGCCAGCTCGTATCCCTGCGAAAAAGCCTTGAGATTCAAATCTACATATTTCGGCTTGACCAGTTTTTTGATGGCTTCTTCCCAGACGTTTCTCTCAAACCCGATGAAGGGCGAGGCGACCGCCAGGAGAATAGTATTCACGAGTCGAATATTTCCAAGTTCAAGCGCCATTTTTTCGGCATCGACCAGAATAACGTTATCAGTCCGTTTTCTGATCTCGGCCACGGGATCTTCGGGATAGCTGAGCTTGCCAAAATTGGCTGACGGGGGTACCAGCCGGGTGCTGGAGATGACCATTTTTCCGGTGGGTGATAACCAATCAATCGCCCCCAGCCCTTCGGCCTGCTCAAACGACAGGATAATGTCGGCCTGACCGTAGGGGATGATCGGCGAGAATACTTTTTTCCCGATTCTGACATGTGATGAAACGACTCCGCCTCTTTGCGACATGCCGTGGACTTCAGATTTTTTGACATCATAGCCGGAAACGATAGCGGCTTCCGACAACAGTTCCGATGCCAAAAGCACCCCCTGGCCGCCGACTCCGGCAATAAATATATTTTTAATTTGATTATCCATCATATCCTCACTTGACCTTCTCGGCCGGTTGTTTCATGACAATCGCCTCGGGGCGGCAGATCTGTGCGCACAGGGTACATCCGGTGCAGTGGGTGGCGTCGATTTCCGCTTTGGGGAATTTCCCCTTGGCCAATTCCTTTGACGGGAAAATGGCCGGACATCCGATACGGAAACAGGCGCTGCATCCGTTGCAGTCCTCGAGTATCACTTCATAGGGCACATCCATTACCCGTCTAGGCATAAGGACACACGGGCGGGTAGTGATAACCACCGATGGACCCGGCCGGGCCATCTCTTCTTTCATGACTGCCAGGGTTTCCTCATAATTGAGAGGATCGATAGTCCGCACCGACTCGACGCCCAGGGCTTCGACCAGTTTGACAAAATCCACCGATTGGGTCTCTTCACCCATCAGAGTATAACCGGTTGCCGGTGTTTGCTGTCCGCCGGTCATGGCGGTAATGCGATTATCGGCGATAATCGTCGTGATGTTCGACTTATTGTAGACGGCATCCATCAAGCCGGTGATGCCTGAATGGAGGAAGGTGGAATCGCCCAGCACCGCCACCACCGGTTCTTTGGAACCGTTGACTTTTTCCATACCGATGGCATTGCCGATCGAGGCTCCCATGCAGATACAGGTATGCAGCGCCCCTAATGGCTCAACTGTCCCCAGGGTATAACATCCGATATCGCCGGTGACGGTTGCTTTCAGTTTTTTCAGAACGGTGAACATTCCTCTGTGAGGGCATCCCGGACAAAGTACCGGAGGGCGAGGGAAAAGTTCGGCCGGTTTAAAGCCGATTTCGGGGGCTTTCTCCAGAATACCCGCTTTATGCATCCCCTCGGCAACCCGGCGCGGTGACAATTCTCCTTCTCGGCCAAAAAACTCTTTGCCTCTTACCGATGTCATACCGGCGGCGCGGATAATCTCTTCGTAATGAGGTTCCAGTTCCTCAACGACGAGAACCCGTTCATGGGCCTCGACGAACTTTTTGATTTTTTTCAGAGGCAGCGGGAAACCGAAACCGATTTTGAAAACATCCGTATCCGGCATGATTTCTTTGACGTATTGGTAAGATATTCCGCCAGTTATAATTCCGATTTTGGTACCGTAATCTTCGATCCGGTTCAATGGAGAATTTTCGGCATATTCTGCAAGTTTGGCCAGCCTCTCCACTACCTTGGTATGCCGCAGACGAGCATGAGCGGGAAGCATTACATACTTGGCAACGTCGCGATCAAACTGTTTATGAGATACTTCCACCGGGTCATTGAGTTCGACGACACTTTTTGAATGCGAGATACGAGTCGTCATCCTCAGCATCACCGGAGTATCGAATTCTTCGGATATCTCCATTGCCGTCCTGACCATATCCTTCGATTCCTGCGAATCGGAAGGTTCCAAGAGCGGTATCTGAGCAAATTTGGCGAAGAAGCGATTGTCCTGCTCATTCTGCGAGGAATGCATCTCCGGATCGTCGGCGCTCACAAACACGAATCCTGCGTTGACGCCGGTATAGGCAAAGGTCATCAACGGGTCGGCGGCAACATTGACGCCAACGTGTTTCATGGTTACCAAACTGCGGCCGCCGCCCATGGAACCGCCGATACCGACTTCGAAGGCGACCTTTTCGTTGGGCGACCATTCGGCGTAAATTGACGGAAAGCGGGCTGCTATATTTTCCAAAATTTCGGTCGAGGGAGTACCGGGATACGCGGCTGCCAGCTTAACGCCGGCCTCAAACGCACCGCGCGCTACCGCCTCGTTACCGGATAATAGTTCTTTCATGTCGTGCCAGTCCAATCTATAAAAACCATTAACGCTCAAAAGTTAGTTTCAATCGAACGGAATATAAGATATAACACGATCCAAAATCAACCCTTGCTTGAGAAATTTTTCACAAATTCGCCCATTTTTGTGATCAAGAATTGATTTCCGGCGGGAATTACCGGGAAGTTATGGAATCGGCAGCGGTGTCGGCGGAATCGGAAGGATGTTCGATCGGGTTATCCTGAAAATATCCAATCAATGAATCGGCTTTATTCCGAATCGTGCTCCAGATCGAAGTCCATTCCTCTTCCCTATCCTCAAATGTTTTTTCGAATGCCCGAATCGAATCGGCATTGAACCGATAGACCTCATAGATCGAATCGCGGGCCCGCGTAAACCTTTCCGGCTCATTGCGATACAATTCAGCAATAACTGTCGTGGCGGCGTATACATCGGCAAATTTAAGGCTCGCCTCGGCTCGTATTTTTTCGTCGCGATCGGTTTTATACCAGTATCCGGCCACCGCTAGAATAATGACCAGATAAATAAAAAATTTTCTGTAGTCCAAATCGTCCTAACTTTCGGTTGTCTTTTGGCGTAATAGCCTTAAATTAAGCCGGACGGAGATGACAATGTCAAGTGATATATCACATAATGCGGAAAAGAGATGGCGGGACAAACTTGCCTCTCATGCCATCGAGTACCCGGTTGAGCGGCGCAAGTCGCGCGCAGTCAAGGTCGGTGATGTTATTGTCGGCGGCGGTTTTCCTGTTTCAGTGCAGTCGATGACCAACACCGATACGCGAGATATCGCCGCTACCGTAGATCAGATTCGGCGTCTTGAGGAGGCCGGGTGTGAAATTATTCGTGTGGCAGTCCTCAACAGCAGCGCCGCCGGCTGCCTGGCTGAGATCAAAAAACAGATTTCTATTCCGCTGGTGGCTGACATACATTTTTCGCACACTCTGGCATTGAAGGCAATCGAACAGGGCGTTGACAAGGTTCGGATCAACCCCGGCAATATCAGCGCCGAATGGAAGGTTGCCGAAGTTGTCAAGGCGGCCAAAGGCGCAGAGGTCCCGATCCGAATCGGAGTCAATTCCGGTTCGTTGCCGGAGGATTTACTTGAGGAGTTCGGCCATGGCGATCCGCGCACTTTTGTCGGGGCGGCCCTGCGGGAACTGGAAATTCTGGAAAAGCATAATTTTCACGATACGATTATCGCCCTGAAATCGACCAATGTGCTCTGTACTATCGCCGCTTATTCCATGCTGGCCGAACTGGCCGATTACCCCTTTCATATCGGTATCACCGAAGCCGGGACTCTCTTTTCCGGGACGATCAAATCGGCTGCCGGGATCGGGGCGCTTCTGGCTCGTGGGATTGGTGATACCCTCAGGGTATCATTGACGGCTGATCCGGTTGAAGAAATCAAAGTAGGCAAAAAAATATTGGCAGCATTGGAGCTTAAGCGAGAAGGCGTTGAGGTTATTTCCTGCCCGACCTGCGGACGATGTCAAATTGATTTGATCGGTTTGGCTGAGAGTATTGAGGAGAAGACACGCCATATCAAGAAACCACTCAAGGTCGCTATTATGGGCTGCGTCGTCAACGGTCCCGGTGAGGCCAAAGCCGCTGATGTCGGCATCGCCGGCGGCAAGGGTGAGGGATTACTATTTTTCAAGGGTGAAATCGTCCGCAAAGTCAAAGAAGCGGATATGGAGGCGGTCCTGCTGGACGAAATAAAAAAGATGACTGGAGAATAAATTTTCCGTAGTGTCCGCCCCGTTGCCCCCGCTTATCCCTCGATTAACTAATTGCCTTCTGGCCAACATTTGATACTATAATACCTCATTAGATACAGCTTGCAGTTCAATATCAGACATTGTATTTTTATCTTATCAGGGCAATATCCAAACGGAGATTTAACTCATGGAAGAGCAGCTTTTCCCTTATGCCAATATTGTGGCCGGTGTTTTAATTCTGGTCATTGGATTTCTTATCCATTGCATAGGTCAGTCGATCTCTTTGCTAAACTGGGATTTCGCCGCAAAACTGGGGATTGCCGAAAAGAGCATGATACCGGAATTTAAGGCATATGAAAAAGGTATCGCCGCTGCCGATGTAATGCTCGGATTGATCTATGGTGTGGCGGCAGTCGGATTGATTTTAAATGCCGCCTGGGCGTATAAGCTGGCCTGGTTTCCGGCAGTGGTATTCATTTATCACAGCCTGAGTTTCTGGTTTTGGAGCGGTAACCAGATCAAGCTGGGGCACAGATATAACAGCGATCGGTTCAGGGTCGCATGGTTTCTGGCAAATTTTATTAGCGGAATATTAACCGTTTTGGTAATCTGGTAATATGTATGGCGTCTATGATATAATCGGACTAATCGGCGCAGCGTTGATAATCGTCGCCTACCTTATGCTTCAAATGAATAAATTGAAGGCAGCCGACCTGCTCTATTCGATATTGAACGCATGCGGCGCTTCGCTGATTATTGTATCGTTAATCATAAGCTGGAACTTATCGGCCTTTATCATCGAAGTTTTCTGGCTGTTGATCAGTATTTTTGGATTGATTAAATATTTTGTAGTCAGGAAGAAAACGGATCAATAAATGCAAAGACTACAGCCGCATCGAACTTTCCTAACCGATCACCGTATTGAAAACTGGTATGGATAATATTAGTTTTGAATCATCCAGCGTGGACAAAACGCATCAATCCCGGAGATTTCGACGGCGGATTTTGATTGTCAGCATCATGCTACCGATCGCCTTGCTTCATTTTTTTACCGGGAAACATTATAGCGGTCCCCTCCCCGATTTCGTCAACGGCTACCTGATCGATATTCTCCTTCCTTTCGGTGTGTATTTCCTTTTTTCAAACATCTCCCTTCCGATTATCAAACGCTGGTGGGTAAAGGCCTCCTTAGTTTTCGCAATCGGCGCCACGGTCGAGACGCTTCAATATCTTGGGATACCTATTTTCGGACAGACTTTCGATCCACTCGATTATATTATGTATGCGTCAGGTGCAATTCTGGGGGCAATCTGTGACACAATGGTCTTTCCTCGGATATTCAGATTCTGGGCGGAGCCATCCTCCGGTCATGAGTCGAATTAACCGATCATTGTCAGTATCTGACTCCGATTTTCAAAGAATTTTTCAAGCTTGCCACAAATCCGGCATTTGGTTATAATAAATTGCGTCCTTGATAATCTGATAGTCAGTATCTGATAAACCGGCGCGCCTGAAAGCAGTCGCATCATGGCCGGGCAAGCGTCAATCGGTAAAAACAATTTCACAAGGGGGAGAATATGCCGGAGAAGGTATTTCTCATTCATGGCTGGTCGGTGAAGGAAACGACCACCTATCAGGCCCTGCATCTGCAACTGGCAAAGCATGGCTACGATCTGCATGAAATCTTTCCGGGTCGATATGTATCGCTTGACGATGAAGTCGAGATCGGGGACATTTCACAGGCCATGCATAATGAGTTGAAACGGCATCTGGGGAAATCGCAATGGAATAAACCATTCCATATGATCACCCACAGCACGGGCGCTCTGGTTGTCAAAGATTGGGTTGTCGATCATTATCAGGGTAAGTTCATAGCTGGAAAACCTCTGAAAAATATTGTCTTCCTTGCCGGCCCTCATTTTGGTTCGCGACTGGCTCATCATGGCCGCAGTATGCTGGCTCACGCCAAATACCATGGAGATACCGGAAACAAAATCCTGACATCGCTCGAATTGGGCAGCGATTTCTCATGGGATAGTAATAAGCAATGGCTTGATTTTTCACAATGGCGCGGTAAAGGGATAAAACCGTTTTGCCTTATCGGCGACCGTGTGGAGAGAAATTTCTTCGCCTCGAAGATCTTTCCGGCAGGATACGAGGATGGTTCGGATATGGTCGTGCGCGTACCGGCTGCCAATCTCAATTTCCGCAGGTTCCAGTTGAATGGTGCTACCGGAAAGATAAAAAAGGTCGGTGAGATATCAGGCGTCCCGTTTGCCGCCATGGCAGATTATGTTCACTCCGGAGACAAGCACGGAATTATGAATAATATTACAAAAAACGCGGCACCTAATTCGACCGAATACCTGAATCTGAAAACGATTCTTCAATGTCTCCGGGTGAAAACCAGCGCCGATTATGATCTGGCCCGACGCGGCTTAGCCGCAATAACGAGAAAGACTCGTTCAAAGAGGAAACCGTTCGCTCAACTCGATTTCCGTTTCCGCGATCAAACCGGAGCGCCAATCGACGATTTCAAATTCATCCTCGGAGTAATCGATAAGGGTAAGGAAAAACCGTCCAAAATGGTGAAACACCTGCATAAGAATAAAATCGCTGGCAATCACCTGACCGTTTTCCTGGATCTTCAGGAATTGAAAACGCAACGAAAATATTTTATGGATTTTAATTCGGACAGCGGAACCGAGCTATTCAGCTATAAGCCGGACCCTTATCATGTCGAAGTGACCGGAAATCGCCTGTCCAGCTTAATCAGTGCCGATCAAACGACACAGATCGACGTCATCCTCGCTCGGGAACCGCATCGCAATCTATTCGTCTTTCACCATGGGGATGATCCTGATCTGCACGTTAAATGGAATCGCAAGGGAGAAATAACAAAGAAAAATATCGCACCGAAATAGGCACACTTTGCAATGAAATAAATTAAGGCAGGGGTTATCCGCTCCTGCCTTTTATTTTAAGGATAGATTAAAAAGCGCCTTTATAGTGCTCGACCGTACCGCTCTGGATGGTGATGGCATCGAAACGGATATCGATGCCGGAAGCGCCGTATTTGTCGATATATATCTCGGCCGCTCGGCGGAGTTTCTCCTGTTTGCGCTGGTCGATCCATGTCGCCGGGTGACCGAATTTATCACCCAGGGCATGTTTGACCTCGACAAAGACGAGTTGTTGCTCGTCGCGACAGATTATATCGATTTCCAGATGGGATAAACGCAGGTTGCGGTGGAGGATTTCGTATCCGAGATTTTTTAGAAATTTGACGGCGATTTCCTCGCCAGCGGCTCCTTTATCAAGCCGTGAGCGACTCATCGCGCCAGTGCCATCTCCGTTTGATGAACCAATTCATGCACCGGTCGGAATGACACTCGGTGAATCGGCGTCGGCCCGTTACGACGCAGTTCCTTCAAATGCTCGGCCGTCGGATATCCCTTATGCCGGGCAAAGGAAAATCCCGGGTATAGTCTGGCATAATGATCCATGATCCTGTCACGAGTCACTTTGGCAATAATCGAGGCCGCCGCAATCGAAGAGCAGGTGGCATCTCCCCCGACAACGGCGAGTTGAGGAAAATCGAGGTTGGGGATTGTCTGGTTGCCATCGACGAGCACAAAGGCGTTCCGGCATTTGAGTTTTCCTATTGCCTGAGCCATGGCATGAAGCGAAGCGCGCAGAATATTTATCCGGTCGATCATCTCATTGTCGACGATCCCAACGGCATAGGCGGCGTCGGAGGCGACAATGCGATCGAAAACGAGGTCACGTTTGGCGGGGGTCAGTTTTTTGGAATCATCCACTCCCTCGATAACCGTATCCTCCGGGATCAGTACGGCTGCCGCCACGACCGGTCCGGCCAGTGGTCCCCGTCCCGCTTCGTCGGCGCCGACAATATGATAATAACCATTCTGCCGCAGCTTCTCCTCCAGGCCGCTGGAGCCGCCCAAAAGACCGACTTCGTCATTAATAAAGATTCGCTGTGCCATGACACCTCGTTTCAGGTAAACACCCGGTTTGACAGCCGGTATGACTTGCCCTGGTATATGTATATTATTATTATCGGGCGAAAGCAACATAGAATTTAACCCGATATGCAACGAAGTGTCGCTATCGAGCGTAAAATAACTATGTTACGGAAAGTTACCATAGTTCAGTGCGAGGTCGGCCGGCAGCTTACGAGGGATGAAAATCTCCTGATTTTCAAGCAAAGGCCCGACTTCTTGATTTTGCCGGAGTATTTCAATGTCGATCCTGAAAATCGCGACAATGCCCGTAACGCCGGTGAAACCTATGAACGGCTTCAGTATTGCCAGACCTTATCCGATCGTTTTCGCACGACTATTATCGCCGGTACCGCCATATCCTCGCTGGCCGGGAGATTTTACAATACCAGTTATGTCTACAGCCGGGGTGAGTTTATCGGCTCCTATTACAAAGTCAATCCGACCGAGAAGGAACTTCTTCACGGTATCTCGCCCGGGACCGAGTTTTCTCATTTTGAAATCGATGATGTCCGTTTCTCGATTATGATTTGCGCCGACGTACTCGATTTCGAAAATTTCGCCCGCATCCGGCCGTTTGAATCCGATATTATTTTTATTCCGACCACATCACCCTTTAGGCCGACAGAAACGATTCGGGACAAATATGAACGCGATCAAACAATTTTTGTCGATGGCGCCCACAGAGCAGGAAGTTACCTGGTCAAAGGCTGCGCCGTAGGCAATCTATGGGGCGGAACCCTGCAGGGCCGTTCCCTCGTCGACGCTCCATGGGGCATATTAACCCGCATATCACCCGATGAGGAAGATTGTCCCCGGATGATGTCGGTCGTCCTCGATATCTCGGAATTACGCGAATTCAGACGCAAGCATGAGCTTGTCCGATCACACAACAGCCAAGATAACGCTTGCTAATTCACCCTTTTCCCCCTTTTTTATGGAAACTTCAAATCGGAGACTCGATATGCTTCCCAAACGTATTTCCGTTATCATTTCCATATTTATTATTTTCGGCCTGGCAGGTTTATGCAGCGCCGACGAGGCGATGTGGCCTCTTTATGACCTCGACCAGGTCCCTTTTGACAGCCTGCAAAAGCTGGGATTAACCCTCCAACCAGATGAAATATTCAAACCTAACCAGGGCGGGCTCTCCGATGCGTCGGTCAATTTGTCCGGCGGATCGTCATCATTTGTATCCCCCAGCGGATTGATTATCACCAACCACCATGTTGCCGCCGGAGCGATTCAGAAGCAGAGCGATCTGGAAAATAACTATCTCCGCGACGGATTCTATGCCGCCACCCATGAAGAGGAAATTCCGGCTATCGGTTATACTGCCAATATCACCCTGGAGGTCGAAGATGTCACCGATAGGGTTATGGCCGTTTTAGGCGACGACCTCGGCGATATGGAAAGATATAAAACGATTGAGAAAATATCGAAGGAGATCGTATCTGAAGGTGAAGAAGGTCGGGATGTTAAATGTCGTTTGTCGAGGATGTTTGGAGGCAGTCAGTTTATCCTGTACACTTTTTTCCGCGTCCGCGACGTTCGTATCGTTTATGCTCCGCCGGAGGCAATCGGCAATTTCGGCGGCGATATCGATAACTGGATGTGGCCCCGCCATGTCGGCGATTTCGCCTTTTTGCGGGCATATGTCGCACCAGACGGCTCATCGGCGGCCTACTCCGAGGACAATGTCCCATACCGGCCGAAATCGTATTATCCGATATCATCGAAAGGTGTCAAAGAAGGCGACCTGGTGATGATGATCGGCTTTCCCGGCAGGACCAATCGTTATGCCAGTTCGTCTGAAATAGATAATCTCTACAATCACTATTACCCGATGTCACTAAAGACTTATGAGGAACGACTGGCGATGCTGGAGGCGGTCGCCGAGGCCGACTCCGCCAAGGCGATCAGGCTGGCGTCAACCATGTCCGGCATCAACAATTTCATGAAGAAAACCTATGGCCTGTACGAGGGATTCAAACGAACTGATATTCTCACTAAAAGACAAAAGCAGGAAGAAAAATTGAAGGCGTTTCTCGATCGGGACCCGGAACTGTCCAAGAAGTATGGCCATGTACTCGAAGAATTGGACAGCCTGTATCGAATCAAGAATGCAACCCAGATAAGAGACCATATTCTCGGATACGTCAGCTATGCCTGCGATTATCTGGCGATGGCCGAAGAGGTTTACCGCTGGGCCACGGAGCGTGAAAAAGAAGATATCGACCGCGACCGCGGCTATCAGGATCGCGATTCCATTCCGACCAAGCGATGGCTCAAGAACAAACAGATCAACCTCACCCCATCGATGGATAAAATGACTCTCAAATATTTTATGAAGAGGGCCTACCACCTCCCCGAGGGTCAGAGAATTGAAACCTTCGATAAAATTTTCACCGGAATCGGTGAAAACGAAATTGACTCCTTTCTTGACGATTATATCGAAAAGATTTATGCCAACACCCAAATCGGTGATCTTGACCAGCGGATGGCGATGCTCCACATGAGTCGCGAGGAGTTGGAAAAACTGGACGACAGTTTCGTGAACCTGGCAATCGACTTCTTTCCTGAGATGAAAGCTCGGCGAGAAAAGAACAAGGTCATATCCGGTGCCACCAGCCGATTGCAGCCGAAATTGATGCAAGCCTACACCGCATGGAAAGAGGGCAGAATTTATCCCAACGCCAATGGCACCAAACGATTCAACTGGGGTGTCGTCAAGGGTTATTCGCCGCGTGATGCAGTCAATTTCAGTAGTATCACCGGCCTGGCCGGGGTGATGGAAAAAGAAACCGGCGTAAAGCCGTTTATTGTCCCTGAAGAATTGAAGCAGGTCTATAATGCAAAAGATTTTGGGAAGCACCTCAATCCGGGAATAAACGATGTCCCGGTTGATTTTCTTACCACCAATAGCGGCACTAACGGTAATTCGGGAAGCCCGGTTCTCAACGGCAAGGGTGAATTAGTCGGCCTCGATTTCGATACCGGTTATGAGGGCGTCTCGGCCGATTATATGTACAACCCCGATGTCTGCCGCGCCATCGTCTGTGATATCCGCTATGTCCTGTTTTTGCTGGACAAAGTTTATCACCTGGATAACCTGCTTAATGAAATGACTATACACTAGCAGCCAGGTAATTCCGTAGAAGTGAGTTTAAAAAGGCTCGAAGCTTTCGGCTTCGGGTCTTTTCTTATCATGCGATTTTTGTCTTTTCATTTCAAAACTTTGGCTGTCGTTTCGCGTTTAATATCTATATTATTCAAACCTCTGTTCTGGATAACGAGTCGGGAAAAGGAGAAAATTTGATCGACCATGAACTTTTGAAAAAGGCGCTGACAATTGCAATCGAAAAAGGGGCCGACTTCGCTGATATATATGTCGAAAAAGCGGCCTACAACTATGTCACCGCCGATGATAAAAAACTGCGCACCGCTCTTACCGTTGAACGTGGCGTAGGTATTCGAGTAGTAATCGGCGGCCGCACCTATTATGCCATTACCAATTCGTTCGAAGAACCGGCCATACTCAAAGTCGCCGCCTATGTGCGCGATGCCGCCGGCGGGTCCGGCAATGGCAACGGAGTTATTGACCTCCGCGAGAAAAAAGCCTCCTGGAAATACCCGTTTGAAATGCCCCCGGCCAGCCCCGAGATCGATAAAAAAGTCGATATCGTGAAGCGTGCCGACGAAGGCGCCTGGTCAACTCCGAATGCCGTTCAGGCGACGACATCATTCCGCGACCATCAACGGGATATCCTGCTGGCTTCAACTCTCAATGACAGCATTGTCAGCCATACTCTCGGCCTGACCGAATTTGGTGTCAACATTATCGCCGAAAAAGACGGGATACGCGAATCGGGCGGCTATGGCAAATCCTTCTATGCCGGGATTGAAGCCCTCACCGGCGACTGCGCCCCGGAAAAATTCGCCGAAAAAGCAGGCGAAATAGCCACAATATCGCTAACCGCCAAAGATTGTCCTCGAGGGGAAATGCCGGTGGTGTTTGCCCCGGGACGCAATGGGATTTTATTCCACGAATCATGCGGTCACGGAATGGAGGCTGATCTGGTCGAAAAGGGAACCACTTTTACCGGGCTGATGGATCAGCAGGTTGCCTCACCCCTGGTAACATTGGTTGACGACGGTACCCTCCCCGGTTACCCCGGATCGTTTGAATTCGACGATGAAGGCACGCCATCAGAAAACACCACCCTGATCGAGGACGGTATCCTGAAAAATTATATGCACTCGTCCATCACCGCTCAAAAATCAAAAGTGAAACCGACCGGATCGGCGCGACGTGAATCATTCGAATTTCCGCCTCTCCCCCGGATGCGCAACACTTATATCCTGGCCGGGAATACCGATCCGAATGACATCATCAAAGATACCAAACGAGGGCTGTATGCAGTTGAACCGGGCGGCGGCGGACAGGTCAATGTCTTCACCGGAGAGTTCATAACATCAGTCAAACTCGGATACATGATCGAAGACGGCAAGCTGACCTATCCTGTCAAAGGCGCCTCGATAATAGGGCGCGGTATCGACGCTCTCCGGGATATCGACCTGGTCGGAAATGATTTGGAGGTCCACAAAACGTCGGGACGTTGCGGCAAGGGTCAGCAGGTTCCGGTTGGTATCGGCATGCCTACGGTGCGGGTAAAATCGTTGAATGTCGGCGGAACCGGTGACGCATATGAGGAGGCGACTGATGAATAGACTGGAACTGGCCGAAAAACTGGCTGAGCAGGCTCGAAAACATGGCGCCGATGAAGCCGAGGCGTTTGTCATGGAATCGTCCGAGGTCGAAATCAAAATCCATGAAGGTCAACCGGAAACCGTTAATTATACCGACAGCTCCGGATATGGCATCCGGGTATTGAAAGACGGCAAAATGGGTTTCGCCTCCTCCAACAATCTCGACCTGGGCGAGGCTGAAACTGTAATCTCCCGATTGATCAACTATACCGAAAAACACACTCAGGATGAACACAATGTTTTACCCGATCCGGTTGCCGGTGTTTCAAGCGAACAGGTATTGGACCAGTTCGACGACACCCTGGCGACGGTCCCGGTGGAAAAGAAAATCGAACGGGCGATTGCGATGGAAAACGCCGCCAAAAAGGCTGAGGCGCGAATAGTGCAAATACCCTGGGTTCAGTATGGAGATTCGTCACAGCAATACGCGATTTTCTCGACGCGCGGAATAAGCGGTGAAGCCCGGCGTTCCGAAGCATATGGCGCTGTACTGGCACTGGGAATGGAGTCCGGTTCCGATGGTCAGCCCGACCCGGCCACTACTCAGACCGGTTCCGGGATCGATGTCAAAGCATTTTTCGAACAGATCGATCCCGATCATATCGGTCACAAAGCAACCTCATACGCGCTGCGTATGCTGGGCGCTGGCGATGGCAAAACAACCGAAATCGAAGGTGTCTTCCCCCCGGAAACCGGATTCAATTTTATCAAACTGGTCGCCGATATGGTCGCCGCCGATCTGGTGCAGAAGAAAAAATCGATTTTCTCCGGCAAGCTGGGTGAGATGGTCGCCTCCGATAAAGTCACGATTATCGATGACGGTCGTATGAAAGACGGCCTCTCCACATCATCGGTCGACGGCGAGGGCGTGCCGACAACAACGAAGGATATAATTAAAGACGGCAAACTGAACACTTTCCTGTATGACAGCTATACCGCCCATCGTGCCGGTACGGTCTCGACTGGAAACGCCTTGCGCCGCTCGTTTGCTTCCAAGCCATTTATCGCTCCCTCAAATTTCTATATGAAAGCCGGCAAGGTTTCGCGCGATAACCTGCTTGCCGGTGTCAAGGATGGGCTATATGTCACCGAAGTGAGCGGCCTTCATGCTTCGGTTGATCAGGTGACCGGCAATTTTTCCATCCCGTCCAAAGGCCTGATTATCAAAGACGGGGAGCTGGCCAGTCCGGTGGCGAACATAACCATCTCGGGCAATATCTTCGATTTCTTCAAGGGAATCGATACCGTAGCCGATGATCTAACCTGGGAGCCGCGGGAATATGCTATCGGAGCTCCGACCTTCAAAGTTGGTAATATTAAAATCAGCGGTAAATAAGCAGCTATATGAAAAAGGCCTCGCCGAGGCGGGGCCTTTTTTTTTCATCTAACAGTAAACCTGATTCAAAAGACACAAATGTCTAGTTGCCGCCAAGAATGAGCGGTAAACCATCCTTACCGCTGCCGATCACGACGATTTTGGTATTTTGCGATCCGGCCAGTTTTTCCGTGGCCTCGATACCTTTCCATTTAAGCAGATCCTGGGTAATACCACTGGAGACGATTTTCTGGAAGTCGGCAATACCCTTGGCTTCAATCCGTTTCCGTTCCGCCTCCTGGGTTTCCTTTCGCAGGACATACTCCATTCTCTGGGCTTCCTGGTCGGCGGCCAATTTCAAGTTGATTGCCTCGGTGATTTTCGGCGGCAATTGGACATTTCGGATAATGACGTTTTCGACGGTGACAAATTTCTGTGCCACCATATTCTGCATCCCCGCCAGAATTTCGGCTGCGATGACTTCCCGTCCAGTGGAATAAATTTCCTCCGGCTTGTACTGCCCCACCACAGAGCGGGCTACACCGCGAATCGCCGGGGCCACCACAGAGCTGAAATATCCGGGACCGATGGTTTTCTGAAGGGAATCCAGTTTGAAGACATTGGGACGATACCAGATGGAAACCTCCAGCATAATTGTGGCGCCGTCGGATGACAGGATCTGGAGATCTTCTTTACGCTCCTCGAGCTGGATTTTGTAGACATAAATCCTGTTCCAGGGGAAATGCCAGTTGAAACCCTCTTCATAGACTTTTCCCATCTCGGTGCCGTCGCCGAACTTGAAGTACTTCACCCCACGATGACCCGACGGAACCTGAGTGCCACAACCGACCAGAAACAGTAGGGCCAGCAACAATAACAATGGTTTGGCCCGATTTGCGAGCTTCCTTCTATCCATTTTCTTCCTCCTTGATTATGTGTATAGTGTAAATGTCAGAGTCAATAAGTTGAAATATAGGATAAATGCGGGGTGGTTCAAGTATAATCGGTATAAAAAGGGAAAGCCCATATCGGTCATGGACTTTCCTCAGAAGTCTTATTTACGCACAAGGCTAATTATCGCACACCTTCTCGAAGACACGCATGAAATTGAGACCGAGTATCTTTTCAATATCAAGCTGACTATAGCCGCGCGCCATTAGTTCTTTGGTGATATTGGGCACCAGTGAACAATCTTTCAAACCGTTCGGCAAAGTGGGAATACCGTCGAAATCGGACCCCAGCCCGACATAATCGGGGCCGACCAGTTTCACAATATGGTCAATATGATCGACGACGGTACCGACGTCGATATCGATATTAGCCAGTTCCTTGTTGACCGCCTTATAAATCGGCCCGATCGCCTCGCGTCTCTTCTCGCGATCTTCCTGGTACAACTCACGGATGGAATCGATCTCCGTGCGATGAAGGCCCCAAAGCGAATCGGCGATTCGACCATATTCCCCACCGGGAGATAAGTAACCGTTATAAAAATTAATGCCGATCACGCCGCCGTTTTTCGCAATCGCCATGATCTGATCATCGGTCAGGTTCCGGTCATGGGGACAGATAGCATGAACGCATGAATGGGAGGCAATGACCGGGTCGGTGGTTATCTTCAAGACCTCTTCCACCGCCGATGTGTGGGCGTGAGAAAGGTCGATTATCATCCCGATCTCATTCATCTTCCCGACGACCTCTTTTCCGAAAGCTGTCAGACCATGAAAAGCGGGGTTGGTGTCGGCCGACGAAATACACCAGTCACTCGACGCCGTATGCGTCAGGGTCAGGTAACGGACACCGCGATCGTAGAAATGCAGAAGGTTGTCAATGTCGTTGTGGATCGCCACACCGTTTTCGATACCGATGAAAGCGGCAATTTTCCCCTCGCAGATTATATTCTCTGCCTCGGCAGCGGTACGACAGATTTCGATTTTGTCTTGATTACGCCCCACCTGCGCCTCAATAGAATCGATCATTTCATCGACTCGCGGGCGACATTCTTCCGCCGGCATATCGGTCGAAACAAAGCAGGCCAACACCTGCAAGTCGATTCCCCCTTCCTGCAAACGAGGGATATCCATATGCCCGCTGGTGTCGCGAACGGCAAAATCGAAACCGCGCCGCATTCGCATCGGCGTGTCGCTGTGCAGATCGACTACCAGGGCGTTCTTATGCAGAGTCATATAATCAAGCTGGGTTTCACTGCAACCCAGCAGCCCCATCAGGAGGAGCGCCGTAAAAATTAAGTTTTTCTTCATACTTTCTTAATACATCGCCAACAGGATTAAATCAAGCCCAAATTTTGCCATGGATGTTTACCCTGTCTGATTATCGTCTGTCCCTCTCCCGGGGTTCGATTTTGCCGTGCGTTTCCAGGCGCGCTTCGATTGATGCGATCGTTCTTTTAAACTTGCGAGCCAGATCCGGGATTTTGACCCCGTTGTCAAAACCACCCAGCAATTGCCTGTCGTCTTCATCAGTCCATTGTTTGCCGGCGTTTTCCGGCATCTGCCTTTTTCTTTCCTCCCATTTCTGGCGCGCCTCAAGTACTATCACCGCTCTATTCAGCGCACGGACCATCTGCGGGTGTTGATACACACTGTCTTCGGGAAAAACTTCGCCGCTAAACGGATTGACGCCGTCAGCCGCCGCTTTGATTATCCTAGTCGCTTCCGATAATTCCATGATACCCCCGAATTTGATAAAGTGTCAAAAACCGGGCGCAGGCCGATCATATAGGCTGATAGATTGGAAATGTCACAGATGCAAGCGCCCCTTCAGATTCACTTGATTATTAATTGAAGCGGAGAAAAATGTCAATCACATTTTTTCGGGTAAATCGCAAATATTCATTATTCAGCAAAATATCTATCGGGTAGTCGGAAAAATCAACGAGTCAGCGCCGTCGAATCGCCTAAAGTAATACTCGATACTTCTCTTGTAAGACACCCAATTATCAGGAGGTTGCGACTTGTCCTCCCAGTACTCATAGGCGACCAGACCATACTGCCGCGAAAAATACAGATCGTATCGATAATTGTAGTTTCCCAACCGAGCTTTGATCAGGCCGGACAGGGTAATACCATCGATGGTCAAGGTTTCGCCGAGAGTGACCCATCTATAATATTTTATCGGATTCGGATACCAGGGGATTTCAATCTCCGTCGAATCCTCCTCTTCGATGGTACCCGAATTGAGCAGCCTGACTGAAATAAACACAGTTGTATCGTGAGGGATAATACGATAATCAAGTCCGGTGTCGGTATAGATGAGGGAATTGATGGTCGGAGCATCGGCCATCGGCAGATAATAGTTGATCCCCGAATCGGACACGAACCGGTATACGGCATTCTCATAATAATCCAGGGTATATTTCACACCACCGAACAAAAAACCGACCTTCCAGTGGGCAATGCCGTAAAGCGCCTTCAAATCGCCGTCATGCTTGTCATTCTCATTATAATCCGAATAAGGCAGTCCCGGTTCATAGCCGGAAATATTATTGCCCGGATCAACCCGGTATTCGCCGTTGCCGTCGAAATCATCAAACGGTATCCCTTCCGACCACGGATCATCGGGACCGTCATACTGATCGTTGCCATTAAGGTCCTGGTTGATATCAGGATTATCCGATATAAGAAAGGTATCTATTCCTGCCTCATAAACGCCGTTACCGTTCATATCGGTGAACGGCTCACCCAGCGACTGTTCCCCGTTGACCAGCGGCTCCGGTATCTCACGGAAGAGATCGGGGATATCTCGTTTCACCAATCGGTATTCGGTGGAATCGAAATGCACGAATTCGCTGTAGGTATAAGTCACCGCCCCCGGTCCGGTTGTCGTTTCCTCGTCGCCGCATCCGGTTATATATATCCCGGCCGCGAAAATCATTATGAACAGGTACAGCACTCTCATAACCATGCCCTCTTTATCCATTCAGAGAAATATAATAATTCAGGCCGGACAATCAAGCTTTGTTTGCCGCTTACGCGGAGCCGCTGCCGGTTTTCTATCGTGTCATCGGCAGAAAAATCGAATCTGCCTTGTCGACAAAATCCAGGTAATAGAAATCTCGGTACCACAAAACCTCGTGCGAAACTGAATCAAGCTGGCTGGTAGTAAAAGCCCGGATACCGTGATCTCGCTCAAAATAAAATTCAAACTCAAACGTTGCACCTTCCAGTTCGACCATCATAAGCTGATCAAAGCTGTATCCGCCGACTTCCAGTGTCTCATTCAGTCGCACTGTTCTTGATACAATTATAGTATCACTGTCGACCGTTATTATTTCCTGCAGCTCGTCAGTGACCTCTGCAAAATCTCCATTTTCGACAACCAGAACAGGAACAAGGGGATCATCATAATTGCCTCCCAGCGGCTCGGCGTAATAAATCAGGCCGGAGTCGGTCACGGTCAGATTATCAAAACCCCAGCTCCAGTATGTTTTGTGGTCATATACCTGGCCCGAATCGGACACAAAACGATATCCGACATACGTACCCATGGGAGCTTCATGTGTGGTATACCAGGTATCACCGCATAGCCCGGTGGTAGCAGAAATGGAGACCAGCTCGCCTGAGGTCGATACACCCGAATCCCGGATGCCATCCCCGTCAAAATCGGAAAATGCCATTCCCGGTTCATAAAACTTTCCTCCATCATCCGCATTGTCGCGGACGCCATCTCCATCAATATCATCGAATGGAATTCCTTCTTCCCAGGGGTCATTCGGACCGTCATACCTGTTATTTCGATTCAGGTCCTGATTGACTGCGGGATCAAGGGCTTTTATGAATGAATCAATACTTGCCTCATAAATCCCGTTTCCGTTGACGTCAATAAATGGTTCTCCCAGAGACTGCTCCCAGTTTACGGCCTTTTCGTAAACTTGTGTCTGATAATCCCTCATGTCGACCAGAGTAAACATATAATGGGCAGTATCAAATTGGATAAAGGCATCGAAATCTGTAATTTCGGGATTTATATCCGGATTCACCGACGCATCTTCAATACCACAACCATAAATCAGAGAAACCACTAAAACCCCTGCTACCAGCCCCGGCAATTTGGTTTTCATGAATAACCTCCTGCAACAGATTCAGAGAAATATATGATAACTATGAATAAAGTCAATAAGATTGGATGATCTTATTTTTTGATTCGAGGTGACCAGAGGAAGCGCTTGAAATCGACGATATCACGAAGACCGAATTTCACACCCTCATCTTCAAGCAGGCTTTTCTGAAGCTCATAACCGTTACCCGGTTTTAATGAAATCCCCCCTTTGCTGTTGATTACCCGATGCCAGGGGAGTTTGTCCTTTCGCGAGGATGAATGCAATATCCGAACCACCTGACGAGCGGCACGAGGACTGCCGGCCAGGGCCGCGATCTGCCCATAGCTGGCGATTTTCCCCTTCGGGATTTTCTTGATTATCATTTTGACCGTATCGGTGAATGATTCACTCATAGTCTTACTCGATACAATGACCTAGTCATCCATGAGCCCCAATCAAATCTTCTCTTTGGTCTTTTCCATCTCTTTTCTTCGTTTACGGGCAAACAAGGGACGCACAAGCGCAGTCAACAGCGGACAACGAAATATATACGATATCAACCAATACCGCAAACTCGGTATGCAAAGGAATTTTCCCTTTTCCAGAGCCTTCAGTGATTTATCAACCACATACTCGGCCGACATCCACCACTTTTTCGGAACGGAATTTCGGTCGAAGTCGGACAATTCCTCGGTATCGTGAAATTCAGTTACGGTAAAACCGGGGCATAACGCTTGAACTCTCAAACCGCTGAGTGAAACCTCATGATGCAACGCTTCGGAAAACGTATTCAGATATGCTTTGGTGGAACAATAGGTAACGCTGCCGGGAGCGCGTAGGAATCCGGAAACTGATGAGACATTAATTATATCTCCCCGGCCGTTGGCCAGCATAGCCGGCAAGGCAGCCCGGCACAGTGTGACTGTTGCAAGAATATGAACCGTTATCATATCTATTTGACGCTTGAAATCTCCCTCGGCGATTGTCCCGTGCGTTCCGAATCCGGCATTGTTCACCAGCATGGTCAGACCGGGCGTTTCCCGTATCCGATCGGCTACCCTCCTGATGTCGCCATTATCGGCCAGATCGGCCTGTTGTATCTCACAGGTGATATCATATTGTTTGGTGATTTCCCGGCATACCTTTTCGAGTTTCTCCTGTCGCCGGGCCACCAGAATCAAATCATATCCGCGCTCGGCCAGTTTAGAAGCGAAAGTGGCTCCGATTCCGGCTGATGCTCCGGTAATAAGAGCCCTATTTCCCTTTAATTCCGGCATTGCCGTCTCCCTCTATCAAATGGCAAAAATATCGCCTTAGTTATTTTTTACTCGCTTCGCAAAAGCGGCCGGGTCAAACAGGTCGGGCCACCGGCGCCCTTTCGAGAGATTTCCTGTCCATCATATTCCAGGACTTCAACCCCTTCTTTCTCCAGCAGCGCCTTCGTCTTCGGATTCCCCGACAGCATGATACACTTCCGGGGCTCAATAGCCAGGATATTACAGGCCATCGAATCAAATTCACTATCCGGGACCTCAACCAGCTTTATCCCGCGATCAAGGAGCAACTGGCGAAACGGCACCGGCATCAATCGAGAATAAACAACGGCAAGATCATGATCTATGGGACTAATAATCGACATCAAATGGAAAACATCCTCCGGTCCCTCCCAGTGAGGTAATGGCACAACAATAAGATTTTTGACAAAGCCGGAGGTCAGTTCCTTGAGTTGCCTGATCCCTTCTTCATTGGTGCGATACCCCTGACCCACGACCAGAGTCCGGCTATCGAGCCAGATAAGATCGCCCCCCTCCAGTCTGCCGGAGCCGTCGATTGAACCGAGCATAGGGATATTCAATTCACGGAGAAAATCCGCCACCGCCGCCGGTTCGTCGCTTCGCTCCTCTTTGCCCATTCGGCAGAGGATCGCCCCCCGCGGCGATATTACCACCGCATCGCGAGGATACATCGAATCGAGCCCGGTCGCATCGTTTTGTGGGAGAAAGTGAATATCCACGCCTGCCTTCTGCATAAGGCCAGCGAAGTCATCATACTCCGATACCGCCTTTTCAAAATCCGGCCTATTGTAATAATTCAGATCCTCCCAGCTATGATCGATTTGTTCCTGCGAAACAAAAGCATCTCGTGCGTGCTTGATCAAAATTGATTCGATCTTCCCGACCTCGGATTGTATCCCGTACTCCATAGTCACCTCACGTGTAAAGAAGTCAGAGGAAAATATAAAGGCTGAACTGGTTCCGGCAAAGTATATTAATTTTCAAGATATAGTGATCGGACAACGAAAAGGCTACCAAATATGCCGGTTATACCGTATATTTTGCGAAGAAATTCAAAACATCTAAGTTAGCATATTTATCCGGCCATTTGTAGGGCCACGCTCTCAGACATCTGTACTTCGAGGAGGTTATATGATGAAAAAGTGCATTCTATTTTTAACCCTTGCCCTGTTTCTGGCACCGCTGGCCGGCGCAGACGGTCCCAAAATCGGCCTCGGATTGTTTGGCGGCGGTAATTTTCCGGTGGCGATGGAAGACCAGGGAACCGGATCAGCTTTCGGATTCAAGGCGAGGATCAAGGCGCTGGATTTTCTCGTTGTCGAGCCGAATATAACTTTTGGAAAATGGGGCTCGCCCGATCCGATCAACGGTATCGATCTGGGTATTGACGGTTCCAAAGTTTCCTCGTATGGCCTCGATCTCACCATCGGGGGCCTGCCGGGAGCGGTCGGTTTCAAGCCGTTCGGCTTTGTCGGAGCCGGGTTTTATTCGATCGAAAACGACGATACCGGATATGAGGAAAGCAAGCTCGGAATATCGGCCGGTCTCGGTTTCGCAATCGGCCTTTCGTCAAATTTCGATTTTGACGTTCGCGGCAAAGCAATCGTGGCACCTCAGGAGAAAGGTTCGAAAAAAGCGGTCTTTGTCATCGGCGGTTTAACCTATAACTTCGGCCCGGCCGATTAAGGAGGGATAATGTTGAATTTGAAATCTAAGATCGGCCTGGCTCTGTTTGGTGCACTGGCAATCTCTTTTGCCGGGTGTATCGTATCGGGGACATTCGTCATCGATGAAACCTTCAAAATGTCCGAGACCGACCAATTTTATTCCTATCGAGTCGATTTAACCACCGACCCGATCTGGATCGAACACAAAGACAACATCCAAATGATCGAGGCTGTCGGATTTGTTTTGTATATCGAAAGCTCCGAGAATGCCGATCTCAGCCTCTACGTTTACAAAACTACCGGGGCCGCTCCCAACCCTACCGAAAAACCGGATTCGGCGGTGGTGATCATCGACAACCTTGCCGTCGCAAGCGGTCCTCAGGTAATTACATACGCCCAATCTCTGGCAGCCATCACCAATCTGGATTACCTGAAAAAACTGGTCTTTAGCGGCCAGTTTGATTTCTATGCATTAAGCAACATTAGCGATGGTGAAACTTTTAAGATCGATTCGGCGACAATTATAGTAACTCTGGGGGCCGGTTAAGAATTGCCCCGGTTTTGAGGAATAATGAGCAAAGAGGCCCAAAGTCCGGGCCTCTTTTTTTTTACTTGCCGGTGGGCGGCCACCATAGCTTTGCCCATGACCAGATCGTCGCTAATTAAGATTACGCCGTCTTCTTTTCGCAGGCCAGTAAATTATATAGCCACCCGAATATTGCTCCGGCGATGAGGCCATCGACAAATCCCCATACCAAACCTATAATGCTCCCGACGGCGCTCAGGCAGTACCCCCGATATATATAGGCGATAAAGGTCGCATCGCCGGAGGCCCCTTCGAAAATGATAATCCACCAGGTCATTAGAAAAACCCCCACCCCCCATAATATCCCCGATGTTAGAGCCAGTGCTTTTACATTGAACTTCATCATGTACCTCCTCAAACCTAATGATTAAGTACTATCAATGGGATGGATCGTATCAAAGAATGGCCTTGTCCTGTTGAGAACATGCCGAAACGACTACCGATTGTCAACAGATAAATTCTCCGCTACTTGCCACCAAATTGCTGAGGGAGATAAAGAGGAAGACTGTCGCTGTCGATATATTGAAAGATAACCAGGAAAACTCTGATCTTGGAGATTTACCGAATGTACAATCGCAGAAACGAAACCAGGAAAAGCACCAGCGATTATTTTCTTGTATATAATACCGAAACCGAAGAATTGATCGGCCGTGTGATGGATATGCATCTCGATGGTACGATGCTGATCAGCGAAACACCGGTTCCAGTACCGTCTACCATCAAATGTAGAATGGTCCTGCCCGAGATGATCGGACGTCATAAGTATCTTCATATCGAGGCGGAAAGTATCTGGTGCAGACAAAATTTACGCCTCGGCTGGTTTGAAACCGGATATAAAATTGTCGGCCTTTCAGAGACCGATCGAGAAATTATCAATGAACTGATCGATGAATGGACGGATAAGAAATCCGAGTTGACCAAGACGCCCCCCAAACCTGCTGGTATTAGATAAATAGTATCCGATCGGCTTAGGTATAGAATTACTTGGGTAGTCTACTGATGTGAGGCCCGTCACGCATGACGGGCCTCTTGTGCAATGTCATACTTCAAATCCGCCCGGCTAATACAAGCAGGCAATCTTGCCCATCGGCATTTGGATGCAGCACCCATCACAAATGACATAACATGGTCCTGGCGGGCAATTTGGGCAGTCCTCGCAGGGTGGCTTTTCGAACTGCATCGAAAGAGAAATTCCAACTGCACTTGAGAACGTCAGCAGAAAAATCATGCCCAGGATGATGAGAATTTTGCGATTCACCGCGAATCACCTCCTTCCCCGGAGATTAGAGGTTGTCCTCACCTTGGTAATGATTTCCCCCGGATGCCTGAGGAATATTAAAATAGATGCCAACACTCAGTTAGTTTGGCCGAAAATATTGAATGCAAATTATAAATGCCGCCACCCTGTATAACATTAACATTATTGGTATTATAAATCAAGAGTAAAATCAGGGAATTGTGACTTGCGGAACTCGGAGTCGAAGCCCTGCACCTCTGCCACAAATCAAGTTTTCAATTTATTGCGTTGCGGGGGGTAACATAATTGAATCGTTCACTACTGCCTGATCACTATGATAGCTATAACCGATTTATATTATGGAATCTTCTACAAATCCGCCCCTTTTTCCGATTTAGTCGCTTTCTTTGGAGAGCTTATTCAGCCCGGCCACAAACCCGGCAATCGCCGCCCCGGCGACGGTGACAATAATAATCGATTTCGAGGCTGAAATATACCGATACTCCACATCCTTGATCTCATCAAACTTATACTCAAGCAACGTACCATACTGATTTTCATCTTTCGAATACCCTTTGACGACCTTCTTCTCATCGTCAATCATGCCACCATCTTCGTCGAATTCGATATTTTCACCGGAATTGAGAAAGACATTCGTAATCTTCCCCTCCTTCTGCGATTTGACCTCATCGACAGTGAATCTCTGGCAGCAGGTACACCCGACCAGGAAATTCAGCATCGCAATCATAATTATCATCGCAATCATACGCTTGATCATTTTAGCCCTCCTTGAAATAGCTCATGATATGATGAAGATTCTATGAACTGTCCTCCAATTGTTTATACGAGCCGGTCGCTACAATTGTTCAATGCAATTTCACGATCACCGATTACTCATCCAATCCCACATCTGATTTAAACCAATACGCTCATCCTACAATCTACCACTAACCGGCTCAAATATTCATAATTTTTTAAAATCAATAATCGGTAAACCCAGGGGAAACATTGGACCCCGCCGGGACGGTGGGTTGTACATCTGCCAGCATTAAAAACCGGCACACGGAGATGTGCGCCGGTTGTCGCTATTACTACTGTTCGGGAATCTCCCATACTATGCAAAAACAATTGGCATTGCAGCAGCCACGTGTAGTTATATTGCAATATGGATTATTCTCCCCTCCCGGAGTGCATGCGCCAAACTCGGCATATTTGTACGGCATATTGGGAGGGCACTTCGGTGCCAGCATGCTCGTACATTGCAATTCGCCGCTATAGTAGCATGTGATACATCTGGGGGCGGCGGCAGCCTGGTCGGTCATGCCCACCGTGAATCCCATCGTTAAGCCGAAGACCAGCGGTAAGGCCAGGCCTAGCAGAATCATTTTTCTCATAATGGTTCACCTCCTCATAAAATTGTTGGAGGCATCGCATAAAATCCGGCAGGCGGATGCGATGCCCGTTTTTGTAATACAGATGTGTTTAAGCAGTGCGATGCCCGTTGAGTGATTATAATTTAGGAAATTTTAATTTCCATGTCAAGGTTGAATGCCGCTTGAATATCAATTATCGCCCGGCGGAGATCATCTCCGCCGGGAATCGAAACATTCGTATATACCAGATTATACGCTTACGGAAAAACGATTGATTCCGGGCAGCAGCCAATCCAATACGGTGTCCCAGGGCACCCCAAGGGGCCACCGGAGCAGGTGGGGACGAAATACTCGTAGTACGGTCTTAACGGGTGGGTACACTGCAGACCGGTGTCATCGCTGCATTCAGTATACCCTTCACAACCATAGTTGCACTTGTTCAAAGCCTGCGCCTCTTCATAGGTTGTCATCGTAATGCCTACGGTGAGACCGAAAGCAAAGAGAAAGACGAATGACAGAGCTGTGAATTTCTTCATGATGTTTACACCTCCATGTTTAAATCATGAAATTAGATGCCTTCCTCCGGTACTTCCGGAGGAATTATTTAAACCATATTATAGATTTCTCGCCGCCCATTGGTGATGCCCTTGGGTGGAATAATGTTACCATATGGCAGCAAGAATGTCAAGTCAATAGTGGAGTATAATAGACATTAATACTGATGCGATCAGAGATCGCGGCCACGCATCACCATAGGATTACAACACAATTTATTTAATAAAAGACATCCCGAGAGTGAAACCAATCACTGTCGCCTCTTCGCTCACCGCCACTTCAGGTGCCAAGTACAATATGGTTTTATTGCCCGACTTAGCATAAAACGGAAAACCGGCGCTGAAGATGGTAATCGTGCCTTCCCCATCAGTGCGGCTGGCGAATGACCCGCCTATATAAAAGAGAACACCCGCTTGATGTGAAAACTCCGCTTTTCGATAAATACTCATTCCCCCCAATACCGATGTGGTTCCGGTAACGCCGGTACCCATTAGCATTTGAACCCCTGCCCTCAACCCAAGTGAGAGCGGAACTGGGGAGATGTTTTGTTTAATTAGAAGATACTCTGAGATGATCGCGAAAGAGGATGGCTCGTTTCCCTTTGGGTTACTAAATATTATGTCCAGATCGAAATTGCCCTTAATGGTGTTGCCTAATGAAAATCTCGCTCCATCGCCGGAAACGTCACTGTTATGGTAGTCAATTCTGGTGAATCCGAGGCCAAGGCTTGCACCGCTTTCACCCTGATCGAAGAAAACGGCCTGGCCATAGGTAGACGAAGCTAAAAGTACTAATGCAATGCATATCACATATAATCTCATATACAATCCCTCACAGAATATTAGTCGAAACCTCCCTCGTAAAACTTGGGACCTTCGGCAGGGGTTTCGACCTACGCGAAGCCTACCCCTACCGCCGACCTTTGGTCTTCTTCAACCGATCACGCAGGACTTTTATTTCGTCGCGGATTTGGGCGGCCATTTCGAATTCCAAATTCTCCGCCGCCTTGCGCATCGCCTTGATCATGAAATTCAGCTTGTCCTCGTTGGTCATGTCATCAAAATGACTCGGCTTTACGAAATCGGGCTCCACCTCGGTCTTGGTGTCGGCAAATGCCGTCGCCCGCATAATCTCCTCACGCGTCTTGCGAATCGACTCCGGCGTGATTCCATGTTCCTTGTTGTATGCCACCTGCTTCTCCCGCCGGCGGCCGGTTTCGGCAATCGCTTTGTTGATCGACTTGGTCATGACATCGGCATAATAAATAACTTTCCCGGCGGCATTACGCGCCGCCCGCCCCGATGTCTGAATCAATGCCGACGCCGACCGCAAAAAACCTTCCTTGTCGGCATCGAGGATAGCAACCAATGATACCTCCGGCAAATCAAGTCCTTCACGAAGCAGGTTGATCCCGACCAAAACATCAAATTTATGCAGCCGCAGATCGCGGATAAGTTCGGTCCGATCAATGGTAGCGATCTCGCTGTGAAGATAATGCGCTTTGATATTGAGCTTGACCAGGTAATCGGTCAAATCCTCCGACATCCGCTTGGTCAGAGTCGTCACCAATACCCGTTCCTGTTTCTTGACCCGGTCGCGGATTTCGGAGATCAAATCATCGACCTGATTCGTTACCGGCCTCACTTCGATCTCAGGATCGATCAACCCGGTGGGACGGATCACCTGCTCGACCACCACCCCTTCCGATTTTTCAATCTCGAAATCGGCCGGGGTCGCCGACACAAAGATTACTTTCTTGATCAGCGATTCAAATTCGTCAAAATAGAGCGGCCGGTTATCCAGAGCCGACGGCAGACGGAAACCATGCTCCACCAGCGTTTCCTTGCGCGACCGATCCCCGGCGAACATCCCGCGCACCTGTGGGATCGACTGATGCGACTCATCGATAAATACCAGATAATCATCGGGGAAGAAATCGAGCAGTGTATACGGCCTATCCCCCGGCTCGCGGCCTGTCAGGTGGCGCGAATAATTTTCGATCCCGGAACAATACCCGATCTCTTTCATCATCTCCAGATCATACCAGGTGCGCGAATCCAATCTTTGCGCCTCGAGCAGTTTATCGTTGGCCCTGAAGTATTGGAGCCGTTCTTCCAATTCCGCCTTGATTGAGACGTATGCCTTCTCCAGTTGTGGCGCGGTGGTAACAAAATGCTTAGCCGGATATACGGCAACCCGCTGTTTTTCCTCAAGGATTTCTCCGGAAACGGGATTAAACGTCGTCAGCTTTTCAATCAGATCACCGAACATCTCAATCCGCAGGGCGTTTTCCATATATGACGGGATCAGTTCGATGGTATCGCCTCGCACCCGAAAATTGCCGCGCGAAAAGTCGATATCGTTGCGATTATAATGAATATCGATCAGCGACCGGATCATCTCATCACGGTCGATCTCCTGCCCCACTTCCAGAAAGAGCAACAGTTCCTTATAATCCTTAGGCGACCCCAATCCATAAATACACGATACCGAGGCGATAATCACGACATCGTTGCGCTCCAGCAACGCCGATGTCGCCCGAAGTCTCAGGCGGTCGATATCGTCATTCATCGAGGTATCTTTTTCGATGAAGGTATCGGTGCCGGGGAGATACGCCTCCGGTTGATAATAATCGTAATAGCTGATAAAAAACTCGACGGCGTTATTCGGGAAAAACGCCTTCATTTCGCCGAAAAGCTGAGCCGCCAGGGTCTTGTTGTGAGACAGGATCAAGGCTGGCTTGTTATAGCGAGCGATGACATTCGCCATCGTAAAGGTCTTGCCCGACCCGGTTACCCCCAGGAGGGTCTGGAATTTCTGATTCTGCTCCACCCCTCGGACCAGTTGCTCAATCGCCTCGGGCTGATCACCCCGGGGCTCAAAATTCGAAACCAGTTGAAATTTCTCCATAGTCTTACAATAAAACAAAATATTGCCCGAATTCCAATCACAACCTCACGTCCGAGAACTGACCCGCACATTTCTCCCCAAAATACAGACAAGGTGGTCAGGTCTCACCCGCATCGCTATAAGCCTCTATCACAAACTAAGTTCCGACAGTAATTAAAATCAAAGTTAAATAGAACTCCCGCCCTCCTTTCAGGTATAAAGAGAGACAATTTAACGGACGGTGCAAAGATATGGCCCGAGGACAGATTTTGCTTGACTTGTAGCGTATGGTGATTACCTTCTATGTCTAAACTCTACTCTGGTTGAAGTCTATGGAGGATTTGTGCTTATGTATGCTGTGATTGAAACTGGCGGAACTCAATTTACGATTGAAGAAGGTCACCAGATCAAGGTTCCGCGAATCGAAGGTACGGTCGGTGACAAGATTACTCTGGATAAGGTACTTATCATCTCTGATGGCGATGAACCGAAAATCGGCGTCCCATTTCTTGAGAATGCGACAGTCGATGCGGAATTGACAGCTCAGGACAAAGCGGATAAGGTGACGATTTACAAATATAAACGCCGCACCAAATATCGCCGCACAAAAGGCCATCGGCAACCGTTCACGGAGCTAAAAATATTGAAAATAAACGCCCCGGCGTAGTTCGGAAATTAATGGACATAATAATAAGCAGGGAAAAGCTGATCGGTCGACTGCTACCTATCATCATCTGGGTCGCGGTCTTTTTGGTTATTTCCGGACAGGCAATCGCCCAGCAATATAACATCGTCGATATCAAAGTGGCCGGCACCGTTCATGCCTCGGAAAAAATGGTCAAGAACGTGGCCGCCCTCAAACTCGGAACGGAACTGACCGGAACCATACTCCAGGAAGCGGTCCGAACCCTGTTTGCCAAAGGGATATTCAAGGATATCTCAATTGATGTCGAACAGATCACGGCGGGAGTCGTGGTCACGATTAATGTCGTCGAATATCCATTGCTATCCGGTATCGGTTTCAAGGGAAATAAGAAGATCAAGGAAAAAGACCTCAAGGAATTGATCCGTCTGGCCCCCAACGGCTATATTGCCGATCACCTGCTGATGCAGGCCCGAAGTAAAATCGAAGCGGAGTATATGACCAAAGGATATTTTCTGGCCCAGGCAATCCCGGAACTGAATTATGCGCCCGATTCGGCCACGGCCGAACTGATTTTCAATATCAATGAATTCAGCAAGGTAAAAGTTAAAAAGGTCATCCTCACCGGCACCGAACGACTCAAGGCCAAGGATGTCGTCAAGAAAATGTCCAACCGCAAACGCGGTTTACTGAAGTCATCCGATTTCAAAAAAGAAAAGTATCCCGAGGATAAAGAAAAGATCATCGACTATTGTAATAAATTCGGATTTGTCGACGCCTACATTGTATCCGATTCCTTCGTCATCGACACCACCGCCAACCGTATGACAATCTTTATTGAACTCTACGAGGGACCTCAATATTATTTCGGTCAAACCTCTTTTGCGGGCAACGAAATTTATGACGATGAACTGCTGACCAAAGCTTTAAGCTTCGAATCCGGCGAAATATTCGATGAGGAAAAATCGGAGGAATCAATCGGTGAGTTGTACGGCGCTTACCATGAAAAAGGGTATCTCCATGCCCGCATTCTCGACAACCGCCGCACCCGGGATACAACTATCGATATTGAATATGCCGTAACCGAGGGGCTGCCCTCCGAGGTCCGGCTAATCGATATCGTCGGCAACACCAAAACCAAGGAAAAAATAATCAGGCGCGAGTTGATGATCCGCCCCGGCGAAACTTTTCGCCGTTCGGCTCTGATGCGCTCTTTACGCGAGGTCATGCAGCTCAACTATTTCGGAGATGTGGTCCCCGATGTGCGCGACCTCCCCTCCGGTGACGTGGATCTCGTTATAAAGGTCGAGGAAAAACCGACCGGCCAGGTTTCGGCTGGCGCCGGTTATTCCGGTCAGGACAAACTGGTCGGTACTTTCGGTCTCGGCATTCCCAATTTCAGAGGCAACGGGCAAAATTTAAGCCTCAATGTCGATTTCGGTTCCAACCGTAATTCGATCTCGATCGGATTTACCGAACCGTGGTTTCTCGGCACCCCGACCTCGGTCGGCGGCGATGTCTATAATCTCAACCGCCGCTGGTATAGCGATTTCACCGAAGGTCGCCGCGGCGGCGCCCTGCGGCTTGGCCGCCGTCTTAGATGGCCGGACAACTATTTTAAGACCTACTGGCAGTATCGTCTTGAGGATGTCAAATATTATGACTTCTCCGATACTTATCTCATGCAAAATGGCGACTCCCTGGTCAATTCCGACGGGCAATCACAGTATGTAATCCGGGATAACTCATTGCAAAGCTACGGCGAAAAATGGCTGCGAACCTCGGCGGTTTCAATGACAGTAGAACGCGACAGCAGGGACCTGCCGATCTTCGCGACCCAGGGTTCGCGTATCAGCTATACAGCCGAAATCGCCGGCGGAATCTTCGGCGGCGAATGGAACTATTACAAACACATGTTCAATGCCCAGAAATACATCCCCCTCGGCTCAGGAATCGCCTTGGTGGGAAAAGTTCGTTTTGGATACATCAGTGCCACCAACAACGATAAGATTCCCTACTCGGAACGCTTCACCCCAGGCGGCACTGACCCCGATGGGATTATTCGCGGTTATCCCGATGCCTCACTGACACCGCGCAATTCGAGCGGAGCTCTCCTGGGAGGTATGGCGGAAGGGATTTATAACCTGGAAATCCAGTTCCCGATTCTCACCGGCCAGATGTACGCCCTGGCTTTTGCCGATGCCGGATCATCCTGGATCAGCAAGAAAAACATAAAACCATTTTCCGGTCTTTATCGCGGCGCCGGCTTCGGCTTCCGCCTGGTGGTTCCCGGCGTTGGCGTTATCGGCTTCGATTTCGGTTATGCGCTTGATGAGGCCTTCAATGAGGAATCTGGATGGCGACCGCATTTCCAAATCGGACAGGGTTTTTAAAATCATGAAATTAAGCAAGTCTCAGATCAAGGAGAAAAAAATGTCCAGATTTTTCACCGTTTTTATTCTCAGTATCGGTATCTTAGCCCTTCTCAGCGGGACGGTGCTGGCCCAGAAGGCCGCTTTTATTGATTCCGAAAAAATTCAGGCCAACTACAAAGAGTGGGTCAAAGCTCAGGAACAGTTCAATACCGAATTCAAAGCATGGGAAGATGAAGCGGCTCAAATGGAACAGGATTTGCGCCAATTGTATGATGAGTATGAAAGACAGAAACTGATCCTCTCGGCCGACAATAAACTTGAGCGCGAGGCAATTATCGGTGCCAAAGAACAGGCCCTGGCCTCTTTCACCCGCGACATCTCGTCACCCGGCGGCAAGGCGGAAAAAAGAATGAACACCCTGGTCAAACCGTTATATGAAAAAATCACTGCCGCCATCGAAACAGTCGCCATCGAAGAGGATTATGACTTTGTCTTTAACTCGGCCGGACTGGCCTATGCCAAGAAAGACCTCGATATCACCGACAAAGTGATAGAAATTCTCGAAAGCGGCGAGTAGTCTTGTCGTACACTCTTAAGGATCTGGCGGCGCAATTAGACGCCGCCTTTACCGGCGACGGCGATATTGTCATCGATTCGGCAGCTCCGATCGAATCGGCCCGGGCCGGACAAATTACTTTTCTGTCAAATCCGGCTTATAAGAAATATCTGGAAACAACCAAAGCCGCGGTCATTGTCGTTTCACCAAATATGACCATCGATCATTGCGCTACCATCGTCAGTGAAACTCCTTACCTGACCTTCTCAGGAATTATCGACCTGCTTTATCCCCCCACCTATGGCGAAAACTGGGGAATCCATCCCGCCGCGATTATAGCCGACTCGGCGGTGATCCCGGCAAAGGCAGAAATCGGCCCCCATGTGGTAATTGAGGATGAGGCGGCCATCGGTGAGGGGACGGTCATAAAAGCCGGATCGTTTATCGGCAAAAAAACCGTAATCGGAAAAAACAGTCGGATTGCACCTAACGTGACCCTCATGCATGAATGCAAAATCGGAAACAATGTTATCATTCATGGCGGAGCTGTAATCGGTTCCGATGGTTTCGGTTTCGCCCCCACCGAACCGGGGCAGGAGTACAAAAAAATTCGCCAGGTCGGATGGGTTGAAATCGACGACAACGTCGAAATCGGCGCCAATGTCACCATCGACCGCGGCGCAATCGGCCCGACAGTCATCGAGCGCGGCGTCAAGATCGACAACCTGGTCATGATCGCGCACAATGTGCGTGTCGGTGAAAATTCTATTATAGTAGCCCAGGTCGGCATTTCAGGATCGACCAAACTGGGTAAATCGGTTATCCTTGCCGGTCAGGCCGGACTGGCGGGACATCTCGAAATCGGTGACGGCGCCATCGTCGCAGCTCAGGCGGGAGTTGCCAAATCGCTTGAAGGCGGCAAGGTCTACACCGGCTCTCCGACGCGCCCTCTGATGGAGACACGCCGTATCGACGCCGCCCTCCGCCACCTCCCGGAACTGCTGAAACGCGTTAGCGCACTGGAAAAGAAACCTAAAGACGAGTAAAACCGATTATTATAAACAGGTTTAATAAATCCCGCCGAAACTCCCCGCGGGTTTTTTTATGCTTTATAAATCGACGTTGATGCCTCTGCCTGACTCTACCCAAACGGGCGCTCGCGCCACAGAGTCTTCCGGAGATTCGTTATCTACCCCGCATAAAAAAACCGGGCATATACAACAAGGTCATCCACTGCCCCATTTCAACCTTATTCACCCCTGTAACCAGTCATTGTCCGAATCATTTCAACATGAGTCCGCGCTCGCCAATCGGTGTAGTCCTCAAGGCTTCTCCCCCGCCAGATTAGATCGGGCTGCGGCAAGAGAGTACTGTCGGGGATCGTGTCGACCTTGAATAATATTCCCTGAGGACGAAGATAATGATCCCCACGAGGAGTATAGCTTAATCGATAGTCGATATAAGCCGGTCCGCATTCGGTCAACAGGCGGTTAACAATCGATTGATATAACAACTCCAACCTGCCAGCATCGAAATCACCGCCGCTTTCAAAGATACCGATCTCCGTCAGAAAAGGCGGCACCAGATCGGCGATTTTGGCATAAAGGTCCGGATATACGTTTTCGATCGTCTTATAATACCAACTCCTTCGCAAAAGCTCTTTATCGATAAACCTTAAATCTGTACGAACCCCCTCAGCCTGCTGGAGGTAAAACGCCTGCGCGTGATGATCCCATAACTCAGACATAATCACCGCTCCGGAATCGGCCGAACGTCCGATATTCAGGGCATAGTCTTCCGGCAATGTGTAGTCGGCCTTATAATTCTCATCCCATACCGCCCATATTTGCCAAACCAGCAGCAGGAACGCCACAAGGGGAAGGATATGCCTGACTTTTACAAAACTACTCACAAAGAAAAGACCGACAATCGCCAGGAGTGCCAGAGAGGCGATGGTCAGTAAATAGTAACTATCGATATCGGGAATGGAGTAATTGACTCCCAGAAAAATATTAACGACCATAACCGGCAAAAGTAGCCACAGAATGATCCTCGCCCGCTGCCAGAGGTAATACAATCCGGCAACCGCAAACGGCAGAAACAGGAATGGAAACTGACGCCCGATAATGCCGATAAAGAGCTTGAAATTTTGCCATAACTCACCCATTTGCCCGGTGAAAGCCCAGACCTGAAATTGCCATCCGGACAGATGACGCAGAAAATTCTCCCAGGTGGTTACATCTCCCCAGTTTGCAATCGGCAAAGGTTCCACCGCGGCTCGAATCGGCAGAACCGCATATATGGTAAGGGGTATAACAAACGCAAGGATAGCCGCTACTGAAATTTTCAATCGCGACATATGCCGGGTCGAAAGAAAGGATACCAGAATCAAACCGGGAACCAGTTGCACACTACTCATATGATTGCACAGCGACAAACCTGCCAGATACCACGCCAAAATAATATACTTGCTTCGGCCAGCATTATTATTGTTATAAATTGCCATCACTGCGGTCAGGACAACCGCCAGGTTGATCAGCAGAGCCAACCCGTAGACCTCATTGGTCACCCCCTGTGCAGCCACGACAGGAGATAAAAAGAGAATCAAAGTCGTTAGCGCAGTCGCAATATTATATTGGTCGTTTTCCGAGAAATGCCTTTTTCTGATGGTCGCTATCAGGCAATAAAAAAGATATCCGGCCAGAGCATTGACAAGTCCGGCAAAGACCGTCACTCCGGTAATTGGGCGGTTGAACAACTGCGCCACCGGCGCGGTCAGAATGATATAAAGAGGATAGCCGGTCGGATGCGGAACTCCCAGAGTGTACGAACAGAGGGCCAACTCGCCGGAGTCGATAAAAGCCAACCCCGGATATCGAATCAGAAAATAATAAACCGCCAGCAGGATAAACAGAATCCAGCCGGCGGTATCAGGTAGTTTTCTCATAGATCTGACGCTTTTAGAACGGCAGGTCGTCGTCCCCATCCTCGAGGTTACCCGGAGGCGCCGGCGGTGGTTCCGACGGTCCGCTATCGGACTGGGCGCCGCCGCCGCGTCCGCCGAGGAACTGCATTCTCTGGCCGACAATTTCGCTTATATAGCGTTTGACGCCGTCCTTGTCATCGTAGCTGCGATTCTGGATTCGGCCTTCAATATAAACCGAACTGCCTTTGTGCAGGTATTCCTTGGCAATCTCCGCCTGGCGGCTCCAAAGAATAATCCGGTGCCATTCGGTCCGTTCCTGCATTTGACCGTCTTTGTCTTTCCATTTTTCGGTGGTGGCGATATTGAAATTAGCAACCGCCGACCCCGAAGAAGTGTACCTGAGCTCCGGATCGGCCCCCAGGTTACCTATCAGAATAGCTTTGTTTATCGAAGCCATAGCTCCCCTCCAAAAAATATTTTGACCCAATATAGAGTACGACGTATCAGTTGTCAATATTGGTCCCCCCCAAGAATATCACAATTTGGTTGCTCGATTGGATAAAAAGCGTATATTTTCAGGCTGAAGGGGAAATATAATGGGAAGAGCGTTTGAAACAGATATAGCCGCCGCACGGCTGCAAAGGTTTATTTCCGACTTCATGGCCAAAAACGCCCATTCACAGGTGGTCATCGGCCTTTCCGGCGGCGTCGATTCGGCTTTATCAGCCACCCTGGGAGCTCAGGCTCTGGGGGCTGAGAATATCCTGGCCCTGATAATGCCGTACCGAACTTCCTCTCCGGAATCGGAACAAGATGCCATAACGCTGGCATCGGGACTTGGCATCGCCACCGAGAAAATCGACTTGACAGCTATGATCGATGCCTACTTTGGTGATAATGAGATTTCTCCCCTGCGCCGAGGCAACAAACTGGCCCGAGAGAGGATGTCGATTCTCTTTGATATCGCCGCCCGCGACGGGCGGATGGTCCTCGGGACATCGAATAAAACCGAAATCAGCCTCGGTTATTCCACCTGGTATGGCGACTCGGCCTGTTCCTTCAATCCGATCGGCGGCCTCTATAAACGCGAGGTGCGCGAAATGGCATCGCATCTGGGCGTTCCCCGCCGGATAATAAACAAAAACCCGACCGCCGACCTCTGGCCGGGACAAACCGACGAGGGCGAATTGGGTATCAGCTACGACCTGGCCGATAGAGTTTTGTATAAAATCATTGAAGAAGGCGAACGCTCCCTCACCAGATTGCTGAAAACCTGTGCCGATGAGAAAACGATACAACTCATCGTCGATCGCATCAACCGCTTCACCTTCAAGCGTTCCTTGCCGGTCACAGACTTACTGGAGGGAAAACCGGTTCCCGCGGAGGTAAAGCTCACCGATGCCTGATGCTGGCGACTCACATGGTAAATTATATCTGGTGCCGACCCCGGTCGGAAACCTGCAGGATATCACCCTGCGGGCCCTGGAGATACTTAAGGAAGTCGACCTGATCGCGTGTGAGGATACTCGGCGAAGCGGGCAGCTTCTGGCTCATTTCGGGATAAAAAATAAAAAAATCAGCTATTTCGAACATAACGAAGTAAAACGAGTACCGCAGATAATTTCGGAACTAAAAGGCGGCCTTTCGGTTGCGGTCGTCTCGGACGGAGGCAGCCCGGGATTGTCCGATCCGGCTTACCGTTTGGTATCTGCGGCGGTCGAAGAAAAGATTATTGTCGAATCTCTGCCGGGACCGAATGCTTTAATTCCGGCTCTGACGGCATCGGGACTGCCAACCGACCGCTTTTTCTTTGAGGGATTCCTGCCGGTTAAATCGGGCAAGCGAAAAAAACGTCTCGAACAACTCCGGGAATTCCCGCATACCGTGGTTATTTATGAGTCGGTCCATCGGATTTTGAAAGCGCTCAAAGATATCTCCGATATTTTCGACGACCGGCCGGTATGCCTCGGACGGGAAATCAGCAAAATGCACGAGGAATATATCCGGGGAACGGCGGCTGAAATCGCCGCATCATTTGAGAATGTCAAACCCAGAGGAGAGTTTGTAATTGTCATCGCAGGTAATCGAGAAACTAAAAGATAAACCGCATCTGTTCGAACGCTTTTTCCGACGACTGCTGCCGTTTGATCATCTGATCATGATTTATTGCTGGATAATAATTATTCTGACCGTAAACTTCGCCCGACCGATCGGCGATTACCTCGGCCTTCTCCTTTTTCACGGCGGCACGATAGTAATGATAATCGTGATGGCCAAATTCGTACGTTCGCTGGAAAATCGTCTGGTTTTCTTCATCCGCATCCTCTACCCGATTATCCTGATGACTTTTTTCTATCAATTCAGCGGCAAGCTGGTTCAAGTGGTTGTGCCGTGGCTGTTCGATGAACAGCTCGCCATGCTGGAAAAGGCGGTCCTGGGTGTCCATCCGACTCTTTGGCTCGATCCTGGATCAATTCATGTAATTATAACGGAACTACTTTCCGCCGCCTATTTCTCCTACTATTTCATGATCCCAGGTCTGGCCCTCGTGCTATTCTTAGGCAAAAAAGATCGCGAACTGAGGCGCTTCGTCACCGCCACCTGCGTCACCTTCTTCGCCTCATACCTGATATTTATCTTCTATCCGGTCGCCGGCCCTCGCTTTTATTTCGCCGGGATGTATATCAATGAACTGACCGGACCGATTTTCCGTCCCCTGGTGAATCTGATCATCGATAATGCCGCCTTCAAAGGCGGCGCCATGCCGTCATCGCATGTGGCCGAGGCGATAATAGTTATGATGTTCGCCATTCGCAGCTACGGGCGCAAAGCTTACTTCCTGATTCCCATTGTCATCGGCCTCGCTATGGGAACCATCTATGGCCGTTTCCATTTCGCATCCGACGTTGTCGTCGGCGCTGTCCTGGCCTTCATAATTTATTGGTTTACTCTGAAATTCTATCCGACACAAAAGGATTTCTCGCGCAAATGGAAATTGTCGGATTTTGACAAAAAGGTAATGTATGTGTCGGACTCTCTTTAATATTGGACCGGTTGGAATCCATACCTATGGATTGATGCTGGCGATCGCTTTCTTTGCCGGCCTCTGGTATATAAAACGGCGCCACGAGGTGGAACGTCTCCCCTTCGATAAGATGCTCAACGTCGCCTATATTTTAATTTTCTGTGGAGTTATAGGCGGTCGTCTCGGCTATGTCCTCTTGCACCTCACCGAATTCTCAGCCGACCCGTTCTCAGCCATCAATCCATTCCAGGGCGGACGCTTTGGAATCGCCGGACTCAACCTCTACGGCGGCGTCCTTCTGGCACTGGCGGCGGTGTGGATCTACCTCAGGATCAAAAAACTCCCATGGCTGGCTGTCTTCGACATGCTCGCCCCGGTCGTCGGTCTCGGTATCGGACTGGGACGAATCGGATGCTTCCTCAACGGCTGCTGCTTCGGCACTCCCAGCAATTTACCCTGGGCTATCACCTTCCCCGAAGGCTCCATTCCCGATTATATCTTCCCTCATCAGGCGCTGCATCCGGCCCAATTGTATTCTTCGCTCTACGGCTTCCTCCTTTTCATCTTTCTCCATAATTTCCTGAAGCGAAAACGATTCGATGGCCAGGTGGTGGCGATCTATTTAATGGTCGAGGCGCTCTTCCGTTATTCCATCGAGTATGTTCGCTATTATGAAACTGAAATGCGTTTCTCATTTCTCGGTATGGACCCGACTTGGAATCAGGTCGTATCGATTATGCTTTTCGCCCTCGGTCTGATTTTCTACCTGAAAGCCCCGAGGATAATGTACCGGACCTCGGAGGTGGCCCAAAAGCCTTGATATGACCGCGCCGAAGACAGATCGCCTCCGCGGAGATTTGTGGGCGGTCGTATCGGCCTCAGCCACCGGTGGCGGGTTTATCGCCGCCAAGGCGGCAATGGAGAGTATCACCACTCTCACCTTCAACGCCTATATGTTCTTTATCGGGTCTGTCATCATCCTGATCGATGCCTCCATCAGCGGCAAACTGCGTGAAACCCTGGTTGTAACTCGTAGGCAATTATTCTTCCTGTTTATCATAGCGGTCATCTTCTGCGGCAGTACCTTCTGCCTTTTCACCGCCATATCATTATCCGAACCGGCCACCGTCTCATTCTTATCGCGACTGGAACTGATCTTCATTATCCTGTTCGCCATGATATTTCTAAAGGAACGGATCAACCCGGCCGAATCGATCGGCCTGCTGCTTGTCATTGCCGGAATTATCGTCATGCGCTATGGCGCCTCGGTGGAATTATCAAAAGCAGTCGCCCTGGTAACGGGAGCATCGGTTCTTTTCGGGGCTGCTGAAGTCTTGATTAAATCGCAGATACGCTGGATCAATTACCGGACTTTTATTTTCTATCGCGGAATATTCATGTCGGCTATTTTTCTGATAGTCGGATTAGTATTTGATCGGATCACATGGGTTACCGATGGCAAGCTTTTGTTGATTCTTGTCGCCGCCGGATTTTTCCTGCCGTATCTCGGCCGCCTCGGATACATCAAGGCCATGAAGTATATCAATATCTCGCGGGCTTCTATCATTAACCAAAGCCAGCCGTTCTTCGCCGCTGCCGCCGCTTTAGCAATCCTCGGCACCTTCCCTCCCATGAAGGAAATAGTCGGCGGCCTCCTGATCGTCGCCGGAGTAATAACGATTAAGTTGATTGAGAAACGGCGGGCATTGACATAATGGGTGGCCCGGGTCTTTAGGGCTTGTTGAAAAAGTCGGTTAGAAGTTATTGATGGAAAGCTCATTTAAATATTTGAGGTCTGGCCCCTATTAAGCGCGGCGATCACTGAGAAAATATTCGCACCGCAAGCGGTGCGGCACCCAATTCTGAAAGGTTTATCAACAAGCCCTTTAGAGGTGGGAATTATCCCCCGCCCGGTCGGGAACCCCTTCCCGACCGAATAAGCCAGATACAAGAAAGGCGTCACCCGTCGCGGCGGGTGACGCCGTAAAAATCTAATTACACGACTCTGGGTCAGCCACGCATCAACCAAAGAGTGGCCCTGCCACTACGCCAGCGAATAGCCTCCGTCGACGATGATGGTCTGGCCGGTTATCCAGCCTGCCTTGGGGCTGGCAAGGAACAACACCACGTCAGCCACCTCCTGTGGCGTCCCGATCCGGTCAAACGGCGTCCGGCGGACCACTTCCTTGACCATATCCTCATAATTGGGGAAACTCGACAAAGCATTGGTATCGATAAACCCGCCGGATACACAATTGACGGTAATACGACGAGGCGCCAGCTCATAGGCCAGATATTTCGTGATATTCTCAATCGCCGCCTTGGATACACCGATAGCGGCATAGCCGGGGATATAACGATGTGAACCAAGCGATGACAGTGAAACCACCCGGGCATTGTCGGACATAATCGTAATCGCTTTCTGCACCAGCACCAGCAGCGCCTGAGCATTGGTGTTCATGGCGATATGCCATGACTTGTCATCGATGGCCAGAGCCGAAGAAAACATTCCCAGGGCGGCATTGGAAATCAAGATATCGAGTTTGCCGAATCGTTCTTTGATTTTTTCAACAATCGGCGGGATTTGATCATGTTTGCCGATATTGGCACGGTGAGCATAGCTTTCCACTCCATAAGACTTAATCTTCTTCACCGCCTCATCGGCCGCATCACGACTGCGGAAATAATTGACAACGACATTCGCTCCCTGCTCGGCCAAACCCAGAGCGGTGGCCAGACCTATCCCTTTGGTGCCGCCGGTAACCAGAGCCGTTTTTCCCGCCAGCATTTTGCGCTCATCCATGAATTACCCCTTCAACGAAATTTCATAATTTCCAATTAATATCAATACAACATCTAAATACGCGTTTTGTTCGATAAAAATTTGGATGTTAAAATGGATTTTGAATCGGAATGGAAATCAGAGACTTTGCGACGATTCTTCCCCTTCGATCATTTCGGTCAATTCTTCCAGGTCAACCGTCTCGAATTTGGTTTCGAAAACGGCCGAATATTCCTCGGATAATTTAACAGAAAACTCCTCCGGGTCGATCTTTTTGCCCAGTTCCTTATAGGCGCTGGTCATTATCTCCGGTTTCAGCCCGCAGGGATGAATTGTGCCGAACTTTTTCAGGTCGGTGGTAAGATTAATCGCGGCGCCATGGAAGGATATCCATTGATTGACCGCGATACCGATCGAGGCGATCTTGCGATCTTCCACCCACACTCCGGTATGCTCCGGATTACGATTGCAGGCCAGACCGTATCCGGCGAAAGCCCTGATAATCCCTTCCTGAATATCATTGACGAATTTGTGCAGATCTTTGCCGCGGCGTCCGATATCAATCACCGGATAAACCACCAACTGCCCCGGGCCATGATATGTCAACCCGCCTCCCCGTGTGATACGGAATAGCTCCACCCCTTTTACATCACATTGATCATCTTCGGGATAGTCGCGGCCAAGCGTGATCACATCGGGATGTTCCAGATAGAAAAGAGTATCACGGATCGTCCCTCCTCTGCGGTAGCGAACCATCCGTGTTTGCCAATCAAGAGCCGCCTTATATGGGCGGCTCCCGAGGTATATTTGCCATCCGTGAAAGCGTGGTTTCATTAACGAAGTCTCAAAAGCAGCGATGCCGGGTTTTCCAAAAAGCCTATCACCATGTGGAGGAATTGTACCGCAATATGGCCGTCGATCAGACGATGATCGAACGACAGGCCGAAAGTCGACATGTGGCGAATCACGATTTCACCGTTGCGGACCACCGGCTTCTCGGAAATATTATGAATTCCGAGAATTGCCACCTGCGGCTGATTGATCACCGGTGTCGATGCCGTCGCACCGAACATCCCGGCATTGGTGAGAGTGAACGTCCCGCCCTGAACCTCATCGAGGGTCAACTGCTCGTCGCGAGCCCGTGTTCCGAGATCGTTGACCTCAATCGCCAGGTCGATTATCGATTTCTGGTCGACATTCTTAACGACCGGCACGATCAAACCGTTTTCGCGAGCCACAGCGACACCGATGTTATAGTACTTCTTGAGGATAATTTCCGTATCGGTCAACGAGGCATTCATTGCCGGGAATTCTCTAAGCCCCTCGGCGGCGGCCTTCATTATAAAAGGCATATAAGTCAGTTTGGCGCCGTAGGTCGCCAGAAACTGATCTTTGTGCTCCTTGCGATATTCAACCAGGTTGGTGAAATCGCAATCTTCGAAGGTAGTCACATGCGCCGAAGTCTGCCGGGAACGAACCATATGCTCGGCGATCAATTTCCGGGGACCTTCCAGCGGCATTCTCTCTTCGGTCGCCCCTGCCGGCGCGGTAGCCGGTGGAGGCGTATATTTTGCAGCCGGTACAGCCGGCTTGGGCTGAGCAGCGCCGGCGACTGTCGATCTGGCCGCAGCGGCCTTCTCCACATCTTCTCTGGTTATCCTGCCATCGGTGCCGGTTCCGGCTATCGTCGCGGCATCGAGGCCATAGTCACGGATAAGTTTGCGAACTGCCGGAGCCATCTTCGCCTTTTTGCCGGAGGGAACCGGAGCGGTTGCACCGGCGGGAGCTTTCTTCGCTGGAGCGGCTTTTGCGGGGGCGGGAGCATCTTTTTTCTTCTCGGCCGGAGCAGGCACCGCACCTTTGGCGGCGATAGTGCAGAGCAGTTGGCCCACCGGAACCAGATCGCCCGGCTGAGCCTGAATCTTTTCGATCACACCCTCAACCTCGGACGGGATCTCGACATTGACTTTATCGGTCATGATTTCAACCAGCGGCTGATTGACTTTTACTTTATCGCCTTCGGCCACCTTCCATTCGACGATGGTCCCTTCCAGAACCGATTCGCCCATCTGCGGAACGACAACTTCAAAAGCCATATAACCTCCGTGACTTATTTTTCATCATATTTTCAACAACCGGGCGCTTCAAATTTATTCGGAAGATAAGGCCTCGGACCGGCTGATATAATTTCCTGACTCCCCCTGTCTCACTCGATACTTGGCGATTAATAAACTTCCAGCATGCGATTCAAAGCCAGACGTGCGTCGGCCTTAATATCATCGGGAACAATAATGCGATCAAAGGTATTTAAATTTTCCACCGTATTGGCCAGATCGGATAACGTCGTCCGGTACATATTGGCGCACACCGGGCAGGTTTGTCCCGAAAGTTCGAATATCTTTTTGTCCTGATGCTGATGAGCCATACGATTTATCAGGTTGATCTCGGTGCCGATGGCGATAGTCGCTCCGGGCGGCTGTTCCTCGATATAATTGACGATGAACTTTGTCGAACCCGAGGCATCGGCGTTATCGACCACCTCCCACAGGCATTCCGGGTGAACCACCACTTTTACTCCGGGGAAATTCTTCCGTACCGATTCAATATGATGTAGTTTGAAATTGGTGTGAACGTGACAATGACCCTTCCAGAGGATCAATTTGGCTCGTCGCAGCCGGTCGGCGTCGATTCCGCCCGCCTCCGAACGGAAATCCCAGACGGCGATTTCATCGTCATTCAGACCCATCCACCGCCCGACATTATATCCAAGATTTTCATCGGGGAAGAAAAACAGCTTCTCGGCCCGATTGTAAATCCATTCATACGCCGCTTTCGCATTGGATGAGGTACAAATCATTCCCCCCTCACGACCGCAAAAAGCTTTCAACTTGGCGGCAGAATTCATATATGACAATGGCAGAGTCTTCTCGGCAATGCCAATCTCCTGCAAGAATTCCCATGCTGCCATAACATCGTCGATATCGGCCATATCGGCCATCGGACATCCGGCCAACGGATTGGGCAAAAACACTTTCTGATGGTCGCCCGACACAATATCAGCCGATTCGGCCATAAAGTGAACTCCGCAAAAGACAATAAACTCAGAATCGCGGCGTTGAGAGGCGGTTTTGGAAAGGTCATAGGAATCGCCGATAAAATCGCCCATAAGAGCCACTTCCAGCCTTTGGTAGTGATGAGCAAGGATGGTTAATCGTTTACCATGAATCTTTTTGGCGTCTAAAATAATCTGACGCAACTCTTCATCGGTCGCCTGACGGTATTTATCCGGTACTGCCAAATGCATAGCCTACAAACCTTATATATAATTTCCCATAATATACGCATCAAGCCGACGGTAAATGGAAAATTATCGCCTTTTGCGGGTAAATTATATAGTTTTTGCCGATTCGTCAAGCCCTTGCTTGCCAGGACATAATTTTATCACTTATGATTTTCGATTGCCGTCAGGATTTCGTCGTCGGCTGGCATACCTTTTTCTGCGAAAATTATGTCGCAATCGGGCCCGATCACATATACCGTCCGCTGAACCAGTTTACCCAGAGCCTTCAAGGCCTCATAATGGCCGGTCACAGTCTTATCGGGATCGGAAAGAATGGTAAATGAAAACCCTTTTTTGTCGCAATAATTATCGTGTGATTTAACCGAGGCCGGATTGATCGCCAGAATTTCAGCACCGGCCTTCTCGAATTTATTCCTGTCCGCCTCAAGGGCGGCCAATTGGCGATTTCACCCAGGGGTGTTATTCTTCGGGTAAAAAACCACCACCGTATAATCTGTTTCACGCTCCGACAATGTTACCCTCCGGCCACGGGAACCATCCAGAGTGAAATCGGGAGCTTTATTGCCAGTTTGCAGCAATTTCTATCCCTTCATCAGGCAACGCCGTTTTGAACAAAGCCGGTCAGGCCATTTCTTTGAGGACCTTGAACAGATCGTCATTATCCGGCGTGTCGTCTATATCATGATGATCGAGGTAGCGGATAATTCCTTCCTTATCGATAATCAAAATAACCCGATCGTTGAAACCGTCTTCAGTCAACACCCCGTAATTTTGAGCAACTTCACCGTGCGGATAAAAATCGGAAAGAAGCGGATAAGTTATTCCGCCCAGAGATTCCGCCCATGCTTCATGACTGGCAATTGAATCGACCGATACACCCAGCACCTGGGTGTTTAATTCCGAGAACTTCTCCAGATCATCCTGGTAGCCCGGAATCTGTTCGGTTCAGACCGGCGTCCAGTCGAGAGGATAAAATGCCAGGACGACATTTTTTTCTCCCCGATACTGCGAAAGCGTAATTTTCGATCCGGTATGAGACGGCAAGGTAAAATCGGGCGCCTTGTCTCCATCCTTCAACATAATGCTTTCTCCATTGAATTGAGTGATATATGCAATTTAATATAAATTTATCGTGTTACGTTCAGCATAACGGACACCCTCATACCGCAGAGAATGCCCGGTACTACCAAATAGATACGAAGCCTGAAGTGCATGCGTATAACATTATTATCGAACGAGACTATTCTTCCATGGGCGAGGATTCGTCATACGAAAACCAACTGTAATTTCCGCTCAGGGCATCCTTCTCCGCCTGCAAAAGTTCAAAATGGCTGAACTCCTCGGCCGCCATCCCCTCGAAAATCTTCTTGAATTCCTCGTCCGTGGCGTCCTTGGCCTCTTCCTTATAATACTTGGTCGCCGCCAGTTCGGCCAAAATGGCCAGCTCGATATACTGCATCTCCGTCATATCTTCCCGGCCTTCAGGATTGTCAAAAAAGGCCGACAGCACTCCGACACCCTTGGCCGGTACTTCGGTCAATTCGTCACCGTAAATCTTTTTGTAAATCGATCGGAGCGCCTTTTCGTGGCGGACCTCATCCTCGGCCAGGTTGGTCAGTTTTCGTCTGGCATCGACATTGGTCGCTTTTTCAGCCAGATAATTATAAAAACGCTGACCATCTATCTCACTTTTGACGGCCTCTTTCAATAGCTGCTGACCCTGAGCTGTATCTTTTGCCATGATGCAATTCCCTTTTTAGGTTTCAATTTTCCAATAATCAGCCCGCTTCTTCCAGCTTCTTCAATTCTTTCCTGAGTTTTTTCAGGAGGCTGTAGTTCTTTTTTTCGCGCCCTTTGTCGACCAGACTGCCGAAATGATCCTTCTGCATCACCTCTTCCAGCCGGGCGATATCCGTTTTCAATTTCTCGATTTTTTCTGACATGCGGCACCTACATTTCTAAAGGTACGACTACCTCGTTTATGTACGCTGTCTTATTTTCCTGTTACTTCTTCTGCGCCTTCTCGATTTTGGCCCAGCTATCGCGAAGCGATACCGTCCGGTTAAATACCAACCCATCATTATTCGAATCGGGATCGACGCAAAAATATCCGTGACGCAAAAACTGGTAGCGACTCCCAGGTTTCGCCTCCTTCAAACTCGGCTCCACCATGCATGATGTCAGCCGCTCCAGAGAATCAGGATTTATATTCGCTCTGAAATCTCCGCCCTCCTGTGCATCCTCTGTCGCAAACAGGTTATTATATATCCTGACCTCGGCCTTAATGGCATGCTCGGCCGATACCCAGTGCAGAGTTCCCTTCACCCTTCGCCCGTCTGGCGTTCCCCCTCCCCGGCTTTCTGGATCATACGTACAATGCAACTCCGTAACCTCGCCGGTCGCCTCATCTTTAACCACCCGGTCACAAGTTATGTAGTAGGCATGTTTGAGCCGCACTTCCCGCCCCGGCGAAAGCCGGAAAAATTTCTTTGGCGGATCTTCCAGAAAGTCGCCGCGCTCGATATAAATAACATTGGAGAACGGAACCATCCGCGAACCCGCATCTTCATCTTCCGGGTTGTTAATTGCCTCAAGTTCCTCCACCTGCTCGTCAGGATAATTATCAATAACGACTTTCAACGGCTTCAGAACGGCCATCACCCGCATCGCAATTTTATTGAGATGCTCGCGCAAGCAATGTTCCAGCAGTGCGATATCGACGACACTGTCGCGCTTGGCCACACCGATCCGCTCGCAGAAATCGCGAATCGAAGCCGGCGTATATCCTCTCCGCCGCAGGCCCGATACGGTTAATAGCCTGGGGTCGTCCCACCCATTGACATGCTTTTCCTCTACCAGTTGCAACAATTTGCGTTTGCTCAAAATGTTATAATTTAAATTCAGCCGCGCAAATTCTATTTGCTGGGGATGGTGCACCGTTAATTGATCGAGGAACCAGTCATACAACGGGCGATGGTCTTCGAATTCCAGGCTACAGATCGAATGGGTTATCCCCTCGATCGAATCCGACAGGCAATGGGTAAAATCATACATCGGATAGACGCACCATTTATCACCGGTCCGGTGATGGCTGGCATGCTTGATGCGGTAAATGGCCGGGTCGCGCATATTCAAATTTCCGGACGCCATATCTATCTTGGCGCGCAATACCCGAGCTCCGTCTTCGAATTCTCCTTGGCGCATCCGTTCAAACAGATCCAGATTCTCTTCCACCGAACGGTTGCGATATGGGCTTTCCTTCCCCGGTTCGGTCAACGTACCTCGATACTCCCGGATTTCTTCCTGATTGAGGTCATCAACATACGCTTTGCCGTCCTTGATCAACTGCACCGCAAAATCATACAATTGGCCATAATAATCGGAAGCATAAAAAAGCCGGTCTTCCCAGTCCGCTCCCAGCCAGCGAACATCTTCGATAATCGATTCGACGTATTGAGTCTCTTCCTTGCTCGGATTAGTATCGTCGAAACGGAGGTTGAATTTGCCTTTATACTGGTCGGCAATCCCGTAGTTGAGACAGATCGACTTGGCATGCCCGATATGCAGAGAGCCGTTCGGCTCCGGAGGGAACCGTGTATGAACCCGGCCGTCATTTTTATTATTCTTCAAATCCTCGTTGATTATAACTCGGATAAAATCAGACGGAACTTTTTCTTTATTGCTGCTCATCGCATCGTCCCTTATTCACTTGGCTGAAGCCTTTTCTCTGATATATTCGGCTGCGGCGCGCATTCGCGCAACCGTTTCCTCACGCCCCAGAACCGCCAGCATTTCATACATTCCCGGGCCCTTGGTCATACCGGATACGGCCAGCCGGGTAGGATGAATCAACTGTCCGGTCTTTATATCATTTTCCTCGGCGAACCCCTTGAGGGTCGCCTCCAGATTATCATGATCAAATTTATCGAGGGCCTCAAACCTATCGGCCAAAACCTGCAACCTCTCGACATTCTCGGGAAGAAAATGCTTTGCCGCACCTTTCTCATCATATACGGTCGGAGCCCGGAAGAAATACTCACCCCGTTCCACAAAATCGCCCAGCACATTGGCCCGGCCCTTCAACAAGCCGATCACTTCCATCAAATACTGCCAGCGTGTCTCCAGACCATACTTGGTATACACTTCGGCCTGAACCATCAGCGGCGCCACCATAACCGCCAGTTCATGATCGGTTTTCATCTTGATATGTTCACCGTTAAAATGATTCATTTTGACCTGGTCGAACATCGCATTGGATTTATTGATCCCTTTAAGATCGAAGGCCTCGACCAACTCCGAAACCGAAAATATCTCCCGGTCGTCTTTGGGCGACCACCCCAGCATCGACAGATAATTGACCACCGCTTCCGGCAGAAAACCCTGCTGGCCGTAATCCGAGGCATTGGCGGCCTTATCCCGCTTGGAAATCTTCTTCTTGCGCTCATCTATTATCAGTGGCAGATGAGCAAATCTCGGCGCCGACAGGTCGAGAGCCTCGTAGATCAGAACCTGCTTGAAAGTATTGGTCTGGTGATCGTTGCCGCGGATAATATCGGTTATCCCCATCTCATGATCGTCAACCACCACCACGAAATTATACAGCGGCCGGCCGTCTTTGCGGCAAACGACAAAATCTTCAATATCCTTATTCTGTTTTACCATCCGACCATAGACTACGTCTTCATATACCGTCTCGCCTTCCGGGACCTTCACTCGCACCACCGATGGCATCCCGGCATCGATTTTCTGCTGCACTTCATCCGGCGTCAGATTCAGGCAGGTGCGGTCGTATTTATAATCGGTTTTATTCTTCTGGGCTGCTTCACGCTTGACCTGTAGTTCTTCCGGTGTACAGAAACAGCGATAAGCGTTTCCCGACGCCAGCAATTTTTCTATATATGTTTGATACAACTCATTTCGCTGTGATTGAAAATACGGCCCCTCGTCCCATTCCAGGCCGAGCCATTTGAGTGAATCGACAATCGACTGCACCATATCATCCGAAGACCGTTCGGCGTCGGTATCCTCGATCCGGAGGATGAATTTTCCACCGGTGTGGCGGGCGTAGAGCCAGTTTGTTATCGCCGTGCGAGCCGTTCCGACATGCAAAAATCCCGATGGCGACGGCGCAATACGAACTCGAATCTCAGACATGTATCTCCCTAAAAGACATAAAACTACATCAGACTGTACGTGAAAGACAATATATCTGTCAAAACCCAACGTCTCAAGTTATTTTTTGCTTGTCCGGCCTCAATTCCCTGTGAGAATAAACCTGGCGTCGACCGCCCGGCAACAGTCAGCCTTGCTCGAAACGATAAACGGATTTATGTCTATTTCAGTGAATTGAGGGAAATCCCCGACCAATTGCGATAATCTCAAAATCGCTTCCTTGACCGCCTCTAAATCGACCGGATCGGAACCGCGAAAACCGGTCAGAAGCGGCAATGATTTTAATCCGCTAATCATCTCATCGGCGCCGATATCGGATATCGGTGTAATGCGGAAGGAAACGTCCTTCATGATTTCGACATAGATACCGCCCAATCCGAACATAACCAAAGGCCCGAATGACGGATCGAGCGTCATCCCCAACACCGTCTCGACCCCCCCGGAAATCATACTCTGAATTGCCACGGTGAATTTTTCGCCTTTTTTCAGAGCGCCGACACTTTTCTTCAAATCGTTGAATTCGGCTCGCAGTTCCTTATCGCTTCGGATATCGACACGGACCGCTCCGGATTCCGTTTTATGCAGGATTTGCGGGGTGTTGAGTTTCATGACAATCGGGTATCCGACTTTATTGGCCACCGCTACCGCTTCGGCGGCGGTCGAGGCCAGCGTATAATGCGCAGCCGGTATCCCGTACGCTTCGAGGATATTGATCGCGTCTTCCCCGATTATGGAATTGTTTTTCTCCGCCGCGGTCCGGTCGATTATTTCCTGAACCTGTTTCTTGTCGACCTTATAAACGGGAATTTTGCCCGGTTTGCGCTGATGGTATTTACGGAATTGGTCTATCGTCCTGAGCGCTTTGGCGATCGCCTCGGGGAAAATATACACCGGAATACCGTGTTCCATCATCATCTCAATCCCTTTGGATCGGAACCCGGACCCCATGAAGCAGACCAGAAACGGTTTGTCCGTTTTATTTCTGGCATCGATAATCGATTGGGCTACTTCGACCTCTTCAACCGTAATCGGCTGAACAAAAATCGGTACAATGGTATCGTAGGCCTTATCCTGAGCCACAGCATCCAATGCCAAAGTGAATTCTCGCCCTCTGGCTCCAGCTACCAAATCAAGAGGGTTATTCAATGATACTTCATCCGGAAGAAATTCCTTGAGCCGTTTTTTAATTCTCTGAGGCAGGGGCGGCATTTCCATCCCTCTGGCAATGATGGCATCGGTCGCCAGAATTCCCGGGCCGCCGGCATTGGTTACAATCGCCACCCGGTTTCCCTTGGGAACCGGTTGATTGCTTAGAGCCATCGCGACATCATACAATTCCTCGATCGAAGTGGTCCGCATCACCCCGCATTGCGAAAATAAGGCATCGACACCGACATCCGCCCCGGCCAGGGCGCCGGTGTGCGATGAGGCCGCCTTGGCTCCCTGAGCGGTCCGGCCTGATTTAACTGCCACAATCGGTTTTTTCTTGGTCAATTCTCGAGCTATTTTGGTGAAATTCTGTGGGTTACCGAAATTCTCTATATACATCAGAATCATTTTGGTTCTGTCGTCGTGCCGCCAATAACTGAGAAGATCATTACTCGAAATATTGGCCTTGTTGCCGACCGACGCAAACATCGAAAAGCCCAGATTCAGTTGATAGCCGAAATTCAAAATCGCCTCACCCAAAGCTCCCGACTGAGAAACAAAAGAGATCGGACCGGGCTTGGGCCGCGCTTTGCCGAAGGTGGCATTCAGGCGAACTTCCGGATCGGTATTTACAACCCCGAAACAGTTGGGGCCGACCATACGCATACCGTATTTTTTTACGATACCGATCAACTCATTCTCCAGCTTGATTCCACGTCCCCCGATTTCCTTGAACCCGGCGCTAATAACCACCAGACCTTTAACCCCTTTTTGGCCGCATTGCTCCGCAATTTTGGAAACTGCTTTGCTGGGAACGGCGATAATCGCCATATCGACGGCATCCGGAACATCGAGGATGGTCGAATACGCCTTGATGGAGTGAATCACCCCCGCCTTCGGGTTAACCGGGAAGATTTTGCCGTTAAACTCATAATCGATGAGGTTATGCAGGATTTCCCGCCCGATAGTGTTGCGGCGCGACGAGGCGCCGATAACCGCCAGGGAATGCGGTTTAAATATACAATCAAGATTGTTCGTCATATCTGCCTTCTCTCGCTTCTGAATTTACAACTCGGAACCCAAAAACTAATACGTTTTTGCCTCCCCCCGGTTTGGAAATGCAAGATACACAGCCCCAGGCCGAGTGTCAATCAATGCCTTCAGAAAATGGTTGCGGAATTTCGGTTTTTTTTCTAACTTTATCAGGCGAATCCGTATATAAGACAATATGACACAAACCTGAAGGGAAATAAAATGAAATTTAACCATTATGAAAAAGATGGTATCGACATTATAGAGATCAAAGGCAAGATTATGGGTGGCGATGATTTCATCGAACTCGACGATAAGCTCTATTCCCTTATCGGCCGGGGCCGCACTAAAGCGGTCATCGACCTCTCTAAATGCGATTGGATTAACTCGACCGGCCTGGGCCGCCTCATCCACCATTCCACCAGCTTCAGAGATATCAAGGGGGAATTGAAACTGACCAACCTGACTGACAAGATCGATAAGATCATCACCATCACGCGGCTTAGCGAAGTTTTTGACGTCACTGACAGCGTTGAAGAGGCCATCGCAAATTTTAAATAGCTGAACTCGATCAGACAAATTCACCAACGGCGGGAAATCTCCCCGCCGTTTTTATTTATATAAATATGTGATGTACATTTGTGCAGGTAGGCCGTATTTTTATAGGAGTGTTGATAAAGTTAAAACTCCGTCATCGCGGGCATAATAGCCAAATTATGTTGGTTTTTTTGTTTGAACTTATTGGTATTGATAATATTACGTCAAAAGGTATTAAAGGGGTTTAGTGATGGGTCAAAAAGTGGTGTCGTAAATGCGGGGCTCAAGAAGCAA
>DAOUTW010000055.1 GCA_030668485.1 Candidatus Zixiibacteriota bacterium
GAGCAATTTATTGAGCGAGTCAGATTATACAATCAAACACCCAGAAAATGTCTGGACTTTCGGACTCCGGCAGAAGTATTTTACAACCTTCTGTTGCACTTCAAATGTGAATGCACCTGCCCGTTTTCACGGGCATGACAGGATAACACGCGTGCGCATGGAAGACCGAGGTTTATCAACAAGCCCCAAGCTGTGGGGCACCCGGGCAGAATTACGACCGCATTAATGACGATTCATAATAAAATCACAAATCTTCCCGCGGTCTTTCTTTTTGACGTCATACCTTACCTGTCGGTTCCGGTATCAATAAGCCGAATATGACCTATCACATAAGGTCTTGCTCCCCCATCGGAATAAATATGAATTCCATCATAACCCGACTCTATAGCCGTATCTGGCACTTTAATATTTAACGTGTTTAACCCCAGGTACAATGCCTTCCTTTTCGCTACCACTTGTTCGGTAATTTCGCGACCATCACTCAAATAAACGATGCGAAACGGTGTGTCATCGGCATCATAACTCAATTCAAATCGAGCTGCATGAGACAACTTTGGTAAAACAACTTGAATACCCTCATTCTCATAAATAAAATTATCCGGACGATTCCATTTTGTACCGGGACGCTTCCCTGTCTGAAGCAACTCTATGGGGATCTTTCTTACATGCGGTGACTGATAATTCTCAACAAGGTGACTGTACAATCCCAAATCGAGTGCAACAGCCTCTTTAATACGATTCCAATCGAATAATGCACCCTGCGTGATTAGAGCGATATGCTCGTAATATTCGGCCAGAGAAGAATCAGCAATCATGTTGCGCCCGGTTTTCACCGTCTCCATGTAACCAGGAGGAATCATTCTCGTAAAATGACCGACCCGGTAGGGACAATCGGGATAAAGCTCGAGCCGTGCCAGCAATGGATCACTCAGGGCATTGATATCGAGTATTTTAACCTGAGGACCGCTGTAATATCCAATTATGCCGATAGCATAGCCTATCTTAAAGCGAATATTGTTTCTTCGCGCCGCCTTACCTTCGTTTACCCAGTCACTTGACAGGCGAGCCTTACGCCCAAACATATTATTTGTCAGACTGTGGGTCGGGGCCAGCCACGAGCGTTCATCTGTTATCCCGTACCGCAATGGATACGTATCACGGCTTTCATCCCCGGATGCATATAGCGGCGAACGACTATTGAATATCCCGAACGCAAGAATTAATACCGCTGCTGGAATTATTGCGTATTTGGATAGTCTGCGGTACTGCGATAAAAGTATTACCCCGGCAAAAAATGGAACCGCCAGATGCCTTCCTGCCATATAGCAGCCACCGATTTTCACGATGTAAGCGATGTACAACAAAATACCCAGAGAAACCATCATGTAAACCGGTTTCCGCCTCAAAAACGGAACAACAAGTGAGGTTATAATAATGATAACCGTTAGCAAATCGTCGAGCAAACTGGTGTATAGATACTGACCGCCATGCTGTATAAGAGCTCCCATCGACAAACCGGTATTCAATTTGGCATAAGCTGTATTGGGGAATATGCTCCCATAATAAATTAGCGAAAAGACCATCCATAGTATAAGAGGGAGAAAACCAAGAAAAACTCTGGCTGCCGCCTTCATGCCCCGGTTCTTCCAAAATACAAAACCCAGCATAGGAAGAAATAATAGCAGCATATCCATGCGGTTTAAAGCACCAAATGTCGCTATTAATGACAGAGTTAAAGTAGATTGTAACTTGAATTCAGAGTTGAAATACACATATAAAAATAGCGCCAATATTAAAAAGCTCAGAGGATTTTCGAGTCCTGAGGTTGAATAATCAACAAATGCGCTTGAAAAACTCAGCGCAATAATCCCAATCACTGCCAGGATCTTCGTTCTTGCAACTTTGAATGCATACAATGCCACCGCCGCAAAAGAAACTGCCACCGATGTAAAAATCATTGTAAAATATGCTTCACGCGTGAATATGTAAACTGCAGAAATAAGGAATAGCCAAAGAGTATGCGTATATGCCTGCACCCGCTCAAAAATGTTCCAGGTCAGGCCATAACCGCTGATAAAATTATCAGCTACACGAAGAGTGATATAGGCATCATCACACAGCCAGGCGTTCTTGAGAATTATAAACGCATATAAAAGAAGGAATGGAATTACCAGGAAAACACGCTTGGGATACCATTTATTCCTCATCTATCCAGTTCCCTCTGCAAAAACTACCCGGCATATTTGTCAGACACGTATCGAACGAATAAGAGTACCAGAATATAATCCTTGTATTGTAAGGCGTCTTTACCGCCACGTAACTCACCGTAGCCTATTTTCGTCAAAGTGTGAAGTGTGATATCTGCAAGCTTGGAAAGCCTGTCCTGTGAAATACCGAGTTTGTTTCGATACTTCTTGATATTCTTTGCTAATAGAGAAAGGTTATTAGGCATAATAATACTTTACTATTATTGTTTTCAAGTTATTTCTCCCAATAATGTTGTGTATTATACCAGAGGATTATAGATTTGTCAACAGTTGGAAATTAATTGCTATATCAATGTCATACATACACCTCTTTCTAACATTTTTCTAACATAATTAGCCAAAACAAGAGATAATAAGAGAAAACACCAGACAAAAGACTGGTGGCCCATCCGGCGTTTGCTCTTGACGAACGGCGGGTGGGTTCCCGCTTTCTTCGATAATCACCCGGTGCTTCCCCTTCCACAGCAAATAATTTGTTTTGTGCCCGGTAGATGTCCACATCTGCTGGGCAATCGGGCACATGTGGACATGTGCCGCGCACAAAGTCCGTCGACCGTTGGTCGCAGGAAGACGGGATTGTTCCATCTGTTGCGGCAGGTCTTGTTCCGCTATTACGGGATGTGACCTGCCGCATCACATTTTATTGAATGACCGTCGGGTCACACCCTCCATCGTCGGCCATAACCTGCCACGACGACTACTTATTTCCTGATCGGCCGCCCACAATAGGCAATCCAAGCATTACAATCAATCGGAGGAGAGCCACCGCGAAATATGTATGCGATAAGATATACTGCATCTCCAACATCGGCAATGCAATCGCCATTGGCATCGCCGCTACAGGTTTCGTAAGGTATCGGCGGCAGGCCCCCATCGAAAACATAATTGATTATATACACGGCATCTCCTATATTAACCCTATCATCTCCATTGGCATCACCAGGGATACACTCGGTGTATATTATCTGATCCGAGAAAGAGGTAACATTTATTTGTGTCGCATCTCGTATTTTGGCATAGACTACTTTAGTTCCAAAGTTACTATTGCCACCGTATGCAGATAAATCCCAACCGGTTTTGGTACTGTCAAACGGCTCCCAATTTGACCACGCGGTATTGTCATTGCTAAACCGCATACCTGCGCGCGGATTCGATAAACCACTTAAAGTATCGATGATATTTAGATTTATGTCCACGATAAGGGACGTGCCTAAGGAATCATTCTCATTAATAAGGATTGCTCCTGCCGGTGGAATTAAATCCATATTGACACCATGCTCATACCATATTGCCCAAATTTTCGAATTATCGCCATATGAAGGAGTTTGAAACCAAACATTCCAAAATTGGGACATATTATCAGGATGATGTGATGAGTAGTTTCGGTTTACCAGGCAATCGAGTATCTTGTATACTCCGTTATTATATGTGTCCCCCACACTATCTTGATACCCCACTCCCGATTGTCCTGTCCAATGGGAATAATCGTCGTCAACGTCATCATAAAGGTCCCACAACATCCCCGCAACCGCGGCTTCACAAGTATCCGTAAAGTCGGTGGCAGAATTTTGCCAAGACCCGTCATATCCCCATTCGCCATTTTCCGCATTCCAGTTTGCATAATAACCAAAGTTATGATAGTAATCTTTAATTATTGCAGAATCTCGCAATTGGCATGACCAGAAATGAGCGAATCCTTCGCTTGCTGCCAATCCCATGCTTATTTTGCTATGCCAATAATGCCCCCCACCACCACTGGTACTGAAGAAAATAAACACATCTGCAAGCCTATGGCCATATTCGTGCAAAATTATATCTTTGTCATAAATATCCGGGTAATAACCAGAAGTCGATGTATCTATCTGGATAAATTTCTGGCCCAAACGATGATCATAATACGTACCGCTATCGGCCAATAATACCTGAACTCGTCCCGGGTCGTTCTGGTTGAGATCGATCATCCAATGGTCGCGGCCATCCTTAATTTTATCAATGATATAAAATGCTCCGTTATCAATACCTCCACCATTGATATCGCCAAACGGGTAATTTGTGTCCGGCACCTCACTAATCGTCGCCGTCTGAAAGTAATGGCAATCTCCGTCATGGGTATGATTCAAAAAGGCGGCATCGTTATCCGCATATATTCTAAGGAAGATATCTTGTCTTCCAGAACCTAACTCATCAGCATTACTCACCGGGCCAAGGGTGAAATCACCGAATTGATCAGTCCATCCTGCATCGAGAGAATCATCAAAAGCGATATCTTCGTCCCAAAGTTCAACCCTGATGCTTCGGACAGGATGGGATGTTGCCGGAGAATTATTCAGATCCAGATATTTTATCGTCCCTGTAACTTTGACGGTCCCCGCGCCCTCCCAATTGAAGCTTTCCAAATATAGATTGTCGTTTTCTGAGGATTCGGTGACCTGGTTGGCAGGGTCTATTTCTATCGTCAGGTCATGCGCCCCTGGGCCAATATTGCAAGGATGGTCAATGATGAGCCCCTCATTTCCCGGACTAATAGATGACATCTGAAATGTATTTTCCAAAACAGAATCTATGTAAAACGCCAATTGAAACTGACCGGATTCGACCGGACCATCGTTCTTTACGGCCAAATCGACATAGGTGGGCGCGTGCCCATATAGCACACCAACTGAATGTGTTCCTGTATCCGGTGAGGGAACAATTGGCGAATCCCAGCCCACAGGAGTTGTGTATGTTAGATTTGGCTTCGGAACTATAGACTGTCCTGTTAATTGGACATTATCTATAAAAACACCACGATAATCGCTATCTAAAAAATCACTCCAGAATTCAAATGCAAAATAGATGGAATCATGTCCGGGAGGGACATCCAAGTTTTTATAAAGCCAACCTCCTGATGTCCCAGACCAATCATGAACCATGCCCCAAGTATACCAAAAACCTCCATCGTATGAATACCCAACCATTACATAATCATATTGTGGTTCAGTTTCGTACCAAATATAGAATCTGAAAGTTAAATTTTCGTGCCCGCCTATATAATAAGCTTCACTCGATTTCATCCATGCTTGCATTTGTATATCATAATTTTCACCGCATTGCATATCACCAGTTCCGGCACACCAAACTGCAAGCGATCCCGATACTGGTGTAACAATTTCCTGTGTGCATGTGTCCCAATAGTCGAATCCGTTATATTGATTTAAATCCTGGCATGTCCAAAAACTATGCCACTCGCTTTCGAAATCAAAATTAAACAGTATTTCCCGCGACTCCGAGTCTATTTCGGAATCTTTTGAGGATTGATCATTTGCATTAGAATTCGAGTCGCTTGCCGGAATTGCTTTTTCCCTATTTCCCTTATTTTGGGGTAATGGCGTGATCTTTATTCCAAATTCGACGAGTTTTTTAATGCTCAACTTGGGAATTGAACAACGATAAAATCCTTTGTTTTCAGTCTCGTATAGTCCTTCGCCGATCAACTCTTTGGCGAATTCATAATCCCTGGGCTTATACAAATCCAGGATCACTTCATATTTTATATGGGTCGTATTTTTATAAAGTTCATTCTGGATTGAGTCATAGTATGCCGTATGGTCTCTAATGGGTTCGATTTTGTGAAACTTATATTCGCCTCTTGATCTCCCCCATACCTCGCCATCAACATCTATATGCTGGACATCGGAATCGGTCAATGGCTCTCGTTCGAGTTGCTCCATCTTCTCCCGATCGGTTGGTGCATGATAAATAACTTTATGTTCGGGTTTGGGCGCCGGCGGTTCCCAGGGTAGTTTCTTACCCCGATATTGGTTTTCGAATCGACCGGGAAGTTGGCTTAGTTGATAGGCTTGTGATTTTGGGTCAATCTTCAAAACCTGTAGAGTGTTGCCAGTCGTTATAAAGAAAATAGATCCGGCAGTCAAAGGATTTCCATCTTTGTCAATCCGAACTTCAATACCGCTTGTATCATTGGGCGGTATAATGACATTCAGTATCTGAGTGATAGAGTCACCATGATTGGCTTCCGCTTTCCAGGTAATATTGCCCTCAAAGGTTAAATAACCCGATGTAGTTACAACAAAATCGACTTGTCCAAAATCATACTCGGATTTGAAAAAGAATTCCAATTCGGCTTTGCCCGGATTTTGAATAGACCCAACAGCGCTTATCCCGGCATCGAAGAGAGCGGCAGGTGGCCTCGCTTCGCACACATCCGCCTGTCCAAGAACAAAATAACACAAGGTCATGACAGCGATTAGAAATAAATTATGTCTCATTTTACCCTCCTCGTTTATTGATATACAATTAAATCAATATTTTCTTCCCGGGTGGAAAATTATTTTTAATGTCACTCTTATATCACAACCCTAAAAACCCAAAGGATTAGATTATAACTTGTTAGTCCGCCCTTTATTGCACAATACGCCCACCATTTTCTTCCCTAAATTTAAAAATCGATGATATTTCAAAAGATGCCCTGCCCAATGTGACGCCAATATATGATTCTATATAATCCCGCATTTATATTTTGTCAAGCTTTTCACTCAGATTAGTGACGGCATCGATTCCGAGATTGTTTAGCCCTTTTTCGAATATGTGCATTTGTTGGCGCACCAACGTGTATGCCAATCACAAAACCTCTCTCGGGTCATCCTCACGACAGTCAAAAAAGGCCCTTGCCTGCCCCCGCCTTCCGCCGGGCAATTTTGCCAGTAAATCGCTGTTGATTATGATAACGGCCCATTAGATGAAAACTTTGATTGAGGAGGAATTTACAATATGTACCTGATTGATAAATATCATCTAGCGATCAAAATCAAATTCGCGCCATAACAAAACTACTCAATATCTTATTTAATGGAGGACAGGAGATGAAAAACATCAAAAATGAGCAAACAAAGCCAATTTATCGTTGTGCGGCAACAACATCGATTTTTTCAAAGCCATTTCTAACCCATTTTAAGCCATTTTTAACCCATTTTATGGCCCAAAAGGGGTAAAAAAGGGGTACAAAAATAGCTTTTTAAGATAGGAGTATGCATACATGCACCGACATAAGAGGGAGGTTTTTACAATCTCATGCACCCAACTCAGATCATCTTGGCGACAGCATAAGAGTGGCCCCTGCCACCGCGACAGCCGAAATCAGGCTACGCCTGCCGGCCGCCGGGGCGGACTCCGGTGTCGGTGAAGTAGGCTGTGACTAATTCATGGGGAGTGATGTCAAAGGCCGGGCTAAATACTTTCGTGCCATTAGGCGCGGTTCTTCTGCCGAAACCTTCGGTGACTTCTTCCGGGGCGCGCTGTTCAATCGGGATGTCTTTGCCCGATTCGATGAATTTATCAAATGTCGATTCGGGTGCGGCTACATAGAAAGGAATGCCATGCTTTTGAGCCAGAACCGCCACACTATAAGTCCCGATCTTGTTGGCGACATCGCCGTTTTTGGTAATCCGATCAGCCCCGGTGACGACGGCATCGATCTTCCCCAGCGACATCGTATAGCCTGCCATGTTGTCGGTAATGAGTGTGACGTCGACACCGTTTTCCATTAATTCCCAACAGGTTAGACGCGCTCCTTGAAGTAATGGTCGAGTTTCATCGGCGAAGACTTTGATATCCTTTCCCATCTCGACCGCTTTATAGATCACGGCCAGAGCCGTCCCGATTCCGCCGGTCGCCAGCGCTCCGGCGTTGCAATGAGTCAGGATCGTGCATTTGTCAGGAAGCTGCTCAGCGCCGTAACGCCCCATCGCCTCGCACATCTCCTGATCTTCCTTGAGAATGGCGTCGCCCTCGTTCCAGAAAATCTGCCGGTATTCATCAGCCGAGTCACCGTTATATCCGGCGGCTACCTCAAGCACCCGATCAACCGCCCAGGCGAGATTGACCGCCGTCGGCCGAGCATCCTTGATTTCCTTGCCGATCTCAATCATAGTCTGCCGCAATTGATCAACTCCGGTATCAGTCGCCGCCTGCACACCCAAAGCCATAGCATAGGCCGCCGCAATACCGATTGCAGGCGCTCCGCGAACCTCCAGCCGTTGGATTGCCGGGATAACATCGCGGTAGTCGGTATATTCGTTATAGGCCAGTTTATCCGGAAGAACCGTTTGATCGAGGAGAACCAGTTTTTTATCTTTAGCATAGAGGGTCTGAAAATTCATTGTCATTCTCCAACAATCTGTACAACCAATTCGCGGTTGCGTTCACGGTTATCAAAACACAAAAAGACCACCTGCTGCCAGGTTCCCAGAGTCAATTTTCCGCTTACGAAAGGAATGGTGATATCGGGGCCGATCATGGCCGCCCGAAGATGGGAAAAGCCGTTGCCGTCATGCCAGGTCTGGTCGTGCTTGTATTCGATATCGGAGGGAACCAGCTTTTCCATTAACTCCGGCAAATCGCTCAGCAGCCCCGGTTCATATTCAATGGTGGTCAGTCCGCCGGTGGAACCGGGCACAAAGACGGTGACGGTGCCGGTGGATATCCCGCTGGAATCGACCAGGCTGCGGAGGTTATCGGTGATGTCGTGAATATCGCAGCGCCCTTTGGTCGAAAGAGTAATCGTCTTGGTAACGATCATTGTTTGTATTTATACCTTTTGATTTTCTTGGATGATGTCTTTTCGAGTTCTTCGCGAAGATAAGCGATATGTTTGATCCGCTTGAAGTCGGCCATCCGCCCGCATATAGCTTTGATTTCGGGATCGATTGTCGCTTTTATCTCATCGTCGGTGATATCCTCCGCGCTCTTTCCCAAATGTTCCGCCAGGGCGTCAAAATCGGGATAGATCATCGCCGCCACCTCTTCCCTGCCGTTGGCCGCCTCTTTGCCCCAGATCATCGCTTCCATGATAAATGGGGAACCGATTAATTGCGTTTCGATTTCCTCGGGGTATATATTTTTCCCCGCCGCCGAAACGATCAGATTTTTCTGGCGGCCCATGATATGGAGGTAGCCATCCTCATCTATCAGCCCCAGATCGCCGGTATAGAGCCAGCCGTCGCGGAGGAGTTTGGCGGTTTCTTCGGGGTTATCCTGATAACCGGGTGTAATCATCGGCCCCTGCGCCAGCACTTCGCCGACTCCTTTGTCGTTGGGCTGGTCGATTTTGATTTTGACATTATCGAGCGGGGTGCCGACCGAGCCGAATTTGCTTTTCTCGGGCAGGTTGACGGTCAGCACTGGCGATGTTTCCGTCAATCCATACCCTTCAAGAAAATCGAATCCGAGTAGATAGAAGCTTTTGCAAATTTCGACCGGTAGAGGAGCGCCGCCGGAAACCAGGAGGCGAATTGACTGCATGCCTGCCTTTTCGCGCAGATGAGCAAATAGTTTCTTCCCCGGACTGACGCCGACCATCGAATATATCGATTTGGCAATCGACATCGAAACTTTAAACATGGCACGCCGCGATGCCGGAGCCTTTTTTACACCGTTCAGAATGCCATGATAAAGCTTTTCATACAACAAGGGAACCGAGACAAAAATGGTTACCTGATGCTTCTTGATGCCGCCAAGAATTTCGCGGGAGTTGAGTGCCTTGACATAATAAACCGCGCATCCATTGGACATAGGCAGTAAAAAGCCGACCGTCGCCTCAAAAGTATGATGGAGCGGCAATACCGAGAGAAATCGATCTTCCGGATATATTTTAAGTCGTCGGTTGATGCCATCAATATCCGACAGGATATTTTTGTGAGTCAGAATGACCTTCTTGGATTTACTCGTTGTCCCGGAGGTGAATATCAGAACCGCCTGACTATCGGGATTTTCGTTAAAATGAGGTTCGAAATCGGTGGTGTCTGCCGGTGGCAGCGCCTGCATATTTATGATTTCAATTTTACTATCGAGGGCATTATTGACTTCCTCGGCGACATCCAGAAACTTCTGCGATACCAGAATTCTTTTAATACCGGATTCGACAAACACCCGGCTGAGTTCATCCGGTTTCAACAGCGAGTCGACCGGAACAACCACACCTCCGCGGGCAAGAATGGCCAGATATGCTTTACACCAGGCAGGGCGGTTTTCCAGGAGCAATCCGATCGGTTCGCCCGGTTCGACCTTGCCCAGAATCACGGCGCATTCCCGGACTTTCTCGGCCAATTGGCCATAGGTCAGGTAGGCATCGTCGCCGGACATACCCATCGCCGGCCGGTCGCCATACTTCTCAGCCGATACGAAGAACCGGGCGGCAATATCGACCGTCTTTACCGATTTCATTTCCGTTGATTCCGTCATATTATAAGATTCCTTAAGTGCCGGTATATACCGGCCCCGCAATATAAGGCAATTGATCGGATGACAAAAGCGATTTTGGACTAATTTCCAGAATTGTGAGGGTGGTACAAGACAGGTTAAGCCAAAAAAAATCGCCGGATGTATCGTCCGGCGATTTCCTGTGTTGCTCTGTAAATGTCTTTTATTTCTTGGCGGTAAATGTTACCGTGGCCGTCATCGTCAGGCCATTACCGAGGGGATCGCCGTCGGTAACTGAGATTACGGCTGTCTTGCCGCCGGTGGAATCGGCCGGAGCGTCGAACTTGAAGCCAAACGCTTCGCCGAAGCCATTGGTTTCCTGAACCGCCGTACCCGGTACAATCGAGCCGGCTGATATCGCCGCTGTCAGGGTATGATCGGCCAAAGGATTGCCGTAGCGGTCCTTAATGACGGCCCTAATCGGGATACCGGTGGCCCCGTAAGAGACTGACGAGGCACCCAAAGTCAGTTCGGATTCATCAAAAAAGGCTTCTGCCGTCAGCAGAGTAATAGAGATGGTGTTAGATACAAAACCACTTTTTAGGATGATAATATCAACCGCGCCAATACCGTCGTCATTGGCTCCGGTAATAGAGTGGTCCTGTTTGAGCACCGTGGAATTATAAGTGCCTTCAAAGATGGAGGCATTACAACCGTCTTCGGTGGCGCCGCTTCCAGCAGTACCAAAATCGGCCTTACCTTCAACCTCAGTTCCCTCGACAACAAAATTATCGTTCAGGTCGCGAACATCGGCGTAGAAAGCAGCCTCGGATTCGCCGTCGGCCAATAATTGCAGAGGCGAAATACCGGCGTAGATAATGGCCGGGATATGGCTGTTATAGAAGAAGGTCGAACCCACCACCGTGCCGCCTGAAGTCTCGGCCCAAATCCAGACCACGCCATCGTCCTGAGGCGGTCCGGTTCTGAAAATGGCGCTGGCGACGCCGGTGGAATCGGAAGTGATGCCATAGGCGTCGATAATACCTTCATCGACTGTGAAATAAACCGCGACGCTGTCCTGGACCGGATTATGATAAAAATCGGAAACGGTCGTATTGCAATACATCTCGCGGTTGATCGTATTCCATCCGTCCATATTGCAGAAATCGCTGCCCACGCCGAGATAGTAAGGCGGGCCGGCATAGACGGCCAGCAAAGTGGCGGTGGATAATACCGAACCGGCGCTGGCGTACATCCGGATAGTACCTGAAATAGTACCGGACCAGATCGGCAGGGTGGCTACGCCGTTGGCATTGGTGTAGGCAGTCACCGGGCCGTAGCCCTGTCCGGCGATATTTTCCCCGCCGCCGGGGCCATCAGTGATGGTAAAGGTGACGGCAATACCTTCGGGTACAAAATTGCCGTGAACGTCATAGCAAATGGCGTCCATGTCGGTCGTCTCGACACCGCCGGTATGGCGCACCTGCAGGCCGGTGACATCGGATGAAAGTTCAATAGCGAAGATTTCGGCATCCGGCGTCAGTTGTATCGATGTTTCCACCGAGCCGTCAAAATCGGCGGTTCCGGTGACGGTCGCCTTGATATAAGCAGTAGTCGCTTCGGTTCCGGAAGTGAAATCGACTGCCGCAGAACCGTCGATAGTCGTCGCAGTAGCGGCGATAAAGCCAATCGGATCCCAGACTTCATTGGCATTGTAATCGAAGGTAAGGGAATCGCCGGTGCTGAAGTAACCATTGCCGTCGACATCGACAAAACGCTCGCCGGCAGTCAGCTTGATCAGAGTACCATCCGTAGCCGGATTGCCCAGATCATCCTCAACCGTCACGGTCACGGTGGCGTTGGAAGCACCGTCGGCGGTCAGAAGACTCGGCGTGACAGTGATTTCCATATTGCCGCTGGACTGCTGGCTGGCTGAAACATTGACGCTTGCATACAACGACTGGGCATCGTCGGTACTGGCACCGATTGACATGGTGCCGTTCAAGGAAGCGGTAAACACTGTGCTGGCAATACCGTTAGCGTTGGTGACAGCCGTCGGGGGCGTGAAGTACCCACCACCGGCCGGGGAAACTGCAAAGTCCACCGCCAGGCCTTCAATCGGATCGGAGGAGGCATCGGTGGCAATTACTTCAACAACTGAGGTTCCGCCGGTCATCAATTCCGACGGTGAAGAGATAGGCGTGCTCAGATTGACTTCATCGGTACCGGTCCCCCCGGTGGACGAGGTTGTTCCCGGATCCTTGTCACAGCCGGCAATAATTAACATCCCGACCAAAAGCAGGCTCAGAATGAACACCGGCACACAACTCGGCTTATTCTGCAGAGACATGTTTACTCCTTGTGATAGCATTGTTACTTTATTTTGAATTCTTTTTTAACAGATCGGCGCTTTCTTTACTCCCCTGTGACATAAAGCCCCCGGAAAACCGGGGGCTCAATGTTTGCGCACAACATAAAGCTTTTACGGATTTTCGTCCCCGACCACCGCGAAATCATCCACGATCGTAGGAGTCACGAAAATAACCAGGTCGCGATTTATAACCTGTTTTTTGGTATAGCTGAACAAGTAACCCAGTATCGGGATATCCTTAAGAATCGGCAAACCGACATGGTTTTCGATCTCATCCTGTGTGGTTAATCCGCCAATAACTGCCGTCTGACCATTTTCGACAACAACATTGGTCTCGGCATTGCTGGTGTTGATGATAACGCCGGCCTGATCGAATTCATAAGTCGAGCGTTCCGGAATAAGGTGCATCAGGACCTTGTTATCCGATGTGATATGCGGAGTAACCCTGAGAAGCGTTCCGACTTCTTCAAAGGTGATGACCGTATTGCCGGAAGCATCAAACTGCTTGATCGGTACCTTTTGACCCATCTGAATCCGAGCCTCGGAATTATCGATCGTGGTGATTTCCGGGTGGGCCAGAATTTTACCGCCGCCGTCCTGGACGAGGGCTGATATTTTGGCCTGTAGATCCCAGCTATCATGAACGGTTTTAATCCAGAACGATCCAGCGGCATTGGAGCCGAGATAATCAAGCGCCTGATCGGTCGTGTGTTGGGTCTCGGGGACCATATTTCCGTCGGCGTCAGCCACAGTGGGGCCATCGGCGCCGTTGAGAGTCCAGTCGACACCCAGTTCGGTCAACGAACTGGAGCTGATTTCGAGGAGCTGAGCCGAGATTCTGATCTGCCGCGGCGGTTGATCGAGCTTGGTGATATACTCAATCACCCGATCAATATTCTCCGGGATCTCCTGGAGGACGATAGAGTTGGTCCGCGGGTCGGCGGTCGCATTACCACGATCGGAAAGCAGCGATTTGACAGCATCGACAATGCTCTCGGAAGTGGAGTTATTGATCTTGATGATCCGCGTATCCAGCGATACGAGATTGTTCTTCTCGGACATGAATTTCTGATTTTCGGTCATTTCCTTGCGGTAATCGGCCGCGGGAAGAATCCGAATGTATCCCGCCTCTTCATACACGATAGCAAGGTCATAAGTACGACCGATGATCTCCAGAGCTTCCTGCCAGGTGACATCGCTTAGAGCAATCGTGACATTGCCGGCTACTGCCGGCGCCACAACCACGTTAACCTGTCCGTAATCGGCCAGAAAGCGAATCACCGACCGGACTTCGGCCACCTGAAAATTCAGCGACTTGATCGGTTCGGAAGGATCCTTGGTTTCGCCGGACGATACCGACACCATGGCCGTCACCAACAACAGGACGCCCAGGCAGAATAGCGTATATCTTCCTGTCTTCAACATCTGACGTTCCTCTTTCTATTTCTAATTATCTTTTTCCATATGCTTGACAACGGTGCGACCCCAGCCATATTCATTGATCTGGAAATAGATCGCTGTTTTGTCGACCTGCGCCACATAACCGTTTTTAACCCGGTCACCCGGATGCAGGATATATCCGATACCATTGAGATCTTCCATAAGGGCGGCCCCTTTTCCCGATTCCGGTTCAAGGATACCGACCAGATTCAACGTTTCCACATTGGGAACCTTGTTCAGATCGATATTGCCTTTTTTCTTCTCGACCGTAATCAGCGACTCGAAAGGATCGCGCTTACTGGGGCGCTTATACTTGATTACCATCCGTTGCGGAAACTGAACTACCTGCGACGACTTCATTTCAGCCGACTTGGCAGATTCCCTGCGATATTTGGAAGTTCTGATTTTTTCAACTTTATCTTTACTCGGTGCAGCCGGTTTCTTGCTAACCTTATCAACTGACGCGAGTACGACTTCATTATTTTTTGTCACCGGCACCGGCTGAGGAGTTGATTTCTTGACGACCGTTTTGGCCGGTTTCGATTCCGACTTGGAAGCGACCGGTTTCTGCGCTTTAGCAGTCGGTGTACTTTTATGAACATCCTTATGCTCCGGACCGGAGGCACCGGTATTGACACCCGGATCGGGGGCTTTAACCGAGCCGTTGGCCAGGGCAGCAAACATCCTGGCTTTTTCGATCGAGTCTTTGGCCAGATCCTTTTTTATGGTCGGCTGGCTCTTCTGAACCGGTTTGACCTTGGCCACTACCGGTTGCTGTTTGGGCTTTTCCGGGACCGCTTTCTTTTCAACCTTTGGCTGTACCGTTTTCGAAGCTACCGGATTATCTTTGGATATTGTACCTGAGGCCACGATTGGCGTTTTCGGGGTCGACGGCTGTTTGACGATCGGCTTTTCATCACTGCTGGTCACTGTCTGTTTGGTCGGAGCTTTGGCAGCGGTAGCCAGTACCGGCCCATACTTATCATTTTTATCAGGCGTCTGCGGCTTGATCACATAAGGGGAGGCATTTATCGCAGGACTGGTCTTTTTCTCTTTTCGAGTCACCACCGAGGGTTTCCTGGCGGTCGAAGGAACTACCGGCTGCGGTTTACTTGACGTTATTTTCGCCACTGTTTTTGGCTTATCCGCTATCGGCTTGGTAATCGTTTTTGTCTTTCCGGTTGTAGCTTTGGCAACCTGCTTCTTTTTTATTGAAGGAGTTTTCTTTTGACTCACCGCCGGCTTGTCCAATTTGACAGTCGGAACGGTTTTTGCCACAGGCTGAGGTTTGACTGTCGTACTGCTCCAATTGGCAAACGGAGCCGTTTTCTGGTCGGAGACGAGGACTCTGATGGAGTTACCTTCGGCTTCCACCCGGTATACCGACTCCTCATTCAAATCCATCACCACCCGGACTACTTCCTCCGGGTTGATCGAAAATTGAGAAGAGCGGATCGATTTGATTATCGAACCGGGAAGATCGTCATACTCTTTTTGCGGCAAGCCGTGACGCGAGGCCAGGCAGTCCAGGACAATTCGAAAAGGCTTCCCCTCTTTTGCCTCGACCGACTGATGCGCATAACGTAGCGGACCACTGCCTTCTATGGTCAACACGGTGAAGCTTCCGTCTCGGTCAAGTCCCAACTTATTGATATATGAAGGGGCGGCCGAGGCGACTGCAGCGCAGACCAGCACAAAAATTATGAGTAGCGATGCGGTTTTTTTCTTACCCAACATGGTAATTTGTCTCCATCTATATTTCGAGCTCTTTGAGCCGCTCTTCCGGCTTGACAAAATAGGTCGAAAGGGTGAAATCCGCTGTGATTGTATTGGCCTCTGCCTTCTTATCGGAGGAACCGGTAGGAGGAGCGCCTGGCGAAATCTGCATATCGTTCACGTTGACGATAAATGGGAAGTTGGCAATATAACTGATGAATTTCCCGAATTCGTGATACCCTCCAACCAGTTGAACATCAAAGCTGGCGACATTATAAAACGATTTGGCCTGGATCGGTTCCGGCGTAATGGAAACGATTTTGGTGCCTGTCAACGAAGAGGCGGTATGGAGTTGCACCAAAAACGACGGGACCATTTTGACCTCGGGCAGTAATTGCTCGATATCCCGGTACCGTGCGAGAAGACCTTCATACTCGGCCTGCAACGCTTCCAACGACTTCGATTTCATCTCGACGTTGCGCAGGTTTGTTATCATCGTCTGATATTCGCTCTTCTTGGCTTCGATCTGATTCGATTGAGGGGTGTAAACCCGGGAATACCAGAAATATGCCATGATGAAAAAGACGGCGCAAACCAGAGCTATCTTTTGAACCTTGGGATCCTTTAAGTCCATCTCCCTCTATCTCCTTAGAAACTGGCCATAAGACCGGGGCCAGATTCCTTTTCCAAAAGTTCTTTCAGTTCATCGTCGGAGAGGTAATGCAGAGTTGCCTGCAGCTTATAACTGTAAGCCTTCTGCTCCTGAAAAAGCACCTCATCGACCGACGCCATCTCAACATCGCTGAAATAGTGTGAGCGCATGAGCTTTATCATAAAATTGGCCAGGGAATTGAGTGTAAAGGCAAACCCCTGGACCTCGATCGATTTTGTGGTAGCCTTGAATGACGCTACCGCCGAGGATGTAGTATCGTTGGCCGGCGGAGTCACTTTTTCTTCCTTGAATCCTGAGACCCACAAGAAATCGGGGACCTGGCCGGAAAAATCTTCCATAATCCTGACCCAAACCGAGCGGTTCTGATCGAGCCTGTCGACCGCCTCCATGCGCTGCATGATTTTCTGTTTGACATCAATCAGAGCGTCTACGACGGCGATATCCTTCTGCAGTTGTTGAGTACGATAGAGTGCAATTTCCATGTTCTCATCAAGCTGCTTCAGTTGATACATCTGATAGAAGGATACGACGGCGATCATAACGACGACGCCGACCGCAGCTCCGATCGCATAGTATCCCGATTTGCCGATCGAAAGTTTTCCCGTCTTTTTACGAAACTCTTTCGGCAGCAGGTTTATTTGAATCATATCCATACGCTAACTCACTTTCCTCATAGCCATCCCGATCGGCACGGTCAGAAGGGGTGCGATTTTTTCCGGCTCCAAACCTTCCAGCCGTTCCGGGTCATATTCGACATTGCGAAGAGGATTGAAAATTTCCAGCGGAATTTGCAGTTTTGACTGCAGGAATTCGGGCAGATACGGTATCAAAGCCCCGCCGCCGGAAAGAACCATCCAATCTATGGTCTCAGTTTTAGCCTGCGATTTGAAATAATTGAAAGCCATGTCAAGACCATTTACGATCTCTTCCGCAGAGGAAACGATAGCCGCTTTGAGCATGTCCTGATCGATCGAACCGTCGATTTGACCCTGAATGGCCCGGTTGGTCAGTTCATGATTAAGACGGAACTCCTGCTGGACGGAATTGAAGACGGTACGGGTCCCGACAGAAATGTCACGCGTGGAATGGTAAAAGCCTTCATAGAGGTAGAGAACATTGGTGACATCCTGGCCGATATTCACCAACGCCGTTGTCCGGTTGGGATCGACCTCGTAATTGTTGACGTATGCATTGTAAATGGCGAAGGCATCGGTATCGACGATAACCGGATTAAGTCCGCAATCCAGCACCAGCGACAGAAAGCTTTCCAGAAATTCTTTCCTGGCAGCCACCATCAGAACTTCCATCTTGTTGGTCTCTTCATTGACCCGGATGACCTGATGACTGAGAGCCACATCTTCAACGTCGAAAGGCGCCCGCTGCTCGGCCTCAAACAAAATAGCCTGTTCAGCCTCGGCCCCGGTTTTCTTGTCGATAATGAGCTTGTCGGTTATCAGAGCATGGCCCGATAGAGAAACCACGACATCTTTGACCCCTACGTCGCACTCATCCATGACCGATTGAATACTGAAAATGACTGCCTCTCGGTCGCGGATTTCATCGGCGACAATCGCCTCCGGCGGTAATTCTCTCAACGCCAGAGATTCAACGCTGTAACCATTCTTGGAATGGTTGAGCTGGACCAGCTTGACCGAATTGGCCCCGATGTCCAACCCTATGGTACTTTTGCTGCCTCTTGATAATCGCATGATTTACTCTTTATGTTTGGCTTTTTTCTGTCCTATGTGTATATCGTCTGACCCGACAAATAATTAACCGTTATTTATCGTTACTTTGGGACCAATTTTTTGTCTTGGTCGGTAGCTTTCTTATTTTTTCGGCAGTATGGGGACAACTCTTAACCTAATTTTGTAAATAATTCTGACACAATATATTAAGGGCCCCGAAATGCCGGGGCCCTTGGAGGATGGGAAGGAGGGAGCAAGGTTGTTTCAATAGCTTTTCTTAATAATGATATAGCGTGCCCAGTTTGGTTCGTCCCGTAGAGGCCAGAATGTCTATCGAACCAATACTGATATCATCATCCTCCCCGTAGGATAAGAACAGAATTTTTCCGGTATTGGAAGCTGAACCATTCGGTCGGTAAATCAGCGATTCACTCCCAAAATCGGTATCCAGATAGATAAACCCTTCCGGGAGAGTATCTACCGAAACCACAGAGTCGCCACTTTCAAACTGAAGCATGGAAGGATTCTGACTGTCAAGGAACATCGTCAGGGTCAATGCATCCGGATCAGCGTGAACCCCGAATTGCTGTTTGTAAGTTATGGCGTTGGAGCGGGCCAGTCTCAGTTTTGAGACTATGTCACGCGACGCGGTCCGGAATTTCAGCCGGTTGATCGTTACTGAGAACCGGGGCACCGCCATCGCCGCGATGATTCCCATGATGACGACAATCGCCATCAGTTCCACCAGGGTAATACCTTTTTTATTGGATAAGGTTTTCATACCCATTCCACCTCGTTTCAAAATTACCGGAACTCTATTCTTTCAATTCACTGCCTGCTGTATTGCAAGATAGATGCCGAGGATAAGTTTCTACGGAAATTCTCGATTGGTCGCGTAAGCGATTATTGTCACTTGCGTTAGGCCGACAGGGAACCATCGGGCAAAGTATGACCACCAATGTTATTTCAAAATATGTGGGAACATTCCCATAGGTATTGCCTGTTTTCAATTTAAACAGTTGACAAAACCGGGATTCCTCGTACATTTTTATATGTATAGAAGTCTTTACTCGTCGGAGCTAACAACAATTGATGAAAGGCCTTGACATGAGCGTAAATCGCCTCCCGGCAATATTGATTATTGCCCTGATCTTAACCTCTCCCCTTTTATCCGCCAATAAAGCCCTTAATCCTTCGGCCATAATCTTCGATAAGGAAAGCGATAATACCATCGAAGCGGTCAAAACCTTTCTTCTGCCCCGTGCCGATGAAGGAAAAGTGAAAATCTGGGCATTTTTTACTGACAAAAACGTGTTCAATCAGGAACAGTTTGATCGCCTGGCCTCGACGGTTGTCCTTACCGACCGCGCCAAAGCCCGGCGGGCTAAAATGGATATTGAAGAAATAACCTTTGGCGACCTGCCGGTTCATCAGGCTTATATGGATGAAATTACCGGAATGGGGGGTAAACTGAGACGGATTTCCCGCTGGCTTAATGCCGCCAGTTTCGAGGTACCTTTCGAGGACGTCGATAAGATCAATGATCTCTGGTTTGTCGCCAGAGTCAGGCCGATTGCGACTTTTGTCCGCGAATTGGAAATCCCGGGACAGCCTTCGGACATTTTTCTAACGGACAAAACAGCCAACCTGGTTCTAGATTATGGAATCTCTTTCGGGCAACTCAACCAGATCAATGTTCCGGTCGTTCACGATAAAGGCATCAACGGTAGCGGCGTCATTGTCGCTATGTTTGATACCGGCTACCGCAAGGACCACGAGGCCTTCGCTCAGGCATATACCGATGGTCGAGTTTTGGCCGAATGGGATTTTATTTTTGATGATGGAAATACTCAGAATGAACCGGAAGACAACACCAGCCAGCACAATCATGGAACCTACACCTGGTCGACGCTGGGCGGCGCCTTTCCAGGCAAGCTATACGGCCCGGCTTATGGCGCCTCATTCATTCTGGCCAAAACCGAAGATCTCAGGTCGGAAACTCCGATCGAGGAAGATAACTGGGCAGCAGCGGTGGAATGGGCTGATTCCATCGGGGCCGCAGTGATTTCGTCCTCACTCAGTTACAGCGACTGGTATACCTATTCCGATTATGACGGCCAGACGGCTGCCATATCGATAACCGCCAATCTGGCTACAGCCTATGGAATCGTGGTGTCTAATTCAATGGGCAATTCCGGTCCCGGCGCCGGTACGCTGGGAGCTCCGGCCGATGCCTTCGAAATCCTGTCGATAGGTGCGGTAAACTCCAGTGGTACTATCGCTTCGTTTTCATCACGAGGCCCCACTGCTGACGGCCGGATCAAACCGGAAGTCTGTGCTCAGGGTGTATCGACCTATTGCGCCAGCCCCGGTGGTACCACATCCTACACTTATGTTGGCGGAACATCTCTGTCTTGTCCGCTGGTCGCCGGTTGTGCGGCGGCTCTGATATCGGCCCGCCCCAGCATGACTCCCCAAATGGTACGCCTGGCATTGATGGAAACGGCCAGTCAGGCCTCCAGCCCGGATAACACCTATGGCTGGGGTATTGTCGATCTGGCCGCGGCCCTGGAATGGGGGGCCAAGATCGGCGCCGATACCAGGTACGGTTCGGCTCCGATGACCGTCTCTTTCATCGACAGCTCATATGTACCGGCTACCGATTGGCTTTGGACCTTCGGCGACGGAGACAACTCCACCGCTCAGAATCCGGTTCATACCTATGATATTCCCGGATTATATGATGTCTCTTTGACTATCACTTCCGATGGCCGCCCCCTGACAGTCGATCTACCCGGCTACATCATCGCCCTGGCCGATACGATCTCATACAAAAGCGATACCGTTTACGCCGGTGAGCAGGCCATGATCGAAATCGATGTGGTTAACAGCCAGGAGTTGCAAAACCTGGTAATTCCGGTCGATTATTCCAGCGGAATGGCTTTGACCCTTGATTCATTTTCAGTGGCAGGTACCCGCGCCGACGGCTTTGCCGATATTATCGTGGGCGGCAGTGAATCATTGAAGAAAATCGCCGTTTTTGTGCAGAATACCGGTACTCCGCTATCTCCAGGAAACGGTCCGGTTCTGAGACTTTATTTCAACACCGACGAGTATGCCTTCGGTAACTGGATGACGCCGATAGATACCGTCACGGTGGATAATGAAAGCCTCAAACTGGGGACAACCAATTTCGATTACACTCCGGTTTTTTATGGCGGTGAGGTGGTTATCCGCGACGTTGCCCGCGGCGATGCCAACAATGATGGGAGACTCGATGTGGGTGATGCCGTCTATCTCATCAACTTTGTTTTCCGAAGTGGCGAGGGGACGATCACCATCGAATCAGGCGATGCCAATTTTGATTTCATTATCGACGTCGGCGATGCCGTGTATCTAATTAATTATATCTTCCACGGCGGTCCCGCCCCTAACGATATTTAATCTGTATCAGATATTTTCAAAAGAAAGCCGGTCATCTGTGGCCGGCTTTTTATATCTGCGGTCTTAAAACAGTCATCCAAGATCGACATCTTCCAACAGCAACAGCTTTTTCTTAAGCGGTAATCCCCCGCCGTATCCGCCCAGTCCGGTCGAGGCCACGACTCGATGGCAGGGAATTATGATCGGGATCGGATTGAGTCGATTGGCATTGCCAACCGCCCGGGCCGCTTTCGGATTGCCCAGCGCCGCCGCTATCTCGCCATAAGTTCGAACCTTCCCATAAGGAATTGCTTTGACTTTTTGCAGAGCCTGCCGGCTGAATCCACTTGAGATAAGATCAAGTTTGACCGAAAATTTCTTGAGCTTTCCGGCGAGATACGCCTTAATTTGTTTTGCCGCCTCGCGATTATACTTCCCCCCCGTCTTGACTTCCGCCCCGGCAAAATTCTTCTTGATAAAATCGTTGCCCTGGTCACCCTTGTTGACAAAACCGATATAACAGAGCCCCCGGTCGGTCGACAGCAGCGAGAAGACGCCTGCCGACGTTTTTAATTTTTCACGATATACTACCATGTCATCTCCTAAAGACTTTTCCACAGATAAAATGTGGCCAGCGACCGGAATGGTCGCCAGCGTTCTCCCAATTCCAACAGATATTTTAATTCCGGTTTGCTATTCAGATGATACAATTCCCTGACGGCATGGTTGATACCGGAATCGCCGATCGGGAAGGCATCTCGATGACCGGCCCCACGCATAAGGATATAATTGGCCGACCAGGGACCGATACCGCGAATGGAAAGCAACCTTTCCACCCCCGCATCATAATCCAGATCACTCAGCGCTTCAAGATCCAGTTCTCCGCTGACCACCATCCGGGTGAAATCGATCAGGTACTCCGCCTTGCGCCCTGAAAACTGCATCGAACGTAAAGCATCATAACCGATATTTGCGATTTCCGAAGGCGATGGAAATAGATGGTATCGTTCACCCTCAATCTCAAAAGTACGATTAACCGATGCCACCAGGCGGGATTTGAGCCGATAGGCAAACTGCAGATTTACCTGTTGTCCTATTATCGCCCAAGCCGCCGCCTCATAGGTATCCGGCGTCAGGATAGGACGGAAACCGGGAAAGCGCCCGATTAACTTTTTCATGACACCGTCAAGCGGATGTCGATAAAATTGCTCGATATCAAAAGCCAGGTAAAACATCCGAGTCAGCATCCGGCGCAGGAGCCTGGTATTTTTAATCTCATCCTGAGATTGCCAGTTGATTGTCAGAGAATCGGTCAGGCCGCCGTTGCCATATCGTATTTTTATCAGAACCGGTTTGCCTTCCACGATGACCGGTCGTGCAAAATAATGGTCGCCAAAACGGTCGACCGATTCGAACTTGCTGCGCTGATAAAAAGAATATGACAAGTCGAAACTGTACGGGCCGACCGGGCGAAGATGAAATGTTCCCTGTGATCCCATATGATTACAGACCGAATACCGTTTCGAGTTCGGTAATACTGTCCAGCATCAAATCGGGATGATGATTGCCGAGATCTTCGTTGCCGAAGGGCGATTTAAGGCCAATCACCTTTATTCCGGCGGCATGAGCGGCGATAATATCATTGACCGTATCCCCGACCATAACCGCTGTGGCCGGTTCCACGGCAAGTTTTTCCAAAGCCAGATTTATGATATCCGGGGCGGGCTTGACGTTTTTCACCTCATCGCCCGAGGCCACGGCCGAAAAATACTTGCCCCAGTCGAATTTGCTAACGATCCCATTGGTATGAATCCTGTACTTGGTGGTGGCGATCGCCAGTTTATAGCCGGCCTCAAACAATCTCGACACGATTTCGTGAGCTCCGGGTAGCGGAAAAGTCGACTCTTTCATCACTCCGGCCGCTTTCTCCTGAAAAGCCGCCTTGAGTTCGGTCATCGGTGCATTGCAGAAGGCCGAGAACATATCCTCCAGCGGATACCCAATATACCGTGATATTTCTTCGTCGGATCGTAGGGGCTGCCCCAGCTTTTCCAAAGCAAAGTTGGCAGCCAGAATTACACCTGCGGACGAATCGACGAGGGTGCCGTCGAGATCAAAGATGATATGACTAATATTTTTAAACATTTACCTTTCCTGTTTTGTACAGATGATATCTCTCAACCGGTGTGTTGTCAATCACCAATATTCATTTCGGAATCCGCTTGTTCACTCAGGGTTTGAATTAAGATGGGCCAAGACTTGAAGAAATCTCAAGGCGGGTATTAATGCGCATTGTCTTGCATGGTTTCACATTAAAATATGACTCTCATGCAGTTCCGGGGAGCCTTGCGAGACGATTCTTCGGCCACCTGCAATCTATTAAAGTTTAACGACTTAAAAAAGTTGTGTGAAACTGTGCAAAGATTGAAACCATTGTAACCTCTTCGGCGTTAAATATATAGCCAACAGTGTGTAACAACAGGACATTTTTTTGCTTTACTCCTGTTAGGATAAAATACTATACTGTTTAGCTTATGCTCAAATCGGATTTGAATTTGATATCAGGAGGCCATAGATGATCAACCTCAGGACTTTCACACTTCAACTCGTCGCGCTTGCCGTCGTTGCCATGGGATTGATATGGATGGCGGGATCCGGCGCTGCCTTGCAATCATCGGCGGCCGAAGCCAATAATGTATACGACCGACTGCACAGCGACCTGGGCGATCTGGAACACAAAATCTATGCTGATACTCTCAACATCGACGCGACCGAGCAGCCCGGAGGCTTGCAGCAGGCCGAAGAAGAACCGGACACCCGGGAAACGCTCTTTAAGAATATTAAGATTTTCAATTCGATGGCCTATCATATCAAGAACCGGTACATGGAAGAAATAGATTCCAAAGACCTCGTTCATGCCGCTATTCGCGGAATGCTGCAAAACCTCGATCCCTTCTCGGTTCTGATGGAGCAGGAATCTTATGACCGCCTGATGGAATCGACTCATGGTAAGTATGAAGGTCTCGGGATGCAGATCGACAGCCGGGACGATCATATCCGGATCATCTCCCCTATCGAAGGGACACCGGCTTATCGCAAGGGTCTCCAGGCGGGAGATGTGATTATCGAGATCGACGGCCAGTCGACTTACCAGATGAACACCGCGGACGCCGCCGGTTTGATGCGCGGAACCGCCGGTACCTCGGTGATGCTCAAGATCGAACGTCAGGGCGTTCCCGATCTACTCGAGTATGAGGTCGAGCGGGCCGTGATCGAATTAAAGTCGGTTAACTATTACGGTTTCATCGACAATTCCGATATCGGCTACATCAGGCTCTCCCGTTTCGCCGAAGAAACAGGTAATGAATTAAGAGCCGCTATCACCGATTTGCAAAGCCAGAAGAAACTGGAAGGCGTCGTCTTTGACCTCCGCTCCAATGGCGGCGGATTGCTGCATCAGTCGATCGAGACGGCTAATCTCTTCATTGAAAAAGACAAGCTTGTTGTTTACACCCGAGGCCGAACCGCAGAATCGGAAAGGCGATATAACGCCCTCAACGACCCCCTGCTCCCCAATGGTAAACTGGTGATACTGGTTGATGAAGGTACCGCTTCGGCTTCGGAAATCGTCTCCGGCGCTATTCAGGACTGGGATCGCGGCATCATCATGGGACAACCGACTTACGGCAAGGGTTTGGTGCAGCAGATTTTCCCGGCCGGTTCCGATGAGAGCGTGGCTCTCAAGCTGACCACGGCCAAATATTACATCCCTTCCGGGCGTTGTATTCAGCGACCGGAAAGAGATAAAAAGCGAAGCGCAAGAATGGCTATGAGAGATGAAGAGAGCGATGAGACTTCTGATACCCTCAATATCGAGGAACGCGAAGTATTCTTCACCAACGCCGGGCGGATGGTCTATGGCGGCGGCGGCGTGGTTCCCGATATTGAAGTCGAAAATGAAAAATGGTACCCTATCGAAATGAATCTGGAAAGAAAAATGATTTTCTTCGACTTCGCCGTCCGCTACACATCGAACCATAATGAAATCGGCAGGGATTTCGAAGCCACCGATGAAATCCTCGATGAGTTCAACGAGTTCATGAAGGAAAAAGAATTCGATTACAAGACCTCGCTGGAGGTTTCATTGGAAGAGATGAGAGATGTTGTCAAGGATGAGGAGAAAGAAGACCTCTTTTCCGCTTCCCTCGAAAACCTGACCCTGTTGGTGGAGAAGGAAAAAGATACCGATTTCGAACGGTCACGGGCTTATATCAAGCGGGCCATAAAACGCGAAGTCTGTACCAAGCTTTATGGTCAAACCGGCCAGTATGAGGAAGTAATTCTCAAATCCGACCCCGGGGTCAGGAAAGCCTTTGAATTGATCAGAAATGACAAGGAATATACTCGCGTAATTGAGGAAGGTAATCATCAGGATAAGGCTGAACTGTAGAGACAACTCCTGTTAGTTTGGTTTATATAAAAACCCGCCTGAAATGTTCAGGCGGGTTTTTTTATGTTATTCCCTTCAACAGGAAAGATTAAACACCGGGAACTCAGTAACTCCCGAATTGATGGCCGACGGAGAGATAAAAACTTCCGTATCCGTCATCGCTGCGGCCATAGCTGATCTGGATCGGTCCCATCGATGTTTTCGCTCCGATCATGAGCGACCCGCCAACCCTTAAATCGCTGAAGGTGACGTCATCGACCGATTCCCAGATATTACCGACTTCAAACCAGCCTCCGACATATAACGTCGGGCTGAAAAAGACCGCTCCCTCCAACACCGGCCGGTAATAGCCGAGCCTTGCTGTTCCGAAAAACTCTCCGCTTTTCTGATCCTCTTTCCAGCCCGAGAAGGAGTGCATCCCCCCGAGGACGAACTGATCCTCGAAAGGCAGATCGGTGTCCATGCTGCTTCCGCCGGAAAGGGTCAGAAACATGGTATTGGACGAAATAGTTGCAAATTGGGCAAAGTCACCACGGAGTTTTTGATAATCATCGTCTCCCCCGAGCTTCTTATTAGCGTCCAGATACCTGAATTTGGCCGAACCGCCCGATGTGGGGAAATCGGGGTCGTCAAGATAATCATGCTCTACCTGAGCCGTGAACGCCGCGCGCGATTTTGTCACCTCATCCACCGGGGCTGTCCCGGCCTCGATATCGGTACAAATCTCTTCCCGTATGATACCAATACGAAATTCGGCAAAACGTTTTAAATTCAGTCCGACATCTATCCCGGCGCCGATATGATTAATCTCGAAATCGGCGATCGGATGTTGATCGATATAAATCTCTCTCAATTGTTGCCCAACTTCGATCATTGGGGCCATAAAGAAGGTTCGCGACGCCTCGCACGGCTGATACCATTCCAACTTCAAACCTCGCGAGATACCCAGCCGGAGATCGGCCCGCAATTCGCCGCCATAATTATTCATTTCCAGTTTGGTGACGCGAAAGAGAAATCCGAAATCGGACTTTCCCTCAAGATCGTCCTGGGCTACGAATCCAATGCTGAGGATATTGGGAGCGTAATATTTCTCCCTGACTCGAATCAAAAGGATATTTTTGCCATCTTCAATATGAAGCCGGTAGTCAACCGATTCGAAAATCCCGATTTCAAAGATTCGGCCCAGGTCAAGCGCCAATTGATCCAGATCGAACGCCTGACCCGGTTTTAACTTGAGACGTCTTTTGATCTCACCATCGGATACCCGGGATCCGTTCTCAATTCGGATATCATCAATGATCCGGGGTCCATCGGAGCGATACCGGTGCTTCTTCACCCAAGCGTCATATTCCGCCTGACTTACAGAATATTGAGACAGCTCATCAATATACTCGTTGGCGAGTTTTCTTCCGGTGGCAATGATTTCATCGGCTCGGTTGAAATCGAGCGAGTTGACACCATTGACGGCCATCTTGACAACAAGGTCGGCCTTTTTTAGAGCCTCCTGCGAGGTATGATTAATGAAAATATTAGTAGATTGCCCCAGTACCTCTCCGAGTGAGTTAATATTTTCGGAATTCAGATTTTCGAGAGGAACTCCTACATCAACGGCAATCACAATATCGGCGCCCATATCCTTAACGACATCAGCCGGAAGATTGCGAACCATGCCGCCATCCACAAGTATTCTGCCCTGATGGTGCACTGGCCCGAAAAGAGCCGGTATAGACATACTGGCGCGCAGAGCATGAACCAGGCTGCCTTTGGACAGAACAACCATCTCACCCGTTTCGAGATCGGTGGCGACAGCGCGAAAGGGAATATTGAGATCATCGAAATTGAGATCATCAGGAGTATGCAGATTTGTAAATCTAAGGGCCAGCGCCAGCTTCTGCCCGCTGACCAGCCCCCGCGGAGCTATCGGCATGAAGCCTTTGATACCGAGCTCCTGGGCGATGAAGCCGCACTTGTCATCCTGCTTGCGGCGAAAGGAACGATGATGGCGCGGCGGACGGTCATCAAATAAATCTCCCCAATCCATCCCGGCCACGGATACGGCAATCTCATCCGGAGACATACCCGAGGCGTAAAGACCGCCGATTATCGACCCCATGCTCGTTCCACCGATATAATCGACCGGAATCCGGAGTTCTTCGAGGAGCCTGAGAAATCCGATATGAGCCAGCCCTCGGGCCGAACCGCCGCTGAGCGCTACGCCTATCTTTGGACGCTCGGGATCAGATCCCTGCGCCATGACAAAGCCATTAATCAATAATGCGATGAGGCAGCCCCACAGTAAACTTGTAAATCTTGTCATGATGAACTGTGCCCTCATGGTAATAATGATTTAATTTTCCAATATTGCGACAATTGCCTTGATGCATGATAAGGTATTTAAGAATTGAATCAAAGAAGATTTAACTTTCGGATGTTGTATGAGGCACCGTTAAACGGAGTGATGTATAGATGAGTTGAATCTCTAATCGGCCCCGCCTCCATTAACTCAGGGACGGTGATGTCTTAGCTATCGGTACTATCGCTTTCTATGGCGTCAACGGTATGGGGTTCGATTTTTTTGATCAGCCAGACTTCGTTTTCCTTGCGGAGAGTTATCGTGACATCTCTGGTCGAACCGTCGGGAGCTGTGATTTTGCAATCGACCCGGGCGTCATCACCCCTAAACAGTATTTGCTTCTGAGTAAACCCGGTGAATTCCGTCAGGCCGTCGCTGTAAACAAAATCAAGGATCGATTGCGATGTCGTTCCCTGCTCGGCAGCATCACTGGACAAAATCGAATCGAGATAAACAGTGCTACGTGCCCGGAGGACCGATTCGAAGGCGGCAATCGATTCTTTTATAATCGGAATTTCTTCACGGGAAATATTCTTCTTGAATTCACAACCGTAAAAGCCGAATCCCGCCAGAAGGACAACAACCAGAAGTAATTTTTTCATCCTAATACTTGACTCTGACACAATCAAGCCCCTCCTCCGGCAAATAATTGATAAAATAGCGGCCCAGAGCCATCCGGCACATATAGTCGGCCAAATACGGCGCCTTGTAAGGCCGGTAATGCTCGAATATTTCCAGGGTTTGCTTATCGGTTACGATTGACTTTAGCTCATCGGCGATCTTATCGATGAACTGCTTTTTCCCGGCTTCAGAGATCGCTTGCCGAAGCTGTTCCGCTTCCAGAACAGTCGCCGATCCGAAATCTTTCTCCAGTTTCCCTCGCATGTTAAAAATCGTCGCCTTGTCGAAGGGCAGTTTCGGGTCGGGACTGAATGTTCCGAAACAAACATCGCCTTTCTCTTCGAAAACACCCAGGCAGAGTTTGGGCAGGAAAAAATCCCCCCCCTGGACAATCCAGCGCGTCCGGTTAGATGACCTCAGGTCCTGATCCATTTTTTCAAAATGCATAACATCATAATCACTGGCCGAATTAATCCATGAATCCATCAACAGCCTGATCAGGAGCGGCATTTGAACCACTGGAAGTTCAGCGGTATAGGCATCGATTCCCGCTCCGGCCAGAATTTCGCCGAATTCTTTTCGCCCGCCCTTATCATACCACGCGGCAAAAGCATCGGAAGCCTGATCGATGGCCTTTTTCAAAACATACCCCTCATATTCGGCGATACCGATTATGGCGGGGGCAAGTTTGTCATCGGAGATGGGGAAATAGCCTTCCTCGCGAAAATCCTGAATAACTTCATTGGTATATTCAAGATCGGCCTCAAATAGAGTGCTGATTTTTTCCGGCTTTTCACCTCGAGACAGAAAATATAGAACCAGTCGGGGATATTCGAAATTCATTTGTAATTGATCCATCACCGAATAGACCGGCCCGATCGAATACTTTTTTCCGGCAATATTGGCCGCCTCACCGCGGGCACGAAAAACATTATTGAATATCTGAAAAGTCGAATCGGGGACTCCCGGTTCGGGAGTATAATTATCATATCGCCAGAAAATCTGAACGCGGGTAACCATCCGCTCAAAAGAGCCATGCATCTTGAATGGTATAACAAAATCTTCGGAAGCCCCGGGTCCAAGAACAACGTTGGTATCGACTTCAAGCCGTTCCAGTCCGGAAAGGTAATGGCCGGGGTAAATCGTCCTTATGACAATAGACAAGCGAGCGGTATCGTCGAGAATATTATCGGCCTGAATAAACACATTGCGCGATCCCCATTCATTACGATCGAATTCGATCTGATCAATGGTAACCCCCTGAGCGAAAACAACACCGCTCATTATCAGGCAGCAGGCAAAAATCGACAAAGCCATTCCTTTAACCATGGTAGGCATCATATCCTTTCTTTCCGGCCAGTTGTCCGCAGGCGGCGGCAATATCTTTTCCCCGGCTTTTTCTAACCGTCACCGCCGGGGCTCGAGGATAAAGAAATTCGGCAAAACAATCGACATCCTCTTCCTCCGGGCGTTGATAATCGGCCCCTTCGACCGGATTATACGCCAAAAGGTTAATCTTGCATGGTATACCCCTGATCAGGTTGGCAAGTTCCAGAGCATGTTCACGGCGGTCATTGAGACCCTTGAATAAAATATACTCGAAAGTTATCCGGCGCTTCTTGACTCCCGTCCATTCGCGGATGGCCGAAAACAGCTTTTCCAGCGGATAAACCTTGCCAATCGGCATTAATTCCCGACGGAGTTTATCATTGGTGGCATTGAGCGACAGAGCCAGGTTAACCTTGAAACCACTCTCGGCCAGTTTTCTTATTCCCGGAGCAATCCCGACGGTTGATACGGTTATTCTTTTGGCGCCGACCTTCAAGCCGATCGGATCGATCATTATCTCTATGGCGGCCACAACATTATCTAAATTCAATAGCGGTTCGCCCATCCCCATAAAGACGATATTATCAAAAACTCCGTCGCCATACATTTCCCTGACGGCCAGAACCTGACCCACTATTTCCCCAACACTCAAATCTCGTTTGTATCCCAAATATCCGGTGGCGCAGAATTTACATCCCAGAGGACAGCCGACCTGCGAAGAAATGCATAGAGTCATTCTGCCGGAGTAATCATCCGGTATCAGCACCGTTTCGATGAGGTTTTTATCTTCCAGAGCAAAAAGGAATTTTTCGGTACCGTCTTCCGATTTTTGCCTGGCAGCAACGGACGGCAATCCGATAAAGGAATTTTCCCGCAAAACCGAACGGATATCTTTTTTCAGGTCGGTCATTCTCTCGAAATCGAAAACCCGGTTTTTGTAAATCCATTTATAAACCTGACGGCCGCGGAATGGTTTCTCGCCCAGTTCGGCCATTACGTCTTCCATCTCCCGGCAGGTCAGCCCGCATAAATTTCGTCTCTCAGTCATAGGAAGTTTAATTTAAGGAAGATAGGATGGCTC
>DAOUTW010000013.1 GCA_030668485.1 Candidatus Zixiibacteriota bacterium
GAAACAATCGTCCATGAGATCGCGCATCAATGGTGGGGCGATATGATCACTTGCCGCGACTGGCCCAATATCTGGTTGAACGAGGGCTTTGCGACTTACTGCGAGGGACTCTATTATGAATCGATCGGGGGACCGGACCTCTATCATGATTACATGTATGACATAACCTATATCGAGTATCCATACGGCCAGTCTATCTATGTCATGGACACTACCGAGACATGGGGCATATTTTCTTACCGGGTCTACGCCAAAGGCGCCTGGGTTTTGCATATGTTGCGGCATATTACCGGCGACAGCGTCTTTTTTGAAATCATGAATCAGTATCGGGCGGAATACGAATGGGGCACAGCAGTTACAGAGGATTTTCAGGCGGTATGCGAATCGGTATCCGGCCTCGATCTGTCGGCTTATTTTCAGCAATGGATTTACGGCGTATGTCAGCCGAATTACCGGCATGCATATTATACCGAGCCAAACCCAACCGGGGGATGGGATATCTATTACCATGTTCGCCAGTTGCAAACAACCGATCCTCAGGTTTTTGTCATGCCGCTCGATGTTCGCGTGACCTTACTTTCCGGCGATCCTGTCGATTTCGTTATTCATAATGATCAGCGCGAGCAGGATTTCCTTTTCCATGTCGATTCCGAACCGAGAAATGTCTTTCTCGATCCCGACAGTTGGGTCCTGAAGCTTTCCGAATGGGAACAGTACGGTCTGCGGATTCTCAATGAAAAGCTTTCCGATGGTGTGCAGGGCGAACCATACCTCGATTCGGTGATCGCCAAGGGCGGCTACCCCGGACATGATCTTGTCTATGAAGTGTTCAACGACGCCTTGCCGTCCGGTCTTGAGATTGATGCCGCTACCGGAATAATTTCGGGAACGACGTATGCCAGTGGCGATATCGACTTTATTGTCGAAGTCACCGATGAGTATTTCCCGGCCAGTTATGCCGACACGATGGCGTATGAGATTTACCTCCAGCCGGTGGCATCTCGTCCCGGCGATGCCAATGTTGATGCCGATGTTAATGTCGGCGACGTCGTCTTCCTGATCAATTATGTTTTCAAGGGTGGCCCGGCGCCTGAGGTGCCGAACTGGGCCGACGCCAATGCCGACTGTGCCGTTAATGTCGGCGATGCCGTATATCTTATCGCCTTTATCTTTAATGGCGGCCCCATCCCGCAATTGGGGTGTGTGGATTAAGCAGGTCAAGGCCTGTTCCATAAGATTGGGTGCCCCACCTCTTTAGAGCATGTTGAAAAAGTCTATAACACATCGTCATCGCGAGGCCGCTTTAGTGGCCGTGGCGATCTATGGATAGTTATAGCAATGATTTAAGATTTTATGACAATCGCTAATATTCCGGATTTGCTATGAAAATCGACTTTTTCAACAAGCCCTTTAGAAGTGGGATTATTATATCAGCCGGGTGGCACCCTCAAACTTGTTTGGGGGTGTTTTCCAGTCAGATTGTTGTGAACCTTATTGTTCTGCAGGGTCCTGATCCGCCGTGGCGGATTGTGACCCTGCAGTGATTCAATCAACAATTATTTATGACTCTTTCCTTATAAACATTTCAGTTTTTTCCAAGTTATCGGCTATAATGGACGTATGGTCTCTATGTGGTACTATATACTGTGACATAGCTCATCTTACATATGGAGAACATATCGTGAAATTACGTAAGAGAAGATTTACCGGTTGCTTTGGAACTTCCCGTGGCGACCTTTCGCGTGGGCGAATGGGACGACACCTCGGTAGCATATGTTCAGTTGAAGGCGGGTGCCGATGCGACACCGTTACTTGAGGGGCTCCCCAACGATCAATGTGGATGCCCGCATTGGGGTTATATGCTCGAAGGAGCGATTCATGTTCGTTATTCCGACGGCAAAGAAGAGGTCTGTCGGGCCGGTGAAATGTTCTATTGGCCCGGTGGGCATACCGTGTGGGTGGAAGAGGATACCTCTTTCGTTGAATTCAGCCCCAGGAAGCAGTTGAAAGAAGTCTACGATCATATCGGCAAAAAAGTATCTGCCGAAGCTTAGTAATCTTTTGTAATTGACCAGATACTTAGGTGGCACCCTCAAACTTGTTTGGGGGTGTCACCCAATCGGATTTCTGCAGACCGATGGCTTAACCGAGTGCGCCGTCAGGAACCCAAAATCATCCCACCCGAAGCGCTAAGAAGCGTTTCAGGTGAGGCACCAAGCCGGCAGCAACCGGTTTTGGCGATCCCTCCCGGGGCGGACATGCGCGAGGATGACCCAAAGTTGAGTTAGTAAACCGCGATCTGAGATTGTGGCCACGCGTCAGATTCTATAAAATTCAAATCTTTGATCAGGGTTTTTTGTAAATACGAAAATATCTGTCCTCGTAAATCCTGGCCCAATGCTGCGATAGTAATTTAAATAGGGGGAGATCATAATCGCGACCGCTGGCTACGGCGGTCGATATTCCATATTTGTCCGCCATGTTCATGATAAAATTGTAGTCACTGCTCGTCATTACTTTTGGATAATCTCTCTCCAGAGTATTGCAAACCAGGGTATCGAGTTGGTAGTATTTCATTGTTTTCCAAGCCCCCAGCGAATGAACCGGATAAAAAGGCATGATAAACTGGAAGTAAGTTTCCTTGGTGCTGAAAATGTATTCACCTTTTTCAAGATACCGATCCATGTTATCCCACAAACCGCTTCCGGCCTCATGATAAATATCCACGCGGGCAAACCAGCGATCGTAATCCTCGAGTTTGTCGGTATAGAAATGATAGAATGAAAAGCTCGTGAGGAGCAACAGCGGTACTATCAATAAAAATGGTCTCATTTTTATCCGGCGTATATAATCTATCGCCATCGCCGTAACAAATAGTGACAGCAATAACTGTATCCGAATCGCATACTGGCCGCTGAAATGATAAAAGGTGAGGACGAAGGATATCGCCGCGAGGCTGATAAACCAGTGCACCCGGCGGTATTTGATGGCGGCTATCAGGGCGATGATTATTATCAGCAACGATATGGCCGTGGGGATGGATATTATTTTATGCAGCGACGGCGAGAGTATCTCGGTGAATAATCGACCCAACCATTCCGCATCGGGAAATCCGCGCCATAGCATGAAGGTCGAGGTGTGATACAGCCCTTTACTGTAAACCACATAAGCCTGATAGAAAAATAATGGAAGGGGCATGAGAAACGAAACGACCATAATTAGCATACGACGCCATGATTTTCGAGTAATTAAATCATAGATGAAAGTCATACCGATCAGGAAGACATAAACAGGCGATATCAAAAAGGCGACGCCCCAGAAAACAGATGCCACGGCGGCGCGGCGAAGGGAATCACCGGCCGTCAGATAAAACCACAACCCGATCATGTAGATGGGCAGGGAAAAATAAAATGACGACGCCAGTAGAATATTGCGACTGCCCATGAATTCGATAATGAACATAATCAGCAATAATGTCGGCAGGGCGGTTTCCGGGCCGTAAACACGAGCGATGATTTTATATCCGACCGTTATGAAAAGAATGACATTAACCAGTGTGATCAACACCAGAACAGTATCTATATTCAGCCCCAGCGAAGTCAATCCGGCCAGAACGATATAGTAAAATGGCGGATGAAAAGTCTCATACCCGGTAATCGGATCGGTCAGGATATGGCCCTGCATGATCCACATGACTTTGGCCTTGAGGTAATAGATGTCGGGGCTGTGAACAAACCAGGGCAGGCGATAATACAGCACCGGGGCGACAATCAGGCCGATCAGAATAATCAATATCCCGTTTCGGAAGCGGGCCGATGTGATGATGGCATTAATTTCCCCAGTGTACTTGGGCATGGGCTTTATCTTCATTTGGAGTCGAATTTTATTTTCCAATATATATAATGCGAGCATCGGTGGCAAGATATACGGTAGATATTGTCAGAGCATAATGGAAATCTCTCCTCCGACCATATCCCTCGGACTTTTGGAATTTAATATAATATTGCTCCCCACACAGTTACCGGGTACCACTCAGTGGCAGAAGGTCGAAGCAGGATCAGTTATTGTGATTGACTTTTCCCAATGCAGCTTTTATCCTGATTACAGTAATGTCGATAACGCTAACGCCCATTGCATATTTCTCAAGGGAAAGGATGAATTCATAAAATGATTGATCAGGCATATGAACGGCTGGCCGAGGCGCTGGACAGGCTGCCCAACGGCTTCCCCCGTACTCCCTCGAATGTCGAAATCCCCCTCCTGAAGAGAATTTTCAGCCCCGAAGAGGCCTCGCTGTCTGCGTATCTGGGGCGAGAGATGGAACCGGCGGCTGCGATTGCCGAGCGAGCCGATATGCCGCTTGACGCCGCAAGCGCAACCCTCATTGGTTTGGCCAAGCGAGGTATATTGTGGTATGATAAACAAGACGGCATCCGCCGTTTCCGCCTCGCCCCTTTTGTGGTAGGCATATATGAGGCCCAACTTTATCAGATGGACGAGGAACTGGCCGGTCTGGCCGAGCAGTATTTTGTGGATGGCGGAGCGGTCGGAATTATGAGGCCCGACCCGGCCCTTCATCGGGTAATACCGACACAGGGATCGGTCAATGCTGAATGGATATTGCCGTATGACGACGTTCGGAATATTCTGATGGCGGCCAAATCATACAGCGTCCGCGATTGCATTTGCCGGGTGCAGCGGGCACAATTGGGACATCCCTGCGACTACCCCCTCAAGGTCTGCCTCATATTCAGGCCGAGCATGGGCGCGCCCGGACAGGATGATATCTCGCAAGAAGAGGCTCTGGCTATCCTCGACAAATCCGAAAAGGCCGGCCTGGTCCACACTGTCAACAATGTTGCCGAGGGCGTATATTATGTCTGCAATTGCTGCGGCTGCTGCTGCGCCTTCCTCCGGGGTATCAACGAATGGGGGATTGAGAAGACGCTGGGGGTTGCCAACTACTATGCCGCCATCGATCCCGATACATGCCAGAACTGCGGAACCTGTATCGAAAGATGTCAGGTCAATGCCATTACCGAGGATGATGGTATATCGGTTGTCGATCGCGCCAAATGCATCGGATGTGGCCTGTGCGTCACCGAATGTCCTGATGAAGCTGTCCAACTCATGCTGAAACCGGATGCCGAAATTATCCATCCCCCCGAGAATTTTCCCGCATGGGAACAGCAACGGCTACGCAACCGGGGCATGACGGAATAATATATTTTATGCACAACATCGAAGCGCTTGATATGACCGGCGCTTTTTTTCAATATGAAATTGACTGGGGGATACTCCAATAGGTGACATGGAGTTGCAGAATGTGTGCCTAAACCTGGCGCCAAAAGACCTGGGGCACCAGGTTACTTGATAATCACCAACTTGCCCAACTGCTCGCCCATCTCCGAACGGACCGACCAGATATAAATACCGGTTGTAATCGCCTGCGTGTTGCGACTGATAACATTCCATTCTTCATGCTGAGATTCCGGCCCGCCCTCGGGACAATAATGTTTGATTTCCCGCACCAAGTCGCCGCTGACGGTGTAAATACGGATCGTGCATATCTTCGGCAGATTGATAAAATGTATCCGCCGCGCCCACTGGGCCGCTTTCGATCGATCCCGGTTTTCGTATCCGGCACGGGCATACCCGTCGTCGATCCGATACGGATTGGGATAGACGATCACCTCCAATCCCTGCTCCTCGACAACATCCGATGACGGCAGAGGAAATTCCCGCACGGCATTGGCCAGCGGCGATGTTTCCAGCGCCCCGATATTATACTGCGACGAACCGTAATCGAAGGCCGTTACCGAGAAGTAATACGCTTTCGACGGTTGTAGATTGTCGATGGTGTATTCGTATTCGTAATAGCGATGCCAGCCCTCCTCGGTCAGGTCATGCAGATCGTTCAAATCGGCATTGGGGTAAACCTTATGGATACCCAGGGGATTGTTGACGTCGGAATGATTCCAATCCTGTTGGCGAAAGAAGAATATTCTGCTGCTGTAATAGTCGAGGAAATAATGGAATTCATCATAGTACTGACTGAAATCGAAATCTGGACCGTAAATGGAGCGCAGGCTGTCGGTTTTGGCCGAGTAGTTGATTATTTCCCACCGGCGCTTGGCCGGCAGATATTCATACACAAAATAATCATCAATGTCATATGACCGCAGTATGACAAAATCGGACAACCGATCATCCTCGGCCATATAGACGCGGTATCCCTCGAAGTCGATCTCCCCCGATAGATTATCCGGCACAAGTTCGACAGCCTGTCCGTTCCAGCGGATCGTCACTTTGCCGTGATCCGGAATTACACGTATTACCGGAGGAGGTGGAGGAGACATCGGCCGCCAGTCAGGAAGCCCGTCACCGGTGTAATAGTATTTAAACGAATCGACGGCAACGCTATCGTCGACGCCATTGTCGGTGGTGTCGCGCCAGGTTCTTTGCCAGCAGAATTCACCGGCATAACCGTCGTTGTCGGTATCGAATCCCGGATTGTCATAAACCCATTTAGCAACACGCGCATTTTGGATGAGGTCGGAGAAATCGAGTTTTTCCTCATAGGCTGGCGGAACCAGGGCATTGAAAGTGGTCTCATACGCGCTCGGATCGGTGTGAAAATTGTCACCCATGACAATGGCGATAGTAAACTCAGTCGAAGCACCCGCAGGCAAATCGATCGGTCCGAACGATAGTACGTTCACTGTCTTTGAACCGTCGGCGATATCCCAGGCCACTATCCGCGTCGGCGGCGGCAAAAAGCCTTCCCCCGTGTGGTCAATGGCCGTCCACATCTGATCGTAATCAATTTCCGGATGGGACAGCAGATAATATCTGTTGCAATCCCCCTGGGGGTTGGTCAGATCGGGTCCGATCTCGCGAAAGGGATCATCGTCGGTCGGCGCCAACCGGGGCGCATACTGGTATTCATACGCGAAGCTATATAAATCCGTCCACCAGTTAAAATTCACCCGGTCACATTCGTCGGGATAGTCGATCAATTGTATGGCGGCTACCGCAGTCGGCGAGGCAAAATCGTAGTTGCCCTGTTCATTGGGCGAACCGTCGTTGTCGGCAAACCACATGAGATTGAGAGTATCCTGATCGATACACACATTGGCCTGATCGGGAGCAGTCTGAATAAAGCCCGAGATGCCGTTGCATTCATACGGTTCAATCCGAGCCGGGTGGAATACAAACGCCTTGGTCACCAATCCGATAAACATGCGACGGATATCGTTATTACCGATATTCTGCACGTTATAATGCACAAGAACAAAGTCCTCCGTATAGCCTATGCCCCACGCATAACTTGACTGAGTGATATCAATGTTTAGCGGTATATGCGGTCGATTATCGAATGGGTCTTCAGTTTCCGGGATGATTGTATCAGTATAGCGGGCGATAAAATCCTGGTCCGAGATCCCCCCCTTGGCATAATTCGGATTAGTCACTATGGCCGACACATACTCGATGGCTCCGGCGATGCCCGAATCAGGGAGGAATTCATGAGACCAGCAGATCCCATAGCCGTTGACGTTTGAAACCAGCGTGTCTCGTCCGATGATCCCGCCAATCCATAGGCCGCAGGTTCTGAAATAATCGATCTCCGAATTTATTGGGTATTCGCTGCCGGGGATTCCATTGGCAATGTTAGCGTCGGCAACCTGTCCGCGATTGGTTGCTCCCGCACACAATTTTCCGACATTATGCTGGGCCCATTCAAAGTGGGGGAGATATTCCAGGGCATCGACGGGCTGAACCGGGCGTTTCGCTGCCAATACGGATGACAGCGAGAGGGCAAGTATGATTGGTATACGAATTAAGCAAATCATGAAAGCCGCTTCCAATAATTATTATAATCGTTCGCGATACCAGCCTGAGATATAACTTCGACAATATTATCGACGTTGTCAAGACGTTTTCTGTTTATTAAGAAAGGCCAGGAGCCAAAAAGTTCCCGACCTTCGAGTTTGTATTATTGAGATTATGTCTTACAGGCGTTCGACGACGCCGGCAATTATGTTGCGGAGGTTCGGCTCGGCCTTGTTGGCAGTGGCGATGATCCGCTCCAGACTACAGGCTTCCAGCGCATCGGGCAGACCCATGTCGGTGATTATCGACATCCCCAGCACCCTCGTCCCTTGATGACGCGCCACGATCACCTCCGGCACGGTCGACATCCCGACCACATCGGCCCCGAGGATGCGCAGGAAACGATATTCGGCGGCGGTTTCCAGGTTCGGCCCGGCGACTGAAACATAGACCCCTTTCTTCATCGGAATCTTCAGTTCGAGCGCAACCTCTTCGGACAGTTTGACCAGGTCTTTGTCGTAGCAGTTGTACATATCCGGAAAACGGACACCGAGGCGGTCGTCGTTTTCACCTATCAATGGGTTGTAGCCGAGAAGATTGATATGGTCGGTGATCGCCATGACATCGCCCCCCTTGAAAAGCGGATTGAGTCCGCCGCAGGCGTTGGAGACGATCAAAGTATCGATACCGAGATATTTCATCACCCGCACCGGGAAGGTGATCTTCTTCATGTCGTAGCCTTCGTAATAATGAAAGCGTCCCTGCATCGCCACCACCGGTTTGCCCTTGAGCATTCCGAATAACAACCGTCCTTTGTGCGATTCGACGGTGGAGACGGGAAAATTGGGGATGGTATCGTAATCGATAGTGGTATGCACATCGATTCCGTCGGCGAGCGATCCGAGGCCGGTGCCGAGAATGATTCCCACTTGCGGTGTCAGATCGATTTTGTCTTTGATAAATTTGACCGATTCCATGATCTTGTCATAGATGTATTCCATCGATTAATCCTCGCTAAGTTGTTCCTTGAGATTTTTCCATTCATCGTCATCGGAGGCGTCGCCCGCCGGCGGGGCAGGGTTTTCTTCCGCTACCTGATTATCCGGCGGATTTTCATCATGCGAATGTTCCTGAGTTTCGGGCGGTGCCTCGTCAACATGCATTTCCGGAGCCTCGCTTAGATCCGGCGGCGGTTCGGGAGGACGATACTCAGGTCTTTTTGGCATGTCCGGCGACTTAGGCGTTTCATCCTCTTCGTCCTCGGCCATCGCCCGATCAATCATTTCCGCTTGAGCCGCTACGAGGTGCTTGAGCTGGGTCAGGTAATTACTGCGGATAAAGCGGATTTTGTTGATATCGTTGACCAGTTTGCCCATGCGCCGATGCATATCGGCAATGACCTCATCGCGCAGGTTTTGAGCTTCCTGGATAATAAGGTCTTTCTCTTTTTCGGCAGAGGCGATGGTAAACTCGGCCTCTTTCTTTGCGACACCGATGGTCGATTCGGAATTTTTCTGGGCTTCGATGACAGCCGCTTTGAGCGTTTCCTCGAGTTCAATCAAATTTTTCAGCCGGTCACTGAGATGCTTGTTTTCCTCTGTCAGTTTCAGACCTTCGGCTCGCGCCTCCTCCAGCGCGTTGGCGGCCAGTTCACGAAACACCTCGACATCATCGGGGTTGTAACCCCGGAACTTGATTTCGAACTGCTGCTGACGCAGATCATTGGGAGTCGTTTCCATAATTATCTTCCCGGTTTATACGCTTGTTTTCTTTTTCTACCTGGCGCCGAAAATGGCGGTGCCGACCCGCACCATAGTGGAACCACATTCGACTGCCAGCTCATGATCGGACGACATACCCATCGACAACACTGTTATTCCCATTCCCAGTTGTTTTTGCATATTGTCAAACGTCTGACGGGTAAAATCGAACGTTTTTTTTATACATCCAACGTTTGTCGTCCATGGTCCGATGGTCATCAACCCGCAGAGGTTGATCCCCGGCAGTGTTATAATCTTATCGGCGGCTCGCATTGTTTCCTCCGGCGGAAAACCGAATTTGCTTTCTTCACCCGAGGAATTCATTTCGATCAGGCAATCGATTATTTTGTTAATTCTGACCGCTTCTTCGGAGACTTTTTCGGCCAGACCGACCGAATCGATCGACTGGATGAGGTCGAAATAGCGAACCGCTTTTTTTGCTTTATTCGACTGCAGATGGCCGATCAGGTGCCATCTCGCAATTGCTCCAAGCTGGTCGATTTTTGGCGCCGCTTCCTGAATCCGGCTTTCGCCGATATCAGTTGCGCCAGCCGCAACGGCGGCTTCGACAGCCTCCACCGGAAAGGTTTTGGATACCGCCACCAGAGTGATATCCTGCTGAACTCGTCCGGCCCGGTTCGCGGCCTGATCAATCCTGGCCCTCACAGCCTTCAAATTCGCTGCAATTTGGGCTGAGTCTATTTCATGCACAACAGGTTGATAATAGAGTTGATCAACGCCGGGCGCAACTAAAATCGCTTGCCTTTGCCCCTGCCGCAGGCACTTGCGAGAGATCCCCCATTATCCTCGACATGATTCACATATGGATGCAAATTCTCTATTTATGCAATGTGTATTGCAATTCCTCCCTGGTTTAGCTATTTTGCGATTCAACCTATGAGTGGATTTCAGGATTGGGGATTTCTGTGCCAATAATTCTTACTGTTTTGTCTCTTACCCTTCTGGTAGCTTTTCCGACAATTTTATGGGCCACCCGGAGACGTTGGCTGCCGAGGGTCAAGAGTGAACTTGAAGCTCACACCGAAATCATCGACAATCTCCCCTTAGGGCAGCTCTGGATCTGGATAGGTCTTGCGGCAGGAGTGGGGCTGTATGCTGAATTAATGATTATTCGGATGCACAGCTCGTTTTTCCAATTATTCGCCTATTTCAAGAATGTAAGCCTGCTGTCATGCTTTTTGGGGCTGGGAATCGGGTATGTTCGAGGTCCGCGGAAGCCGGTGATGACTCCCATAGTCATGCCGCTGCTGGCCTTCCAGATTATTATCTTGTATCTGCTTCGTTTCAGTTCGGTCGCTTCATGGCTCCACAATCCTATTTCAGAGACAAGCGCCTTTGGGTTTGGCGGGGCTTCTGAGTTATGGCATTTCAGCACCGTTTATGCTTTTCTGATTATCATTTTTGCCCTGAATGCCATCTGCTTCATACCCCTGGGCCATCTGGCGTCGCGTCTCATGATGCGCCGCGAGAAACTTGCCTCCTACAGTTGGAATTTGATCGGATCTCTGGCAGGGATAGTCCTTTTTTCGGCAATCTCATTTGCCTGGGCGCCTCCCTGGATCTGGGTATTGATCTGTGTCGCAGGATTGTGCTTGTTTCTGTACCGACGCGCTGGGCATCTTATCCCATCCGTCGCAGCTGCGGCGATTTTATTGGTGATGTTTGCAATTCCGTTTAGAACCGGCATTGTCGATATCTATTCGCCGTATCAGATTCTGTCAGTCATTTTCAATGATGACCGGCCGCCGGAGATAATGGCGTGCAATACCTTTCATCAAAATATCTTCGATTTACGCGATGAGAACATAGAGGGCGATGAGGTTCTGGAGCATTGGTCGGCCTATTATGGAATGCCGTATATTTTCAAGCCTGCGCCTCAGGATGTCCTCATTCTCGGTAGTGGTACCGGCAATGATGTCGCCGCCGCAATCAGGCACGGAGCCGGCCATATTGACGCGGTGGAAATCGATCCGGCGATAATGGATTGCGGGATAAGATGGCATCCTGAGCAACCATACCAGGCCCGCAATGTAAATCCGGTTGTCGATGATGCCCGTTCCTATATTAAACATACTCGCAAAAAATATGATTTGATCGCTTACGGCCTGGTGGATTCGCATTCCCTGCTATCCGGCAAGGCCGGCGGAGTCCGGCTTGACAGTTATGTATATACGGTGGAAGGTTTTCGAGAAGCTCGCAAAAAACTAAAACCGGACGGACTGATCTGCCTGAGTTTCTGCGTGATAAAACCTGAATTGGGCCGAAAGCTCTACCTGATGCTTGAGGAAGCATTTGACGGTAATTCCCCGCTGGCGTTTCAGGCAGACAACGACGCCAGTATTTGCTTTGTTATAGGCGAGCAAATGCAGAAGGGTGCCATAAGTACCCCCCGCAGAATTAATGAAATAACGCATTTCATGAATAATCCCCGCATTAAGACTGATATATCAACCGACGACTGGCCGTTTTTCTATATGCCCACCAGGAAATACCCGGTCTCATACGTGCTGATGATAATCATTCTTACCATTGTTTCATTGATCTTTGTGCGAACACTTGCTCCCGGATCAGGCGGGGGTTTTTCAATTCCTTGTTTTTTTCTTGGCGCCGGGTTTATGCTGGTCGAAACCAAGAGTATCACCGAGCTTGCTCTGGTTTACGGCAGTACCTGGATGGTTATCAGCGTGGTTGTGGGTGCTATTCTCATTATGGCCTTTCTGGCTAATCTACTGATCATCAGGATTGGTCCACCGCGCTCGACGATTACATATTCGTTATTGGCAGTCTCTCTGGCCGCCGGTTTTGGCCTGTCATTTATCGGGTTTGGAGACCTCCCGCCCTGGGCCAATCGATTGATTATGACGATACTGCTAACTCTGCCGCTGTTTTTCTCCGGCTTTGCTTTTTCATCCGAGCTAAAAAAATCGGCCTCCGTGGCGATCGCTCTGTCGTCTAATCTGCTGGGAGCCATGCTTGGGGGCTTTCTTGAATATAATGCTATGTATTTCGGGTATCGCTCTCTCTATATTCTGGCTCTGGTTATGTATGGATTAGCATTTTGGGGATCGATGAGGGGTAAAAAGCTCGCTTAGCCAAAAAAACGGCCGGGGCACAACTCCGGCCGTTTGATTGAAACGCTGAAACAAAATTTATTTGGTTTTTCCGTTCACCCAATCGAGCTCGGCCATCAAATCCGATTTGGCGGTAACCGGGAGTCGGCAGGCACGATTGAAGCAGAAATAATAGGTCAATTCTTCGCTGCCCTGCCGCCCTTCGAGCAGCGGCAAACCGGAAGTGGCGCCACTGGTGATGCCGACCACGACCTTATTGGGGATAAAGCGCGAATGAACGACGCGGTTATATTCTTTCAATTTGTCAGGTTCGTTTCCGGTGATAACGATTTCGATCGGATCGGACATATGGAAATAGCCGGCCATGATCAGGGTCGCCGAGGACTGCGGCATGCGGGCTCCCAGACCGGAAACAGCGGCCAGAGTCGCCTCTCCCCTTTCGGCAAAATATTTATCCTCGGTGACAGCCGCCAGCCGCAGCAAATTGAGAATCATGATCGAGGCGGGAGATGGTGTCGCGCCGTCAGTCAGGTCACGCGGTCTGAAAATCAGATCGGGATCATCGGCAGGCGAGGAATAGAAGGTGTCATCCGTAGAGAAAACATCCATAGACCGTTTGGCGAGGCTGATTGCGTGGTGGAGATAGGCTTCATCGAAGGAAGCCTGATACAGGTCGATCAGTCCGGCGGTGAAATAGGCGTAATCTTCGAGCAGTTCCGTTTTCAGCAGATTACCGTTGCGATAGCTGTGGTAAAGAGTTCCATTTTCGATCATATTTGAGAGGATAAAGTCGGCGGCGTTTCTGGCCGATTGCAGATAACCATCATCGCCGGTGACCTGAGCGGCCTGGGCAAAGGCCGAGATCGCCAGACCGTTCCAGGAAGCAAGAATTTTATCATCGGTGGCCGGGGCAATACGCTCTTTTCGTACGGTCAGAAGTTTGTTGATCGAACTTTCCAGTTTGCTGCGAAATTCTTTGTCATCGAGACCATCGCTGTCTTTGATTTTAAGCGAGTGCAACCCGAGGTTGGGGATATTATGACCCTCAAAATTACCGCCGGCGGTTATGTCGAAATAGCGGCAGAACCAGTCGGCCTCGTCACCGAGGATGCTTTCGATTTCGCTACGGGACCAGACATAGTATTTCCCTTCTTCTCCTTCACTGTCGGCATCCTGGGTGGAATAGATACCCCCACCGGGATCGGACATCTCAGATTGCAGGTAACTGAGGATGCCGTGTACTATATTAAGGTAATACTTATCACCGCTATACTGGTAGGCTTCCAAGTACGGGATGGTCAGGAGAGCGTTGTCGTAGAGCATTTTTTCGAAATGAGGCACCAGCCATTTCTCATCGACAGAGTAACGGTGAAAACCGCCGCCGAATTGATCGTAGATACCGCCTTCAGCCATTTTCCTCATGGTAAACATGGCGGCATCGGCGTAGGATCTGTCGCCCGATAAATAAGAGGCCCGGAGCATCAATGACAGGCTGGCCGGCCGCGGGAATTTCGGTGCACCTCCGAAGCCGCCAAAGCGGCTGTCGAAACTGGAATAAAGGCTTTTGGCGGCCGAGATAATGACATTGCTGTCGATTTCGCGACCGGGGAAACTTACGCTTGAAGATTGGGCGATATGATCGACAATAGAGTTTGCGGATTTCAGAATTTCGGCTCTTTGAGTTTTGTAACCCTCGGCCAGTTGAGTAACGACTTCTTTGAATCCTGGACGGCCATACCTCGACTCCGGCGGGAAATAAGTCCCGGCGAAAAACGGTTTTCTGTCAGGGGTCATAAAGATTGACATCGGCCACCCGCCTCCGCCGGTCATAGCCTGCACGGCCGACATATAGATCTGGTCGATATCGGGTCTTTCCTCGCGGTCGACTTTGATTGATACGAAATGTTGATTGAGGAGAGCGGCAATTTCGTCGCTTTCGAACGACTCATGCTCCATGACGTGGCACCAATGGCAGGCATTGTAGCCGATTGAGAGAAAAATCGGTTTGTCTTCGGTTCTGGCTTTATTGAACGCTTCCTCGCCCCATTCGTACCAGTCGACGGGATTATCCGCGTGGGCTTGCAGATAGGGTGAAGTAGCATTTGCCAGCCTGTTTTTATGGTGACTTTTTTTCATACTTTCATTCCTCGAGCCGGCGGCCTCTACTTTGAAAGGTACAAGCAACAAAACCACCAGAATAATTATCGAATTATAGACCATATTAATCTCCGTTTCATTCAATATAGTCTATAACCGATGAGAAAAGCAGAGGTTTCAATTTTTCGGGTCATATAAACGGCCCCGCTTTTTGGCGGGGCCGGGCTGACAGGAGGATGTGGGAACGGCCGGAGATCCGGCCTGTCCCCGTTCTAACTACATTCCCTGTGCGGAGAGAGAAAACCTCTGGTATGATGGAGGCTTCTCACCGCTCAGGCGGGCGAACGCCCGAATGAGTGAAGGACTACCACTGCTGCTCGAGGGCAACTGCCGTGGTTTCGGAGTCGCCGTCGAAAAGAGTGGTCACCAGCCCGCCTGATTTCATGATCAGGCCGGCGTTGCTGGTTGCCGCCAACAACTTGTTTTCATATTTGATAAATCCGGTTATCACCATCCCTTCCAATTTTGACATCAGTTTAAATTCGTTTTCAAAAAAGGTTACCGGCCCACTCGCGGTACCGATCCTTACGACCCAGTCGCGGGCATCGATAGCCGTTATCGTTTCGGACGGCAAGCCATCGGCCAGATCGAAGGGGGTCCAGCTTCCGCCGTCGTGAACATAGAAGCCGTTGTCGGTGCCGAGATAGAGGTGGTTGTGCTTGTAGTCAAGCGCGGTGACATTGTCGAAGAGAGTCGAGTCGCGCTTCAGGTAACGTTTGTGGAAACTGTTGCCCTCCCAGCGGTAGAGGCCATCACCGGCAGTTCCGACCCAGATACCGACACCATCGGAAGTGAGCCCGGAAACATTGAGATCGGCGGCCAGCTTACGGACGCCATTAGGATCGGCGACATAGAGGCCGCTGGTGGTGCCGATAAACAGGCTCAGGTTTTGCCGGTAGAGAGCGGTGACGGTTCCGTCCATGTCGATTTTGTATTCGTCCCCGGAGAGGTCATAGCCTTCCAGAGTGTAGACATTATCACCACCGACCAGGATTTTATCGCCGATGTCGATCAGGGCGGTAACCGGTGATTCGGTGGCGATGAGAAATATGCCGCCATCGAGCAAGTTGTAGGTCAGGACGCCGTCGGCAGTGGCGCCATAAACGATATTGTCTTTGAGAACCATATCAAATACCTGATTGCTGTTGGCACCTGAAATGAATTCGCCGGTATCTTCGGCGAGTGATGCGAACTCGGCCTCCGCCTCGGGAATTTCGACTTCGTCGTAGGTATTGTCATCAATATCATCATACATCTGCTCCGTGAATGAATCGGTTTTGCTGCTGCCGCCGGTATCCGATGAACATCCCGCAAACAGGAACAGACCTGCCGCGAAAAATACCGCTGTCGTGATAAAGACTCTCGATTTCATGACTGCCTCCTCATTAAGGTTTGGATTGTCTTTATCAACGGTTATATCAATTATCGTGCCACAATAGTAATTCTGTGTTGTATAAAGACTTGGTAGAGTTGCAGGAAAAACACACACGCCCTACTGTGTCATATTTGACACAGTTATTAAAAAAGCGTATTATGGGTGTAGTTCATTTTATCTCAGAGGAAACATGAAAAGATTTTCGCTTTTGGTTTTTATCGTCGCGGTTTTCCTTACGATACCATTATTGGCGCGTCAAATCGATTCTGACATTATCCAGATCAAACTTAATCGAATCTATTTCGCATCGGGGAGCGAGAACGGAGTCCAGACCGGGGCATCGTTTAAGGTGGTTTGTTATGGCGATGAAGTTATTTCAGGGACGATTGAGTATGCCGGTCCCGGCATTTCATTCAGCCGACCGTTGGCCGAACTTGACACTCTTGAGTTGGATGACGGATGCATCGCCAGACTGACTACATCCGGCATAGATTCCACCGCTTATGTTACTATCGGAACCGATATCCCGATTGAGTTTTTTGATCCCGAGCATGAGACTTTGTTTATCCGCCGGGCCGACACCGTAATTCCCAACCTGGTTGACTCGGCTCGTTTTTCAGGTAATTCGCTGATTCTTTATTTGCCACATGATATCAGATTTTCGGACGGGACGCCGTACAATGCTGAAGTGCTGGCATTCTACCTGCAGGATATCAAAGAGAAAAGCCGGTCATATCTGTCGCGCTACTTTTTTTCAAGACTGCTTCCGATCGATGCCGGGGGAATTGAAATCATCGATAGTCTTACGGTCCACCTCAATTTTTATCATCCCTTCCCTCGGGCCGAGTATTTTTTGAGTCATCCCGATTTTTCCGTTTATAATCGATCGGGAGCCGGGACCGGTGTCTTAGCCAATGATTCCCTGACAAAAAGTAGTATCGGGAAGCGAGTATTCGTTCCTAACGGACATTATCGAGGGGAACCGCCGGCGTTTTCCAAGATGATAGTCCGATATTACGAGCAGCAGTACCGATTGAAATTTGCATATGAGAATCAGCAAATTGACGGTTTTATAGGTTTCGGATTCGAGGCTGACCTGGCCGGATCGTATGAAGCGAGGGCCCTTTATCCGGAAATCGCGGTGATGATCGCGGGCATCGGCGGGAAACTTTTTTCGCAGGCTCGGTTTCCGACCTTTCTATACTATTGCTTTAACCCGTCGCTGTCACATTTGTACTTCCAGTATGGCGAAACGTCTGAGGTTAATCGTTGGGTTATGTCTTCGGCGACAGATCCGAATAGTAATCGTTTTTATCCTTTCGACTTTCTGGCGGGACGAAGACTTCATTCCTCAATCCGCTCGACTACCGATACCGCTCACCTGGTATACAGCCAGGTTTTGCTTTATGAAACAGCCCGTTACCTGGCCGATGTTGTCGCCCGTGAAGGAATGACAGCGCCGGTAAACAGGCAGGGATTCGGTGGAGAGTATGATATCCAACTGGCCTTTTTGCCAGCATCCGACAATATTATGCCGTTCGCTCTTTATGCCGCCGTCCTTGAATTCAACGACCAGAACGGAATGCTGCCGGTAGATGAAAGATTCGATCGGCCGGGGTGGCAGGCTATGGCTTCCGGTTCGAGCCTCAGGGAGATTAAAAACCGCAATAATTTCTTTATCCGGGCCGAGGAAACGGTGGTACAGGATGGAGGTTTTTTTCCACTGTTTCGTCCCTATATTTATGCTGTGAGTTATGATAATGTTAAAGGATTGGATTTCGATTTTTACGGCTATCCGGATCTGGAAAAAATCGTGAAGTTTTCGGCCAGGTCTCAAGATGCCGGTGCGGAGGGCGGACCGTGACTTTCACCGGACGATTGCGTTTGACCCTGATACTGGCGGCGATATTTCCGACCGCTCTGATATCGATTATAGTCGTGATCGGTTTATCGCAACAAGTCAAGCGTATCGAAAACCGGGATGCGGAGGCGGCCTGTCTGAGATTTGCGGAATTGCTTGACAACACCTCCGCTCGCGCAAAGACAAATCTGCAATTTATTATTGACGGCCGTGAATTCCAGGTTATGGAATGGGGGCTGGACACCGACAAACCGCCTGATCCGAAATACCGGCTGCCCCTGTTATCGCTTGATTTTGTTGAATATCTGGATTCCGGCGGAATTGTCATGATATCGGCCGACCGACCGGGGCTGGTCGGGCATAAGATCGAGCTACCGCTGAGGAAAGAGCAAGTGTCTCGGAATGACCTGGTTTATGAGAACGATCTGCACGGTTCGCATCCATCGCTGGCGATTATCATGCCGACCGAAAAAGGATATGTCAGAGGCGGTTTCTTCCTCGACGGTATATTCGGTAGTTTGGCGACGGCAGTCACCCGGTCTTCACTTGATTTCATAGATATCAGAGGAAAAGGCAGCGAGGCAGCGACATTCGAGTTGGCCGGCGAGGTCGGTGTGCCATATCGCTCGGAGGAGAAGCTTTGCGCCGTGTTGACTTATTACCCCTGGAGTGAGTTTTACCCGATAGCACGGTTTCTGCCATATGAGCAGCAATCGTTGTTTGCTGACTTTTTTACGGCGGTAGCGGTGGTGACGATATTTTCGCTGGCTCTGATTATCCCGATCGGGCTCTATTTTTCGGCGCGGACGCGGCGGGAATTCGAGACCCTGAGCGGCGGCGCTGTGCGGGTCGCATCCGGTGATTTTTCACGCCCGGTGGTCATTACGAGCGAGGGAGAGTTTTCCGACCTTGCCGAATCGTTCAATCGGATGATGAAGCAATTGACCGATTATCGGAAAAAGTTGATCGTGTCGCAAAAAGTTGCAGCCTGGCAGACTATCGGCCGCAAGATCGCTCATGAGGTCAAAAATCCTCTTACACCGATCAGCATCGCCGTCGATGATCTCCGGAAAAGCTATCACGATTACCCGGATGAATATGAGAATATTCTGAATGACTGTGCGGCCACAATCAAAGGCGAGGTTGCTCGTCTTAAAAAACTAATCGATCAATTTTCGACTTTCGCTAAAATGCCTCCCCCCGAAATAACGGCGATCCCTGCTTCCGCTTTCATTCAGGATATTTCGGTGCTGTATAAGGAGGAGGTATCCGAGGGCCGACTGACCATCGAGAATAATCTCGATGATGCCTCTCTGAGGCTGGATACTGAGCAGATGCGGCAGGTAATTATCAATCTGATTAAGAACAGTCTGGAGGCCGAATGCGAGCAATGCATTTTTCGGTTGGACAGATCCGACGATCGGATCAGATTGACGGTGGAGGACGATGGTCCCGGTTTGCCGGAAAAGATTTTGAATGAAGGACCGACTCCATATTATTCGACCAAAGAGAACGGCAGCGGACTCGGTTTGATCATCTGCCAGCGAATCGTCTTTGACCACGGGGGCATGGTTAACATCGAAAACAAACCTGAAGGAGGGGCACGGGTGGTTATTACCCTGCCGGAAACAGATGACCAGAATATTAATCGTTGACGATGAGCGGGAAATACGGAGCACTTTATCGGCGGCGCTCGGACGCCGGGGTTATAAGACCGATACCGCGATCAATATCGCGGCGGCGCAGGATAAGCCACTCGGCAAATACGACCTGGTACTTCTCGACGTGATGCTCCCCGATGGTAGCGGGCTGGATCTTCTACCGCATATCATGTCCGAGCCTGATCATCCTCCGGTGGTCATGATGTCGGGGGTGGCCGGGATTGAAACAGCGGTGGAATCGATTCACCGGGGAGCGGTGGACTTTTTGGAAAAACCGTTGTCGCTCGACCGGGTGCTGGTCACTATAGAAAACGCCCTGAAGGCGGAAACGCTCAGAGCAGAAAACCTCTCTTTGTCGAAAATGATTTATGGATCCTTCATTGGCGATTCGAATCATATTAAAAGAATAAAAAAGGAAATCGAGGCCACTGCCCCACGCTCGACGCGATTTCTGATTCTCGGAGAAAACGGCACCGGCAAGGAACTGGTGGCGCGCATGATTCATGAGCGAAGCCGTTTCGCCGAAGGGCGTTTTGTGCCGGTCAACTGCGCCGCCCTGCCGTCGGAGTTGATCGAATCGGAACTGTTCGGTCATATCAAGGGATCATTTACGGGCGCGGTAAGTGATAAAACCGGGCGATTTGCCGAGGCCGACCGGGGTACTATCTTTCTCGATGAAATCGCCGATATGCAAGCAGAGGCTCAGGCGAAGATTTTGCGGGTTATCGAAGGTGGGGAATTACGCCCGGTAGGTTCGAGTGAAACAACACAGGTCGAATTGAATGTGATTGCCGCTACCAATCGTAATATCCTAAAACTGGTCGATGACGGTTCCTTCCGTCAGGACCTGTTTTACCGGCTCAATGTAGTGACTTTTAACCTCCCTCCCCTTCGGGAGCGGCCCGATGATATCCCTGCGCTCTACCAACATTTCCTCGAATTCTTCGCCCACCAAAGCGGACGAGTTGCCGCAGTAGTGACGCCCGATGCGATGGAGTTGTTGACCCGCTATCATTATCCCGGAAATGTCCGGGAGTTGAAAAATATCGCGGAGCGTATTTCGATTTATGTCGATCATAAGGAGGCCTCGATAACCGATATCAGGCCGCTTCTGCCCCGTTTCGGCGACGAACCTGTTTTGGCCTTGAAAGAAGCAGTCGACGAATTCGAAGCCGGTTATATCAGGAGGGTGATTGGCGCCTGCGGTGGTAACATGGCCGAGGCGTCCCGCAAACTCGGCTTGGAGCGTTCGCATCTTTATAAGAAAATAAAAAAACTGAACGGCGACTGATGAGTTTCGCCGAGACCGGAGATATTTACTCTCATATCATAATAATACTTGTTGCATAAAAAGGCGTCAATGTCTATATTTGTTCCATAATACAATAGCCCGGGGGGATTGATCGGGCCATTTAATCGATTGTGTTACCATCTTTGAGTCTTCATCTATCATCTTATTTCCTCCCAATATCGTGATTGATCGACATCCTTGAGATTTACAACACGGTATCAATCATCGATCTGCTCTTTCTCGGGGTGATATTTATTTTTGTACTCCGTTAAGATTTGGCGGTCGTGATATAGGCCTTGAGGTCTAAGCGGCTGCATTTCGAAAAGGTAGCTGATGTCTCGTCGATATCACAAATCTCAAAGTGTTTCTGCAATTGATCGGGGTACTCATTCTATTCTTTTAATAATCCTGATGATTTCGAGCGGTTGGGGTATGGCTGCCGCATCCGGGACAACTTCTCTTTCATGGCTGGCGTGGATCGGTCTTATCCCGATATTTATTGCCATCAGGTCGTCTGTTCCCAGGGTGGCGTTTCTATACGGCGCTTTGTGGGGTGTCAGCCATTACTTCTTTTCGATGGCATCCGATGCCGCCACATTAATGGTAGCGATCTACTCGATCGGGCTGCTGACCACCGTTCCGGCGCTATACGCCTATCTCGGGGCGCGACTGACTCGCCGCTTTGGTTATCTGCCTCTGGTACTGGCCGTGGGTTGGATCTTAGTCGAGTTGGCCTTGCAACCGGTGGCGATGCAGAACGGTTTGCTGGCAAACTGCGTGAACAACGGCAGCCTTCTGAGCATTGTCGGCGGCGCTCTGGGTTATGTCTTTGTCGCCTTCTTTATAGTATATGTCAATGCGCAATTGATTTCGCTGGTCGGTAAAATCAATTTCATAGTTTCCCGCTTTTTTCTTTTGCCGATTATCGGAAAACAATGCGGGTTGATTGAAAATAAAAACCTGGCTTTACTTTCCGAATCACCTTTCAGTTATTCTCGTCCTCGTGCTCCTCCTCAAGTTATCTGATGCTCCTTGCCGCCATAACGGCGGCACAAACATCAAATAACGCAAGAATTATCAAATTATAACACCTCTGTTGTAATAACAGACGAGGAGGAATACTATGTCTAAGAAAATGTTGTTTGTCGCGTTTATCACCTTGGGATTGATGGCCATGAATATTCCCGCTCTGGGTGCCAATGTTACAGGAAAAGTCATAGGGCGTGGCGAAGTAGGTATCCAAGGTGTGACTATTACGGTGGCCGGTACCGGGGCATGCGATGCGTATTCGACGACGACCAATTCCCTTGGCGAATTCATTATCGACTGCGACTGCGAGGCAGCAGGAAGTATAACCGCCAGCTTTTCGATGGCGGGATACGCGCAGGCAGTGGCAACATACGATTGCGACATCCCTGAGAGTGATGTGATTATCATAATGCCGGATATCGGAGTTCCCTCAATGACCACTTATGGGGCCATTGTGCTGGTTTTACTTCTTGCCGCGACCGGTGTCTATATGTATCGTCGCCGCCGTGTGACGGCCTAAGAGAAGTGTTTAACTGCAGTATTGCGGGGCCGGAAGCAAGACTCTTCCGGCCCTGTTAATAGTAATAAAGTGCTTGTAAAAAATAGAATTGACTATATATTAGTTCTAAGGCAACCATATTAAATCAACCGGGCATAGATATTTAAGAATTTCTTTTTTTGGGTTTGCACGTCAAAAATTAAATCACATCACCCCACCGGTTGATCGACATCTTTGACAGACTTTGTAATTAACCACTATCCGAAAATTATCGGAGGGTGGTGGCTTAATTGTAGCGGAATCGCATTCCCCCAGTCGCAGACGAGTCGACTCCGGAATGCGATATCTTGTGCTGTACGAATGATGAGATCAGGAAGGGTTCTTGTACGGGTTAAGGGAAAATTCAGACTATCGCTTGCCGGTTATCAATCGAATTGCTGAGACAGTTCTGCTAGCCATACTTCTGATTGCCGGAGCATATTTCACAGCCGTTGTTACGGTTTCGCCGGCTCCTCCGTGGCTGGCCTGGTTCGGACTATTGCCTTTAATTCTTGCCATAAGGAATCTATCGCCGCGCTGGGCTTCAGCATCCGGGGCTTTGTGGGGATGCTGTCTATATCTGTTTTCGACGACAGTATCCGGCTCAGCGATATCAATGACGTTTTCCAATCTTCTTATCCTTGTTTTGATTCCAACCGCATATACCGGTTTAATGGGGTGGTACCGGCGTTCCTTTGGTTTCAGCCCGCTGGCGGTGGCGCTTGGCTGGGTGATTTTGGAACTGATCCTCAAGGCAACCGGCATCGGTGCCGGCATTCTATCGGCTGACCACGGATATGGTCCGTATTTTGATGTTGTCGCCAATTTCCTCGGCTATGGTTTTGTGGCCTTTTTAGTAGCTTATACAAACGCTGTTTTATTGTCATTCCCATGGCGCATCCGATTTGATGTCGGATTGCTCCATATGACCAGAATTGTGGTGGGAGTCGAGCGTCCAACGGTTTTATTCGAACCCCACATACACTCGACATTTCACGCCCATCGGCGTCGACCGCGCGCACCTCCGGCATGATGACCGATCTGTCTCAATCGGTTTTATGAGAAGGAGTTTCCTTTAATCCTGAACGGGTCTTCACAGTCGAAAAAACCCGGCAGGATTGAACACTATAAAAGGAGAAAATATGCGTTACAAATCTTATCTAATGCTCCTGGCCGTTGCCGGCATGTTGGCGCTGCTTCTTGGTCAGACAGTAAGTGCCGAAAGCGATAAAATGATGCACTTTTACACCCTCAATGCGGCCGGAGAACATACTCTCACGGCGGTTTATGACGTCGATCTGGATAAAGCCTTTACCGCTTATGCCGCCGACAAATCATCGGAATGGGGTACCGGGGTTTTGTATTTCAAGATTGGCGATGACAGAATGGAAAACATCGGGTCCAGCGAACATTTTATCGAGTTCCTGGATGCCAATTATGATAAAATGCCGGTTGATCGAGGTGATGCCTGCGATAATACTGTCACCGCGGTCTGGGTACTCACTTGCCCATTCGATTGTACTCCAACCACTGACTGCGAGGAATGGGTCCATTATGTAGTGACAATCACCTGCCTGGACGATCCTCCATGTCCCCCCGAGGAGCCTTTATGCCTGCCCTTTGCCAATAGAATCTACGGATTTTCGACCGATCCCGTTCCCGCCTGTGTCTGTGTCGGCGGAGAGGGAGGAGTCTGTACTCTGGCTGATGGGGCGGAGGTAGACCTATTCTGGTCAGACGGTCCGGTATGTGAGTGCGCCGAGACGGCATCCGGAGCCTGCATGGTCGGTGAAGAGTGCTTTGCCGTGACAGGAGATTCATGTGCAATCCTGGGCGGCACCTTCTCGGGTGCAGGCACCGTTTGCGGGGCGGCACAGAGCGGAGATCATAATATCCCGACTCTTTCCGAGTGGGGTTTGATCATATTCTCGCTGCTGATTCTTTCGCTGGTGACTGTTGTGGTTACCCGTCGCCGGACGGCGACCTCCGCCGTCGGAGCCGGTGGTTCGATCACAATCAGCGGACCGACATTTGTCCCGGCTCGCTTTATGAAAGCGCTGGTGGTAACCCTAAGCCTGGCTGTCGTAGTCCTGGTAACGGCAACCATCATGTCGGGCAGTATTCCCCTGCGTGATATTATCGGAACAATATTAAGCGCCGGTATCGTGGCTTATATCGTTCATCTTTGGATTGTACCCAAAGAGACGGAATAGTTCGGTTAATAATCGATAGAATAAACAGCGCTTCAATCCGGGCGGCCCAGTTGCCGCCCGGATTTTTGATACCGGTAAATTATATTGCCTGATACACAGTAGTCTTTTCTTGACAGAGCGGGGACATAAAGATTACATTGGCGATGAGAGGCAGTTCGGGCAGTGCAGGGGAATCGAATGAAAAAAAAGAAATCACAACCGGTACAACGCAAACGGGGTTTGAAGTTCCGGCAGGTTATTGATGCCAATTGGCCCCTGTTCAAAATATATCTTCTGTTTGGTCTGGTGCTGCTGGTCCTGTTCACGATTATCATGGTCAAGCCGGTGTATTATGGGATCGTGATGCCGTTCAATAAGTTTCTGGCTCACTCCTCAGCTTCGGTGATCATACTGCTTGGAGGCGATGATATTATCTGCTCCGGGACATCGGTTTCGACATCCGGATTCGCAATTGATATCGCCGAGGGATGCAACGGCATCTATGCTCTTTCGATTGTGATCGCCGGTATTATAGCCTTTCCCGCACCCTGGCGACCCAAATCGGTCGGATTGCTCCTGTCGATCATCCTGATCATGATCCTCAATTATATCCGTATTCTGACGTTGTGGTATGTGGGCAAGGCCGGTTCGTTTTTATTCGATGTCATGCATCTGTATGTTTGGGAATTTGTCATTATTGTGTTGGGGGCGGGGTTTTGGTATTTCTGGTATGAAAAATTTGTCAAGGCCCGCGCGGATTCTAACTAGCGCGGCGCTATTTATCGTCTGTTATATTCCGGTCAGTCTGTTATGGTCGCAGGCTTTGCCGTCCTACAGTCGCATAATAGCGGCTGTCTCCGAGACATTTGTCAATATAATCGAGTTTTCCGATACAACATACAGAATCTCGGTCGTAAATAATGATTTTCAGGTTATCGCGCGCCTATCGGTCGACGACAAGCGCGGGCGCAGCAAGATGTATAAACTTGACGGCACGAGAAAGGCCGATCTGGTCTCGTATAATCTAAGCCTCTGGTTTTGTCTGTTTGTGGCAACCTTTTACTGGGTCAACCCATCGGCCCGGTGGAAATATTTAGTCATCGCGCCGGTAATTATAATCATTTGGCATGTCTGTGATCTTACCATATTTTCGAAAAATACACGCTGGATACTGACCAAAAGCCTGCATGAGCAGAACGCTTCAATGATCGAATACAGTTACAGTTGGAACTGGTTCTGGTTCTGGGCCAAGGAACTCAACCGCCGTATCATCGATCCATTCCTACCGCTGTTGCTGTGGATAATCTTTTGTGCGCGGTCATTCTTTGGACATCGGGCTACGAATAGTTAGCATGGCATAGGAATCTATCCGATCGCGATTTATTTTCCTTTACGCGAGACAGCCACACAAGATTCCCTGCCTTTGTCATTATTTTCTTGCATAGATAATTATCATTTCATATATTGCAAGCATTAGAGGGCATCATCATGGGCTATCATCTATTTTTGGAGTTGTTGATCGGTAATTAATGCCATCTATCGATCATTAGTTGTGGCTTTTCTGTTTGCCCTCTACTGTGGTATCCCTCACATCTCCACCTCATCCGCCATGCAGGGAATAATTGCTATGCGCGCATAGGGCATTGATCCACCCTATTATGAAAGGAGGAAACTTATCGAATACTGTGGTATGAAAGCTATTTCAATAACTTATAGGAATAATTCTGTCACCGATATCGGCGGATGTAAAGTTGACAAAGCTGGCAGACGGGACGTCCGCAAGCCACAAAGTTGATACTAAACAACAGATCACTGTGTAAGGAGATACAAATGTTACGATTGAGATACGCATTTATCGGGATTATATTTATACTTCTAACACTTTTCAGCTTTTCCGGAGTTTTTGGAGCCGCACTCGTCGCAGAAATCAATAACTCCACCAACTGGGAAATGCACGTTCACAAGAAGATTTGGAAAAACGCCAATGGTGATGTTGTTAAAACCGTCAATATATCGCCTCATTGGGTTGTGGCTGCAAAGAGTACTGGCTCCAAGGGATTTACCATCCCTGAGGGCGCAAAGGACAACGAGTTCAAGTATTACTACAAAACCACAGTCGATACCATTCATTGCAGCGTCTCAATGTATAATGTTGATGTGTGCTCATCGCCGATTGGTATGTACTATGACGCCGGCGGTGATACGCTCTATACGGGGTACGATAGCGATGGACCCGAATCGCCCTTTTTCTGCACTTCGGAATTTGTTTATGATTCTCTTTCAGGCCAAATAAGTTGTTCCAATCCACCTGGTTCATACACCCCGGTTTTGGGCGGAACATTGAGAGAATGCATAAAGGTCCCCAGTATGAGTATGATCGGCCTCATAATCCTTGCGGTTCTTATGGTTATATTGGGGGTATTTGTTATATATCGCAGGAAAAACGTCTTTGCAGGAGAATATTCGTAGGCAAAAAGAAAAAATGCGGTCGGGCGCATCATGTGCCCGGCCGCATTAATCAACAGGGGGTGTTGCTTTACAAAAATATATCTATTTCTTCTTCGCCACTTTCAAGCGGTTCTTAGCCCGTTCGTAGGCTTCTTTGGCTCGAGGAGTATCGATTTCACCGGCAGCATTGCGAACACGCTGTTTCGCCCGTTCCAGAGATTCTCTGGCGCGTTCGAGGTCGATATCATCGGCAAATTCGGCCGAATCGGCGAGAATCGTGCAGGTATTGCTCGAATTCTCCATAAAGCCGCCCGACACCGCAATTTTTATTTCGTTTCCGGAACCGTCTTTTACCGACAGCTTGCCCGGTTTCATCGAGGTGATGATAGGAGCATGATTGGACATGATTCCCAAATACCCAACATCTCCGGGAGCGATGATCGAAACGACATCTTCCTCGTAGACAATTCGTTCCGGTGTAACGACTGAGAGCCTAAACATTAATTTTCACTCTTCATCTTTTCGTGATTTTCCAGCACTTCCTCGATCGGTCCGGTATAATAGAAGCACTGCTCAGAAACTTCGTCCAACTCGCCCTTGACGATCATGTCGAAGCCCTTGATAGTATCCTCAACCTTTACGTATTTGCCCGGTTTGCCGGTGAACGCCTCGGCCACAAAGAACGGCTGCGAGAAGAAACGCTGGATCTTGCGAGCGCGATATACGGTCATGCGGTCTTCCTCGGACAGTTCGTCCATGCCGAGAATAGCGATAATATCCTGCAGATCGCGGTAGCGTTGCAAAATCCGCTGCACTTCACGGGCAATGCCGTAATGTCTTTCACCGACAATCATCGGATCGAGAATTCGCGAGGTGGAATCGAGCGGATCGACTGCCGGATAAATACCAAGTTCAGCGATCTGACGCGATAGCACTGAGGTGGCATCGAGGTGGGCAAAACTGGTTGCCGGAGCAGGGTCGGTCAAGTCATCGGCGGGCACATAAATGGCCTGCACCGAGGTAATCGAACCGGACTTGGTCGAAGTAATCCTTTCCTGCAACGCTCCCATTTCAGTACCCAGAGTCGGCTGATAACCTACCGCCGAAGGCATACGTCCCAGAAGGGCCGATACTTCCGAACCGGCCTGTACGAATCGGAAAATGTTGTCGATGAACAGCAGCACGTCCTGATGTTCTTCATCACGGAAATACTCGGCCATAGTCAGACCGGAAAGAGCGACTCGGAGACGGGCTCCGGGGGGCTCATTCATTTGGCCGAACATCAGAGCGGTCTTGGCCAGCACGCCGGATTCTTTCATTTCCAGCCAGAGGTCATTACCCTCTCGCGTACGCTCACCGACACCGGAAAAGACCGAATAGCCGCCGTGCTCGGTGGCAATGTTGCGGATCAATTCCTGGATAAGCACCGTTTTTCCGACACCGGCGCCGCCGAACAGACCGACTTTTCCGCCCTTGGAATACGGCTCGAGCAGGTCAACCACTTTAATGCCGGTTTCAAACATCTGCGGTGTGGTTTCCTGTTCATCAAATTTCGGACTGGGTCGGTGAATGGGACTGCGCGGATTGTCCGCTGGAATTTTATCGAGGGTATCGATGGTGTCACCGATCAGGTTGAACAGACGCCCCAGTGATTTTTCACCAACCGGAACCGTAATCGGCCCGCCGGTGTCGTGAACCTGCATACCGCGCACGATACCGTCGGTGGAGGCCAGAGCCACGCAGCGCACGATATTGTCGCCGATATGATTGGCCACCTCGACCGTCAGATTGATACCTTTTTCCTTATCCTCAACCTTGAGCGCATTGAGAATATTCGGAAGTTTGTCGGAATCGAACTCGGCATCGATGGTCGGCCCGATCACCTGTACGACTTTCCCGATATTGTCAGCCATGTGTTTACACTCCGCTATATGTACTAAACATTTTTTCTTTTTTTCCGGTCGTTCGGGGCTACCATCTCCCCGCCCGTTCCGGCGTGTATCGAATCCAATCTATGCTTTCAGTGCCTCGGCGCCTCCAACGACTTCAAGAATCTCCGTGGTGATAGCCGCTTGACGGGCCTTGTTGTATTTCAATGTCAGAGCATCAATCATTTCGCCGGCGTTATTGGTGGCCAGTGTCATGGCCATCATCCGTGTGGCATGCTCCGATGCGAACGAATCGGCCAAAGCCGACTGCAATCGCACCAAGGCGTACCTCGGCAACAAATTCGAGAAGATGGCGTCCGGGGTCGGCTCAAAAATATAGGCGCCGACCGCTTTGCCCTCTTCACTTTCCGGGCGATCGATATTGAGATATTTCTCCAGAGTCGGAATGGTTTTGGCGGTCGAGATGAATTTGGTGTAGAGCAGATAAATCTCGTCGGTTTGCCCATCGACGAACCGATTGGTCAGGTAATCGACCAGACCCCGGACCATAGTAAATTTCATCTCGGCATTGAAGTCGTTGTATACTTCGCTAATCGTCCACTGACGCTTGCGAAAATAAAGGTGCCCGCGACGCCCGACACAAACCAGTTCGGTCTTTTCGGGATCGCGTTCGGACAGCCACTTTTCCGCCCGGCGAATCATGTTGGAATTGAATGCTCCGCACAGACCGCGATCAGAGGTCATCAGCACCAGCGTCTGCTTTTTGACATCCCGCTTCTCGAAATAGGGATGAGACAGCTTGTCGGTGGATGCCGCCGACAAATGACCGAGCATGTCGGACATCTTTTCGGCGTACGGGCGCGATTGCTCCGCCTGAATCTGCGCCTTGCGCAACTGCGCGGCCGCCACCATCTTCATCGCCTTGGTAATCTGCCGGGTCGATTTGACCGAATTGATCCGTCTTAATATGTCTCGAAGCGTCGCCATAATTTATTTCCGTTTACGCTTTGAATTGCTCTTTGAATTTCTTGACGGCATCATGAAGCTTCTTATCGGTGTCGTCTGAAATTACTTTCTCTTTGTCGATGACATGGAAAATATCCAAAAATTCCTTTTCGACAAAAGCCAGAAATTCTATTTCGAATTTTTCGAGGACACTCAAATCCAGGTCATCGAGATACCCGTTGGCGGCGGCCCAGATGATGGTCACCTGACGACCAAGCGACTGCGGCACATATTGACCCTGTTTGAGAATTTCGACCATCCGCTCACCGCGGGTCAACTGCTTTTTGGTGGCCGCGTCCATATCGGACCCGAACTGCGCAAAGGCGGCCAGTTCGCGATACTGGGCGAGGTCAAGTCGCAGCGAACCGGCAATCTTTTTCATCGCCTTAGTCTGGGCGTTACCGCCCACACGAGAGACCGAAATACCGACGTCGATGGCCGGCCGTACGCCGGCGAAAAAGAGGTCGGGCAAAAGATAAATCTGACCGTCGGTGATCGAAATAACATTGGTCGGAATATAGGCCGACACGTCGGAGGCCTGGGTTTCGATAATCGGCAGAGCCGTTAACGATCCGCCGCCTTCTTCATCGGAGAGCTTGGCTGCACGTTCCAACAGGCGGGAGTGGCAATAGAAAATGTCGCCCGGATACGCCTCACGTCCCGGAGGACGGCGCAGCAGCAGCGACAACTGCCGGTATGATTGGGCCTGCTTGGAAAGATCATCGTAGATCACCAGAGCATGACGACCGGTGTAGAGAAATTCCTCGCCCATAGCACATCCGGCATAGGGAGCAATGTACTGCATCGGAGCCGGGTCGTTGGCGGTAGCGCACACGACGGTGGTATATTCCATGGCGCCGTGCTGTTCGAGGATCTCGACCACGCGGGCAACGCTGGATGCTTTCTGCCCGATAGCGACGTAAATGCAGAAAACATCGGTATCTTTTTGATTGATGATGGCATCGATGGCGATAGCCGTTTTTCCGGTTTGGCGGTCACCGATAATCAATTCACGCTGACCGCGGCCGATTGGAATCATCGAATCGATCGCCTTGAGTCCGGTCATCATCGGTTCTTTCACCGGCTGACGCTGGACGACGTTGGGGGCGATTCCTTCAAGCAGACGATGCTTGTCGGTTACAACCGGACCCTTGCCGTCGAGAGGTTCACCGATGGGATTGACGACACGGCCGATCAGGGCATCCCCGACCGGGACCTGGGCAACTTTGCCGGTCCGCTTGACGGTATCGCCTTCCTTGATCAGACGGTCGCTGCCGAAAATGGCCACACCGACATTGTCCGCTTCAAGGTTGAGAACCAGACCGGTGATATCACCGGGGAAGACGACCAGCTCCGACATCATGACATCTTCCAGACCCCAGATGCGAGCTATACCATCGCCGACCTGTAAAACGGTGCCGACCGATTCCATCTCAAGCTTGGCCTCATACTTGCCAATTTCTTTTTGTATAACCGATGAGACTTCTTCAGGATTAAGACCCATAAGGCACTACTCCTGTATGCAAAATTTCATTTTTCATGTTCATCTGTCACCATCGATGACTTGAATGAATCGAATAATCGATTCTCATGCCACCTTCAGTTTCATTAACTCGTCTTTCAAAAGCGACAACCCGTGTCTGACCGAGCCGTCGATAATCTGATCGTCCAGGATGACAATCACCCCGCCTAATATCGCGGGATCGACTCTTTCCTCAAGTTCAATAGTCTTGCCGGTTTTGGCTTTCAACCGGTTAATAAGACTGGCGCGGGCATCATCAATCAGAGGTACTGCAGTCGTAATTCGGGCGACAATGATACCTCTGGCATCGGCCACCCGGGCACGGAACTCCTCAATGATATCATGAAGGAATCCGATCCGGTGCTTATCGATAAGTACCAGCAGAAATTGCAGAAAGAGCGGTTCCAGTCTGGTTCCGAAGACATCCTTGACCAGCGCAATCTTGTTCTGATCGAGGATATGCGGAGCCAGCAGGAACTGCAGTAGCGACTTGTCTTTTTTGACGAGATTATCCAATTGCTCAAACTGTTGGTAAGCCTGATCAATCAGACCTTTTTCCCGGACGATATTAAACAGCGCTGTCGAGTACTTTTTGGCTACCTGTTGAGCTAACATAGGTTATGCCTTCTCCACACTGTCAATAAATTCCGAGATCAGGCGGCGGTTTTCACCGTCATCCAATTTGGCCGAGATGATTTTCTCCGCGGCGGCGATGGTCATGTTGACCATATCTTCTTTGAGCGCCACGCGGGCTTTTTCCACATCCCGTTCCAGTTCCGCCTTGGCCCGAGTGACAATTTCTTTGGCTTCCTCGCGACCTTGCTCTTTTTTCTCGGCGGCGATCTTCTGACCTTCATTGACCGCTTCGCTCAGTTTTTGACGCGAGAGGTTGTCAATATCTTTCAGTTTGGCTTCATAATCGGCCTTGACATCAGCCACCGCCGTTTTGTCTTCTTCGATTTTGTCAAATTCCGACTTGATTTTATTCCGCCTGTCATTGAGAACGCCCAGAATGGGTCCCCATGCAAACTTTTTCAAGATCAGGACGGTAATGACAAAACCGACCATGTGCGTCAGTATCAGTTGAATATCAACATTCATTCTCGTATCTCCGCCGACCGCCTAAAATCCGTGAAACGGATCGTACGGCCGGATGGGTTCAGCCCGTTTATCGCAGGCGCTAAATACGAATATTAGGCGCCAATCTTGCCCATAACCAGGAAGAAGGCGAGCAGAGCATAGAGCGTCAAAGCCTCGATAAAAGCAGCACCGATGATCATACCGGTCTGAATCTTGGCAATGGCTTCCGGTTGCCGGCCCATAGCTTCCATAGCCGAACCAACCGCTTTGCCCAAGCCCATGGCTGAACCGATCGCAGCAAATGCCACTGCCAGCGGAGCGGCAAATCCCAAGCTAGTCTGATAATCCATTGCGTTTCTCCTCGTGAAACTAAGTTATCTAAAAATTGTTGCTTTTACTTTCATATTAATGTGCATGCTCCCCGTGCGGCAGCACCATGGTAATGTATGCAGCCGAAAGCATGGTGAAAACCAGCGCCTGAATAGTTCCCAGTAGCAATGACAGGAAATAGAAAGGCAACTGGAACGGAATCCCGACCGGGCTGTTCATAAACGAAAGCGACAGCACACCCAGCGAAACCATTACCGCGATAAGCGTATCTTCTCCGAAAATATTGCCGAAAAGTCGGACGGCCAGTGAGAACGGTTTAACAAACTCGCCAAAAACGTGCAGAGGGAAGTTGATGATCACCAAGGCCCAGGTCACTCCGGAATCGGGTGAACCGGCCAGATGATGGAGATATTTCAACGGTCCGAGGCGCCGTATGGCAGTGTATTGAACAAATATGAAAACCGAAATCGACAGGGCTGCGGTCATGTTGACCGACGCCGTCGGCGCATGCATAAGGGGCACAATACCGCTCATGTTCATGCACCAGATGTATATGAAGAGAGTTCCCAGAAAAGGCAGATAGCGGTCGGTTTCTTTTCCAAGCATGGAATAAACCATGTTGTACAAACTCTCAACCACCAATTCAACGCCATTCTGAAACGGCCCGGGGATCATTTCCCGTTTGCGGTAGACGACCATCGAAACACCGACCAGAACCAGTGAGATGAAAAAGGCGAAAAAGGTCACTTCCCAGTGGTGAGCGAAACTTTCATTGATGAAAGTCAGAATATTGGGGATATGAGTTGAGGTCTCGCCGCCGCCATGGGCGCCCTCGGCGGCTTGTTCACCGTGCTCGGCCGCTTCCTGAGCCGTTAAGATCAGGGTGTTGACTAATCCATGCATTATCATGCCAAGCCTCGGGAACTGCTTTCATGGTTAATAACATTTTCATCGAGCTTCAAAAAGGCCCGCGCCGCCGCCTTGAGAACCATTACCACCAGAACCATCGAAAATCCGATCAGGAGCGGGATAGGACGAAAGAATTCAACTGTCAGAAGAAAATACCCGGCGGCGTATAGCAACGGGAACTTGATCAGGGCCAGACCGGCGGCAGCCAGTTTGTCGACCCCGTCCGGCTTTAAGGCGGTTCGCACCAGAGCCGCCAGGAAAATCAGATTGACCATCGACCAAATGCCGGCCGACAAAACGGCCAAACTGTCATAAAAGCCGAAATAGTATATCCCAACAACAAAGACAATCAAAAGAAGCACACCGGTGGTGCGCAGTGTGCGGGTGATGAAGTCGAAATTAAAAGTCGTCAGCGTTCTCTTCGTCATCTGAAGCCTTAATCAACTGCTTTATCAACTTTATCGTTTCGTTTATCGAGGTTGCGAGCCCGATCACAGAGAAGGTGATCATCAAGTATGGGGATGTTGTAAACCTGGTGTCAAGCCATTGCCCTAAAAAAAATCCCCCGACAGGTCCGGCCAGCATTATAAATGGAATGCTGGTTGCGAGCCCTATCTGCCTTGCTCCCTCAATTCTTGTCTTCCTAAACGTATCGTAACCCGATTACATCAAACCGTTAAGGTTTTCAGTTTTCCCGGCGGCATTGAGGCCGCCTTCATTTTGAAGAATTCAATATATTTCCCGGCTGGACTTTGTCAAGCTATTTTGAGAAGATTTTGATAATTTTTTCACAAAGTAGCTCGTTGTCCTCCGGCTCCAAGCGATCTTTGCCTGTCAAATCAAAAGCGGTGTTATCCTAATATCGGTTTCTCTCAGCATCAGCTCGCATTCGGGCCTATATGCCGTATACAGGTGCAGGTTATCCGCCGGAATACCGGCAAAACAAAAATCGCCCGGATGGCGCCATTCCTGCTCGGACCGCCACCTACCTCCATCGCCGACATTTTGAAAAAACGGTTTATCCCCTGCCGGGAGATCATGGTAGTTTTCCGGTGATCCGTATCTAACCGGCCGCATTCCGAATTTAACCGCCGTGTCGGTAGATATTCCGAGGCCGTACGGCTCGAAATAGGGATTTATCAGACGCCGGCGATAGCGAAAGAGATCATGAAGATTGGAATTCGACAAAGCGGTGAAGCCGACGACTCGATAACCACCTCGTATGTTTTTAGAACTGCCAAAAATTGTCTCGGATTTGAGGATATGGATCAGGTTGCTCCGGGCCGACCGGCAGTATTCTTTTGCCGAGGTAGCCATTGCCAGGTAGAAATCATAGTCGGTTTCGTCGGGCCAGGGCGAAGCGGTAGTCCGTGTAAAATGAACCAGGAAATTGCCTTCAGGAAAGGAAGCGTTGAGGCGGGATTTATCATATCGGGGTCGCGGGCGGGTTTTCGCATCGTAATTTATAATAAAGGCATCGTTTACTTTGTCGCGGTTTTGTTCGATCAGTTCTGCCAGATTACCTCCGGGTCTAATTGAAACCGGAATTATCAGATCGACGATGGCGGCAATTTTCCGGTCTCTTATCGGCCAGGTCGATTTTGTGCTATCCTTTACCGGATCGCCAAAAAACAGAAACCCGGTTCGGGTGCGATCCAGTTTGAATCTGCGAATTATCTCAGGTATTTCCTCTGTGTGATTCCGGTCGGGGGAAGGGACAAGGATTATTGCCCTGGTTCCAGTGTGCGAGGCCAGCGCCAGAGCCAGTTCCCAAGTATTCATGCCGAGCGAGGTCACGAGAACCAGGTTTTCCTTTGAAACGTAGCCAATTGCCCGGGTGGTTGACACTATCCATGGGTCAGTACCGAGCGGAAATTTTGATTGCCGGGAATTAAGAATCGCTGCCTTGCGGCAGCCAAGGATATTATCCGGACCGTGATAGACAGTTTTGATATCTTCGATATTGATGACGCCCGCCCTCTGTCGATGCCAATATCGTCTATGACCCGAGCGCCGGATTCCTTTTATAAGGATAAAACAATTCTATAATGATGAAGCGCCCCGGGTATTATCGGAAAATTATGTCCGGTATAAAATCGGCTATTATCGATGCAATATCAAGACAAAACTATTTGCGTTCCCGCCTCATAATGGCGGCGACGATTGGAGGAATAAACGCGAGTTGGGCCGCTATTCCGGGCAAACCGGTCACCACGGCAACCGAAAAGTAGGTTTTGACACCATATGGCAGTTCCAAAAACATACCCAGAACTAAAAGGCCGACAGCGAATCCAATCCGGCCGACGACGAGGGACAATAACAGGGCTATATAGATATTCAGTCGCAGCCGGTAATAAAACAGGCCCGCGGTTAGACCGTACAGGCTTAATTCCAGAGTCATCAACGGCACAGCGTATCCGGGTGGCATTCCGGTCAGCGCAAATGATAAAGCTGGGGCCAGTAAACCGATTATCATTCCTGAAATCGGTCCGGAAATAAAGCCGGCCAGGAGCACCGGGATATGCATTGGAAGAAATATCCGTCCGCCCATACCGAATTGATGGAAGACGATCGGAAAGACCACAGCGAGCGCCAGAAAAAGGGCGGTGCGAACAATTAATTTGGGAGTGGGATTCACTTATTCCTTGAAACCGGTAGCCAGATACAGATCTTTTTTATCGGTCAATTCATACCTCGAGAAATGTCCCCGGTTGAACATTTCCTCAAGCTCATGGGCATCGGGCAATTCATCGCGGTCGATGGGGCCCCCGACCTGATGGTGCTGGCGAGATAGTTCCGTACGTCCGACCAGATGGATAATGATAATTTTCCCGCCCGGTTTCAGAATCTTGTTGGCCTGGCGGATCGTCTCGTCCTTGTGTGAGAAATGCGCGAAAGCGGCGAACGAAATAACCAGATCGAAGGTATTATCCTTAAACGGCATACAGCAGGCATCAGCCTCCACAACGCCGATATTATGAAAAGGGAAATTGCGCTGAGCACGGTGGGCCACCTGGGGAGCGAAATCGACACCGACGATGTACCCGGTTTCACCCACACGACGGCGAAGGAGATCAAAAAGAACGCCGGTACCGCAACCCAGATCGCAGACGCTGACACCCTGTGGGATATTGACCTTGTCGATAATATGCGCTAACCGCTCAAGATCTTCAGCCGTGAGATCGCGATCCCAGTTATCGCCGATTGAGTCGAAATACTCTTGCTTCTTATCCATCTGAGCACGTGCACCTGTTTATTGGTTTAACACCAGTAAATACAATATACCGGCCTGAATGTCAAGCACTTCCAAGGCCTCTTTCAGGTCCGGCGATAATATTTCCAGGCCGCCTTAATTTTAATTATTTTTGCTGCAATCGCATGAAGAGCAGCCGGATGCGAATGCTTTTGACATTACCATCGAGCACCCGTATATTGATCTGTCTAACTGCTTATACAATGAGGTTTGTACTATGGCCGGTTTGAAAGAATATTACACTGTCAAGCTTCATGATACCGATGCTGCAGGCATCCTTTTTTACGCCAACCAATTCAAAATGGCTCATGATATGTATGAGCAGTTTCTGACCCGGATCGGATTTGCTCTTCGAGAGAGGTTTACCATCCGGGATTTCTCTATGCCAATCGTCCATGCCGAGGCCGATTATCATCAGCCGTTGCAGGTTGGGGATACAATAGAAATAGCTTTATCGGTTGAGAAGATTGGGACGACTTCATTTTCTTTGAAGTACCAGATGTCTGACCTTGACGGCATTTCGGTCGGCATAGTCCAAACCGTTCATGTCACCATCGATCTTGAGACTGGGAAAAAGATTAAATTACCGGTGCCGTTTCGGGAAAAATTGATGGAGATGGCGAAAAAAACAACCTAATTTTCTTCTTCAATAATCTTACTATATTTGTCATGCAAAGCCTGCCGGTCATATTTTCCGCTTCCGGTCAGAGGTAGTTTATGAACAATGACAATCCGGTCGGGGATTTTTATCTGAGCCAGTGTTTTGTCAAGCCGCCCCTTTATTTGATTTTCTGTCATCCGGTCGTCTGCCACCTGTACTATTGCAACCGGCCTTTCGCCCCACTTCTTATCTTTTCGGGACAATACCACCGCTCCAGTGATACCATCCAGGGCTGTAATCGCCTGCTCAATTTGATTCAGGTCGATATTCTCGCCGCCAGATATAATGAAACGGCCCGCTCTTCCGGTGACCGTCAGATAACCATCATTGTCGATTCGGCCGATATCGCCGGTGTTAAACCAGCCCTGGGAATCGACCACCGGGTCGGTTTGATTCAGATAGCGAGAGAACAACACCTCTCCCCTGACCAAAATCGGGCCATCTTCGCCCGGCTCGGCAATCTTGATTTTCCGGTGAGGCAATACGATACCGGCAGTAGAGATTTTGTCGCGGAGGTGATTAATCGGCAACAGGGTTACCATCGACGAAGTTTCGGTCATGCCATAGGTGGTCAAAATCGGAAGATTAAGATCTTTACACTTCCGGCGAAGCGATTCATCCATCGGCGCACCGCCGACGATGATCGCCTTTAAATCATTCAGGCGGTGATCATTATCGGCTGAGATCAAAGCACGGAGCATGGTCGGCACCACCGAGAGGCAGGGGCCTCTTTTTGAATCAATAATCTCCAGAATCTTGTCTTGACGGAACTTATCGAAGATATGCACTCCGCATCCGGCCAATGCAGCTCGGAACAGAATGGAGATACCGCCGATATGGAAAAACGGCAATGTTGCCAGCCAGGAATCGCCGGATGAGTACCCTAACGCTGCCTCGGCTCCCACGGCGCTGTAGTATAGATTTTTCCAGGTCAATATCACACCGCGTGAGGCTCCGCTGCTACCGGAACTGAAAATGATCATCGCCTCGCGGTCGAGAGATAATTCCTCTTTCGAGGCCTTCGATTCGGTCGGATGATGGTCCGATACTATCTCTTCCCATGAGTACGATTCAATGTCTGAAAACTGTTTGCCCCGGGGAAATTGATCGCCGGCGATTAGCAATCGACACCCGGCATCTTCCATCTGCTGCTGCCATTCCGATTTTGTCAGGCGGGTATTGAGAGGCATGAGGATAAATCCGAGACGGAAGGCGGCATGAAAAAGGATCGCATAAGAATTTGAATTACTATCCAACACCGCTACGACATCGCCGGAGGCAATACCTCTCTGCTGAATATATTTCACGGCGCCGTTAATGGCCGCATCGAGTTGGGCATAAGTGAGGCTTTGCCGATTGTCGGTCAAGGCCGTTCGATCCGGGTCGGAGGAGGCCGCAGCACGGATGGGACATCGGATTGATTTTATCACAGGTTGTCCCATATTTCTTCTCCGATGCCATCCCCGATACCGCTTCCGGAAGGCAATTTGATCACGCCATCGGTAACTTGCATCAATGCCGGATTTCCGCGCCTGAAGAGGCGCAGAGTATCCAGACCGCATGTCTCCTTTTGGTCCCAGGAAGAGGCGGCCAGATGAAGTTGAGCCGCAATTCCAATTTCGGTTTCAAGATTGGAAGTGATTACAGCGCGGCAATCATTCACCCCGGCATTGAGTGTAATATGCCTGGGGGTTAGAATATGGCCCAGAAGAGATGGCTTGAGGATTAAAACCAGAGAGCCTTTTCTTGACAGAAGCTCATAAATATCATCTATCAGGGTAAGGCTTTCATCAATGGCCATTTCGATCCCGGTTTCCTCTTTTAAGCGCATCAGGAGATCATAGTCGAAAACCTTAAGCGGCTCTTCGACATATTCAATATCATACTCACTCATGACATCCAACACTGCCAGAGCCGTATCATAGTCCCAGGCCTGATTGGCGTCGAGCCTGATAGCTGGAGAATAATCAAGCATCGTCCGTAATTTTTTGACCGTCGCAACATCATCGGCGATTTCACCGGCACCGACTTTAATTTTGACTGCCGGGTAGCGACAGGTGGATATCTCCGCCTTCACCAGACCCCAATCATCGACGGGACTAGGTAGCAAATAATTAACCGGGACAGCAGAAGGAGAGAATGGTGAAATCCATTCCGACAATGGTATCTCGTGTTTCCTGGCCGCCACATCGCATACGGCAGTCTCAAAACCAAAGCGCATTGCCGGGGAGGCATGGTCGGGGCATATTTTAATTAATTCTTTAAAACGCATCCACAGAGTATCGAATTCGACGTCAGGCAAAGCAACTTCCAACTGTTTGAGCACAGCCTGATCCGATTCGACACTATTGGTATCGTTCTTACCGAACCCCGGCAGGCTGTCGGCCGCCTCGCCAAATCCGGCCATTCCGTCTTCATTCTCAGCGCGAATGATCCACCCGGTTCTTTCAGAGATAGGGCCGTGTGAAGTTATTAACGGTTTGCGGAAGGCACGCCGATAACGCTTCGCTTGTAATGAGACTATTTTCACAGCAACCAACCGATGCTGAAAAGAATGCCAAAGATAATTAATAACCGCCCGGTATCAGCCAGAGTGTTATTTAATGTTTCGCCGTCGGTGATGGTAAAGACGGTTATAATTGGCGACCGGGCCAGCAACAGATAAACGGCGACTATCGGCAGATAACTGCCGGCATACCCTGAGAGCGTCATGGCAATCGGTATCAGAGCCGCACCCAGCAGCATATTAAAATATTGATATCTTGCGAAGCTCCTGCCATAGCGAACGGCCAGAGTTCGCTTGCCGCCTTTTTGGTCAGTATCAATATCCCGCAGATTGTTTACCACGAGGATCGCGACCGAGATCATGCCGAACGGCAGACCGGCAATGATGATCGGCCATGATATTTCAAGAGTCTGAGCATAATAAGTTCCGGCCAGAGCCACCGGACCGAAAAAGACGAGAACGAAGATATCGGCAATCCCGATATAACCAAGCGCGAGCGGTCCGGCGGTGTAGAGGACACCGAACAGAATCGACGACAAGCCGATTATGGCAATCGGCCATCCGCCACGGGAGACCAGATAGATCCCGGCCAGAAACGCCAGAGCAAAGACTATTGTTGTGGCAATCGCTGTCTGGCGGGGTGTGGCCAGTCCGGCCTGCGTGACTCGCATCGGACCGATTCTATCGGAGGTGTCGGTTTGTTTTTTATAATCGAAAAGATCATTGGCATAGTTGGTGCCAACCTGGATCATGATCGATCCAAATAAAGCCGCCAAAAGGGACAACAAATGAAATCCGCCGTCGCCATATGCCATCGCACCCGCAACCAGTACCGGCACAATCCCTGCCGGCAGAGTCTTGGGCCGTGCGGCCAGAAGCCAGACCATCCAAAAGGATGGCTTTTCATTCGGATCGCGATTCATCATTGATCACGGCCGCCGGGGGAATTTTGAAAAATCGGGCTTGCGCTTCTCGTTGTAAGCGTCTCTCCCCTCCTGGCCCTCTTCAGTCATATAAAATAACATGGTCGCATTCCCGGCCATCTCCTGCAGCCCCGCCTGCCCGTCGCAGTCGGCATTAAGGGCCGACTTCAGGCAACGGATCGCCATCGGGCTGTTGGCCAGAATCTCCCGGCACCATTTGACCGTTTCTTCCTCCAGTTTTTCATAGGGCACGACGGTATTGACCAGACCCATATCGAGTGCCTGTTGCGCATCATATTGACGACAGAGGAACCAGATTTCGCGGGCTTTTTTCTGCCCTACAATTCGGGCCATATAGCTGGCTCCATAGCCGCCATCGAACGATCCAACTTTCGGGCCGGTCTGCCCGAAACGGGCATTGTCGGCAGCGATGGTCAGATCGCACAACATGTGCAGGATATGCCCCCCGCCGATAGCATAGCCGGCTACCATGGCGATTACCGGTTTGGGCAGGGTACGAATCTGGCGCTGAAAATCGAGAACATTGAGGCGCTCCACACCCTCGTCATCGGTATAGCCCGCCTCACCCCGTATACTTTGATCCCCTCCGGAGCAAAAGGCGTCTTTCCCTTCTCCCGTGAGAATGACCACTCCGATTTCCGGATCATCACGGGCATCGTCAAGAGCCTTCGACATTTCGGTAACCGTCAGCGGTCGGAAGGCATTGCGCACCCGTGGGCGATTGATCGTAATTTTGGCGATCCCTTCCGCCTTGTGATAAAATATATCCTTAAAATCCCCGGCATTTTTCCATTCAATACCAGACATTCTCATCTCCTTAGTTTTGGGTCTTGTTGTTTGCTCACAAAATATGTGAAGAAAGGAAAAAATTCAAGGCCGATACAAAATCTTTATTATTTTCCAGATGGACGATATGACCCGCATCGGGGATAATTTTCAACTCGGCCTGATCTATCTGCGATGTCATCCGGCGCGCGATATCACAAAATTTTTCATCAAGTTCGCCGGCGATTATCATAGTTGGCTTCTGCCATTTACCCAGTTGATCCCAGAGGGGCTGCTGCCTCCCCGGCGACAGACGGACCATCACTTCGGCCAGGCTATTCGGACTGTTTACCATTTTCTTCTGAATGATCGTTTCCAGCAGGCCGGGTTGGCGTTTCAACGAATCGAATAACGCCTGCTCATACCAGTCGGCAAGGAAGGGCCGGATACCGTTCTCCCGTAATCTCTCGGCGCGGAGTTGATCCTGATGATAACGCTGATCCCTTTCCGTTGGCGATTCTATTCCGGCAGTCGATGATTCCAACACCAGCGCTGAGACATAATCGGGATGTTGTAAGGCGGTGTGGAGGGCGACTCTACCGCCCATCGAGTATCCGACAAGAACGGGAGGATCGATAAATCGGGCTTTGACAAAATCTATTATGGCGTCGGCCAGGGAATTGAAATCGAGTTGATCCAGATCGGCTTCGGTGCCGCCATGTCCGGGCAGATCGAGAGCGACGGAGAAAAGGCAATCGGGAAGTTGCTCCATAGTCGTCTGCCATATCCCGCCATGCCCCATGAAACCATGAAGAAACAGAATCGGAATTCCGGAAACATTGCCATGATGATGATAAGACCATTCGATACTCAGCATCTTCGTCAACTTTTGCCCCTTCAATCTTGCAATCTCTGCCACAACTGCTCGCGGAGATTTTCATGCTCCTTAATATTCTGTACGCGATCACCGACAATTTCGATAACAGCCGAATGTTTATCGGCTCTCGTTTGTTTGAGACATTCATCAAATTCGATAATTCTCTTCGGATTGTGGTACGGCAGATCAAAAAGCCCGGCGGCATTTTCGAAGCTGAGGCCATGCGGGGTCGCAAAAATATTTTCAAAATGGTCGGTTAGTCCGGCCACCGGGAGGAAATGGAATATTCCGCCGCCGTTATTGTTGATCACTATTATTATCACCGGAACGTCGGATTTTTTGGCTAATGCAAGAGAATTAAGATCATGGATGAAGGCCAGGTCGCCAATCAGCAGAAAAGTCGGGCGCATCGATCCGGCAGCAAAGCCGCAGGTGGAAGCGATGACGCCATCGATACCACTGGCGCCGCGGTTTGAGCCAACGAAAATATCCCGGATACTATGTGGAATAAAGCTGTCGGCATCACGTATCGGCATACTGCTGGAAAGAAACAGGGCGTCACCATCGGTGAGACTGGCACCAAGCCGATTCGCAATTTGTGGTTCGCTAATGGCGCCTTGATCGAAGTAGTCATTAATAAACCGCCCGCAGCGATTATCCATATCTGCCCATTGATCGAGGTATTCAGATTTTTCATTTTCCGCAACTTGGGTAATAATCTGATCCAGCATTCGATCCGGCTGGCAAACAATTCGCTTCGTTTCCAAAGTGTCGGGATCGATGGTGCGGTTATGATCCTGCAGCTTGAGATATTCAACACCTTTATTCTGCAGAAAAAACTGATTCAAACGTTTCGAGGTCGGCAAACCTCCGATATGAAGAATAACCTCGGGCTTCAGGATTTCTGCGATCTTTTCAATATCGAGATAGAGATCGTAATGGGCTATAACATGACCGTTTGGGATGTGGCGTTGCTGCGACAAGATATCAGACACGATCGGCCATTTCAATTTTTCCGATAGTTTGCCAATCATCCGACTGGCCCGGAACGGCGTCTCGGGCCCTGCTATTATCAACCCCTTAGCTTTTCCATCTATCAGGGAGGCGATCTCACTTACCGATTTCTCTGCTGATGCTGTCTGATCGGGAGGGGCTTGCTTAGACATCTCACTCTGCCACTGGTCCAGTTGCTGTTGCATCCGATTATGATCGTATGCTTCCTCAACGGGAGCCAGCGGTTCGCGGAATCGAAAATTGATATGCACCGGAGCGGTGGCAGGAGCCACTTTTAAAGTAGCATCTAACTTTTTCAGAACCGGAATGGGATCGGATCGATCCGTGGGCGCTTCGATGGTCATCCCGGCAACGGCGTATTGACCGAAGATATTTCCCTGATTGATCGTCTGATTGGCCCCACAATTCTGCAGTTCTTCGGGTCGGTCGGCGGTCAGGACCGTTATCGGCAATCGTGAATGATATGCCTCGATCACCGCCGGCAGCATATTCGCCACCGCCGTTCCGGAGGTGCATATCACTGCCGCCGCCCGGCCGGTTGCGCGAGCATACCCGACCGCATAGAAGGCCGAACCGCGCTCATCGAGATTAACTTTGATTTCAGCCCTGGGATGATCGGCAACGGCCAATGTCAACGGTGTGGATCGCGATCCGGGCGAGACACAAAAGGTGGTGACACCTCGATGGACTAACTCATCGGTCACCATCTCGGCCCAAAACATATTGATATTGGGAGCTGTCATCGGATCGCCTTACCACTCAGGGTTGGCTGCAGCACATCCTTGCTGTCTATCTCCTGCCATTCCGCATCGGGATCGGAACCGGCAACAATTCCTGCTCCGGTAAAAACGGAAACTGTTTTGCCATGTACAAGAAGCGACCTGATCCCGACCACGAACTCGGCTCGCTCCGGGGTGATGTATCCAACCGGACCGGCATACCAGCCGCGGTCAAATCCTTCCAGTTCTGCTATCTTACTTATCGCCGCATCGCGCGGAGTGCCGCCGACAGCAGGAGTGGGATGGAGGGCAGCGATAATATCGCTGTCATGAATATCATCACGCAGATGACCATTGATTGGTGTAATCAGATGCTGGATACGATCCAGTTTCATTACCGCGGTTTCGCCGATTTCCGGCGATGGTTGGCATAAGGCGGCAGCCGCATCGATTACGCCGTCAATTACCAATTGATGTTCATGCCGCAGTTTGTGATTGCTGAGCAGTTCGTTTTCCAGCCGACGATCTTCGTCCGGGGTAGCACCTCGCAGGATGGTGGATGATAGCGCTTCGACTTCAAGCATCCTCTCGTTGCGCCGATACAACCGCTCCGGTGAAACCGAAATAAACGCGACATCCGGACGGGGCTGATACAGCATAGCAAAGCAATACCGATGATGCTCCGTTAAATGCTTCAACAGTACCAACGGGTCAATTTTATTTTCGAATTGGTAATCGGTACGTCGCGCCAGAACTACCTTTTCGACGGAGTCTGACCTGATCGCCTCCAGACAGTTTTCGACTTTCCGGCGCCAGTGATGATAGTCGGGATGATGCTCAACCGATATGACCTCCGGCATTATTTGTTCCGGGAAAGTATGCGCACCTGTCCCGCCGAATATGAAACGTGATTCGTGTTTGTCGATAGATAAATGATCGTCGGCGTCGGTCGTTATAGACTGGCAGCAGACCTCGGAATAAGAACCATCCTCACGGACCAAAGATGCTTCCGGGATAAAAAGGGTTTCGTCGGGGAAATCGCTCCAGATAGAATCACCCGATTCGCCTGGCGTGAATCTTTTGCCCCCCACAAAAATCGGGGCCATATTCGGCGGCAGATCGAGGAAATCCTGAGCCCCCACAAACGGTGATTTTGAATTTCCATCCACTGTGTATGCCGTGCCCACACCTCCGATTTCAAAATGGCTGTCACGACTTTTCCAGTACCATTTCTTATCGGCCTTAATTCCGTGCAGGCGACTGATAATATCTGTCTTTGAAGCGGGGACTTTTAGCAGAAACGGAAAAGGGCGTCCGGTTCGACGCATAAATTCCGTGATCAGCGTCAGGTATTGAGTGACTCGCTTATTATGGGCGTCCCTGCTGGACATAGGTCGGATCAGGTTAAAATTGAAAGCCGGGCCCGGCGTCGCTATCCGGTTGTTTCAACAGGCCCATTTGAGTGATTTCATCAAATATCGTCTTGAACTCATCGAGCGACATCGACTGTGCACCATCCGAAAGGGCGTTGTCAGGATCGGGATGGACTTCGACCATGATACCGTCGGCTCCGGATGCCAGCGCTGCCTTGATTAGCGGTGGTACCAGCTTTCGGTTCCCGGCGGCATGGGAGGAATCGGCCACCACCGGCAGGCCGCTCAGTTCTTTGGCCAATGGTATCGCCAGGACATCGAGAGTAAACCGTGTCCGCGGTTCGAAGGTACGGATGCCTCTTTCACACAGAATTATCCGTTCATTGCCGCCCCGGCGGATATAATCGGCGGCATGGACCCATTCATCGATAGTAGCTGCCATGCTCCGTTTGAGTAAAACCGGTTTGTTGACTGCGCCGAGGGCGGTCAAAAGCGAATAGTTGAACATATTGCGCGAACCGACCTGGATGATATCGGCATACTGCGCGACATCGTCCAACTGCGACTTGTCCATCAATTCGGTAACGACCTTCATTTTATAACGGGAGGCGGCCGAGGCCAGGATTTTCAGACCGATTTTCCCCAACCCCTGGAAGGAACTGCTCTGGGTGCGGGGCTTGAAAGCTCCCCCTCGCAGATATTTGAGATTCAGGCCGGAAAGAAAACCGGCCACCCGGTCAATCTGCTCTTCCGATTCGACCGAACATGGACCGGCAATAATAAATTTCTGCCGTTCAGTAATATTAGCCGAAGCCGGCTTATTTTCAGATTCTTTTTTCAATATCAGTTTGCCTGCTCTGCCGGATATTTGATCAAGGTGTTCCCTGAGTTCGCCGTTTACTCGTCCAAAAATCCGAATAACAACTTTGTCCCGTTCAATAATTTCATAATCGAGGGACTTATCGGATAAGACCGCTACGAACTGCTCACATCGTTTATCACCCGGTTCAAAGCTGTAAATCATCGTATTACCATGCCCAATTCAAAACGTCGGCTAATGGCACAAATCTGTAATCTATTACGCAGCCAATATATGCTATTGCCGGAGGAAATCAAGCCAATTAACGGCGGTATAAGTATGTCCCGGTAGTATTTGCCGATAGAAAATGTCCGTCTTGACAGGGCAAAAACGGGGACCGTTTGACTTCAAGACCACAAGATGTCAGTCTATCGCATTCTCCTGTCTGCCTTAACACCGCATTGTCGAGATTCCGGTCAATTTTGGGCCGTTCTCAATTGTAGTTAGCATTCTATTTGACAACATATTACACAGATCATCGCCCCGTGTGAAGAGCAAATGTACAAAAAATGAACAATCACACTCCAAAGATCCCCACAGATCATCGCATCCTGTTTATTGAAAATAAGTTACCCAAAATATAAAGCCTCTTTTGCAATGCTGATCATGGCATAATAATTTTCCATATCCACTATCTGTCCGCATTCTGATCACATTATCCCGTGTGATTCCGTATTGGCTTATTCGGAAACATCATAAACCATTACTTGGCTTCGCATTACGTAATTATAACCTGATCGGGAATAATATTTGCTTCATTTTGGACAGATAAATTCATTTCAAATTCAATTACAGGAGAGAGACTGATGAGGAAAATGGGAATTATTTTAGGCGCTTTGGTCATCCTGATCGGAGTTCATGGTATGGCCATCGCAGCCCCAATCGATTTATCAACTTGGTCCGCATACGATTTCAATCCTCCGGGAGGCCAAGCGGGAAGCAACTGGAACTTGTCGGCCGATAATTTTTCGGTAACTCAGACGATCAATGCCGATCCGTCTTTCTATCTCAACAATATCAGTCAGACCAGTTATCAGATGGATGGAAAGTGGAAAGTTCTAACTCAGGGCGACGACGACTTCATGGGATTTACTTTTGGCCGGCAGAATTCGAGCAATTTTTATCTATTCGACTGGAAACAGGGCCAGCAGGATTATGTCAGCACGACCGCCTACGAAGGATTTTCAATTAAGAAAATCTCTGCCCTTTCCGAAGCCAACCTGACCCTTTCGGATTTCTGGAGTTCGACCGGTCATACCAACAGTACGGTTTTGGCGAACAACTATGGCGCCGGCAAAGGTTGGTCCGATTTGACCGAATACGATTTCCACCTCGATTTCGCTCCCGGAGTATTCAGTGTTACGGTCATGCAGGGTGCGACCACGTTATGGGATGTGACCGTTAATGACGCTTCCTTCACCTATGGCGAGTTCGGATTCTACAACTTCTCGCAGGAACAGGTCTGGTATTCCGGATTTGAGCAGACCGGTGGAGTTCCGGCGGTTCCGGAACCGACAACGATGATTCTGTTTGGAATCGGTCTTGCGGGAATCGGCCTGCGCCGTAAATTCCGCAAGTAAGCAAAAGCGCTGTTAAGACCCTTTATAGGGAACTGTAATGAGCCGCTCTTGATATCAAGGGCGGTTTTCTATTTAAATAGGGAATTATTGTGTAAGTGTGACGCCCAAGTCGAACCCTTGCTTCAATAGTTTTGAATCACTTACCACCGAACCTTTGGCCCAGTCAAAATGGCCGTAATGAATCAATCCGGCTGACTCGATATTGGCCCAGACGAAAAAGCCGCCAATCACCCTCCGGGCATGCTCATAAACCTCACGCTCTCCCCCAACCAATACAATCGCCCCTTTGCGCTTTTTCGTGATGCGAGGAATAAATGTCTCGGGGCTATCGGGATTGATGGCGCGAAAACAGTTGGTGCGGTCGATAAATAGCTTGGTCTGCGCCGAGACCGAATCGAAATAGATCGGTGAACCGACAACGATGGCATCGCATTGATCGAATTTTTCATAGATTTCATCCATGCCGTCATTGAAAAAGCAGTAACCATCGTCCGGCGATTGCCCACAGGCCTGGCACGCCATAATATCCAGCTCATTGAGGGAGATATAATCAGAAGTCGCGCCTACCGATTCGGCGCCGCGCAGGATTTCCCTGATCAGGATCTCGGTGGAACTGCCCAGTACTGGCGAGCCGCATATACCGAGGAGGTTACTCACGCGGAGGTTCCTTTTCCATCGTTTCCTTTTCAATATAAAGCTCAATGATCTCTTCTTCAAGAGACTTGCGTTGCTCGCGCAGGCCATTGAGTTTTTCCCAGTCGGAACCGTCGGCGACCAGTTCCTCTTTTTCCAGCTCTTCCCATTTCTTTTCCCGCTCGGCGATCATTTCGGCGAGTTGATTGAGCCGTTTTTTATATCGTGATTTCTGCCTTGATTTTTCCTTGAATTGTTCGTAGGAGGCCTTCTTTTCTTCCGAGGCGACCTTCTTTTTCACGTTCGTCGTCTGACGTTTTGCAGCATAATCGGTGTAATTACCGATAAAGCGGTTGAGTCGATTATCTTTAATTTCAAAGATATGATTGACGACATGATCAAGAAATTCACGATCATGACTTACCACCAGAAGTGTTCCGTGGTAATTATCCAGCCCTTCTTCCAGCGCTTCAATCGACTCGATGTCGAGATGATTGGTCGGCTCGTCGAAAATCATCAGGTTGGCCGGGCGATACAGAATTTTAGACAACGACAGTTTTGTCTTTTCTCCGCCGGATAAAAGCGAAACCCGCTTGAAAACATCCTCACCGGAAAACCCGAACCGGGCCAGAAACGATCGGAGTCGTCCCGATTCGGCCATGGGATCGACCTCCCACAATTCCGAAATCACATCGCCGTTGAGATTGAGGTTTGACAATTCCTGATCGAAATAGGCGACATCGACATTCTGCCCGACGGTGATATCTCCGGCAATCGGTTCCAAAAGGCCGCCCAGGGTTTTGAGCAAAGTGGTTTTGCCGCATCCATTGGGGCCGATCAGTCCGATCCGGTCGCCACGCGTCTGCTCAAACGAGACCCATTCCACCAACGGCAGGTGATTATAGCCGATGGTCAGGTCTTCCACTTTGACGACCTGACGGAAAGACCGTCCGCCATCGAGAATATGGAATGTCGGTTGATCAAGTTCGAGCTTCGGTCTTTCCAGCCTTTTCAGGCGGGCCAGATATTTCTGTTTCGACTGCGCCTGCTTTGTTTTTTGCCCCGCCATATTACGGCGAATGAACTCCTCGATGCGTGCTATTTCCTCGGCCTGATGGCGGAAATAATGGGCCGCCAGCTCGATCCGTTTTTCCCGCTCTTCCATATATTTGTCGTAGCGGCAGTGGAACAGATCGAGTTTCCCCATCGATAGCCGGACGATTTTATCCACCGTCCCCTGCAGGAAGCGGCGGTCATGGGAAATTATTACATAAGTCGCGCGCGAGGCGGCGATATAGTTTTCCAGCCAGATAGTCGATTCGATATCAAGATGATTGGTCGGCTCATCCAGAAGCAGCAGATCATAATTACCGACCAGGGCGGCGGCGATCTGAGCGCGGTTGCGTTCTCCGCCGGAAAAGGATGATAGCGGCCGGTTCATCTGCCCTTGCGAAAAGCCGATCCCGACCAGCACCAGTTTGATTTCGGTTTCCATCCGGTACCCGCCGAGTTCCTCATATCGCTGTGTCAGAGCCTGATATTCACCGACTATTTCGCCGGGAGGATTACCGGAATTGAGGCTCGTTTCCAGCCTGGCCATCTGATGCCGAATATCATTGATCTCCGGCTGCGACAGAAAACAGAAATCGTAAAGCGATAATTCGAGCAGATCATCAAGCTCTTGGGCCACGCCTCCGATTCGGAGGCCCTTCTGCTTATCGACCGACCCACTGTCAGGTCTTATCTGACCAAATATTATATGAAAAAGGGTCGTTTTGCCGGCTCCGTTGCGCCCGACAAAACCGATCTTATCTCCCTCCTGGATGGCCAGTGAGGCGTTTTCGACAATCGTCTGGTCGTCGAATTTTTTACTGATATTTGAAAGTGATAGCAGCAGCATGATTAATCTTCGGATGGCAGAGGCGCGCCGCGATCGCGGGCGATGAACATTTCGAAGGCCATAAGCAGCAGGGCCGCCAACAGGAAAAACTGCCACAACTCGCGACCGAACCTTTTTTCAGTGATAAAGCCGGCCATATCGGCGGCGTAGGGCAATTTTTCGGCATTGGCAAAACTACCGCTCAGTTGATCCCAATCGCTACGGTACAGATCGCCTTCGTCCGGGTCGATATTGACTGCGAAACGATCACTTTCCACCATGCCGTTCATAATCGAATAAACACCGCTTTGGTCAAGCCGACCGCATTCGACAGTGCGTAAATCGTCCTGCAGACTACCGGTCAAAATCCTTCGTTGTTTGTCGGGCATCACCAGCACGAATTCGTTCTTAACATTGAACCCTTTGCGCAGAGTTCGGGCAGGTGAACTCCCGGCCAGAATTTGTTCGGTATGGGTTGAGAAATCGGAAGACAGGTATTCGCAACTTCGCACAATGAATGGCACAAAAAACGGATGGAGCGAAATATCGGAAATATCAGGAGCGATATCGCATCCGAAATACATCACCCGCCCGCGCCCGAATCCGGAAACCGTCAACGCCGGAGAACCATCGGAATAACGAGCCAGCAAACGAACTTCATCTTCAGCAGTTATTTCACTCTTCACGTGAGCATATGACCTGAAACTGAAACCCTGATTTTGTACACCCTCCTTGAAAACCGAGAGGATTTGATGTTCAAGATCGAAGTCGGACATAAGATAATGACCGCTACGGGAAAATTGAGTCGGGAATTGCGATCTGAGAGTGATTCCGGTCAGTTCCACCATATCCCGATTATAGGCGACCGAATCGGTTTTTTGTCCAAGATTTACCAGCAGCCCGCCGCCCTTTCTGACGAATTCCTTGATGCGAGCGATATCGCCGCCGGGCAGGGATGAAAAATTAGCCAGAATCAGAACATCGTATTCGCCAAGATTAACCGATGAGAATGAACGATACGGAACCTGATGCACCGACCAGTGACGTCGCAGGTTTTCATCGGGAGCCAGCGCCAGTTGAAAGAACCGGGTATCGAGTCCCTCTTCCCCGGCCAGCAAAACATTAAACTGGTCCGGGATATAGAAACTGAAATGATAGGTATTGTCCGACAGGAGGTGATCGTCTGAAAGCGAAATATAACCGGAGTGGAAACCGGGATTGTTGACGATCATCGGAAAATCGACCGCTCCCGACTCACCCTGCCTGAGACGGAGGCCATCCTGCCCCATCCGCTTGTCATCGAGGTAAAGCGATACCAGGATTTCTTCATCGCCTCCCCCTGAAAGCTTTTTGACATTGGCGGCAACATTGATCTCGGTTCCGACCTCGATTAATTGATTACCCAGATCGACACTGATAATGCCGCTATTGTCGATATCATCTACGGGGAGATCGACCAGAAATGTTTTGCCGCTGTATTCCCCGGAAGCGTTTTCGACATTAATGGAATTATCCTGAAAATCGCTGATAATGTATAACTCACGATTCAGATTCAATCTTTCATTCAGCAGATCGGCCGCGCGATTAAAACTCTCGGTCAAATCGGCGCTGCCGTCGGTCAGCGTGATAGTATTTAAAAACTCCCGGGCGGCAGCCGGATTACCGAACAGATTATCGCCTTGAAGACGGGAATAGTCACCGGAGGTGGTTATTACAGCCGCCTCATCCGATTGCTCGAGTTGATCCAGTATCCCCCGCGCCTTCTTAATCGCCAGATCGAAAAGACGGCCGTCCTTGACCGATAAGGTCATCGAAGCCGAATTATCGATAACAATCACTGCCGAGACGGTAGCATGCGAACCCAGGTATCCGCCTTGGGTAGCAGGACGGGCAAAAGCCAGGACGACGGCAAGAATTATCAAGGTACGGATAACCAGCAGCAACAGTTGTTTGATCTTGATGGCGCGCACCTGCCGTTTTTGCATCGCCTTGAGGAATGATATCGATGAAAACGGAACCACTTTAATTTTTCTCTTGGAGAAAAGATGCAAAAGAAACGGAAACAGGGCGGCAGCAGCGGCGGCCAGAACGGCTGTATTTAAAAAATTTAGCATATCGTGATCACATTATCATTCAATCGAAATCTGCAAAACCGATCTTGTTTCAGGTTATTGCCGGTATCCGGTAAACGGTTCGGTTACGTATTCCCTGACTTCACGCTCAAAAGCAGGCGGCAAGGGATATGACAGTGCTTTCTGGTAATAAGCCAAAGCATCTTCGCGCTGATTTTCGAGATCTGCCAGTTTACCCAGTTCCTTCAGGATACGGGTTATAAAGATAGTCCGGGTCGGATGAACCTCAAAATATAAAGCCGATTCCAGATAGGATTTCGCCTTGCCCAGATTATCTTCACCGCACATCGCCAGTCCCATATGCGCCTGCCCGATCCGCAGCAGATAGGCCGGCCAGCTTTTGCCGAACTGGTAAATCTGTTCCATCGATGCCAGAGCGTGGTTGTAGTAATCACTGGCGACGGAAGTATCGCCCTCGGCCAGGGCCAGTTCTCCCAGCATTATGGCGGATGAGGCCTGACTTAGTTGCGACGGATCTTCATCGATATCGCGCAGGAAATATATCTGGGCGCTATCGAGATTCTCCTGCCAGTAAAATGTCTGGCCCATTTTGTTCAGGGCAGTCTTGATAGTCGAATCGATTGCCAGAAGACGGTTGTACATAACCACCGCCGAATCGTATTGCCCGTCGATCAAAAGCAGGTTACCGTAAATAATCAGGTAATTGCTGTTAGTCGGTGAAATATTTATCAGCGATTCGTATAGCGTGCGAGAAGGATCGTAATCACCCCGCATATACATGTTCCAGGCTTCCTGGGAATAGACGAAATTGGTGTCGGTATAGGTCTGCATCTTCTGTTTCAATTCGCCCAGGAATAGATCCATACCATCTTCCCGATTGATGTACATCTCTTTCTCGTAGAAATACTGAATGATCCCTCGGGAAAAGGTTACGGTATCGAGCAATTCATGCCATCCCGACTCGAGTTCGGCCAGCGGTTTTTCGTATATCTCCTGAAATTGATTCTCAATTTTCAGATCGGACGAGTATTTGTAAAGCTGTTTGAATTTGCTCAGGCCATAGGTATCGATCAGATATTTCACGAAAGATGAGGCGGCCGAAATATTGTTATGCCCCGGAAGAGAGTAATAGTCGACCGATTTGAGAAGCATCGAAACCGGTGGCAGTTGATCCGATTGCCGCAGTTCCTTTCCATAGAAATGCGGAAATTCGAAATAGGCCGCCATCCCCTCGGCCAGGAGCGGTGGAGCATAACCAAGGAAGCGATAAATCCTGAGTAAGTACGCCGGTACCGGATCAACCGTATTATGGTCATGAGTGTAGAGCACGAAGCAATTGGAACGAGGCGGATCGATGGCAAAACCCATTCTCCGATCCCAGGTGACTTGAGGCAATATGCAGGGCGACAGAAAACAATTGATCTTGCCGGGGAATGCGATCTGGAATAATTCCTTATAATCCTTGAAATTCTTTTCCATGAAATCGCGCAGCAAATTCCAGCGGGCGTCGGCCAGCGATTGCGGCACAAAATAAAAATCAAAATGAGCCGAAGGATCGAAATTCCAGACGCCGTCCTGCCGGAAATCATAACCGCATTCCTCATCCGATGCCCCGGCGGTATCGATCGAAACCGGCGAGATTCCGACCCGGTATTCGACGTTTTCCTTGCCGCGAATATTGCTTATAAAATAGACGCCGCCCGGTTCACTCTGGAATTGTTTGAAAAACGTTTGCGACAATGGCCCCAGGGTGAAAAGCGACAACTGGCAATCGAAATAGCCGGAATCGTTGTAATCCATCGTTAAATCGAGAGTGAAATTCACGATAAAGCTGGTGTTTTTGACACCCTCGTCGATCGGATAATTTTTCTTCTCTATCAGGACAAAGCTACCATCGTCGCCGGCCATTTTTTCTCGAACGGTAACTTCACAATTTATTATCCGGGATGACGATGCCTCGCCGACCATGGCCAGACAAATCAATCCCAGACCCAACAAAATCATTATGCGTTTCAACCCGACACCTCGTCGTTAGACGGTTTTATCGTTATACAAAGAGTTAACTCCATATATCCCAAGTTATCCAAAATACGGCTTTACTCGCAGATTTGCAAACTTAAATGAAAACCGGGAACAACCGACCGTGGTTTCTGAAACAACTTCTAAATTGTGCCGCCGCGGACGATAACATCATTTTTCTTGATCGGGATGAAGTCGAACTTGTCGATGGTGAGGCAGTAGTCGAGATCTTCGGCCAGGTCGATGGTGGCAAGATATCGGCCGTGGTATGAATTTCGAGCCCATTCAAGCCAGCGGCCTTCCGATAAATCCACCTGGCGGCAGGCAAACTCGGCGGCATCATCCAATTCAAGACTATTATTCCGGAAGCGGGAGATAGTCAGACCGGCCGCCAGAGTATCTTCGGCAGAAAATGTTCCCTCTCGGCCAGCGCAACAAATAATCGGATCAGATTCAAATTGTGACAGAAAATCCACTGTCGCAGTCAACGAAACGAATGATCCGACGGCGACGTTTTCGAACTTTTCAAAACGACGCAGAAGCTTGGTGCCGTTGGTAGAATTGAATATCATCGGATGTCCGGCCACTATTTCCGGCTTCATTTCGCGAGGTGAGTTGCCCAGATCATAACCTTTGATTTTCAAACCGGAACGTTCTCCGGCCATGACGATATCGCCGCCGATTTTTTCCTTCAGCGAATCGGCTTCGGCTCGTGAACCGGCGACATGAATTTCCCGGGCGCCCGCTGCCAGCGCCGCGGTCATGCTCGTTGAGGCTCGGAATATATCGATAACCACCACCGGCCGTTGCCGGTCGAGATTATCAGGAATACCGGCCTGAATATTATAAAGTTCAAGCATGCTAAAAGCTTACTCAGCCTTTTTATAAAATGGCGGTTTGACAATATCGGCGGCGAATCGCTTGCCCCGGATATCGATTTCAACCGTATTGCCCGATTTGGATAACTTGCGCGGCACATAGCCCATCGCTATCGGCACTCCCAGCGATGGCGAAACCGTTCCCGAGGTGACGTTGCCGACTTTCTCATCGCCCGAATAAATATCATAGCCTTGGCGGGGGAAAGCTTTTTGCTGCAGCACCATGCATACCAGTTTGCGCCCCGGCTTTTCCTCTTTGATCTTGGCGATAGCATCCGATCCGATGAACTCGCCCTTCGCCAGTTTTACGATCCAGCCCAGTCCCGCCTCGATCGGGTTGGTGGTCTGATCGATGTCATTGCCATACAGGGCCATTTTCATTTCCAGCCGAAGCGAATCGCGAGCGCCGAGGCCGATCAGGGCCATATTGTACTTCTTCCCTGCTTCATTGATCGCCTTCCATAAATGATCGCCCATTTCGTTGGGAATATAAAGCTCGTATCCAAGTTCGCCGGTATATCCGGTGCGAGAGAGAAGAACTTTCTTCCCGGCGATCTCAGTCTCGACCGCATAGTAGTATTCAAGGTTGTCGAGATTAAAGTCGGTTAATTCCTGTAGCAGTTTTTTGGAATTCGGCCCCTGGATAGCCAGCAGTGAAATCTCGTCGCTACGATTAGTCAAAGATGCACCACCTATTAAATTATCCTCCAGCCACTTGTAATCCTCTTCGATATTGGCGGCATTGACAACCAGCAGATAATGGTCGACCAGGTTGTAAACCAGCAAATCGTCAACGATACCGCCGTCGGGATAGGTCATGCAGGAATACTGAATCTGATTCGGTTCCAGGGCGGCCACATCGTTAGTCGTCACCTTCTGGAGGAACTCAAGGGCTTTCGGGCCGGACAGTTCGAACTCGCCCATATGGGTCAAATCGAACAACCCGACATTGTTTCGCACCGCTTTATGCTCCTCGATGATGCCGGAATACTGCACCGGCATATTATATCCTGCAAACGGAACCATTTTGGCTCCGGCGGCAATATGATAGTCGGTGTAGGGGGTGCGTTTCAAGTTTTCTATATCACTACTCATTCTCTTTTACTCTTTCTTTAAACTACTTCCTGGGTGGAGATCGATAAGTGAGATTTGCTGCCGCCATACCGGGCGATATATCATAACCGGTATGGCGGCAATTCCGAATTGTATCAGGTCGGCGGACAACATAATGAATCGATTCCCGGGAATATGTCTGGGCTGTTTACTTCCCACCTCCGCGAGTATAATTCAACAAGCCGCCGGCGCGAACGATCGCCACCTGACGCGGAGTCAGGCTGTAGGTAACCGGGATATCGATCCCTTTGGTCAGATTCTTGACCGTCAGATCGGCGCCGGTCGAGATAATATCGGCCACCATCGGCAATTTCAAATTGTCACCCTGTTCAATCTTGTCGTAATCGGCCGGTTCGGCGAACGTCAACGGCAGAATACCGAAATTGATCAGATTAGCCAGATGAATACGCGCGAAAGATATAGTCAAAACCATTTTCAGGCCGAGGTACATCGGCGCCAGAGCGGCATGTTCACGAGACGAGCCCTGCCCATAGTTTTCTCCGCCGACAATAAATCCACCGTTTTTCTGCTTGGCCCGCTTGACAAAATCGGGATCGAGGTAAGTGTATACAAACTCGGAGATTTTGGGAATATTCGAGCGAAGGGGCAGAATTTTGGCGCCGGCCGGCATAATATGATCGGTCGTGATATTGTCGCCGGTTTTGAGCAGAACGTCTCCCTCGAGAGTCGAAGGCATCGCTTTGTTGATCGGCAGCGGGGCAATATTGGGGCCGCGCAGGATCTTGACCTTACTCGGCGTTTTGGATGGCGGAATTATTCCGGAATCGTCGATCTTGATCTTTTCCGGTAATTTGATTTTGGGATACCTGCCCAGTTCGCTCGGGTCGGTGATATAGCCGGTGATGGCAGCGGCGACACAGGTCTCCGGGCTGGCGAGGTATACCTGGGCATCTTTGGTCCCGGAGCGACCGGGAAAGTTGCGATTGAATGACCGGACCGAAACCGCACCCGAATTCGGCGCCTGGCCCATACCGATGCATGGCCCACAGGCCGATTCGACGATGCGGGCTCCCGCAGCGATCATATGTGTCAGGCTGCCATTCTCCGATATCGCCTCAAAAACCTGTTTGGATCCGGGAGTTATCGTACAGGAAACCTCGGAATGAATCTTTTTGCCTTTGAGCAGGGCGGCGGTGATCATCAGGTCGGAGAGCGAGGAGTTGGTGCAACTGCCGATACATACTTGGTCTACCTTGACCCGCTTGATCGACTTGACTTTGACCACGCTATCCGGCGAATGCGGCTTGGCGATCAGGGGCTCCAGTTTATCGAGATTTATTTTAACCACTTTGGAATATTTGGCATCGGGATCGGCCTCCCAGCGCGACCATTCTTTGACACGCTTTTGCAATTTCATATATTCCTTGGTATTATCATCCGAGGGGAAAACCGAGGTGGTAGCGCCTAATTCGGCGCCCATGTTGGTAATCGTCGCTCGCTGCGTAACCGACAGGTTTTTGACTCCGGGACCGCCATACTCGATAATCCGGCCCAGACCGCCCTTGACGGAGAGGACGCGTAGCACCTCCAGAATAATATCTTTGGCAGTGACGAACGGTTTCAACTTGCCGGTCAGGTGAATTTTGACTACTTCCGGCATCTTCAGGTAAAAGGCCCCGCCGCCCATCGCAACCGCGACATCGAGTCCGCCGGCTCCCATCGCCAGCATACCGATACCGCCGCCGGTCGGCGTGTGCGAATCGGAACCGAGCAGAGTTTTGCCGGGGCTTCCGAAACGCTCCAGATGTACCTGGTGACAGATGCCATTGCCCGGCCGGGAAAAATATATCCCGTATTTGCTGGCAACCGATTGAAGGTACTTATGGTCGTCGGCATTCTCAAAACCGGCCTGGAGCATGTTATGATCGATATAACTGACCGACAAATCGGTCTGAATTTTCTTTAATCCCAGCGCTTCGAATTGGAGATATGCCATCGTTCCGGTGGCATCCTGGGTCAGTGTTTGATCGATTTTTAACGCTATGTCTTCTCCCGTTTCCATCTTGCCGTTAACAAGATGAGCGGAGATTATTTTTTCGGCTAAGTTCATTCCCATGAGCAAACTCCTTTTTATGATACCCGAACATTATACAGATTGTAAAAGAAAGGCGAAACTTCCCGAATGTCAACAGATTATTCAGTGCACCTTGATTGCTGGGACGAAAATTGTTATAATATGGTCATGGAAAAACCAAGGGGCATAATACCCGATTTCGGGGGAACGGTAGATAAATCCGAAAAATCGGTATTTATTTCGGCGCCGGCCAAGATTAATTTGTTCCTGAAAGTGACCGGCAAAAGACCTGACGGGTATCATAATATTTTTTCATGGTTTCAGGCGCTTGACCTGTGCGATCATCTGGAAATCGAAAAAATCCGGGAGTCGAAAATCGAAATTATCACCGACGCCGATAATATCCCAACAGGTCCGGAAAATCTGGTATATCAAGCAGCCCAGTTGGTTAGAAGTAGAGCAGGATACCGCGAAGGGTTTAGAATCAAGCTATGGAAAAACATTCCGGTCGGGGCCGGTTTGGGCGGCGGGTCGTCAGATGCTGCCTCCTTGATCAAGGGATGTGACCGACTTTTGGGATTGGGGTGGAGCCGCGCCGTTATGTCCGTCGCGGGACTGGAGTTGGGATCGGACATTCCGTTTTTCTTCAGCCGCGGGCAGGCCGAGGTGACCGGCCGTGGAGAAATTGTCAAATTGATCGAACTTCCCACTGATTATCAGGTTGTGCTGGTGACTCCTTCCTTCGAAATTCGGGCGGAGGAGGCCTACAGAAAACTCAGATTGGACTTGACAGCCCAGCTTATGGGTGTTAACTTTAAGGGCTGCCGGCAGGCTCGGGAGCTATTCCAAATTATTTCCAAGTCGGCGAACGACTTGGAGAGAACTCTTCGGGAATCTTACCCGATATTGGATAAGATAGAAGAAAAATTGAGAATATTAGGGGCGAATATTGTCAGGATTAGTGGAAGTGGACCGACAGTATTTGCTCTATTTGACAACGGGACTATTTCGGATAAAATGCTGAAACACACTTTTAAGGGGGAAGGATGGGGCTTGTTTTTGGCATGCCCTATAGTCCTGCCCGCATAGAACGAGCTAACCATAGATCAGCGGGAGGAGATCAGCAGTGGAGATTACCGAAATCCGAATCACGTTGCGCGACGAAGACAAGTTGAAAGGTTTCGCCAATGTTACCTTCGACAACGCTTTTGTCGTCCGTGGACTCAAGATTATCTCAGGTAACTCCGGGTATTTTGTGTCCATGCCGAGTCGTAAAAGGCCGGACGGGACTCATCAGGACATTTGTCATCCGATCAACAACGAAACCCGTCAGATGATTGAGGAAAAAGTTCTTGAGGCGTACGACCGAGAGTTAAAAGCCTCAACGGCCAAGGAAACGACATAAGACGCTGGGGCGTCGTCAAGTGGTAAGACACAAGCCTTTGGAGCTTGCATTCGCAGGTTCGAATCCTGCCGCCCCAGCCATATGTTGCTGGCAAAAACAATACCTGTCTTGTCCCAATTAATTGATCAGGACAGGTTTTTTATCTTGAAGAAATCATAGGTGAGACGAGTATGCTGAACAACAAGCATGTCCGGATAATCTGCGGAACATCGAACCCCCCTCTGGGATACGCGATCGCCCGTAAACTAAACGTCCCTCTTTGCAATACTGAAATCCGGCGTTTTTCGGATGGAGAGCTTTTCGTCCAGATCAATGAAAACATTCGTGGAGCCAACGTATTCATTATCCAGTCAACCAACCCTCCGGGCGACAATATCATGGAATTGCTGATGCTGATCGAGGCCTCCCGGCGCGCCTCAGCCAAAAATATCACCGCGGTTATCCCTTATTTCGGATACGCCAGGGCCGATCGCAAGGAAATGCCCAGGGTCAGTATCACGGCCAAACTGGTCGCCGATCTTTTATTTGCCGCCGGCGCCAGCCGGGTGATTACCATGGACTTACATGCAGCTCAGATACAGGGTTTTTTCAGTATTCCGGTTGATCACCTCTATTCGTCGATTTTGTTCAACGGCTATTTACAGCAAATCCCGACCAACAAGCTGGTGATAGTCAGTCCCGATGTCGGGTCGATCAAGGTTGCCCGCTCCTTCGCCAAAATCATGCATGCCGGTCTGGCGATTATCGATAAACGGCGCCCGGTGCAGAACGAGGCCGAGGTAATGCATATTATCGGTGAGGTCGAGGGACATGATGTTATCCTTCGAGATGACATGATTGACACCGCCGGAACCATGGCCAACGCCGCCAAAGCCCTCCAAGAGAACGGTTGCGGCAAAATTTACGCCTGCGCAGCCCATGGAGTTTTATCAGGAAAATCGCTGGAAAGACTTGACAATTCCCCGATTGAGAAAGTTATTATATCCGACTCGATAGATAACAGCGGTCGGAACTTATCAAATAAGTTCGTTGTTCTAAGTTGTGCCGACATTTTGGCCGAAACTATTGACCGCATTGAAACCGACGCTTCGGTGTCGATTATGTTTAGTGACTGAAGTTATGACAAGCAACGTGGAGGTTTGACAGGTGAAAGAGCTTAATCTGACGGTTGAGAAACGGGACGAAACCGGAAAAGGCCCCAACCGGCGTCTGCGCCGGGAAGGCGATATCCCCGCTGTAATTTATGGCCCCGAAACGGACCCGATTTCTGTAAAGGTCAACTACCGAACCCTGTATCGATTGATGCATGAAGTTCCCTTAAATACTATTATCAACCTGGATATAAACGGCGATGATACTCCTCCGCGGAAAGTTCTGATCCGCGATCTGCAGAAAAATCCCGTTTCCGGCGAATTGGTCCATCTCGATTTTCATAATATCCCGATGGACAAACCGATTACTTTGACTATCCCGATCACCGCTGTCGGTATTCCGGAAGGTGTCAAAACCTTTGGCGGTATTGTTCAGTATGCCAAGCGAGAAATCGATATCTCCTGCCTGCCGACCAATATCCCGGAAAAAATCGAAATTGATATCACCGCCTTGAATGTCGGCGATTCGATTCACGTATCCGATCTCGAGCTTGGCGACGTAGAAATCATGACCGAGCCGGAGCGGACCCTGATCACAGTTGTCGCCCCGACGGTTATCAAGGCCACCGCCGAGGAAGAGGCTGCAGCCGCTGAAGCCGAAGAAGCTGCTGAAGGCGAAGAAGGTGAAGAAGGCGAAGCCAAAGAAGGTGACGCCAAAGAAGGCGAAGCTAAAGAAGGTGACGCCAAAGAGGCCAAAGGCAAGGACGAGGGCCGCAAGAAATAGCAGCCGGACTCTGTCCTTAATTGCCTCGAACTACCAGATGCCAAAATCATATGCAAAGCCCGCCATTCCGGCGGGCTTTCCTTATTATGATTTCGGCTAAGTTATAATCTCAGTTAGTGTATTCATTTTACAGATTAGTGCTTGACACTACGGAACTTAATAAGTATTATTTACGTGTAACCAACGGGTTTCTTGCAATCTTATTAATCAGAATCAATATCTTCCACATGAGGAGACCAAATCATGTGCTCAAAATACTGTGCCGGAGTTTTTTGCGTTCTGATCGCGTGCCTTTTACTTACATCTCCTCTTTTTGGGGCTACCGACGAGGAAAATCCGGTCACCATTGAAAAGGGCTGGGGAAATATCGACAACCAACTTGCCGATACCTGCGACGGTCAATTACCGGGTGATGCCGACGGCGATGGCGGGTTAGGAGTCGGGGATTTGGTATATATCCTTAGTTACATCTGCTCTGGCGGATCCGACCCTTTCCCCTTGGCCAACGGTGACCCTAATGGAGATTGTGTCACCGACACCAATGATGTCATTTACATGAATGATTACATTTTCGGTGGCGGCCCCCTCCCGGTGACCTGTACATGCGTGGAGCCATTAAAAGGCCCTTGTAATATGGCGGACACCTGCGATGGGCAATTCCCCGGGGATGCCAATTCCGATGGCGGCCTGAATATATATGACGCTATCTTTATTACCGATTATATTTGTTTGGATGGTGCGCCGCCCGATCCCCTGCCCAATGGCGATCCCAATGGAGACTGTGTTATTGACAGCAATGATGTCCTGTACCTGACCGCTCATCTATTTTCCGGCGGCCCGCCCCCGGTGGAATGCACCTGTGTCGAACCGGTAACCGGTTCCTGCTTCCTGACTGACCTCTGCCAGAATTCCTGGACCGATCCCGCTTTCCGGGTCTGCCCCGGAGGTGATGAGCCTTTCCGTGTCTACCTCCGTGATGCCTACAATCAACCCGTCGTGGGCGACTCGGCGATATGGATCGAATTTGTCGACTGCACGATCATCCAGCCCTGTCCGGAATCGTCGCAGGAATTTACCGTGCTCTATCCCCTGGCCCCTTCTGATGACAGCGGCATGATCACCTTTTATATGAACGGTGGTGGCTGTGATAACAGTTGCTATGCCGTGATCAAAACCTCCTCATGCACCATTGACTCGGTCCCGGTAAAAGCCTTTGATATCGACGGCGATTTCGGTGTGTCGATCAAGAATGATTTCGATTTTTCCCACTGCAACGATTACAATGGCGACGGCCTGATCAATTATAATGACAACAATCTTTTCACCCCGCATGCCGGACACCATTGCGACATCGATCCCTGCGACATGTTCGGATACGAGTTCAAGCTTGATCCCGAATCCAACCTGCTGCCCGACCAGCAGATAACTCTAAAGCTCGACCTGGCCAACAATTCCTTTGATCCCTGCTATATCGGCATGATCGGGTTCTTTGCCTCTCCTTTTGGAACCGGGGGCGATGAGGAGTTAATCGAAACCGTGAATTTCGATTCGACCTTGCTTCCCGGCACGGAAGCGTCGGTGGCCGTGGAGTATATCATTCCCGATACCGGTCATGGATGCGTCCATGCTCGATTTACAACCGATTGCTGCACCACCTCGGTGGAATTGACCCGGTGTTTTCAATCGACCCTGCATTGTATCCCGGACAGCAATGTGTGCTACGAATTGCGGATTCGTCTTGACCGGGTTCCCATTCTGGATACGCTGTGGCACGAATACGTTCTCCCCGGATGGCTGGTAGCACCGACTCATGTTCCCACCTTCCCGCTCTATACTCCGGATTCGATTGTACTCAACTTCTGTACTCCCAACATGAGTGACCTGGGAGATTCCTCATCGGTTATTATCACTGCCTGCTTTGACGATGATTGTATGGATTTCCAGGAATTTGAAAACAGGGTAGTAATCGCCTCCCGTACCGGTGATGTCAATAATGATTGCTGGATCAATGTCGGCGATGCCGTCCATCTGATAAACTATATCTTCAAATACGGCCCTGCGCCTGTGCCGGTGAATTCGGGCGACACCAATTGTGACTGCGGCGTAAACGTCGGTGACGCCGTAAAAGTGATCAATTACGTGTTCAAAGGCGGCTTGCCGCCCTGCACTATTGATGAGGCCGACTGCCCTTAAAAACAAGGTCGAATTCCGACAAAGCCCGCCATCCCCGGCGGGCTTTGTCTATTTTCCCTTCTCGTAAAAACATACCGATACTATCAGCTTTCTCCTTTGGAGCTTGACAAAAAGGACTTTGTATTCTATTTTATAGTATAGTAATAATTGCCGAATGTCAAAAAAGAAGTCGAAATACAAATTAATCCGGGGAGGGCGACTATGATTACCCGGCTATATTTTCTTTTTAAGTGCCTGAGCGTATCTATCGTCATTTTGATGGTTTTTCCTTGCATCGTTTCTGCCGAGGGTCCTGAGATTTCATTTGAACCGCGCCACTTTTTGGATCCGCTTCACACCGCCCCCTATCAGGAACTGGTTGTCACCCTGACAATCTCCAATAGCGGCGACGAAAATCTCAATATCTACAGCGTCACCGCAACCGATAGTTCCGGTCCCCCTCTGTGGATATCCATCGGCTCCTATAGCTCTGTTATCAACACCAGCAGCTTCGACGAAGTCGACATCACCCTCAACGCCGGCGGAATACTGGGCGATTCCGATCCCGCCAGCTATGATGCAATTATCACAATCACTCACGACGCCCCTTCTGCCACCGATAATGTTCAAGTTTCCTTGACCGTGGCCTCTGATTTCAATATGCCTGAAGAGGCTATTCTCAACACGACCTGCAAACAATTAATGGTTTATAACACCGGCCGACTGGGCGGAGGTAACGACGATTATTCAATGAATATCCCCGATGACTGCGATTCGGTGGATACTCCTCCGAATGCATTAATGTACCTCAACCACGCCTCTCCCCTGATTGCCTGGCATGACGGCGAACAGGTTCGGGCCTACACGACTCTCTTTTCCCAGAATTTCACCGAGGATGGAACCTTTCGCCCGCAGAGTGATCTTAATTTCTATGAAGGACTCGGTCAGGTGGGAATAGGTTCTCTCGATATGATGGTTTGCACCTTGACGACCTCGGATTCACTTTTTGGTGTCATAATTCATTTGTTTGCACCGACGGACGGAGTCAACAGCTTCATAATCGGTCATTATGAGTTTTTGAACTGGAATCCGGTCAAGGGAGCCAATGAAGTATACCTGGGGATTATCGCCGACTGGGATATTCCATCGGATAACGCTGTTGATAACGGGAGCGGATTTGATGCCCTTGCCAAAACGATGTGGCAATTCGGCGCTGATTATGATACCCTTGAGCAGGATAATATGGAAGCCTGCGGCGGTGTTGGAATGGCCGAGACTGATCGTCTTGGCGGCGTAGCCATGCTCTATGGTGGTAGCGGTGATTTAAAAAACGCCTGGGCGGAGCCAAACGAGCCTTACCTGCTCGGTTCCGGATTCGATAAAGACTATCTATACGACAGAATGAGTACTTTAGCGGGTTATAATCCTTATACTGATGATTCGCTGGTGAATATCCATACCGGCATGACCTTTGAGATGGTTGACTTCACCGCCAAAGCAGCATACAAATATGTCGTCGCATTCATCACCACCAATCAGGGGGAGATGGATTATCTGCATCAGTTTGTTGACGCTGAAAGGTGGGCATACGAGCAGGGGATAATACCGATGTTCGGAGTTCCCCAGCCGGGAGATGCCAACTGGGATTACCAGGTTAATGTCGGCGATGCGGTCTATCTTATCAGCTACATCTTCAAAGGCGGACCGGCGCCAAGCTCAGGCCTCTGTGGCGGCGATGCCAATGGGGATTGTGCATGCAATGTCGGCGATGCGGTTTTTGTTATCAGTTATGTTTTCAAGGGCGGCCCGGCGCCGCCCGATTATTGGGATTGGAAGTTTCAATGCTTGTGGTTCCAGTAGTAATATCACAGGCAATTATTTGAAGAAATCGGGAGGCAAACGATGAGTACAAAATTTAAACTCACTACCGTCCTTTTCCCTATATTGGCCTTTCTATTCTTGACTTCCCTTTGCACTGCGGCCGATAATCTTAACAACAAAACGACATTTCGTGCTGACCGGGCCCCCAGATTTTTGATTCCGGAAGCCAGAGACATTGGCAATGTAATGAGTGACGACAAAGTTGTATTACGCATGGAAGCTGACAAGGCAAACCCCACTCAATCGCCGGGCACCCTTGTGGGTCTCAATATGTATGATATGCAGCATATCGGTTCTATGGGGAGGCAGATTTCTTTCAGTTTCTCCAATAACATCGTTTACATGTACTGGATGGGGCAGTTTGATCCTATAATGCCGGGAGACCGGCACATATATTATTCGGTATATGATCCCGGGACCGGCTATTATGAGGACTGTGCGACTGTCGGTGATTATGCCGGTTATGTCACTTGTGACGCCATGACGGACGGAACCGGAATGTTTGTTTGTCATGTCCTCGAATTGCCGTCGAACGAGTATAAATCCCGATGCTACCTAGAGAACTCATCTCCTCTGCCCCCCTTTCTTTACGAACAACCATATTCTGATCAGGAGGTGATCTGGCCCGTTGCGGAATTCCATTGCGATGACAGCGCCAATGTTACCGATGATGTGATCTATATGCTGACTCACGTTTTTGAGGCCAGCGATGATATGATCCTTTTCCGCAAGGTCGGGGGCCTGGGATGGGATGGCGGCGCATATATCGAAACCTGCGCCAATATTTCATATACTATCGCGGCTGATCCCAATTCCGACAATGTGGCCATTGTTTATACCGATGACCGCTCCGGCCTGGCTGAGGGTGACGGCGGTCAGACCGACATGGATGTCTATTATAAGCTCTCCACCGACCAGGGACTGACCTGGAGCGGACCCATCAATATAACTAACTATACGACTGATTCTCTCTGGCGTGCTTACATAGACATTTCAGCGCTCTACACTTCAGACGGTGAATTGCATGTTTCCTGGGGCGCCAGAAGGCTTCATAATGCAAATAGTTATTACAACTATCAATGCCGCCTGATGCACTGGTCAACAGAGTTTGCGCGGCCTTCAATTATCGATGAAGCCACATACGATATGGAGTTAGGCGGCTCCCCCTGCGATCCGGGATCATGGAATATGTATATCGCCAAGATGTCCATTTCGCAGTGCGACAATAATCTGTATGCTCTCTATACCAAATTCGGCGATGATGACGAACCGGGCGCCCTTTCCGACTGTTCGGAAAAGCATTATGCCAATGGTGAGCTTTATATGGCCGGTTCCGACGACGGTGGTTATGGCTGGGGCCCTCCCATAAATATTACCAATACGCGGACTCCTATGTGCGATAGCACCGAATGCGAAAGTGACCATTGGGCCACGATGGTTCGTTACGGGATGATATATGGAGATGAATTACAGGACGACACTCTGGATATTTTCTATATCAACGACAAGGATGCTGGCGCCATCCCCTCTGGGGAGGGGACATGGAACACCAACAATATGATGCATTATCGTTTCCCCTGCTTGGCTGTTGAGCATGTCGGGCGAGTCAGCGTATTGCCATATTATATTATCGAGGGTGTAACTTCGGGCGATGAATTAAATGTCGATATAAGAATTGAAAATACCGGTAACGATAATCTGACTATCGAGAGTATTTACCCTCAATACATAGACGGATCGGACTGGATCGGTATCGGGGCATATACTTCGGTTATGCCGCCCGGTGACGTTCAATTCGTAACCCTGACATTGAACGACGGCGGGGTCCTCACCGATCAGGGGATGTTGTTTGAGGCTGATATAATTATCGATAGCGACGCTCCATCCGATCTGAATTCTGTTCATGTTGAATTGTACATTCACCCCATTCCGCCCCCCTCATGCGATAATCTAACGACTACTTCGAAAAATCTGACGGTGTGCAATAACGGGAATCTCGCCAGGCAAGAAGATGGCGCCTCACTCGATATATCGGGCGATTGCGATGCCGACCTGGATCAGCCCAATGGCGATATGTACCTCTATGACGCTTCACCTATGATCGCCTGGAATAACGGCGTCCAAAATCTAGCCTATACCTCCATTTTCACGCAGTACCCCGGAGAGGACGGTACCTTCAAACCGATGAGTGATATTGAGATGACCAGCGGCCCCGATTACAACCTGGCTGTCTGCACCATTGCGACCACCGATGATATCTTTGGAATAAATATCGAACTATGGGGACCGACCGACGGTAACGATTTTGTCATCGCCAAATATGAGTTTTATCCCCTGGGCGATCCCACCGGGCTTGACCAGATTCATCTCGGCATGTTTCTCGATTGGGATGTCCCCAGTGATGACGGCGTCGATAACTCGTCCGATATCAATAATAATCCCCAGTATCTCTGGCAGCGCGGTTTTGAGAATGATCCCGAGGATGAGGATTCTCCCCATAGCTGTCCGATCACGGAGGATCAACGTTATGCCGGAGCTACGACTCTTTTCGAACCGTTTCACACTGCCTGGACTGCTCCCAATGCACCAATGCAACAGGGTTCGGGATTACACCCCGATTCGCTTTACAACCGGATGGCTTCATCAGGGATCGGCATCTATTCCGAGACGGGTGAAGATTCGGTGATTGATCTCCATACCGGGATCAGATCCAATCTGGTGGATATGAGTGGTGGAGATACGTTCACATCCGTTTTCGTGCTGGCCACCTCCAACGATGGAAAATCCACAATCCAAAATCAATTCTTAGCTGCCTACGACTGGGCCCTGGCGCATGACATTACTCCCTTCGAATGTTTATGCCTACCCGGTGATGCCAACAACGATGGCTCTATCAATGTCGGCGACGCCGTCTATATCATCAGCTATGTCTTCAAGGGAGGCCCGGCTCCGGCACCCTATGCAATGTGTAGCGGTGATCCCAATGTCGATTGCGGCGGTGGAGTCGGCGATGCCGTCTATCTGATTTCATATGTTTTCAAAGGTGGCCCGCCACCGCTTTCTTGCTGGGATTGGGTTTACAATTGCGGCTCTCCCATATGGAAATAACCGGAAATTGGGAAATCTTTTCGAAATCGGCCGAAGGGGAAAAGAAAAACGAAGAAGGCTGCTGCAGAAGTGGTCTCTGAGACAGCAGTTCTTCTGAACCGAACCTCACTAAATTATGCGACTCAAAAGCCCTCCGGTAGCGGCGGGCTTTTGTCATACCGCTATCGACAATTCATCATATATGAGTCATGCGGTATTATCCTGAAATTATTATAATACTTATTACAAATCCTTGACTGTAGGGGTATTTTTTGCCATATTGTGGTTTAGCAGGGCAGTAATAGAATTCTTTTTCGTATCAAATACCCGGAGGGGACTATGTTAAGGCCGTTATTCTTAGGGCAGATTGTATCTATTATAATGTTAATAACAATAGCGCCAATGTTAGCCGTTGGGGCTGACGATTCCCAAAAACCATTGCAAGAGCGCGTTACCGTACCCGCCCGCATGGCGCCGGTCTATGGTTTTCCTGTACCAACCGGTTCCGAATACACTGCTCCACCGGCCCCGCCGGAGAGAAATCTTAACGGCGCCAAAGCCGGTGAAGGCATAATTGAAACCATTGGTGAAACCACCTATGACATTCAGCATCACTGTACCATGGCCCGCCAGATTGAGCATCGAGCCAACTATTCAATGCCTTTTACCCCTTACGGCCATTATATCCACTTCGACTGGACAGCCAAAGCGGGTGCTATCCCCGGCGTCGGCCGAGGTATTGGTTACCAGGCTTATGAAATCGCCACCTGTTCGCATAGGTTTATGCTGGGCGGAATCCGCATCGAAGGCGACTTTGCCGGTTATGTCGGTATGGACGCTCATAACCTTGATGCCACGAATTCATGGGCAGTCCCGATGGCTCACGAGATTGACCTCGGCGTGCATTATTCCAAAGCCTACTGGGACTTCACGGCCGGTGGCCCGGTTTTCGGCGTATTTACTTCCGACTTCTCCTTGGATTGTTACGGCTGGTATCAAAACATTGGAACCGGCCCGGGAAATGAAAATAACTGGCCGGTTCATGATTGGGATATCGACGGTGAAGAATTTGTTCTCCATCTGGTGACATCTGAAGCCGGAGGTGCACCCGGCGATCCGCTGACCTGTTCGTATTATCGGCGTGTCGGGCCTTACGGTACCGGCAACGGCGTCTGGTCCGATCAGCGCGTCATTGATGTCGTTATGAATTATAACGTGACCGTCGCCTCCTCTCCTATAAGCGACAAAGTCGCAATCGTCTGGAATGCGCCTGTCGACTACAAACGCAATACCCCTAACGAATTCGATAACCAATATGAAAACGATGTCTGGTTTGCTATCGAGGACGACAACGGCGCGGCTTGGGCCGGAAACCCAACCAGCTTGGGAAATCCGTCAATCGGCAGTACGGTTGATCTTGGAGTAGGCAATGGTTATAACTGGATAGGCGGAAACCTGACCACATATGATCCTATGAGTGACTGGAAGGCCTTCTGCGACATGTCGGCTCTCTGGTACATCGACGGCGTTGAAGACTACTTACAGATTGTCTGGGGTTGTCGTCGTTGGACCGACACGACCTCGATATATCGCCGCCAGAGCGCCATCTTCCACTGGAACCAGTGGACCGACCAAATCCGCAGTATCGTAAAGGCCACTTGGGATGTCGGCGGCGCTTGCTACGCTCATACCTGGGGCGGCGACGCGGCCAAGATGACCATCTCTCAATGTCTTGACAGGCTGTACGTCTGCTACACGCAGTTTGGGGACGAGAATAATCCGTGTCATTTTTTCGATGCTAACGATAACATCGTCGCGGGTCTGCTGCACATCGCCGTTTACGATCCATTCTTCGACGCCTGGGATCGGCCACAGCAGGTTACAACGGTCATCAATCCGACCCCATGTGTTCCCGGCAATATGGCTGGTCCCGGTACCTGCAATAGTGAGTACTGGTCATCGATGGCCCGTTACGGTCGTATTGACACTTGTAAGGTTGATTATCCTGAAGATGTCCTCGATATTCTCTATGTCAACGACTATGCCCCCGGTGACTGTGTGCATGGGGCAGCCGTTTTTACCATTAATCCGGTCAACTGGACTGTCTATCCCTGCCGTGAGGCCGTACCGGAGCCACGCTATGATGATGATGCCGGACCCGGTTATGGTCTCAGTGTCGGTCAGCCGATCCTGGTTCTGGGGACGACTGATGATACAACCTTTACCCTGACCATGGAAAACAACGGTATTATCGATAACACACCGGTCAGCATATCAATTACCGGTGGTTCGCCGAAATCGACCGTCACTGCTACCCCGAATACCGGAATCACCATTCCGGCAATTGGCGGCCAGGTGCCGGTTGAGATTAATATCATAACAACCGGCGAGACAAATAATAGTACCGTTATATGGGCTCTCAAAGTAACTCATCAGGCGGGCGACGCACCGCCCACCGACCGGGTCATCCCGATTTGTCTCACTGTGAGCGACAGCTACGTTCCCCTTGAGTCGGCGGTCATCGCCACCGAATGCAAGAGACTGCGGGTGTATAATAATGGCCAGTTAAGTAATGAATCGCCCAATGAATCGATGGACTATATCGATGATCCGGATGATTGCGCAAATATTTACCTCTCGGATGGATCGCCGATTATTTGCCGCGAAGACGACGGTACGAAGAGGTGCTATTTCAGCATTTTCGATAATAACTATGCCAACGATCATGCGCTGCGACAGGTTTCTCCGATATATTACGATTCAGTGTTCAATCCGGATTATGAGTATGCCGCAAGTGAATTCATCACGGGAGACTCTGCCATTGGTTTGATTGCTGAGTACTTTACGCCGAAGGCGGGAGAGTATTGCTGCTTCATCGTCGAGAAATTGAGATTCTGGAACCGGACCGAATCTACCCTCACCCACGTCAGGGTTGGTGAAGCCGTTGACTGGGATATTCCATCCGATGAAAGCGAAGCGAATAACGAGTCCGGTTGGGATAACGATCGTAAACTTATTTACCAGTCCTGCGACTGTCCAGGTTACTTTGATCCGTGTGAAACATCGGAGCCTTGTCAGAGATACGGCGGGATTGCCTCATACGGCGACGATCCCGCCTTCAAAAACTACCAGACTCTTGAAAACGACGTCTATGTCTATTTCAGTGGTCCGTTCGGTGAAGAAGCCCCGCTCCCCGATGAACAAATGTATGATCTCATGAATCTTGACGGCCCGATTTTGGCGGTAATTCCCGACTGCGAAGACTTGATGACGTTGGTTACCTTCGGCGTATACGATCTTGAACCAAACGATACTATCTGCGTGATTAAGATTCTTACGACATCCAAGATGGATCCCGGCGGCGTGCAATTGAGGCAGAATGTTGACGACGCCAATGACTTCATCGATGCTCACGATGAGATTAAATGCGAGAACGCCGGTCCATGCGAATGCATACCCGGTGACGCCAACAACGACGGTAGTGTCAATGTCGGTGACGCCGTCTATCTGATAAGTTACATCTTTAAGGGAGGACCACCGCCGGTACCATATACCACCTGCAGCGGCGATGCTAACATGGACTGCTCCTGCAACGTCGGCGACGCCGTATATATTATAAATTACGTCTTCAAAGAAGGTCCGCCTCCGCCGGAATGCGATGACTGGGTTGAAGAATGTGGCTGGTACGAATAACTGTATAAAGAAGTAGAAAGCCCGCCAATCCGGCGGGCTTTTTTACTAACATCTCAATCCCTATCCCCCCTCTGTGCTTCGAGAAATAATGCAAATATGTGATTAACTTTCAGGCGCTTCCCTCGTATAATATATAGAGCTACTTATTTATACCAGCAGTTGACTTTTACACAATTTCATCGAGGGGGATCAATGGAAATACGGATAGAAGATCTGGCTCCGATGCGGGTGGCGTACATCCGGCACCACGGCCCCTATGAAACCTGTTGCCAGGAATGGGGCCGTCTTTATGACTGGGCCACCCGGCACCATTTTGTCGGACCGGGCACCATCGGTGTCGGCGCCTCATATGACGATCCGGAAACAACTCCGCCGGAAAAAACCCGTTATGACGCCTGCCTCACCTGTGGCGAAGATTTCGCCGCCAACGGCGAAGTCGATATGCAGATTCTGGGCGGCGGAAAGTATGTTACCGCCATGCATCGCGGGCCATACCGGGGCCTGAGGCGCGCCTTCCGGCGTATCCTGAGAGAATGGATTCCGACAAGCGGCCGCCTGCTGCGGAATGCTCCGCGCCTTGAAATCTATATTGACGACCCGGAAAAAACTCCGGAAGAAGACGTCCGCACCAAGATTTGTGTACCGATTCAATAGCGGCAGCGTTGCCGCTTTCTGATCAGTTACTTGCTTGAGTCTATTTATCGGCCAACGGCAGGATTTTATCCGGGATATTGGTAATTATGCCTGCGATTCCGGTACCGATCATGCTCAGGACAAAGGCGGTCATCAGCCCGATATGCATACCGAGCCACCATCCGAGCCAACTACCAGCAACGGTTCCAAATATGACAATTAACTTTTTCATATAGTGTTCAGGTATTTCTATCAATGAATCGGAAACTGAGTGAGGATCTTTAAATAAGGGCTGCTCAAAACTTTCATCATAAACGTTTCTTACCAAAACACTCGCACCATTCGCCGTAGCGAATGCGCCACCAGGCAATTGGAATTGAGTGTCGCCGCCCCAGTTTATCCGTCTATTGTATGATAAATTCTTGACGTAATTCTACTTATGGATATATTACAGGTAGAGAAAGACATACCAACTTTTACTTCAGAGGTAGTCCAAGGGAGGGATTATGCGCGCTTTTATCAACGGGATACTTTTTCTGGTCATAGTTCTGGCAATGACATTCAATGTTGCTCCGGCACAAAACGATTTTGGTAAAGACTACATTGAGCCAAATGATACGCTGGCCGAAGGGGTATCGGTCGATTACCTCGGGAGCGCCTTGTGGAACACCCCTTACAGAATGGCTTTTGACGGCGCTTTTGCCTACGTGAGATACGGGCCGGGCATCCTGGTATTAAATATGCTTAATCCGCTCGAACCGACTCTGGTCTCCCGCTATTTCTACCCCGGCTTTGGCTGGGTCACTGATATGGTGGTTTATCAGAATTACCTCTATGTCACGACCGAGGCTAATCTGTTGCATATTCTTGACATCTCCAATCCATATTCCATCTCTTTTGTGAGAACTCTTTATCCCGGCATCCTGGGTAAGGGATTGTTTATATCGACCGATGACTTTCTTCCCGGGAACAACCTTTACGTCGCCGCTTTTTTTGGAGGGTTGTGCGTCTTTAATCTTGATGATCCGTCCAACCCGAATCTGGTATACAATATTACCCTAAGCGGCGCCACTTCCGTTGCATATTCACGGGTGTGGGCCTTCACCACCAACAGTAACAGGATGTTTGTATACGATACCAGAGATTTTTCCTATTGTGATCCCGCTACCTGTTATGAGACGGCATTTTATTTCCCCGAGCAGGTTTGGGATATTGCCATCTCGGGCGATTATGCCTATTTGGCCTCGTTCAGTGGAGGTCTTTACATCGTCGATATCTCCTCCCCGGCCACTCCGGTCATGATCGACACCTTAGACTGCGGCAGAGCCGAGTATTGTTATACTTATGGTTCTTACCTTTATGTCGCGGCTAATCTCGATGGCCTGTATATCTTTGATATTTCCGATCCCACCAATGCCACGCAGGTTCTGCATCTGGATTATGCCGGTTCGATACGCGACATAGAATTCTCCGGCGATTATGCCTTTTTTACTGCAGGAGCTCAGGATTTTAAAATCCTCGACATTTCCGATCCGCCCAATGCCTTCTGGGCCGGCAATTTTTATGACAATCTAGATATGAGTGGGAATGCCCGCGAGGTTGAACTGGTCGGTGATTATGCCATCGTGGGAACCGATCGGATCGCCTGCGGTATGATGGTCCTCGATATTTCCGATCCGACCGATCCCTTTATCGCCGCCACCGACGGCTACGGCGCCTCCATGAGGTTTGTCATCAAGGATAACCTTGTCTTTAAGGTTCAGGATAACTTCGGTCTGGCCGCAACCGATATTTCCGATATCCTCAATCCGATTCGTTTGCCGAATCTGCCGGTAGGCGAAAGCGACAAGGACCTGGCAATTAAAGGTGACATGGCTTATGTGGCCGCCAATACTCTCGGGTATAAAGTTTTTGATATTAGCGATCCCAATAATATCTCTGAAGTCTGGAACTACAGCGACGGGTTCGGAACTTACTACCGCGCCTGGAGTGTCGCCATCAAGGGCGATTATGTTTATTGGGGCAATACCATCGGCACCTGGATTTATGACATTAGCGAGCCCAAAGATCCGGTTCTGGTCGATTCGATTATTACGAATTGCTGGACGATGGATATAGTCTTCAAGGACAATCTTGGTTTGATCGCGGAAAGGGCTAACGGTCTCCGAGCCGTTGATGTCTCCGACCCGGCCCATCCGGTTACAATCGGTATTTATGAGGATGAGCTATACACCGATTTCTACGAACTGGCCATTTCGGGAAACTATTGTTATATCGCAGATGATTGGTACGGTGATTTCAGGGTACTCGACATCTCCGATCCGGCTGATATTCAGATGATGGCCCGGGTCGACTTAGGTGCATCCATGGTCCGAGGTGTTGCTGTAAGACAGCCCAATATATATGTTGCCTCAAAGTCCGGCTTATTTATTTTTGCCGTTCATTTACCCTGCGATATACCCGGCGATGCTAATGGCGACGATGCCTGCGATATCGGTGATGCCGTTTATCTGATAAGCTATATATTCACCGGCGGCCCGGAGCCGGATAATATGGATGAGGGCGACGCCAATAGCGACTGCACGATCAATGTCGGCGATGCCGTATTCCTGATCGGCTACATTTTCAGCGGCGGCCCATCCCCGAGTTGTGGGTGTGTGGAATAATATGATCATATGACGGGCACAAAGTCCCGTTCCAAATGGAATCGCCCAAAAACGCATTAACGGCCGATGCCCAAATCGGCCGTTTTTTATCAGGCTGGTACAGACTTGGGGAGGCTGTCTCAAAAGCGGCAATTTTCAAGTAATTCAGTCAGGGTGCCCCACCCGTGCTCTTGCACGGGTGGGATGTAGATGCTTGGCATACCACAAGATTGAGATCATAATCTTTTCTTCTCAACAAAAGGCCGGAAGGCAAAACGACTTTTGGGACAGCCTCAGGGCGTCTGCGCCCATATAATCGTACACCCCCAAACAAGTTTGGGGGTGCCACCCGCTTCACATGTTTAGATTTTTTAATTCTATATTTCGGTGAATCGGCGGGAGAAATACATTCCAGCGCCGGTGCCAATCATGCTCAGGACAAAGGCGGTCATCAGCCCGATATGCATACCGAGCCACCATCCGAGCCAACTGCCGACAACGGTTCCGAATATGACAATTATTTTCTTCATATAGTATTCAGCTATTTCTATCTATGGATCGGAAATTTATCGAGGATCCTTAAATAGAATAATTCCGGTCCGTTTTGCCAACTCGCCGGAGTATGCGAGGATTCGCCGCGGCGAACCGCCTTCTGTATATTCGCACCTCATGAAGCCTCGCAATGACGAACATCCGACTATCCATTATATAGCAAGGAGTTACGACCATTCAACCTTATCCAAAAGAGGTCAAAAAGTTTATGCGGGACTGCATAATTCCCCTTGATATTTCTGGGGAAATTGTTATATTTTATGGCTCTGGCCCAAGGGGCAAGTGCGTCTAATGGAATGGTATGGTTTACCCCGATTGGACGGAAACGACGAAACGAATACGGAATTGACCTAAGTTATGTTCGACAGCCTGACAGAAAAACTGGAAGCGACCTTTAAGAAGCTGCGCGGCCACGGATCGCTGACCGAAACTAACATCAAGGATGCGCTCAAGGAAATCCGGCGCGCCCTGCTGGAAGCCGACGTCAACTACAAAGTCACCCGCGATTTCATCAAGGAAATCGAGCAGGAAGCTATCGGTGTGGCTACCGTCCGGTCGGTCGAACCGGGTCAGCAAATCGTCAAAATCGTCCATAACAAACTGGTCAACCTCCTCGGCAAAAAAACCGCCGAAATCCATGTCTCGGAAAATCCCCCGTCGGTGATTATGATTTGCGGCCTGCAGGGTTCGGGCAAGACGACCCTGACCGCCAAACTCGGCCTCCATTACAAGAAGAAAAAGAAAAAAGTCTACCTCGTTGCCGCCGACCCCTACCGCCCCGCTGCGGTCAAGCAATTGCAGACGCTGGGCAAACAGATCGAAGTCACCGTCTTTGAGATGGGTCAGTCGAAACCGCAGGATATCTGCCGCGAGGCGATCGCTGCGGCCAGAAAAGACTTTGTCGACCTGGTGATTCTCGATACCGCCGGACGGCTGCATATCGACGATGAGTTGATGACCGAGCTGTCCGATATCAAGGAACTGGCCAAGCCGCAGGAAATCCTGCTGGTGGCCGATTCGATGACCGGCCAGGATGCGGTCAATGTCGCGAAAGAATTTCACGACCGCCTGGACGTCACCGGCGTGGTGCTGTCGAAACTCGATGGTGATGCCCGAGGCGGTGCAGCCCTGTCGATTCGCGCTGTCACCGGATGTCCGATCAAGCTGGTCGGTATCGGTGAGAAGCTGACCGATATGGAGCCGTTCCATCCCGACCGGATGGCCTCACGCATTCTCGGCATGGGCGACATTGTTTCCTTCGTGGAGAAAGCCCAGGATGCAGTCGACCTCAAAGAGGCGGAAAAGCTTGAAAAGAAGCTGCGCAAAGAGCAGTTTACGCTCGAAGATTTTTATACCCAGATGCAGCAGCTCAAGAAAATGGGACCGCTGGAATCATTACTTGAAATGATCCCCGGTGCCGGCAAGGCTCTCAAGGGAGCCACCCTCGATCCCAAAGCGATGAAACGTGTCGAGGCGATGATCCTGTCGATGACTCTGGAGGAACGGCGCAACCCGAATATTCTCAACGGGTCCCGTCGCAAACGGATCGCAAACGGTTCCGGCACCAGCGTTCAGGATTTGAACCGGATGCTCAAGCAATTCGCGCAGATGAAAAAGATGTTGAAGAACGTACATAAAATGAAGTTCAAAGGTATGCCAAAAGATATCATGCCATTTTAGCGTTTAACATAAAGGAAGGAGCCCTTGGCCACTAAAATCAGATTGAAACGGATGGGCAGCAAGCGGCGCCCTTATTATCGCGTCGTAGCCATTGATTCCCGCAGGCCTGTCAACGGCCCGGTACTTGAAAATCTGGGGCATTATGCCGCGATTGAAAAACCGGCCCGCGTGATTGTCAACGAGGAAAATATTTACAAATGGCTCGACGAAGGCGCGCAGCCTTCGGATACCGTCGCTTCTCTTTTCACTCAGATCGGGCTGACCAAAAAATACCTGGCCAAAAAGGCCGGGCAGGACGTGTCCGAGATGACGATTGAGACGACCATTACCGAAAAGCCCAAAAAGAGAAAATCCAAGAAAAAAGCGGAATAATTCTTGGTAATACTGTTGTGCATGAATAGTTATTGTTATTGCTGATCTACACCACCGGAAAGGAGTTCACAGATGAAGGAGTTTATTGAGACTATCGTTAAGGCTCTGGTTGATCAACCTGATAAGGTTGTTCTGTCTGAAGTTCAGGGCGAACGAACCACGGTATACGAACTGCATGTTGGCGAAGGCGACCTCGGCAAAGTAATCGGCAAACACGGCCAAACGGCCAAATCAATCCGCACTCTGATCGCGGCCATTTCGGCCAAAAAGGGTAAACGGGCAGTATTAGAGATTCTGGAGTAAGTGGCCAGGAAACCGGAATATATTACTATCGGTCGGTTCGGCCGACCGCGCGGTGTTTCCGGAGACCTATATATTATCCCGGCAACCGACGATCCGGAACGTTTTCTGGAGTTGAGCGAAATTGTCGCTGTCGGCGAGGGTAAACGGAAAAAGCTTCAGTTCGAGTCGGTGGAGATCATCGGCGGGCGACCGGTGGCCAGAGTCAAAGGAGTTCGCAGCCGCGAGGAAGCGACCCTGCTGACTAACCTGTCAATCGAAATACCGATTGAACAAGTTCGAGCGCTACCGGAAGGAAGCTATTACCAGTTTGACCTGGTCGGATGCAAAGTCGTCGGAACGGACGGAACCGATTACGGGGTGATTGAGGAAATTTTATTTTATCCGGCCAGCGACTTGTACCGGATAAAATCGGAACGTTTCGGAGAAGTTCTTATGCCGGTAGTGGATCGATTCGTGGTCGAGATTGATGTTGATGCCAGGAGAGTCGTCATCCAGCCACCGGACGGATTATTTGTACCGCCCGAGGACAGCGACTGAAACGAAAAAAAGATGTTGCGAATAGACGTTATTACTCTTTTCCCCGAGGCGCTTCAGCCGGCGCTGAGTTCGTCGGTGTTGGGCCGGGGCCGGGAGAGTGGGCTCTTTGACATAAAAATGTTACACTTGCGGGATTTTGCCACCGACAAACACCGCACCGTCGATGATACTCGATTCGGCGGCGGCGGCGGAATGGTCCTCAAGCCGGAACCGCTGGCAGCGGCCCTCGACAGTCTCGATATCGACTATGAAAATATCGACCGGGACAAAACGAGGATTATCCTGACTGCCGCATCGGGCCGGGTGTGGGAGCATGACACGGCCGTTAAGATGTCATTGATGGAACGGCTGGTTGTTATCTGCGGCCATTATAAAGGTGTCGATGAAAGAATTCTGCAGCTCTACCCTATCGACGAAATTTCGATCGGCGATTTTGTCCTGACCGGCGGTGAGCCGGCGGCATGGGTGATTGTCGATGCGGTCGTGAGACTCATCCCCGGAGTGATGGGGAATTTCGAGTCGGCCGTCGATGATTCCTTTACGGAGGATCAACTTCTTGGATCGCCCGACTACACTCGCCCGGCTGAATTTCGCGGGCTGGAGGTTCCCGAGGAGCTTTTGTCGGGCAATCATGTGGAGATACGAAAATACCGTCGCCGGATGGCGATTGCAAAAACATATCGCAATCGTCCGGAGATATTGGAAGATGTCGATCTGTCGAAAGAAGAAATAGAGTTTTTGAAGAAAATAGAGAAATCGAAATAGAAGGGAGGGATTCTGATGAAAAGAATCGCTCAACTGGAAAGCCAGTACATGAAGGAAATGCCGGCCTTTGCTGCCGGTGACACCGTTCGGGTGCACTACAAGATTAAAGAAGGTGACAAAGAACGGATTCAGGTGTTTCAAGGGACGGTAATCAGCCGTCGCGGATCGGGCACCGGCAAAACTTTTACGGTCCGGAAGATATCATCCGGCGTCGGTGTCGAGCGTGTATTTCCACTGCATTCGCCGAATATCGCCAAGATTGAGCGGACGGCAATGGGCCGTGTGCGTCGCGCCAAACTGTTTTATCTGCGCGGCCTTACCGGTAAGTCGGCTCGAATCAAAGAGCGCCTGAATGACAAGGCTGCGATTGCGGCCAAGGCTGAGGCCAAAGCGGAGAAGGAAAAGGTGAAAGCCGAACGGGCCAAGGCCAAAGAGGCCAAGGCTGCCGCCAAACCAGCCCCGGCTACCGAGAAGCCGGCCAAAAAAGCCGAGAAAAAGGCAGAAGAATAGGGGCCGAAGGCCCTTTTCGGTTGACCTGAATTTGGTTGACTGGAGCCTCATCCTTCGCCATCACCGGTTGAGTCAGATGCCGGTGAGACCGTTTTTCTTCACCGCCCTGCAGTTCAATTGGACAGCAAAGCTGCCCGCCGTAATTTCGGCGGGCGGCTTTTTTTATTGGTTTAATATGCCTCGGCGTAAACGGGCCGATGTGGACATCGGCCACGCACGGGTATCAAGCCTTGTAGGGCAGGATCCGTGCGATCCTGCCATTTTTGAGCTGGGTGCCGCACCGCTTGCGGTGCGATCCTTTTATGTTCCGGCTGGTCATGTGATATATGTGTCTGGTGGCCCGTCCGATCGGTCTGTCGCCGATAAGGCGACCGAGCGGGTGGGTTCCTGCTTTCCCTATCAATAACTCAATATCAAACTTATGTTCCAGCGGGTCATGTGATATGCGGCGTCACCCGCCGCGGCGGGCTTTCCTGACGGCTCTGGATCCCTGCCTATAAAAAAAGTCAGGAGCCCCTGCGGACCCCTGACCGAAAAATAAAAAACTCTGGCTAAAAAATCATCAATCCGTCCATTCAAGAACGCCGAAGCAGAAGTCCCGCACAAAGATGTCGTCACCGTCATTACCTTCGTTAAACCAAATATCGGTTATCGGCACCGTGGAGACGAAACCAAGAAACTCGATGCTTGATGGACAACTCGGGATCACATCCCCGTCCTCATTATTCCAAAGTTTAATAAAATTATTTATGCCCTTCACTTGAACTTGCTCGTCCGATTCGACTTCGTTATTACCGACTGTAATGCCAATGGCAAAGACGGCGCAGTTGGGTTGCCATTCTATAATGTGTATTGCAAAGTTGTCGTTTTCATCATTATCTATGTCACCAATGCTGATACTCCGTTGCTGATCCATATCCGAGAAGCCGGGGCCGTTTTCCTGATCGTCAAAAACCAGATTATAACCAGGTCGTGTCGCCATCAAATCGAATATGAAGGGGTAACCGGTTGCGGATGAATCAAACGTCAGGATTTGGCCCATGCCTTGATTGGGAACCGGTGGATTTGACACTTCATTCGCTAATGTTAAATTCTCCGCCGTTGTCAGCATTTCCCTGATCAGACCATCGCCCGCCAACGCCGCTACCGCTTGCTGCCATTCAGATTTATTGAGATAGACTTCGGCATTTGCTCCCGAACACTCGCGTACATCGTATGATGTCGTTTCACTAACTTTCGCAAGCGATCCGTCGGCCAAATTGACGAGCGCATATCCCAGCGGTTTGGCTGTTGTCAGAGGAACAACAGTCCCGAAATAACTGCTCAGATCACCATCTTTCAACAGATCTTCAAGATCGGAATAATCTCCCCCAATTTGGGCGATCTTTATTTCTGCGGTGTTAAGAATATTCTGTACTTCAGCTTGCATTTCTGCAGAATACGACGCAAACCCGCTATAACTTGCCTTTGCCGCCAATTTCATCGCTTCCATGGAATTTGAAGAGGTCATTGAATAAATCAGCATCCGTCCATATTGAATTCGCGAAACGTAAACCGGGAGATTGTTCGGACCGATATTACCCTGCGCGATTTGTTCATCCAGCCGCTCCTTGGTAAAATCCGCGGTAAAGAAACCGGTCGGTGTCTGAGGCCGCTCGATATATACTTCGAACATGACCTCCTTAAAAAACGCCGTCACCGTATTGGTCTCTTCAGATGACGTGAAAGCCAGCGCCACCTTCCCGGCAGTTCCCAGGCTTTTATAGCTAATACCAAGGCTCAGCGCCGCCTGAGTCGATGAGTATGACTGTTTATAATCATAATAGAAATCTCTGGCCGTCTGGTAACCTCCATTTTCGGCCTCCGTTACTATATCAGTCACAGCCTGCCAAACCGAAGATGAGGTTGGATTAGCGATAGTGCGAGTTACATCCGTGCCTGAAATAATGTTGATGGCTATGACGAGGGGGGCGCGCTGTGTGATAGGTATATCCTCTATTGAGCCCAATCCCCCAAGATACGAGTTGCCTTGAATCAATGCACCTGGCCAGAGCATATCTGGTGCCTGGCCAAAGGACACTACATTTTCTGGGTTTTGCGTAATGGAGTATGGTATGGTGGTACACAAAACCTGATTGGACATCTCGGCCAACATGTCACCCGGAACGACATCCCCCGAGTCGACATTGGCGACTTCGGCGACCTCAGCAAAGTCTTCCCAGTCCGGCAAGCTCTGCAAATAAATATTGACCTCATTGACTGGAGCGGGATCGGAGCCTTTATCCCCACCGCAGCCCACGATGACCACCCCCGACAAAACTGCAATGCACATAGCAAACAGCATTGCTAAATAGACCCGTTTTGCTTTCATGATGTTACCCTCCTGGAGGCCCTGCAAACAGGCCTGATTAAAATGACGTGCTATGTTATGTTATGTTATTGTATGGTTCTTCCAATTTCTTGATCAATCAATTACTAAATATATACTATTATTGGATGTTTTTGTCAAGCCTTATCACTACAAAGCTACTCCTATCCTCTATTTACCCCCGTTCTCGCCTTCTCAGCCAGAGGACTTTGTACCCCACCTAAGCCTTGTAGGGCAGGATCCGTGCGATCCTGCCATTTTCAAGCTGGGTGCCGCACCGCTTGCGGTGCGATCCTTCGCCAATCACCGTCGCAATGTTTTATGTTCCGGCGGGTCTTGACGCGCTCTGGCGTGGTGTGACCTGCCGGTTTCCACCCATAGCGCCGATGCAGCCTTGTAGGGCAGGATCCGTGTGATCCTGCCATTTTTGAGTTGGGTGCCGCACCGCTTGCGGTGCGATCCTTTTATGCTCCGACAGGTCATGTGATATATGTGTCTGGTGGCCCGTCCGATCGGTCTGTCGCCGATAAGGCGAACGACCGAGCGGGTGGGTTCCTGCTTTCCCTATCAATAACTCAATA